>NZ_JBHSMI010000029.1:0-147767 GCF_042655525.1 Cohnella soli
CTCTCTGTTCAGACATTTTTCCCATTGAGTTCGTCCTCCTCATGTATTAAGTGTACATTTTCATGGTGGAGGACTCCAACTTAATTAGGGGGCTGTGGAGTGTAAGCGGGTTTTACCCGCTTATTTCGCTGAATTCACACCAGTCGCGGTCTGTAAGCGGGTTTTTCCCGCTTATTTCGCCGAATTCGCCCGAGTCGCGGTCTGTAAGCGGGTTTTTCCCGCTTATTTCGCTGAATTCGCCTCAGTCGCGCTCTGCAAGCGGGTTTTTCCCGCTTATTTCGCTGAATTCACCCCAGCCGCGCTCTGTAAGCGGGTTTTTCCCGCTTATTTCGCCGAATTCACACCAGCCGTGCTCTGTAAGCGGGTTTTACCCGCTTATTTCGCCGGAGTCGTCTGCTGCGTCGGAGTCCGGCTGCGGTTTGATGCGCGACGGCGGCGCGGCGATGTCAGGCGAGAGCATTTCGCCGTATTTCTCCAATTGATCGAGAAACCCCCGCGACTTCAAGTTCAGTCCCATGTGCGTATCCATCCAACGGCGAAGCGCAAGCCGAAGCTGCTTTTTCGTATTTTCTTTGACCGAGATGTTACCCAATCTTCTCATATCCATGCCGGCGAATATGCGGAGCAGACGCCACGCGCCGTCGCCAAGTTCAAGCGCACCGGGGTCCCGGTACGCGCACGAGTGGCATAACGCGCCGCCGGCAGGCGGGCTGAAGCGGAAAGGCACATTGCTTCTGCCGCAACCGGCGCATTCATCCAGATTCGGCTCATAACCCGCAGCCGCAATCACTTTCATCTCGTAGGCGCATACGACAATCTGCGGATCTTTCCCTTCTGCCAAAGCCGTTTGAAAAGCGAGCAACTGGTGGAACAAATACGCCGCCGCCTCGTCGTCCATCGCTCTGTCCGTCAGTTCGGCAGCATAAGCAGCATAAGCGGGACCGTCCAATCCTTGTCGCAGTTCCTGATACGAACGGATAATTTCCCCGCTATTCAGCGTCCCGAGCGTGCCGCCTTTGTAATACGAATAATCCCCGTATGTAAAAAGCTGTGCCAGCGCACCGTAACGGCTTTTCAGCTTTTTCGCGCCGCGCACGACAATGCCCTGCTTGCCGAAATCCGGCGTAAGCAGGGTCACAATTTTGTTGCCTTCCCCGTAATCGGTGCTGCGAATGACTAACCCTTCAACGCGATACAACAACGGCCATCATTCCTCGTCCGCGACATTCCCCTCGTCCTCTTCCGTTCCCGGCGCATGGCCAAGCTCGGCGGCACCGAGATTGTGCATTTCTCTATAAAGCAAATATGCTTCGATATCGCCGGTTTGCTTAAACACGTGCCACGTGAAATCCCGCACTGCGCCTCATCCTCTCCGGGCGAAAATGAACTGCACTTTCACCGAATAGGATGCCACCCCAGCTTGCAGGGTATGCCTGACACATTTTGACGCGACTCGGATTTTTACTTACTCTTCCCGGTACCCTAACGTCTTCAACAAAGATTCGCGATTGCGCCAATCTTTGTTAACTTTCACCCACAACTCCAAATAAATTTTCGATCCAAGCAATTTTTCCATGTCTTCGCGGGCTTGCCTGCCGACTTCCTTCAGAAGCGCGCCTTGCTTGCCGATAATGATGCCTTTCTGGGAATCCCTCTCGACATAAATGACGGCTCCGATATTCACGAGGCCATTGCTTTGGACGCTCATGCTCTCGATTTCGACGGCGATCGAATGCGGTATTTCCTCCCGCGTTTGTTGCAGCAACTTCTCCCGAATGAGCTCAGCGCAGACAAACTGCTCGGGATGGTCAGTCACTTGGTCAGCCGGATAGTACATTGGGCCTTCTTGCAAATATTTTGACAGCGTGTCCAATAACGCGTTAACGTTGTTGCCGTTGAGCGCGGATACCGGTACGATCTCCGTGAAGTTCATTTGCTTGCTGAATTTCTCGATGACCGGGAGCATTTGCTCCGGATGGATTTTATCGATCTTGTTGAGCACGAGAAACACGGGCGTGTCCTTGACTTTTTTCAACTGTTCCATGATGTAGCGATCGCCGCCGCCAATTGACTCCGACACGTCGGTCAAATACAAAATCGCGTCAACTTCGTTTAGCGCGCTTTCGGCCGCTTTCACCATATAATTACCAAGTTTGGAGTTCGGTTTATGAATACCTGGCGTATCGAGGAACACGATTTGCACTTCGTCCGTCGTATACACGCCGTGAATTTTGTTGCGAGTCGTCTGCGGCTTATCCGACATGATAGCGATCTTCTGTCCGATCACCTGGTTCATCAGGGTCGACTTGCCGACGTTCGGACGACCGACAATCGCAACAAAGCCCGATTTGAATTTTTTTTTCTGCGTCATCGCTTAGACCTGCCCTTTCATTTGTTCAAATCTCGCGAGGAGAAAGCGCCCGGTAATAACTCAGCCACCGTCGTTACTTGATGGGAACCGTTCAAGTTGCCCAGAATAACAGGCATGTCCGGCGCGCACAATTCGACCATGACCTGGCGGCAAACGCCGCAGGGAGAGATCGGTCCGTCCGTGTCACCAATGACTGCGATCGCTTTGAACTCTCCGGCCTGTCTACCGTCTGCGATCGCTCGGAAAAGAGCCGTTCGTTCCGCGCAATTCGTTGGTCCGTAAGCCGCGTTCTCCACGTTGCAACCATGATGAAAATTACCGTCGCCATCGATAACGACTGCTCCGACTTTAAAACCTGAGTAAGGCACATATGCCCTTTCGCGGGCTGTCTTCGCCATATCCAGAAGATGATCTACAGATTGTAAAAGTTTGTCTACGCTCATCCTCATGCCCCGTTCCGTTCTTGTTGTCGTGTTCATATATTGCAATGTCGCTTGCACAACCACTCGAGAACCATCGCCTCGCTAACCGAAGAACGCAGCCCATAACGGAGGCCCGAGGACAATCGCTCCGACAACCGCCGCATACAACGCCGCAACTAGCACGGCGCCTGCCGCCGTATCTTTCGCCGCCTTGGCGAGCGGATGCTGTCCCGGAGAAGCCAGATCGACAATCCGCTCCAGCGCCGTATTAAAAAGCTCCGCCACCCAGACAGCCGCTACTGCCGTCGTTATCCATAACCAATCGGTCGTGGTCGCTTTCAGCCAGACGGCGGCGGCAGCGACGACGATCGTCGCCGTCAGATGGAATCGGACATGGCTTTCGCTGCGCACTGCGCCGGCGATGCCAGCCAAGGCGCAGCGAAAAGAGCGAAGCTCCTTCGAGCGCCATCCGCTCATCGCGACAATCCCGCTTCCAGCAGCACTTGCTCTTGCTTGGCGAACATCTCTTTTTCTTGCGTCTCATCCGCATGATCATAACCGATCACGTGCAAGAAACCGTGTACAAACAAGAAACCGAGCTCTCGTTCAAAACTATGGCCATAATCCTCCGCCTGCGCTTCCGCGCGCGGAACTGAAATAACGATGTCGCCGAGCAGTTCCGAATACGGATTACCTGCTTTCTCCTCATCGTGCCATTCCTCTTCGTCTTCCTCGGTCGCTTCGTACTCGTCATCGAAACGGATGTCCGGCTCCTCGCCTTCAATCAGTGAAAAGCTTAGCACGTCGGTCGGCTTGTCCAACCCGCGATATTGCCGGTTCAATTCGCGAATGCCTTCGTCGTCCGTCAACGTCAACGTGACGATTCCCGTCTCCACGCCTTCCTTCTTGCCGGCGATGACGAGCAGCTTCTCAAGCAGTTCCATCCATTTCTCTTCCTGAGGTCCGGCGCCTCCTTCACGTTCGTCGATCCACTCGAGACTTAACGTCATTGTGCCGACTCCTTCGCTTCTTTTAATTTTTTCAATTCCTTGTCGTCGGGATATTCGATTCGCGAATGGAACATCCCGATAACGGTTTCCTTCAGTGTCTCCGCGATTTTGTCAAGCTCCCGGAGAGTCAGATCGCATTCGTTGAACTGGTTATCATCGAGCCTGTCCTTTATGATTTTGCCGATAATGCCTTCGATCTGTTCGACCGTCGGGTGATTCAGCGAACGCACCGCCGCTTCGACGCAATCGGCAATGCCCACGATCGCCGCTTCCTTCGATTGTGCTTTCGGCCCGGGATAACGGAAATCGTCCTCCGTCCATTTGTTGACCTCGCCCGCCTCTTGCGCCAGCTTGGCCGCCTTGTGGAAGAAAAACTTCAGAAACGTTGTGCCGTGATGCTGTTCCGCAATATCCCGAATCGGCTTCGGAAGTTTGTATGCTTTCAACATTTCTCCGCCGTCTTTCGCGTGAGCGATAATGATCGATGCGCTGACTTTCGGATCGAGCTTGTCATGCGGATTGCCGGAACCGTTCTGATTCTCGATAAAATAGAGCGGCCTCTTCGTCTTGCCGACATCGTGATAGAAAGACCCCACGCGACACAGCAGCCCGTTCGCGCCAACCGCTTCAGCAGCCACTTCCGACAAATTACCGACCATCAAGCTATGATGGTACGTACCCGGCGTCTCCGTCAGAAGCTTGCGCAGCAGCGGATGGTTCGGGTTCGACAGTTCGACGAGCTTCAGCGCCGACAGAATGCCGAACGTAACCTCGAAGAACGGCATGAGTCCGATGACGAGCACCGCCGTCAGCAAGCCGCTCGAGAACATGAACGCAACCGATTGGACAAGCGCGGACCGGCTAGGCTCCGGATCAACGAGCATAAGCGCCAGCACCGCTACCGAGCCGAACAGGCTGACCATAATGCCCGCTTTCAATATGGACGAACGCTGGCTCGCTCTGTGAATCGCCAGCACAGCGGTGAACGAGACAACCGCCGCAACGAATCCGTAACGGAAATCGAATATATGCGCCTGCTCTACATTTAAGATCACACTTGCGAGCAACGTAAATAAAAACGAGCTGACAAGGCCGAGATGGAAATCGAGCAATAATGTCACGAGCATACTGCCTAGCGCAACCGGTGCCAAGTAGCCGACATGCGGCCAATCCTGGCTATGGGCCAACGCCGCAAGATGCATGAACAAAATATTCAGCGCGAAGATGAGCAGCAGCATAACCCACTGGGCGTTTGTTCGTTGCGATGTCTGCGAGCCGAGCGAAGTGAATTCAGCGTACCCGTACAGCGCTAACGTGAATATTACGGCGAACAACAGCACGCCTAGTTTCGGCAAGTCGCTTTGGCGTTCCTGCAGAAGGCCGAGCGCGTCCAGCTTCTCATACAGAGCCTGGTTAATGACTTGTCCCGCCTTGACGACAACGTCGCCTTGCATAATGACCACTGGAGGAGTATTCTGTTTCGCTTCGACTTCGGCGTCATCCGTCGCTTTCTGATCGAAAAATTTGTTCGGGAGAATTGAGATGCGCGCCAATTCCTGCACGATTTCCCGTTCCGCCTTCAGCGAAAGCGAACTTGCATTCACAAGCTCAGCAACTTTTGTCCGTGCCGTCTCCGCCTGAACCAACGGCTCAAGCATCAGCTTGCGCACGACGTCCCGTCCGACAGCGCGCATACTCGCGATCTGTTCGGGCTTTAGCTTTGGAATTTTGTAATACGTTTCTTCCGGAATCGCGTAAGCTTGCGCGGAGACGACCTTCTCCATCTCCGCAAGCAGCTCAGTGGAATACGTTTCTTTGTTCCTGTTCGCCGCGACGAACGAGGAAACATACTGCTGAACCCGCTCCGGAATGACTCTTCTGTATATGTCGACTTTGTCGCTTTCGAGAATTTGATCATCCTGATTGATTTCTTCGACCCGGGCGAATATTTCGTCTATGAGTGTTTCGTTGTGAAGGGCGACGATGGAAAACCTCGAACCGACTTTTTTCGCCGCCTCTTCCTGCGCCTGCAGCGTCGCTTTTTCGTCAACCGTCTGGCGCGGAGCGCGAATGTCTTTCTCGCTTTTCGCGTTGAGCGTAATGTCGTACGTCTCCGGCACGAGACGCGGCGTCAGGCTGAAGTAAAACAAAAATACAAAAAGCAGGAGCAGGAGCCAGCGCATCGCCGCGCTGTGCTTCCATCCTGCCGCTGCCCGGGTCAAGGTCGATGGATGGCTGGTCTGGCCGTTATTGCGACGACTCATCCGGCGCTCCCTCCCTGATCGTTATTGTTCGTTAAAAGCGTTGTAAGCCAAAATGATCTTCTGGACGAGAGCGTGGCGAACGACGTCTTGATCGGTAAAATACACGATGCCGATCTCTTCGATGTTTTTGAGCACTTGTTCGGCTTCCATCAGACCGGACTTTTTGCCCTTCGGCAAATCAATCTGGGTGACATCTCCCGTAATGATCATGCGCGAACTGGAGCCCAGCCTCGTCAGAAACATTTTCATCTGCTCCGGCGTCGTGTTCTGCGCCTCGTCCAATATGACGAAAGACTCGTCAAGCGTCCGGCCCCGCATATAAGCGAGCGGCGCGATTTCGATCTGTCCGCGTTCCATCGCTTTGGCGACGCCTTCGACGCCAAGAGCGTCGTTCAACGCATCGTACAGCGGCCGCAAATACGGATCGACCTTCTCTTGCATATCGCCAGGTAGAAATCCAAGGCTTTCACCGGCTTCGACGGCGGGGCGAGTCAGCAATATCCGCTTTACTTTGCCGCCTTTAAGCGCAGCTACCGCGCACATGACAGCCAAGTACGTCTTGCCCGTACCCGCAGGGCCTATGCCGAACACGATATCTTTCTTGCGAATCGTCGTGACGTAATGACGTTGTCCAAGCGTCTTCGGAATGATCGGTTTGCCGCGAAACGTCGACGTGATTTCTCCTTTAAACAAACCCAGCAGCTCGTCCGCTTTCATCTCCTTGGACAGTTGCAGCGCATAACGAACATCGCGCTCGGTTATCTGCATACCATCCTGGATCAGCTGGATGAGCGTCTCGAACAACTGCTCAAGTGAGCGCACCTCATCGGATGGCCCTTCGATATAAATTTCAGCTTCTCTGGAACGAATCAGCGATACGGTTTCTTTCTCGATCAGCCTAAGGAACACGTCCTGCGGACCGAACAACGCCATTCCTTCCGCCGCGTTGCGTAACGGGATCGTCGTGCAAGCTTTCAGCTCCGTCAAAAAAACTCATTCCCCCTGCTGGAAAACGCTCATTATATCGTGTTCAAAAAGTTCGATATTCAGCACCGAGAAGGTTGAAGAAAACTTTTTGAACAACCTCTCATCCTATTGGACGTTCGACCGCGATCGATTGTTCCACTTCGAAATACACGGTTAACATCACTTTACCATTCTCGGTACGCTCATGTAAAATTTTTTCCTCTTTTATCGACGCCTCCGGCCCGCTCCCCCGCAGCAATTCCGACCGTGCCTGCGCAAGTCCGGCTTCTTTCGCTTCCGCCGGCGTCAGTTTATTGACGGTTTCCGTCACTTCCCGCTCCGTCTCAATCATCGTCCCGAACGGCAGCAGCCGGTCCCATAACTTCGCGCGTTTGACCGTCGCCAAAGTTTTGGACAGCTCATACGATTCGCCGCGATAGCCGGAAATTTGCAGCGCGCGGCTGCCAATGACGAGGAACTTGCGCTCCTGGGAGGCTCCCGTAAAGTTTCTTGCTTTCGTCTCAAGCGGCGATGAGATCCGGTATTCGTGCCAGACGAGCCCCATCACCTTGCCTTTGGAGGAGACGACTTTATTGTTTGTTTCGTTGCCGATAAACCCGGAGATCAACACGTCGCCTTTGCGCACTCTATCGTTACGCTCTACCTTCGGCCTGCCGCTTTCGGCGATAATCCGGGTAACGACGGCATCGGTCGTGGCGACGAGATTGCTTGGACCGGTGAGCGGTTTCTTCTCAGGACGCGTCGAATCGACGACCGTAATCGTAACCGTCGTCCCTTGCTTGTCCACGCCGATCCATGCCGCCTCCGGCAGCCGGAGCGCCAGCTTCTTCGCGAGCATATCCGGGCTTTTCAGCCTGAACGCCGATTGGAACGAATATAACCCTTCTTCCTTTGCAGCCGCGCGAATTTTCTCCGGCGGAATCGCAGAATTGCCTTCGATTTTGACATTCCATACGAAAGTCGACAGCACGAACAGCGCAATCGCGAAAGCAAGCATGCCTGCCGCAAACGTTTTGCGCCGCGATAGCTTGGCCAACTGGAATGGCAGCCCGTGCTTGGACAAAATGCGAGAACGGCTCCCACTCTCCCGCAAAAGCGGCCGCAGCTTGAAGAATTCAGGCACAGTCACGCCGAAGCTGAGTTCCCCGCCTTTTGTAAACGAAATATTCCATAGGCCGATTCGTTGTGCTGTCGCCGCGTTCAGGAACGTCTCCGGCTCTCCTCCGATCAACTTCACGCCGACGTAGCCGCGTACGTTCGCCAACCAAGTTCCTTTCATCCCCGCTACCCCCTGCCCCAGCTTGTCCTCCTACAAACGCGCGGAAAGCGCGCCGGGAAGCTTTTCCTTCATCCCGGCGTCTTGTTCTTGCCCGAAACCAACATCTGGACGCCTAAAATATTGCCTTCTACGAATACTTCCTCTGCGCCGATATTGCGGATAATCAAATTTTGTCCCGTCACTTCCATTTCCCCGTTATCCATCGCAAGCCGCAGATTGTCCGGAGAGAAATGAAGAATCCCGCGGTGGTTCTCCACCGTCACCTGAAGGCCCCCGATCATCGTGATGCGCGGTAAGTCCAGCACCACATCCTGCGGCAGGTCGAGAATCGTCGCGGTCCATTTGCGCAGCTTCCGACTTACACGCATCATTGGGCGGTCCTCCCTCCTATACGGTAAAACATATGCGCCGCATGCGCCCTTTATGAAGCGATGACGGCCAAGCTTACCGCAAATCGTCAGATCGGACGCCTGGCTCAACACAATTCAGGTGAAAATTGGGATGGCAGGGCTGTTAGTGGTCTGGCGGAGCTTTATTTCAGTGGATCACGGGAGTTCGGGACTGTTAGTGGTCTGGCGGAACATTAATTCGGCGGGTTACGGAAATTCGGGGCTGTTAGTTGTCTGGGAGAGCATTATTTCAGCGGATCACGGGAGTTCGGGGCTGTTAGTGGTCTGGCGGAACATTAATTCGGCGGATCACGGGAAATCGAGGTAGCGTCAAGAAGTTTGTGTAACATCTTTTGGTAAGTAGAGTATCCATCGGGACGATGGATACCACCGATTTCGTTTTCAATCCTTCAGGGGGTACCCCCCTGAAAAAATTTCCTGTCACTGGAAATCTACGCCTGATACCGGTCTTTGTACATCTGGTTAAACGCAGCCTTCGTGTCCACGTCCACAAAACCACGAATCGCTCTACCACACCACTTCTCATTGTAGTCGAGCGCCTGGAGGTAGATGATCTTCTCCGCCGCTTCAATGTTCGTGAGACTGTTCATCGGTTTGAGTCGCTTACGGAGTTCCTTGTTCGTCCGTTCAATCGGATTCGTCGTGTAGATCGCTTCCCAGGTCAGCTGCGGGTATTTGTAGAAAGTCAGAAGTGTAGAGAGCTGCTCCTCCCAGGACTTCACTTCCTTCGGATACTGTTTGCGCCACTTGTCCCTGAATCCGTCGAATACCGCTCTTGCTACATCTCCATCAAGCGCAGTGTACACTTGCTTGAGATCAGCCAGAAATTCGCTTTTATCCGACATACGAATTTTGGGGAACGTCGCACGTACCTTATGGACGACGCAGTGTTGTACGTCAGCCATTGGATAGATTTCTCGGAAGGCCTCCTCCAGCCCGGGCAGGCCGTCGAATACGCCGAGCAGGACATCCGTGGCACCGCGCTGCTTGAGATCCTTGAGCACCTCGCGCCAGCCGTTCGAGCTCTCGTGACCCCCGACGTAGAAGCCTAAAATTTGGCGAATCCCTTTCTCATCAATGCCCATCGCCAAGTAAACAGCCTCACTGCTCACCGTGTTACGTTTGAGTTTGACGTAAAGTCCGTCGAGGTAGATGACCGAGTAGCGCTTCTCCAGCGGACGCTTCTGCCACTGCTCGATGTCCTCCATGACGGTCTGCGTAATATTACTGATGGTCGTAGGCGAGTACTGCGTACCAAACATGCTCTCGATGAATTTAGCCACTTCGCGCGTGCTCATGCCACCTTTGTACATGTGAATGATGGCTTCTTCCAGCCAGCCCTCACGGCGTTGATACGGCTGGAACAAACGCGTTTGAAAGTAGCCTTTACGGTCTCGCGGCACTTGCAGGTGTAGTTACCGTTGCGCATCGTGCGCTGTCCTTGATGCTCGTGTTGGATATAATTTTTGATTTCTTCACGCAGCAGCAGTTCCAGCTTTTCCTGCAGAAGTTTGGTTACAGCATTTTCAAGTAGATCATTGAACGCATTTTCGGGTATAGTAGTCATCGAGTAGGGCTCCTTCTTGGTGCGTGTCGTAACCCCGAGAATACCCTACTTTTTTGCTGCCTGTTAAGGCTCCAAATCATGGTACACAAACAATTTTACGTCATCGAAATCGAGACTGTTAGTGGTCTGGGAGAACATTATTCCGACGGATGGCGAGAGCTCGAGGCTGTTAGTGGTCTGGTGGAACATTATTCCGATGGAATACTGGTGTTTGGGGCTGTTAGTGGCCTGGTGGAACATTGTTCCAGCGAAATACTGGAAATCGAGACTGTTAGTGGTCTGGGAGAACATTATTCGGCTTGATCAAGGGAGTTCGGGGCTGTTAGTGGTCTGGAGGAGCATTAATTGGTCACAAACGACAATCCGGATTGCGAGGGATAAAATGCACGAAAGGTTACGACTTCTGTCTCTCCCCTGAGAGAACTAAAATCGTAACCTTCCGCTTTGACTATTTACCGTATGGTTTTCTCGCCCGCGGCGGTCCGACGATCTCTGCCCAGACGATCGCGCGCTTCATGTCTTGGCGACTGAAAGCACCGGCCGACGATGTTGCACGCTGTTGCTGAAGCCGCACTTGCGACACAGGCTGCGACTCCGAAGCTGCCACCGGCTTCACAGCAGGCAACGACTGCGATACGTATACATCCGCAGGCGAGGATACGCGCTCAGGACGCGGCTGCTGGCGAGGCGCCGGTGGCTGCGAAGCTTGCGCCTGCCCTCGGTGCTGCGCATGTGGCCTAGGCTGTGAAGCCTGTGTCCGCTCTCCGTGTTGCGCATAAGGCCTAGGCTGTGAAGCCTGTGTCTGCTCTCCGTGTTGCGCATATGGCCTAGGCTGCGAGGCCTGTGTCTGCTCTCCGTGTTGCGCAGGAGGTCTGGGCCGCGCAGGCGCTGAATGCGCTCCGCCGCTGCCGAAGTCCGGCATCCGATTCCTCGGCCGCTCAAGCGGCGATTTTCGGAAAAACATCGAATAGATGATGCCTATGACGATAAACACGAAATAAAAGTTGTGCGTCAGGAAAGAGATCAGTTGCTCCAAGTTTCATCCTCCTCGCTGATCCGGCAACCCTGGAAAGGGTCGCCTTTCCGCTTACGGCTTGTGGCTGCCGTCTTCTCCCTGCTTGCCGATCGCACCACGCATTTGTGTGTCGGCTTCGATATTTTTCAAATTCATGTAGTCCATAACACCAAGCTTGCCGCCCTTCAGTGCGTCAGCCATCGCCAAAGGCACTTCGGATTCCGCTTCGACGACTTTCGCCTGCATCTCGACAACTCGGGCTTTCATTTCCTGTTCCTGTGCGACAGCCATTGCGCGGCGTTCTTCCGCCTTCGCCTGCGCGATGCGTTTGTCAGCTTCGGCTTGCTCCGTTTGCAACTGCGCGCCGATGTTTTTCCCGACATCGACGTCAGCGATATCGATCGATAAAATTTCAAACGCGGTGCCTGCGTCCAAGCCTTTGCTTAGAACTGTTTTGGAAATCAAATCCGGGTGCTCCAATACATCCTTATGGGATTCGGACGCGCCGTTCGTACTAACGATGCCTTCCGCGACGCGGGCCAGCACCGTTTCCTCTCCCGCACCGCCGACGAGACGATCGATATTCGCACGAACCGTCACGCGAGCTTTGACTTTGACTTCGATGCCGTTCTTCGCGACTGCAGATACAATCGGTGTCTCGATTACTTTCGGGTTAACGCTCATTTGCACGGCTTGAAGAACGTCTCGACCAGCAAGATCGATTGCCGCCGCTCTTTCAAACACGAGCGGAATATCGGCGCGCTGCGCGGCAATGAGGGCGTTCACGACGCGATCGACGTTACCCCCGGCGAGAAAGTGGCTTTCCAATTGGTTAATGTTCAGACCTAGTCCTGCCTTTGTAGCCTTGATCATCGGATTGACGATACGACTTGGAACGACGCGGCGCAGGCGCATTGCCACAAGCGTAATAATGCTGATCCGGACGCCGGAAGCAAGCGCCGAAATCCACAACATAAACGGGAAGAAGCTTAAAAATACGGAAACGGCCACAACAGCCAAAGCGACAATGACGAGCAATTGAATTTGCGTGTTATCCATAGTTAACCTCCAATGGTTTGATTAACAGCTCATATTATTCATGTATTTCTTTCACGACAATTCTCGTCCCATCGACGGATATGACTCGAATCGGCTTGCCATTCTCGACGAATTCGCCTGTCGTAATAACGTCCAGCCGTTCGCCTCCGATTTCCGCCAAACCGGACGGTCGAAGCATCGAAGCGGCAACGCCTTCGAGCCCGACCCAACGCTCTCTTGGCAAATGGGGAACGAATCCTTTATCCGCCGTAAGCTGCTCCTTCAAAATAAACTTGTTCCATATCCCTCGCTTGCGAAACACGTAAGCGACAGCCGCAACGATGACAGCAGCCACAATACCGGCGATGCCAAGCGAGCGCAGAGCGTTCCCCGTATCGTAGGCCCCCATCGTGATGCCGGCTACGACGCCAACAATGCCAAGAACTCCGAGTATGCCGAAGCTGGGCAAGAATGCTTCAAGAATCAACAGTACAATGCCGAGAATAAATACGGCAAGCGATTCCATGCCTGCAAAGCCGGCGATCGACTGCCCGAAGAAATACAGGCCGAAGGAGACCAACCCTAGGATGCCCGGAACGCCGAATCCCGGTACGAGGAATTCAATTGCAACACCAGCAATGCCAAGAATGAGCAGCAACGTACTCATGCCGGAGCCGGTTACAAAAGCAGCCACGCGTTCTGCCAAGGAAGGATCGAAATGTACGATCATGCGGTCCTGCAAGCCTTTCCAGGTGATCGCATCCTCCACGCTTTTCGCAATATGGTCGGCATAACCGACTTTCATTGCTTTGTCGGCGCTCAGTGAAATAATATGACCTTTCTCTTTCGTTTCCCCGATCGCTTTCATTTCGACGACGCGGTTCGGATCGACCATGCCGACAGCGATGTTCGGATCTCTGCCGTTCAGTTGCGCCGCCGCGTTCATCTCTTCGCTCCAGAAGGAGACGAGCTTCGGATTGTCGACGGCGTCTCCGTTGCTATCCACAATCATCGCCGCGCCGATGACCGTTCCCGGGGCCATAGCGATATCGTTCGCATTGAGGGCAATGTACGCCCCTGCGGACGCTGCTTTGCCGCTGACGAACGCCAGTGTCGGGACAGCGCTTTCGCGAATGCGCTTACCGATCCGCTCGGCGGAATCCAATCTCCCTCCCGGCGTATCGATGTCAAGCACAACAAGGGATGCTTTCGCCTCCTCCGCTTCCGTCAGCGCGCGATCGAGGAACGACTCAAGTCCGCTTTGCACTGTCTGCTGTACGGGCACGACGTAAACTGCCCCTTCGGACGGTTTACCCGCGGCGTCTACGGTGCCCGCAAGCCCGAACAACAGAAGCAGAACCGGCAGCAATAGCGACAGCATCGGCCTCGGAAATTTCTTTTGCCGCCCCTCGCTTCGATGCTTCTTAAATGGCCTCAAGGCGCTCCATCCTCTCTTTACGTGATTACCAGCTTGATCGGTTATACGCTGCAGCCGGTCAAACGTTCCAAATCCTTTGTCGCAACCGATGTCTCTATCATCGTTATTGCAAAATTAAAGCAAAAAGCACCCCCGGAAGGGATGCCTGTCGTTCGTCGGAATTATAGCAGAGATTGTTGGACGATCGCGTTCACAAGTTTGCCATCCGCGATTCCCTTTACCTTAGGCATTAGGGCACCCATCAATTTCCCTAGCTCAGCTTTAGAAGAGACACCGGTCTCTTGCATGGTCTGTACAACAATTGCTTTGATTTCTTCTTCCGTCAGCTGTCGGGGGAGATATTCTGCGATGATCTCAATTTCTGCTTTTACGTTCGCCACGAGATCATCCCGGCCGCCTTTCTCAAAGTCGGCTTGGGAATCACGTCGTTGCTTGAGTTCACGGCTGAGAACGCTGAGCGTCTCGCTTTCGTCAAGCGGGCGGCGCAACTCGATTTCTTGGTTTTTGATCGAAGCGCGAACCATGCGAATCGTCTGAAGACGAAATTTCTCGCCGTTCCTCATCGCGTGCTTCATATCTTCGTTCAAACGGTCCGCAAGAGTCATGAGTGCGGATTCCTCCTAGTACTTGCGTTTGCGCGCAGCTTCGGATTTCAACTTACGCTTAACGCTAGGTTTCTCGTAATGTTTACGTTTCTTCACTTCCGCGAGAACGCCATCTTTGGCAATGGAACGCTTAAAGCGGCGGAGTGCAGCGTCGATTGTTTCATTTTTACGAACTTTTGTTTCGGCCACCAGTTTTCCCTCCCTCCGCACCAGACCCAACACGGTTATCAAACTATATTATAGGTGATGTGGAAAGGGAGTGTCAACTTGGGCGGACCGAAAAATTACGAATCGTCCGAGCTAAGTTTTTCCTCGAAGCTTTCCCCTGCTTTTCTCGCGTTATTATTCACCGGAAACGTCGTTTTGTACGTTCAGCGCTCCGAGTTTCTCGCCCCCGAGCACATGCCAATGGATATGGAATACGATCTGTCCGGAATCTTTGCCGCAATTGTTCACGAGCCGATAACCGCTTTCCGCGATTCCCGCTTCTTTCGCCACTTGCTGGGCGGCAAGCAGCGTATGTCCGAGAAGTTCGGCATCGTCCGGCGTTGCGTCATTCATCGACGCGATATGTTTCTTCGGGATAACCAGCAAATGAACCGGCGCTTGCGGCTGAATATCGTGAAACGCGACGACACGATCGTCTTCGTACACTTTTCTCGCGGGAATCGTTCCTTCAACGATTTTACAAAACAGGCAATCGGACATGGGACACCTCGACCTATCGATTATTTGCTCTAATCATACTCGATGGAGAAGGCGCTCGTCCAATTTCCCTTCAAAGAAAAGGACCTGCAGAGACAGGTCCGGCGCGGCGCACGCCGATCACCAATAGTAAGGCAACAATGAGATCGCCGCAAGTCCTGCAAGGGGCAAAACTAGCCGGTTAAAGCGTCTCGGGCGATACGGAAAGAACGGACCGAAGCCGCCTCCGGGGAAAAAGGCGCGCATATGATCGACAGCTCCAGGAACCGCCAGGCAAAGCCATTCGTCATCAACATGTTCGACAATGCCGTCGTAACAGAACCCGTCCGCTCCTTGAACTTCTACATAGCGGTGCATGTGGGCGAGACATGTTTCTTTCGATATTTTGGAAGCTGCGGATTTCGCCGTCGGCTTTGCGGCCGGCATTGAATACGGCATCTGCGCGGGCATCGGAGCCGCAGGCTGAACGACCGGCTCGTTCGGCTGCTTATGATGATGGGCCGCAGGCTGAGTAGGTTTCGTCTTTTCCATGTGCCATTCCTCCTTGGGCGCTTTCCCCAACAGCATATGCCGGTTTAGGCGAACGGCTACACACCGAACAAAAATGGGCGATGGAGGTATAAGAAACATTTAATATTGTGATATTTACAATAGTGTGTGTTACACAGTATAATCATATCGGGAGCTGACCATATGACAAATATAAATGAACTGACATCGGGATTATTAAGCGAACTGCGAAGAGGCACGATTGTCATTGGCGTGCTCAGCCAATTGTCCGAGCCTCAGTACGGCTATTCTCTCGTGTCATTGATGGAGGAAAAAGGAATTGACGTCGATCCCGGCACCTTGTACCCCTTGCTTAGAAGACTTGAGAAGCAAGGGCTGCTGGAGAGCAGATGGGATACAAATGAATCTCGGCCTAGGAAATATTATTTACTCAGCCCGCTTGGAAAGAAAGTATACGCGGAACTGTACAGGGAATGGCACAAACTGGTCGCCAGTATGAATGTTGCTTTGACCGATCTTGGAGGGGGAGAGTAGGATGGAAGTCATTGACCGTTATATTTTTGCAGTAACGCAACGTCTGCCAGAGCAACAAAGAGCGGATATTAAACGGGAATTGCAAAGCCTGATCGAGGATATGCTTGAGGAGCGAGCGCCCAATGGTCAATCATCTAAAGAGGAAGTAGAGAGCGTACTGCTTGAGCTCGGTCCTCCGAATGAACTTGCCGCCAAATATCGCGGGTACGAACGTTATTTGATCGGCCCAGCATTAATCAGCGCTTACTGGACTGCGCTGAAAGTCGTATTAGCGTCAATCGTCATCGGATTAACCGTTGTTTTCGTATTCGATACGTTTCTTGCGCGCTCGGAAAGACTGGATCCGGTCACAAACTATTTGGCCTCCCTCGTTACGGGCGCTGCGCAAGGCTTCTTTTGGGTGACAGTTGTATTTGCCTGGATGGAATATAGACAGCGGATAAATAGCTCAGGAAACGGCAGCAAGAAGAAAATGTGGAGCCCTTCCGATTTGCCTTCGATTCCGGACGCCAAGCTGAAAATTAAAAGAAGAAGACCGATCTTTGGCATTATTTTTGTTATTGCAGTCATGACGATTTGCCTTCAATCAACCGATCTTCTCGGAATTTGGAGGAATCATGCCGGCGAGTTCACGAGCGTTCCGTTCCTGGACAACGATGTATTCCGGCACTATCGGCCGCTTCTGTGGATCATCGCCGCTCTATCCATAACGAAACAAATCGTCCTAATCATTGTCCGTTATAGATCGAGCAAGTTGCTGGCTTTTCATATTGCGATGACCATTATTACAGCATTGCTAGTGTGCGTCATGGTGTCGGATAATTCGTTATGGAATCCTCATTTCATCCAGGATTTAACTGCCTCTAGCCTTCTTCCAATTGATGGAAATAACTTCAAAACCTTAATATCGAATTGGCCCAAGGCAAGCGAATATCTTATCAAGGCTGTCGCATTGCTCGCGTTACTCTCTATCGTAAGGGAATCCCTGGCTTGGTACAGGGCAGTATCATCGCCCACTCCCATCACAAAACAAAAATCGTTAGTCTAACAACGGCTCAGGCTATTAAGGTGTGTTCAGTGTTCCACAAACTCTAACGGTTGCCATCACCGTTAAATCGCGGATTTATGGCTAATTGTGACTCTAACGGTTGTACATGCGGCTATTTCAATGTTTTGATGCGATATGAGGAAGTCTGCAACCAATAACGTCGCTCACAACCGTTTAGAAATTCAATAGCGCCGTTTTAGACTGATTAACGGCTATGGCAACCGTTAGATTTTTGGCCCCCTGCAAAGTCCACCCATAAGCCCCCGCCATTGATTTTGACCGGGTTTGCTAGTTAATCATGGGGGGATGTCGCCTATCGAATTCTTCCCAGAAAAAGAGCCTCAATCCCCACTGAAGTGCTGGTGGAAATTGAGGCTCTTTTGCGTGTGAATAGGGATGTTCACGTGCCGTGCGAACACTGTTGGGACATCCCATATTATTCGACCTTGCCATAAACAAGGAAATCTTTCCCTGCTTCTATCGCGCTCGGAATCCACTCTCCGCCCGCTTCCATCTGTCGGAAGCCGGCTTCTCCGGTCAGAGGGCGATAACTAGCCAGCTTCTTCCGGACGGCGTCCGCAACGTCACGAGCACGCGCCAGCGCATCGGACTGAGCTGCGGTCAACGTACCATCGGTTTGACCGACTCCGTCCAAAGCGCCACCTTCGCCAAGCATGTTTTTCAACACTTGCTCGTAAGGTTTAATGGTCTCTTCGGCTGATTTGCCGGTAGACTCGCTGTCCGCGTCGGCAAACAACGCGATCGCTTCTCCGGATGCAGCTTTCGCGCCACCGAGCGATTCCGCCGCGCGCACTTTATCGGCCGTCGTCTTGGCGTTCAGCATGCCTTCCGCGCCGTCATGCAGCTGATCCGCAAAAAGCAATGCGAATCCATAACGCTCGCCAATCCGCTGTCCTCTTTCCGTGTCTCGGGACTGCCCTTTTAACAAACTGTTCGAGTAAAATATGATGATCATCGTCATCATCACCATCATAATCACCAGAAGCACAGGCACCGTATACTTTCTTTTGACTTGTGTTTCTTCAGCCACAACTACTCCCCCTGCAATTACGATATCAAAATATGTTCAAAAAACGGATCAAACGAGCCTTACCGCTTGGCCGCCATCGAAAAAGTATACGTAAGCTTCCTTCAGCGGTTTCCCGACGATTCGCTCAACCGCTTCGCCATACTTCTCCACTTGGAAGCGATGCTTTTCCGCCGACTCTTTTGCATCCCGGCCCCAAAGCTCATCGGTCTTGTAATCGACAAGAACAAGTCCGTCTTCCTCGTCGAACAAGCAGTCGATAACCCCTTGAATAATAACCGTTTCGCCGCTATCGGGCGACATGGCTTCCGGATACGCCTCGGCGGCGTCCATCCCGTACGTAAATGGAACTTCCCGCCATACTTTCGCCGAAGCTTTCATTCGCTCGTAAAGCGCAGACCCGCAAAATGTCGCGACTGAAGCAGCATCGATACCTTGACGCTGCTCGGTCGAAAAAATGCGACGCTCCACAAGTCCGTCCAGTAAGCCGGATACGTGTTCCGGGAGAAAATCCGAACCGAGCGGCAAATGCTGCATCGCCAAATGGTAAGCGGTGCCTCGTTCGGCAGGCGTCAATCGTTTCGCCGACATGAAGCGCGGACGCCTCAAGCGGAAAGTGTGGAGCTGGCCGAGCTCGCCGTCGTCCGAAGCGCCTTCTGCGGCCATCCGCTCTTCCCCGGAATCATCGGTTAACGTCTCGAAGACACGTGCCGCCTCGCGATTTTTTAACGCAGTGACCGATGTTTTCGCCCCGACTTGCGTCGCCGACATATTGTCGTACTGCCAGGATAGCGTTGCCGCGATCTGCTTTGCCGCTTCGGCATTGCCCTCTTCGACCGATTCTCCTTTCGTTATGGCGTCCCAACGTTCGAGATCGACCTCCCCGGCGACACGATCAAGAGAAGCCGCGGATCGTGCATATTCGGACGAGCGGACGACTCGGCAACTCCAACGGACAGCGGCATCCACAGCATCGATGGCGAGCATCGCCGCCGGACCGAGCCAATCGAAATATTTGGTTGCCGCCGCGACCGTGTGTGCCGGCAATGCCCCGTCTGCCATCTCGGCGATGCCCAACCATTGCGCCATTTGTTTGTCTGCATCCTTGCTCGTTCCGACGAGGAACAGCTTCTCCTTCGGTCTCGTCAGCGCCACGTAAAGAACACGCATCTCTTCCGCCAACATCTCGGCGGCAAGTTTGCGCCGAATAGCGAGCTGCGGCAACGTCGGATAGGTTACCCGTAAATCTTCTTCCACGACTCTCGGTCCGAAACCGAGCTTTTTATGTTTCAGGAATGCCCCGTTCAAATCTTGCCGGTTGAACTGTCTGCCGAGACCCGCCGCGAACACGACGGGGAACTCCAGTCCTTTGCTGCGGTGGATGGATACGATGCGGACAACGTTCTCGCTTTCCCCGAGCGAACGCGCCGCACCGAGATCCGCTCCTGTATCTTTCATCCGCCCGAGGAATCTTAGAAACCGGAACAAGCCGCGGAATCTGGAGGAACGTTCATACTGTACCGCGCGGTCGACGAGCGCCCTTAAGTTCGCCTGTCGCTGGCTTCCTCCAGGCATGCCCCCGACGAAATCATAATATCCCGTTTCGCGATACAGCATCCAGAGCAAATCGCCTAGCGGCTCCCTTCTGGCATAATCGCGCCAGCTTGCGAGGCGATCGACGAACGCTGAGGCTTTCCCGGCCAGTTCGCTTGACTCGGACGAAGCGGCGGCGTTGAGCGCATCCCAGAATGAGCCGCCGCGTCGAACAAGCCTAACCCGGGCAAGATCTTCCGCGCCGAAGCCTCCGATTGGAGAGCGCAGCACGCCCGCAAGCGGAATATCTTGATGGGGGTTATCGATAATAGACAGCAAAGATAACAATACGTCGACTTCAGTAGCCGCGAAATACCCTGTCGCCAAGTCTGCGTATGCCGGAATTCCCGCCGCCTTCAACTCATCGATAAACGTCGGCGCAAGCGCAGATACCGCCCGCAGCAAAATGACGATGTCCCTATATTGCGCGGGACGATACAACTTCGCTTTGCCGTCGTAAACAGCGAACGGCTGGCCATTTCCATCCGCTCCACTGATTAAATTGCGAATTTCGTCCGCGATGTATCTGGCTTCCAGTTGCGCCACTTCGAGCTCCTCGTTCTCATCCGCCGCTTCCCCGGTCGTCGCCCCGTCTTCGGACTCCGCTTGCTCATCTTTCGCCGGCGCAGCGGCGTCAAGCACAATCATCTCCACAGCGTATGGGTTACTGGAGGAAGTTTCAATGACGCCGGACGGGTGAGCCACCTTTTCGAAAAATTCGGAAGGATACCCCTCTCCATAGATCAGCTCCGCCCTGCCGTCGTAGTCCATCTCGCCGACTGGCTCCTTCATAATTAGCCTGAACACATGATTGACCGCATTGACGATTTCCCTGCGACTCCGAAAGTTTCGAGCGAGATCGATGCGCAAACCGTCGGCATCCGAACCGGTCGGCAAACCCATGGAAGACCCGTCCCCGTTCTCGTCCGTGTACGCTTCGTAACTTTTATATTTGCTTAAGAATAGTCCCGGCTCTGCGAGACGGAAACGGTATATGCTCTGCTTGACGTCGCCAACCATAAATACGTTGCCGGGATCGCGACGCGCGATCAGGGCGACAATCGCTTCCTGCACTTCGTTCGTATCCTGATACTCGTCCAAATAAATTTCCGCGAACCGCTCGCGGTAGTTTAACGCGGCAAGTGACGGCTCGCTCCTCTCAGGAGTAGAGGCCGTATTCCGCAATATGCGCAATGCGTAATGCTCCAAATCTCCGAAATCGAGCAAACCCTTTGCCCTTTTCGCCTGTTCATAGCGTTGTCCGAATGCGATCGCCAGCTCCGCCAACCGCGACATGTCCGGCGCAAGCGAACGAAGTTCGGCCGCATATTGCTCCGGCGAACGAACAAGCCATTCCTCGGACAGCTTTGCAGCCGTTTTCTTCGCATTGTCCCGCATACTTTTGACCTTCTCGATCAGCTCGGGATCGTAAGCATCCCCTTTGCACGGCTTCAGCCTGCCGAACGAAATGCCGGCGACCGCCGATTGCCAGCTTGCCCAATCGCCGTCGGTAAGCGCCGCGGATGCCCGCTCTAACCCGTCGATGTCAGCAAACAGCGTATCGATGTACGGCTCGGGTCCGCCCGGTTCATGAGCGACATGCAGACCCGTCTTTAGCAGGTGGATCGCGCCGTCCAGAAGCAAAGCGGCATCTCGCCGCAAAGTCTCTACCCATAACGAGCGCAGCAGCGTTTCCGCATCTGCATCGGCGAATTGTCCGGCTTGCGTCAGCAGCCAATGCTCGGGCCATGGATGGCTGCCGGCGAACTCATGCAGCTCCAGCACGAGCCGGTGCAGCGGCTCGTCGCTTCTTTCACCGCCGAACCTGTTCGCGAGCGCGGCAAGCGCCCCCTCTTCCCCTTCCTCCGCGTATCGTTCCTCAAACACCTCGTCGAGCGTATCCATTCTTAATAACTCTGCTTCGGTTTCGTTCGCCATGCGGAAACCCGGATCCAGCCCGATCAACGGTGCGTAACATTCGACGACTTCCAGGCAAAAAGAGTGCAGCGTTGTTACGGCCGCCCTAGGCAACAGCGCGATCTGCCTGCGCAAATGCTTCGATTCCGGACGCTGCTCAAGCGCTTCTTCAAGCGCATGACGAATCCGCTCCTTCATCTCCGCTGCCGCAGCTTTCGTAAATGTGGCGACGAGCATCGCATCAACGTCAAGCGGGTTGATCTCATCGGAAATCCGGGTAATCATCCGCTCAACGAGCACTGCGGTCTTACCCGAGCCGGCCGCAGCGGCGACGAGCAAGTGAGAACCGTCCGCTTGGATTGCAGCCCATTGCTCGTTCGTCCAGCGGCTTCCTTCCGGCTTTCCGGGCCAGCCGCCTTGTCGTTCGTTCGCCGTCAAACCGGTCAATCGGTTCCCCTCCCTCGTTCGTTATCTCCAGCGAGCCGTCTCCACAGTTCGTCGCGATCGGCTGATTTCGTTAACGTCTGATAGCCGTTCCCTTCCACTTGGCTGTCGAAATGGCACACCGGACGAAAATCGCAAAAAGTGCAAGGACTTCGTTTATCAAGCCTATAAGGAGCGATCGCGACATCGCCTTCGGTGATCCGTTTGCCGATTCGGCGAATCTGCTTGCGAACGGAGCTCCGCAGCACCGACCACTCGGATGGCGTCGCCACCTGGGAGCGAGCGGAGAACGTCCCGTCTTTCTTGAATTCTACGGGAATGACAGCGGACTTGCCGGAGTCGTGTAACGATTCGTCCATCAGTTTGACGGATTCCCCGTCCGAAAGCAGCAGCCCCTGCATCCGGTATTGGCGCAACAGTGCCTCTTTAGCTTCATCCTTCGGCAACCCATTGGCCGTGTGCAGAAACGGATTGTGCACGTGAAAATACAGCACGCCCGCCGGCTCTGCCGCTCTGCCGAGCCAGTGCGGGGCATGCGTAACGACGACATCCAAATAGGTGAGCATCTGAAGCGACAAGCCATGGGCGACTTCGTCCAGCCTTAGCTTCATCGCGCTTGATTTGTAATCCAGAATACGAAGAAGTAAACCTGCAGAAGAATAGGCCGCGTCTACTCGGTCGATCTTCCCGGCGATATCCATCCAGCGTCCATTGCCAAGCTCCAGAGATAACGGCGGCAGCACCCCTTGCGGCCCGAAATCAAGCTCCAGTCCGACAGGTTTGAAGCTGGACAGCCCGGCATGGCTGCCGAGCACGGCTGAAGCCTGCTTCACGATGTCGCGCAGTTTGCGCGCCATTACTTGATGACGGTGCGTGGACAGCAATATTTGCGATTGCACGCGGGGAAGCAGCTTGTCCACCGCAGCGGCAGCCTCGCTCTGCCATCTGGCGGCGTCGATTCCTGCCGGTCCTTCCGCGAACAATTTCTCTGTCGTCTGGCGGAGCGCCGCGTGAAACAGTTGGCCGATATCGGGCGCATCGACCCGAAACAGCTTCCTCTCCCGCAGCTTTAAACCGTGAGAAGCGAAATGCTGGAACGGGCAGGCGACGAAACGTTCCATACGCGACACGCTTGCCAGCAGCCGATCTCCGTATAGCAGTCGGCTCGTTTCCCCCGAAAGCGGCTTTTCCTCGTTCGAATAATTCAGCGACAACACAAGCGTAGACAGCTTGGATCGCCATTGTTCGCGAGCGGCCAACCAGTTGTACACCGACCACCAGCCTGGCGCCAGTGCCTCTCCTTGCTTCCAGCTTCTTAACCTGGCCAACAAATGCGTCATCGCCCGACCGGGCCTGACAGCGAAACCGACCTGCTCTTGCTCGCTTTGCGATTCCGAAGGCTCCGCAGCCACCGTTCGTAACGGGATGCCGGGAAATCTCTTCCTCAGCTTGCCAATCCATTCCGACGGTAGCAGGCTCTGTCCTTCTTCATTCGCAATCGGATAACTGATCCAAAGATGATCCGATGCGGTCGTCAGCGTCAAATAAGCCAGAAACTGCTCATCGAGCAGTTTGCGACGCGCCCCGGGAGCAAGCTTCATGCCTGAAGCGGCGAGCCGGTCTCGTTCCTCCTCGGCGAGCAAGCCGTTCTCGGGAAAACGCATCGGCAAGACGCCATCGTTCGCTCCTAGCAAATAAACGATTCGCACGCGGTCCGAACGCGTTCTCTCCGGACTGCCGATCAGCACTCCGTCCAGTGATGGCGGTACGGCTCCAAGCTTAAGTTCCTCGAGCCCCGCATCCACCATCCCGGCGAACAGCTCCGCGTCGGCGGCATGATCGCCCATCAACTCGACGAGTTGATCAAGCAACGTCATCGCCGCGTCCCAAAGCGGACGGTGCATCGCCGCTTTGCCTGGTCTGCCTTCCTTAGCATCGGCTTCCGCCCAGCTTTCCAGCATATCGTGCGCGCCTGTCTCATCAAGGAAAAGAAACAGACTCTCGCATTGCTCCGTGACGGATTTTGCCCGGTCCATTCGTTCCTGCAACGCAATCAAAGGACGCAGCAGAGCATCCCGAACTTCAATCAATCGACGAAATTTATCGCCAATCTCATCATCCGTTGCCGCCCCCTCGTCTTCCAGATCCCCTCGGCTCAGCGGCCGCCACGAATGCTCGGACCGCCAGCGCCAACCGTCAATGCCGGCGGCGAGCGCGTAATTTTCCAGACGATCGACTTCGTCTCGGATGACGCGTCTTTCCGGTGTGCCAAGCAGGTCCGTCTTCGCGCAGCGGAACAACGCTTCCGCTTTCCATCCGCCGGTAACGCATTCGAGCGCTGAACGGATAAACTCGACGAACGGGTGATGGGAGACACCCGCTTTGCCATCCAAGTAATAAGGGATGCCATAATCTTCGAACACCGTGGAAAGCAAATCGGCGTAGTCGTCCATTTTCCTGACGAATACCGCCATGTCGCGCCAGCGTCCATTGTGCTCCCGAACGCGCGCAAGCATATCGCGAGCGACCGCTTCCGCTTCCGCTCGGCGGTTCGCAGCTGCGTGCAAGGAAAGGCCAAACCCGGGAGAATCCGGTCTAGTCTTCGCCGTATCGTCCCAACGACGTCGGCTGCTCCAATGGCGCTCCAGATACGCTAACGCTTCATTGCGCGCAAAACGGGGACTGGCTGCATTCGGGTCTGACGAAAGTTCGACGGCAGCCTCTATTCCCGTTCCTGATGCCTCGGCCAACTCACATAGTTGCGCGGACGTCTCCGCGGTCGGATGGAACAATTCCAGCTCGTCCGGCCTCTCTCCCGCACCGTATACGCGATCCAAACAAAGCGCGACGCTCACTCTCGGTGACACGCGCAACAGCGCTTCGACGACGTCGAATTCGCTCGGCGTGAAACCGTGAAATCCGTCCACCCAAATTTCCGCGCCTGCCAAAAACGGCGCCGTTTCCGCCCCTTTAACCAACCAACCGAGCATATCCTCTCCGTCCAGCCAGTGGCCCAATAGCTCCTTCTCCATGTCCGCGTAGACAAGCGACAAGTCGTGCAGCTTGTCCGCAAGCAACGACGCCTGCGGGTCACTCGCGGCTCTGCGCTCCACAGTCGCCGCTTGCCCGGCCAGCTTCTCGCTATCGATGCCGTATCGCTTCATCTCCGTCAACAGCCCGTTAATATTCGTAATCAAGCCGTTCTCGGACTTGCCCCCCCGGTATAAACGCAAGCCGTCCCGGCGCGCTTCCAGCACTTTATGTAGCAGCATCGCTTTACCGTTATCGTGAATCGGCACGACGGCTGCGCCGCCTGTCTCCTGCATGACCCGGAAAGCAAGCCGGCGAAAGCTTAATACTTGCGCTCGCATAAATCCCGTCATCCCGGGCGTCGTCGCCATCGCGTATTCCGTTTGAAAAGTCGCCTGCTCGGGCACGAGCAGCACAAGCGGAGGTCCGAACGGATTTTGCCGAATTTTCTCCCTGATTTCGTTTAACACGAACGTCGTCTTTCCACTGCCCGAACGACCTGTAATCAGCCGAAGCGTCATACGACACACCTCCTTCCGAATCTCGCTATTCCGACACTCTCTCAACTTTTCTATTGTATCATAGGCTCATCCTAAAATCTTAAACGTGCTAACGGTGCCCATACTTAATGCGTCTCACGAAGTTATTCGCGCAAAGATCGCGATGCTAGCCCGAGTTAATGCGTCTTAGAGACTGTCGATTAATTGTTTTGGCAAGGCATTATAAATTCACACACAAAAGTCGACTTGAGAGGAAGATACTCAGAATTAATCGGCAAACTCACAAATCAAACATCTCGCTCCCGGAAGGTGCTTGTTGCTGGCAGTTGCTCGAAAAAGTCGAACATCTCGCTCCCGGAAGTTGCTTGCTGCTGGCAGTTGCTCGAAAAAGTCGAACATCTCGCTCCCGGAAGGTGCTTGTTGCTGGCAGTTGCTCGAAAAAGTCGAACATCTCGCTCCCGGAAGGTGCTTGCTGCTGGCAGTTGCTCGAAAAAGTCGAACATCTCGCTCCCGGAAGGTGCTTGTTGCAGGCAGTTGCTCGAAAAAGTCGAACATCTCGCTCCCGGAAGGTGCTTGCTGCAGGTAGTTGCTCGAAAAAGTCGAACATCTCGCTCCCGGAAGGTGCTTGTTGCTGGCAGTTGTTCGAAAAAGTCGAACATCTCGCTCCAGGAAGGTGCTTGCTGCTGGCAGTTGCTCGATTCTCACGAAGTTATTCGCTAGAAGATCGCGATGCTCGCCCGAGTTAATGCGCCTCACGAAGTTATTCGCTCGAAGAGCGAGATGCTCGCCCCGAAAAGGCGCTGACCCAAAAGTGTTCGCACGGCAAGGGAACATCCTTATTCACACACAAAAGAGCCTCAATTTCCACCAGCACGGGGGACTGAGGCTCTTTTTCTGGGTAGAATTCGGTTCTAGGTGGGACTTAAACAATCACAAATTGACTTACGAAATATTCATATACCACTTCGTGCCATCGTCATATTTAAAAATCGCTGCGTCCGACCATAGCTCGACGTAAGCGACGTGTTTCCAGCGACGCCGGAAATCCAAATCGTCTTTCATCAGCTTCATCCGGTTGTCGAACCGGCTTCTGCTGCTCGGCGCCTTCGCCCGGTTGTCGAGCGGAACCGCTCTTTTGCCGAACAAGATAACCTCGTGCACCATACTGCATCCCTCCCGTATCATCGCCTATGATCTAAAAATAAGCCGAAGGCGTTAAAAATGTTACCGGGACGGGATGAGTTTCTTTGGCCAAACGCTAACATTCTCTTAACGATTTGTCGTCCTTACAGTTCTTTGCGGCTGCGAACTTCGAAAATACCGAATTTCAAGTAGTGGCCTTCCTCCACGCCCGCGAGCATTGGATGATCTTTGCCCGCCCCGCGCCATTCGACGCGGCGGATGATTTTGCCGGCATCTTTCGCAGCTTCCTGGATCGTCTCGAGGAATAGTTCCGGCCGGACATGATAGGAGCAGCTCGCAGTAACGAGAAAGCCGCCCTCGTTCAACAGTTTCATCGCCTGCAGATTAATTTCTTTGTAGCCGCGACTAGCAGCTTCGACCGCTTTCTTCGTCTTGGCGAACGCCGGCGGATCAAGAATAATGACATCCCATGTGCGCCCCTCGGAGACAAGCGGCTTGGACGTATCCACTTTCGCACCCGATGCTTTGGCATTTGCCCTCGTCTGACGTTCATCCCGCCCGGCAACTTGGGAACGTAAATATTCGAACGCATCGGCCGCGACGAACTCTACCCGATCCGTAAAACCGTTGATCTCAACGTTATGGCGAGCCGTCTCCAGCGCATGCTCGGAAATATCGAGACACGTCACCTTTTTCGCCCCGTAATCGCAGGCATGAAGCGTAAAGCTGCCCGTATGGGCGAAACACTCCAGCACAGTTGCCCCATCCCAGAATGGATACGTGACTACGGCTCCGTTCGCATTTACCGGTACTTGCGTCAAGCTTCCGTCCGCCGTTGAACGCTCTTCGAGCTTAATACCGCTGCGCCCTCCCCAGCCTTTGATCAGCGGTGCGATTGATGCGCGGTTTTCCCTCTGGTCGAAGAAGTAGCCGGTCTTCTGGCCGCCTTCAATGTCGACTTGGACTTTAAGTCCGTTCTCTTCAATCTCGATATGCCGCGGACATTCGCCGTACAGAACGCCGGTCCGCTCTTCCAGCCCTTCCAGCACGCGGACGCCGACATCGCTCCGCTCATAGATGCCTTGAGGAGCAAACACATTGATCAAGGCCGCGAGCCAAGCTTCTTTCGCTTTCTCCATGCCCAACGTCAGCACCTGAACAACGAGCACGTCCCCGAACCGGTCAACGACGAGTCCCGGAACGAAGTCCGCTTCCCCGTACACTAACCTGCACGAGACGTTGTCGCCCAGAAAACGATGCCGATGGGCTGCCGCTCGCTCAAAGCGTTTCTGAAAAAAAGCAGTGTCCATGTTTGCCAGCGGCTCGTAAGAGACGAGCCTTACTGTAATCTGTGAAGCCGGATTCCAGTAGCCCGTTCCCAAATACAATCCCCGATGGTCTTTCACTTCGACAAGATCTCCGGGCGTCGCTTCGCCTTCCATCTTCGCAATTTCATTCGCGTATATCCAAGGATGGCCTTCCTCCAAACGAGGCCTTCTCCCTTTATTCAACCACACCGCCGCTTGCATATTCATTCGCCTTCGCTCCTTCACCGTTCATAAACTTGTCCTGCGCTCGCATAGTCATTAGGGGAGGTGCCCTACATGTTCGTTCAATTGTTCGTCCCGTCGTTGCTTGGGTTCGCTTTGCTGCTATCCGGCATGAAAGCGGTCGAATCGTCTCTGCAACGCTGGGCAGGCCGCAAACTCGCCGACTGGATTGCCCGCTCGACCGCCACGCCGCTTCGCGGCTTCGCCGTCGGAACGGCCGCATCCGCGCTCCTGCAAAGCAGCTCGGCCGTCACCGTCCTGACGATCGGATTCGTTAACGCGGGCCTGCTAACGCTGCCCCGAAGCTTCGGCATTATTCTCGGCACAAACGTCGGCACCTGCTTCACGACTGAGCTTATGGGCTTACAGCTGCACCGCTACGGGTTGCCGCTGCTCGCCCTCGGCTTCGCCGGTTGGTTTGCCACTTATTTGCTTAACGAAGGTCGGGACGCTGCCCGCGCCCCTCGACTCGCGTTTTCCTTGCGTTATATATCCGTCGCCCTGTGCGGGTTCGCGTTGCTGCTGATCGGATTTAAGCTGCTTCAAGGCATCGGTCCGGCCATGGAACACAGCGGCGCGTTCGACTGGCTTATGCGCCGCACGAACGACGCCTGGATATGGGGACTGCTCGGAGGGGCGGCACTGACTGCGCTCGTTCATTCGAGCGCCGCCGTCATCGCCATGAGCATGGGTCTCGCAGCTACCGGTGCACTGAGCCCGGAAGCCGGCATCGCCATCGTCCTAGGCGCGAACGTCGGCACTTGTTTCACCGGTCTCGTCGCTTCGTTCGGCGGGGGCAGAGGCGGACGTTTCGTCGCCCTCTCGCAGCTTGCGTTGAACGTCGGTGGCGCACTGCTGTTTTTCCCGCTCATCGGAGCGCTACATACAGCCGCGGCCTGGATCGCACCGTCCGATCCTTCCGCGCAGATCGCCCATGCTCAAACGATATTTAACGTCGCCTGTTCCTTTATCGCGCTTCCGATCGCTTATTTACCCAAGTTCCGGTAAAGAGGTTGTTCAATAAGCCCACGGAACTTTATTCGAAATCCAGCCCGAGCTTCTCAAACGCCAGGCGAACGACCTCGTCGTTGTTATCGTAACCGGAATCCCGTTGTAACTGCCACGCCTCGGAAGGTTCGTACCATTCAACGCCAGCGATTTCCTCGATCTGTGCTTTTAGAGGACCCGCTTCAGCTTCGACCAAATAATAATGTACTTCCTTGCGGACCGGGCCAAGCTCCTTATGCTCGTACACGTAGGAGATTTGTTGAAGCGGCACCACGATGCGCCCCGCTATGCCCGTCTCCTCGTCGATTTCCCGAAGCGCAGTTTGTTCGATCGTCTCGCCCGGCTCCATTTTCCCTTTTGCCAGCGTCATCCTGCCGAACCTGTCCTGAATAAGCTGAATTTCCGTTCGGCCCTCTTTAACCCGATATACAACTCCGCCCGCCGATATTTCCCGATGCATCTTCCGTTTCCCCTTTCGACTGCCTATGTCGATTGTCTAATTGCCTATGTATAGGAAAAAGACTTCGCCCCGGAGGCGCGGAACATTCCCGCGATCCCCCGGCGGTGAAATCTTAGCCTTTGCCACTATGCTTGCATCGCCACCTGATGTGATACTTCGGCCCCGCCACGTGTGTCTACAGCCAGCACCTCTAGCAACTCGCCCTTACATTCGTTCACGCCGGACTCCGTCACCTTCACGCGGCATAACGCGCCGATCAAGGAAGGCTCTCCGCGGAATACGACTTGAATGTAATTGTCAGAGTAACCCGACAGCAGCCCTTCGCCTTCCGCCCCCTTCGCTTCGCGCTCCGGAATAATGTCAAGATCGCGCCCGACCCACTCGCGGCCATACGCCGCCTGCATCCGCTCGGACAATTCGATCAACTTGTGCACGCGTTCATGCTTCAGCTCTTCGTCGATTTGCTCGTCCATGCGCGCCGCAGGCGTCCCCGTCCGCTTGGAATAAGGGAAGACGTGCATTTCCGCGAATTTCATCTCTTCCATGAATTTGTAGCCGTTCTCGAACTGCTCCTCCGTCTCGCCGGGGAAGCCGACGATAACGTCCGTCGTAATCGCGACGCCCGGCATCGCTTCATGAAGCAGTCGAATTTTCTCCGCAAATTCGGCTGTCGTATATTTGCGGCGCATCCGCTTCAGAATGGCATCGTCGCCCGCTTGAAGCGGAATGTGCAGATGACGGCACATTTTCGGCGAGCTGTTAAGAATGGAAATCATTTTCTCGTCGATCTGGCTCGCTTCGATCGAACTGATCCGAATGCGTTCAAGACCATCGATCTTATCGAGATCGGCGAGTAGGTCAGCCAACCTGTAATTTTCGAGATCGTCTCCATAGCCGCCCGTATGAATGCCCGTCAGCACGATTTCCTTGTAGCCGGACGCCACAAGCTGCCTCGCCTGATTCAGCACGCTTTCCGGCTTACGGCTGCGAGACAGTCCGCGCGACCACGGAATGATGCAAAATGTGCAGAAGTTGTTGCAGCCTTCTTGAATTTTCAGAAACGCACGCGTCCGCTCGGAGAAATCCGGAACGTCCAGTTCCTCGAACTCGCGAGTCTTCATAATGTTGCGGACCGCATTAATCGGTTTACGCTCGGCCTGAATGTCGTTCACGAACGACATGAGTTTCTCCCGATCCTGCGTGCCGACAACGAGGTCGACGCCCGGAATCGCCATAATTTCCGCAGGGGAAGTTTGCGCGTAACAGCCCGTCACCGCGATGACGGCGTCCGGATTTCGGCGCACCGCTCTGCGGATAATTTGGCGGCTCTTCTTGTCGCCCGTATTCGTAACCGTACATGTGTTAATCAAATACACGTCGGCTTTCTGCTCGAAGTCGACCTGCTCGTAACCTTCGTTCTTAAATAACTGCCAGATCGCTTCCGTATCGTAGAAGTTGACTTTGCAACCCAGTGTATAAAATGCCACGTTCGGCATAATCTAGTTTCCTCCCAACTCTCCGGACTCGTAAGCAAGACAAGCGAGCGCATACAGCGCCGCCGTCTCCGTCCGCAATATTCTCGCGCCGAGGCCGATCGGAATCGCGCCGACCGCAACCGCTTCCTCGGCTTCCTTAGGGTCGAATCCGCCTTCAGGCCCGACGACAACCATAATGCGCGGTGCTTCCGATTGCGAATAGGCCGCCTTAAACTTCTCAAGCGTAGCCTTTAACCCGCCTCCGGAACGGCCTTCTTCCTCGTAGCAGAACAGCACGAGATCTTGTTCCCCGGCCACCTGCAGCAAAGACTTCCACGAAACAACGGAGTCGACGCGCGGCACGACGCTGCGATGGCTTTGTTCCGCCGCTTCCTTCGCAATTTTGCGCCATCTGTCGACCCGTTTCGCTTCCTTGCGCTCGTCGTACTGGACGACCGTCCTCTTCGACAGGAACGGGACGAACGCGATCGAGCCCGCTTCGGTTCCCTTCTGAATGACCGTCTCCAGCTTGTCTCCTTTCGGAAGGCTCTGCGCAACGGTCACTCGCCAAGCCATCTCCGCGTTCGACGCCAGTCGCTCGATAATGTCCGCCTGAACGAGCTCCTTGTCTATTGAAGTGATCTTGGCAAGAACGTCTCGCCCCGTTCCGTCGCAAGCGATAAAACAATCTCCCGGCTTCGATCTCATGACGGCAGCCGCATGCCTGGCGTCATCGCCCTCAAGCGTGACGGTAAGCTCCCCCATCTGCGCCTCCGGTACAAAATAACGCTGCATTTCCGTAAAGCCTCCCGTCGTTAACTGATGTAAAAGATGCTTCCGCCGAACAAGGCGTCAAGCAGCCGTATCATATTTTCGATAATCGGATTCGACAGATCCAGCAAAGGGCCGATCGTCCATCTGCGCAGTTGCGGGATAAAGATAATGAGCAAGAAAATAAACGTCGTCCATTGCGAATATTCCATAATTTTAATCCGCCAGCGGACCGGCAGAAATTCTTCGACAATCCGATAGCCGTCAAGAGGCGGAATCGGGATTAAATTAAATAAGAACAAAGTAAGGTTGATCGTAATCCAATATCCGGTGAAAATCACCATCTGGTTCGACAAGCTGCTGATGATGTTCATCGCGTGCAGCGCATCCAGTACAAACAACATCAGAAAAGCGAGCAATACATTGCTGATCGGCCCGGCGGCGGACACGGCAATGCTCATCCATCGCGGATTTTTGAACCGGCTGCGACGAACCGGCACCGGCTTCGCCCAACCGAAGCCGCCGATGAGCAGGAACAGCATCCCGATCCAATCAAGGTGGGCCATCGGATTCAGCGTAACCCGACCTTCTCTGTAGGCCGTGTCGTCGCCGAATTTCCACGCCGTCCAGGCATGCGCGAATTCGTGAACGCTGAACGCGACAAGCATCGTCAAAATGATAACCGGCAGATGTTCGAACGGAAACCAGAAAAAGTTCATTCACTGTCCCCCTTAGGCTTGCCGGCCACGAAGGCGATCCACTCTTCCTGACGCAGCACTTCGATGATTTCGAAACCTGCGGCGAGCAGACCCGCTTCTACGATCAGCTCTTTGTTTTTGTAAATCCCCGACGTGATATAGATGCCGCCCGGCTTCAGCACTTCCATGACGTCACCGATGAACAACAGAATGATCTCAGCAAGAATGTTGGCGACGACGATGTCGACCGACGGCTTAACTCCGGAATCCGGACGTTCATCCCCTTCGGTCAGAATGCCAAGCAGATCGCTCACTTTCGTCTCGACTTCGTCCGCATAACCGTTCAGCGCGATATTCTCGCCCGCCACTTTGACGGCTACCGGATCGAGATCAAGCGCAAGCACTTTTGAAGCGCCAAGCTTCATCGCTCCGATCGCAAGCACGCCCGAGCCGGTGCCAACGTCGATCACCGTTTCTCCGCCATCAATGGCGCGATCTAGCGCCTTTAAGCAAAGTGCTGTCGTCGGATGCGTTCCCGTGCCGAATGCCATGCCCGGATCGATCTCAATGATGAGCTCGCCTTCCCGGATCGGCTCGTAATCTTCCCATGTCGGCTTGATCGTGAGCCGTTCCGTAATCGGCACCGGCTTGAAGTATTGCTTCCAGGCATCCGCCCAGTCATCTTCGTGCACGCTGCCGATGTCAATCGTAAATTCGCCGGCGTCGAACCCGTATTCCGGCAAGCCGTTCAGCAGATCCTTTAATTGCTCCGCAATCGGCTCCATTTGCGTATCTTCCGAGAAATACGCCTTAAACACGGCATATCCCGGCCTAATATCGTTAGTCGGCGTATCGTGCAACTCGCCGTAAAGGTTATCGCGCGGTTTATCCGCCGACCACGCTTCCTCGATCGTTACGCCTCCTGCTCCAAGCTCCGTTAAATAGTGCGTTACCATCTCCTGGGACGTCTCCGTCGCAAGAACGGTTAATTCATGCCAGCGCAACCGTTTTTCCTCCCCTGATGCTTCCATACCTGTAATGTTCCCATTATACAGGATGCCGGGTGAAAATAAAAAGCACCGCGCTGCTAGGGCGTATCTGTAAACCCGCTCAGGGGCATCTTTCACCGCCTTTTCGCCCCCTGCTTCGTCACTTTTGCTTGACGTACCTCCGGTACGCCTTCACAAAAGTTCCTTGCATGGAACGAAAATTCGGCAAAATCTGCTGCCCTCGGAGTTTACAGACACGCCCTGGCGCGATGCTGGTCGTTCAAGATTTACTGCGACGTACACGCACGGTTTCCTCAGAGGAGGCGTCCGCCGGCCTGCTCGATGACGGCTCTCGCCTGCTCCGCAGCGGCACCCGGCACGCTAGCCGACAGCGTGAATTCGATCGCATTGGGAGCAAATCCCGCAGCGGTCAAACCGATCTCTTCGGAGAATTCCGTGCCAGCATCCGTCATGTCTCCCGCAGCTCCTATAGCATCGGGAACGGAAGTGCGGGATAACCGGAACCGGTCGCCACGGAGTGCTCCGAGCTTGCGTATGGCCGCTTCAGCTTGATCCTGCGTTTCGAACCCGGCGTGCAGCGGTTGCATGTCCACCGGTTATTCCCCCTCGTACGCTTCAGCGCGACGATCCGCTTCCGCCGCTCGTGCTGCCGCTGTCTTGTCGTTCGAATCCGCCAATTCCTCGCTGAATTCGACATCCTCCGCCGATGCAGTCGGCAACTGCTCTTGCTCATTTTGCTTGTTTAGATCAGCCATTGTCATTCCTCCGTTCTCTCGCCGTTTCGGACTGTTCCGGCATTCCACTAGCGTTCTCTCCTCCCTGTCCGCTTATTCACGCGAGATTTTGTGATATGAGGTTAATCAGACGCAAGGTGAGGTCTATCATGGTAAATTAGTGTAGTACTATGCTCAACCTTACGTTTTGTGTTGTTTGTGGATGCAAAAGAAGGAGGAAATCTAATGTTCACTCTCGAACAAGAAATCAAGGATATTGAGAAAGCCATCGACGCGCCCCTTGAGTTCGAAGATTTGAACAATAGATAGGATTATCTAATTGTATAGGAGGATTAGAAAAATTGTCAGTGAACGTGTTGCTACCAGAATATTATGATCATTTTAAGTGTATTGGGGAAGATTGCGAAGATACATGTTGTGCAGGATGGAACATTTCAATAGATACAGAAACCAAGAAAAAATACAAAAGTGTTCCGACTAATGTAATCGATCTTCAATCGGGGATTGTAAAAGACAGCTTTAAACAACATGAAGGTGTATGTCATTTCCTACACAACAATCTGTGTCGCATTCAGTTGACGCTCGGTGAATCCTATTTATCAAATACATGTAGTACATTTCCACGTCAATATAAACAAGTAGACGATATTTTAGAACTCTCTGCAAGTCCAGCGTGTCCAGAAATTGCAAGACTTGCTTTGATGAATCGGGATGGAATTTCATTTCAAACCGACACAAGAGATGTTATTGCTATGGGGAAAATGAAATTGAATGCGACAGATGAGTTTTATACATTGCGTGCTTTAACAATTGGTGTCCTGCAAGATCGTCGTTACTCTATTTCGGATAGACTCATTATTTTAACAATGTATTTTACACAAAAAGAAGTTTATTCAGGTGATGAACAGCAATTTTTGAATAATGATTTCTCGGATGTTTTAAAGAAAATTCGACCAGAATCGGAAAATCAGTTCAAGTTGATTTCTGAATTGATTCACTTTTTGCGTGACGAAAAAAAAGATCGGATTCGATATAAAGAGTGCTACGATGAAATGTCCACTTATTTGAATGGTTCATTTTCGAATTATGAACAGGCGTATCATGATTTTTATAAGCCGTTTATGGAAGAAAATGAATTTATTCTCGAAAATTATTTAGTTAATTACGCTTTTCGGAATTTAGACTATAAGAGCCTCGATCAGTTCTATCTTATGTGCGTTTACTTTGCGGTAATTAAGTATCACTTAATTGGACTTGCTGGCTCTCGTAAGGGATTAGATACTGATTTGGTCATCAAACAAATTCAATCATTTGTGAAACGATTTGAGCATCATCCAGCAACATATACAGTAATCAAGCACTTGCATAAGAAAGAATTTGCCTCATTAAGAGGTTTTGTTTTGATTTTGAAAAATTAATTTTAGCATGTGTTCAAAGAAGGATTAACAGATGATGTCAGCAATGACGTAGTAAGGATTCATGCTCTTTCCACAATTTCATAACGGCAACAGCAAAACCGCCCGGCATCTGTCTGCCGAGCGGTTCGGTTTATTCAAACGATACGGATGCGGAGATTAGTCGCCGAGAATCGCTCTTTTCATTCGTTCGAAAATCGATTGGCTCTGCTCGTGCGTCGATTCGCCGCTTTTGGCAGCAAACTCGCGAAGCAGTTCACGCTGATCATCGCTCAGGTGCGTCGGCGTAACAACCGTCACCTTCACGAGTTGGTCGCCTTGGCCGTAACCGCGCAATCTCGGCACGCCTTTTCCTTTAAGGGAGAAATATTTGCCGGTTTGCGTGCCAGCCGGAATTTTCAGCTTCACCTTCTCGGTCAGCGTCGGAATTTCGATTTCGTCTCCAAGCGCGGCCTGCGTGAACGTGAGCGGAATTTCACAAAGAATATTGTCGCCTTCACGATCAAAGAAGTCATGCGATTTCACGCGAAGTACGATATATAAGTCCCCGGACGGTCCACCGCGAACGCCGCCTTCCCCTTCGCCGCTCACGCGGAGCTGCGCGCCGTCGTCGACGCCGGCCGGAATTTTGACGTGGATTTTGCGTTGCTTTTTCACTTGGCCGCTGCCCGCGCATGTGCCGCAGCGTTCCTTAATAATTTTTCCTTTGCCTCCGCAAGTCGAACATGCGCGACGATTGACAATACGGCCGAATGGCGTGTTTTGCGCGACTTCCTGCTGTCCCGTACCGCGGCAAGTCGAACACGTATCCGGCTTCGTGCCGGGTTTCGCGCCGTTTCCATGACAGGTATCGCACGTCTCCGTCCGCGGAATCGTAATATCGGTTTCTTTGCCGAATACCGCTTCCTTGAACTCGATCGTCATCGTATACTGCAGATCGTTGCCTCGCTGAGGGGCATTCGGGTCCCTACGCCCGCCTCCGCCGCCGAAGAACATATCGAAAATGTCGCCGAAACCGCCGCCGAAATCCGCCCCTCCGGCTCCGCCAAAACCTGCATTTGGATCTTGATGGCCGAATTGGTCGTATCGCGCACGTTGTTGGTCATCGCTGAGAACGTCATACGCTTCCTTGACTTCCTTAAACTTCACTTCGGCATCTGCAGCCTTGTTTACGTCTGGATGGTATTGCCGGGCCAGCTTCCGGTAGGCTTTCTTAATGTCGTCCGCGGAGGCGTTCTTCTGTAGCTCCAGCACTTCGTAATAATCTCTTTTGTCCGCCAATTCCCCACCTCCTCATGAATGAAAGTCAAAGCATTGCCGCAGGGCGCGACAATCGCTTTGACTTTCGGATTTATCCGTACGTTGGCTTAGTTCTTTTTGTCTTCGTCCACGACTTCGTATTCCGCGTCAACAACGTTGTCGTCTTTCGGAGCCGCACCAGTGCCTGATGCGTCAGCGCCAGGAGCGCCTTGTTGCGCTTGCGCCGCTTGCTCGTACAGCTTCACGGACAATTGCTGAACGATTTCCGTCAGTTCTTCCGTCGCTTTCGTGATGCTCTCGAAGTTATCGGAAGCAACCGCTGCGGTCAGCTTTTCTTTCGCTGCGTTCGCTTTGTCGATCTCGCCAGCGTCGACTTTGTCGCCAAGGTCTTTGATCGTTTTGTCGACTTGGTAGATCAGTTGATCCGCACCGTTCTTCGCTTCAACGAGTTCGCGGCGGGCTTTATCTTCTTCCGCGTGCAGTTCGGCTTCGCGTTGCATACGCTCGACTTCTTCTTTGCTCAAGCCGCCGGACGAAGTGATCGTAATTTTTTGGCTTTTGCCCGTACCTTTGTCAAGCGCGGACACGTTTACGATGCCGTTGGCGTCGATATCGAACGTCACTTCGATTTGCGGTACGCCGCGAGGCGCCGCCGGAATGTCGCTCAGAATGAAGCGGCCTAGCGTTTTGTTATCTTTCGCCATTGCGCGCTCGCCTTGCAGAACGTGGATTTCAACCTGCGTCTGCATATCCGCATACGTAGAGTACACTTGGGATTTGCTTGTCGGAATCGTCGTATTGCGATCGATCATCTTCGTCAGAACTCCGCCAGCGGTTTCGATACCGAGGGAAAGCGGCGTAACGTCGAGAAGAACGACGTCTTTCACTTCGCCTGTCAGGACGCCTGCTTGCACGGCAGCGCCAAGCGCAACGACTTCGTCAGGGTTAACGCCTTTGTGCGGCTCTTTGCCAGTCAGTTTCTTGATTGCTTCTACGACGGCAGGGATACGCGTTGAACCGCCGACGAGGACTACTTTATCGATCTCAGCGGAAGAAAGGCCGGAATCGGCCAAAGCTTGACGCGTAGGGCCCATCGTGCGCTCGACAAGACTTGCCGTCAATTCGTCGAATTTCGAACGGCTCAAGTTCAGCTCCAAGTGCTGAGGTACGCCGTCGACAACCGTAATAAACGGCAAGGAAATCGTGGTGGAGACGACGCCGGACAGTTCTTTTTTCGCTTTCTCCGCCGCGTCTTTCAGACGTTGCACAGCCGCTTTGTCTTTCAACAAGTCGATGCCGTGATCTTTTTTGAATTCGCCTGCGAGCCATTCCATAACGACTTGGTCGAAATCGTCGCCGCCAAGGTGGTTATCGCCGCTCGTCGCTTTAACTTCGAAGAAGCCATCGCCAAGCTCCAAAATACTAACGTCGAACGTACCGCCGCCAAGGTCAAAAACGAGAATCGTTTGGTCTTCTTGTTTCTCGAAGCCGTATGCGAGAGCTGCCGCCGTCGGTTCGTTGACGATACGGAGCACTTCGAGACCGGCGATGCTGCCCGCGTCTTTCGTCGCTTGACGCTGGCTATCGTTAAAGTATGCAGGAACCGTAATAACGGCTTGCGTTACCGGCTGGCCCAAATACGCCTCTGCATCTGCTTTCAGCTTCTGAAGGATAATCGCGGAAATTTCCGGAGCGGAGTACGCTTTGTCGTCGATCGTTTCCTTGTGGCTTGTGCCCATGTGGCGTTTGATCGAAATAACCGTACGGTCCGGATTCGTAATGGCTTGGCGTTTCGCCGTTTCGCCGACAACGCGCTCGCCGTCCTTCTTAAAGCCGACGACCGAAGGGGTCGTGCGGTTACCTTCCGCGTTCGGGATTACGACGGCTTCTCCGCCTTCCATTACCGCTACGCAAGAATTTGTTGTTCCAAGGTCAATACCAATGACTTTACTCATAAATGTGTGCCTCCTTATATAACTGCTTAACCGCTGACTTTAACCATTGCAGGGCGAATGACTTTGTCTTTCAGCCAGTAGCCTGTTTGAACGGCTTCGACAACGATGCCTTCTTCGTACTCTTCGCTTTCCACTTGCATAATTGCCTGATGGTGTTCAGGGTCGAACGGCTGTCCTACCGCGTCCATCTCCTTCAGCCCTTCGGCTTCCAACACCTGGAACAATTGACGGTAGATCATATCGACGCCTTTAGCGAAAGAACCGGTATCCGCAGCCTCAGCTCCGGTCTGCAGCGCGCGCTGGAAGTTGTCCAGCACTGGCAGCATTTGAGTAATGAGCTTAAGCGACGCGTATTGCGACAGCTCTTCTTTTTCCTTTAATGTACGCCGACGGAAATTGTCAAAGTCGGCCTGGCCCCGCAAATAACGGCTATGATAATCATCCGCTTGACGTTGAAGCTCGGCGATTTGCGCGGCCGCGTCGGCTGGCGCTTGCTCGATCTGCTCCGCGTCCTCGGCTGCTGTTGCTTCGTTTACCTCGGAACCCGCTTCGTTCGGCTCCAATTTTTCCTCGTGCTGCTCTTCCATGTTTGCTTGCTCCTTCGTCTCTTTCGAGCTCATGTCGGATTCACCTCCTTACCGTGCCACCCGTGAACGGGCGCTATACCCTTCTTACTTATGCCATCGGGACATCATAACCGCGATATCCTGGGACAAAAAGTTCAACAAACCGATTACTTTGCCATACTCCATCCTCGTCGGTCCAAGAATGCCAATCGTGCCGATGGACTGTCCTTCGTGTGTATACGTGGCAGTAATTAAGCTGCACTGGTTAACCGCTTCGAGCCCATTTTCCGTACCGATCTTCACTTGAATACCGCCAGGACTTTGCCCGAAAAGCTGTAGCAGCAACTGCGTTTCTTCGAGCATGCCAAGTATTGTCTTTGCCTTGTCGACGTCTTTGAATTCGGGCTGGGTCAACATGTTGGAAGCCCCGCTCAAGTACACCTTCGGTTCGTGTTCCTCGGTAATCGTCTGTTCTAGCATCCCGATAATACTCTCGACCTGTTCCGCATGGCGAGTAAGCTCCTTGGCGACTTCGCTGTGCAGCACAGACTTCACCTTGTAGAACGGCACGCCTACCAACTTGTCGTTCAACAAGTTCACGATGTTCCTTAAATCGTCCACATCGATGCCTTCCGGTATGGAGATCGTCCGGTGCTCGACATGGCCGGTATTCGCAACGATAATCGCCACGGCAGACGTATCATTGATAGGCAGCAGTTGGAAATGTTTCAGCGTCGTGCTGAACATCTCCGGACCAAGCACGATAGACGTGTAATTCGTCAACTGGGACAAGATCGTCGCCGCGTGTTCGATAACGCCTTCCCAGTGATTCATCTTCTCCGCAAAAAAAGTGCGAAGTTTCTTAGCATCCTGCGCGCCGACGCCGTCCAGCGTAACAAGGTGATCCACATAATAACGGTAGCCTTTAATAGAAGGGACACGACCGGCGGACGTATGCGGCTGCTCAAGCAAGCCAAGCTCCTCGAGATCCGCCATTTCATTGCGGATGGTCGCCGGACTGAAAGTTACATCGCCGCGTTTCGAAATACTGCGAGACCCGACAGGTTCGGCGGAACGGATATAGTCGTCTATGATTGCATTTAATATCATGCGTTGCCGTTCGCTCAGCATTCGATTCCCTCCTTATTTGTACATGCCGTTATGACGCTTAGTTCTCGTTGTCGTTAGCACTCATAAACGTCGAGTGCTAACGGTTAATACAAAAATACCAAATCGAGCACGGGGATGTCAAGAACGTTCCGGCTCGATTCGGCATGTTCGGTTAAATTTGGGCGAGGCCGACTTGCTCATTTCCAGCAAGTTGCTCGACGCCAGTCAGCCGAACGACGGCAATCTCGTCGCAAGCGTGCTGCTTCGGGCAATTAACGCAATCGGTCCACACTTTTTCAGGGAAAATTTCCTTTTCTACGATTGTAAAACCGTTTTTCAGGAAAAAGGATGCCTCGAGCGTCAGCGCCATCACTTTCGGAATGCCTTGCGCTTCCGCTTCCGCCATAAGCTTGTCGACAAGGCGGCTGCCGACGCCTTGGCCCTTGTAGCCGTCGACGATGCCAAGGGAACGAATCTCGACCAGATCGTTGCCGAGGCGGCACAGGGAACCGCAACCGATCAATCGCTCGCCGTCTTGCGCTACGAAGAAAGAGTCGATGTTCCGGGAGAGCGCCTCGCGTGAACGCGGCAGCATAATCCCCGTGGCTGCATAGCCTTGTATAAGTTCGTAAAGTGCTTCGACATCGCTCAAAAGCGCTTTACGGCAAACGATCGTCATATCCATTCCTTCTCTCGTCCATCATTGTGTATGAATAAATATACAACATTACGAATGAAGGCTCAAGAGTCATTTCTACCGGGACGGAATGCACCGGCTTGGGTAACTTGGTGCTCGGAGCCCTGTGCGAGGCAGAATTAATGCGGCAGCGTGAGTAATTCGGTGCTTGGAGTCTTGTGCGAGAGCAGAATAAACGCGCTATCGTAAGTAACTCGGTGTTCGGAGCCTTGTGCGAGGCAGAATTAACGCGCTAACGTTGGTAACTCGGTGCCCGGAGCCTCGTGCGAGGAAGAATTAATGCGCTAACGTTGGTAACTCGGTGCTCGGAGCCTCGTGATAGGAAGAATTAATGCACTAACGTTGGTAACTCGGGTTCTCGGAGCCTCGTGCGAGGAAGAATTAATGCGCTAACGTTGGTAACTCGGTGCTCGGAGCCCTGTGCGAGGCAGAATTAATGCGGCAGCGTGAGTAATTCGGTGCTTGGAGCCCTGTGCAAGGCAGAATTGATGCGCCATCGTTGGTAACTCGGTGCCAGGAGCTCTTTGCGAGGCAGGGAGTATCTCCGTTGGTGGTGAGAGTATATATGTCCGGGGATATTTGATCTCTAACGAATGCCCGTCACGTAGTCTGATAACATCAGTTAATCGGCCCGATTCGAAAGTTCGTATGCGGTGCATTACGTCGTTCGCTTACAATAAAATCGTGCAATCATTCGAAACGAAGAAGGAGTCGGATTACGATGACTGATTATATTGCTGATCTCGCGGCCCACACGCTCACAACCGCCATTGCCACATTCAGAAGCCAGAAAAAGCTCGGAGATCGCGCCATCGCCCAGCTCGACGATGCCGCCATTGGATGGTCCCCCAACCCTGAAAGTAACAGCATCGGCATCATTGTCAAACATCTGTCCGGCAATATGATTTCGCGATGGACGGACTTCCTGACGTCAGACGGAGAGAAACCGAACCGCAATCGCGATGACGAATTCGAAGGCGGATACGAGTCACTTTCTTTAATGAACGAAGCTTGGGAACGTGGTTGGGCTGCTCTGTTCGGCGCGCTGGAGGCAATGCACCCAGACGATCTGCTTAGCACCGTGTACATTCGCGGCGAAGCGCATACGGCGCTCGAGGCGATTTACCGGCAAATCTCTCATTACGGCTGCCACGTCGGTCAAATTGTTTACGCCTCTAAAGCATATAAGTCTGCTGGGTGGGGGACTCTTAGCATCGCGAAAGGGAAGTCGCAGCAATTTAATGAGGATATGCAGCGGAAGTAACGCCACTGGGTGTGTGGATTTAAGCACGCCGGCAGCGTACTATTAATCAATTGCCCGGCGTATGGCAACACGCTGGCAGCGTGCTATCCCCCAACACCTTGCACCCCTTTAGATAAACGCCCCGAAAACCTCGTTGCCGAGCAAAATACCTTGAGCGGTGAGCCGGTAGCCCACGGCAGGCACCGCAACCCGCTCCAGCAAACCTTGCCGCATAAGCTTCTCGAGCTGCGGACCAAAGGTCGCTTCAAGCGAAAAGCCGCCGAATTGGCGGGCGAATGCGTCCGCAGTTACGCCTTCTTCCAGCCGCAAACCGACCATCATAAAGTCCCCCATAGCCTCTTCAGTATCGACCACGTTCGTTTCCAGCCGCGGCAACCGCTCATTCGCTGCATCGATGTAAGGCTGTACGCCTTTAATATTGATATGGCGCAGTCCCATCGCATAGCCATGAGCTCCCGCTCCGAGTCCGTAATACGGCTCGTTATGCCAGTACGTCGTATTGTGCCGGCTCTCGAATCCCGGACGAGCGAAGTTGCTGATCTCGTAGTGCCGATAACCGGCGCCGCCAAGCCTCTCCATCAGATGCTCGTACATCGCAAGTTCATCATCCTCTTCGGGAAGCGGCAATTCATCGCGCTGATAGAGGCGATGAAACAACGTGTTCTCCTCCACTTTTAACCCGTATAACGAATAATGAGGCAAATCCAGCTCAAGAGCTGTCGTTACACTATCTTTAAGCTGCTGCAGCGACTGGTTCGGCAACCCAAACATCAAGTCAATGGACAAATTCGTAAAACCCGCTGCTTTCGCATTGGCGATGCTTTGAATGACGTCCTGCGCCGCGTGAATCCGGCCGATTCTCTCGAGCAAACCGTTATCGAACGTCTGCGCGCCAAAGCTGATGCGATTGACGCCTCCCGCCCGCATCGCGGCCAGCTTCTCCATATCTGTCGTACCGGGGTTCGCTTCCATCGTAAACTCCACATTGTCCGCAAGCGGAAAATGCCTGTTCACGGAAGATAGGAACCGTTCCATTTGCGTCGGATTCAGCACGGTCGGCGTACCGCCCCCGACAAACACCGTATCGATAACGGTCGGCGGCAGGGCGCGGACGGTCAGCTTCATTTCATTTTCCAATGCGTCCAAATACGCGTCGATCGGCTGCCCCGCCGCCACGTAAGAGTTGAAGTCGCAATAATAGCACTTGTTCGTACAAAAAGGGATATGGATGTACAGTGCGCGCGGCGTCCACGTATGGAGCGGAGGAATCGCGGCAGATTGACTGTTCGTCGTCATGTGTAACTTCTCCTTACTGCGAACGGACCGCCTCTTGCCGGCGGCAAGAACGCGGTCCGTATGTGCGAGTGTCGCTTCGTTTAATCGTTATCCAGCTTCAGGACGGCCATGAACGCTTCTTGCGGCACTTCGACGTTGCCGACTTGCTTCATCCGTTTTTTGCCTTCCTTCTGCTTGTCGAGCAATTTCCGCTTTCGGGAAATATCGCCGCCGTAACATTTGGCGAGAACGTTTTTACGCATCGCCTTGATCGATTCGCGGGCAACGATTTTCTGACCGATAGCGGCCTGGATCGGAACCTCGAACATCTGGCGCGGAATCAAGTCCTTCAGTTTCTCGCAAATGACCCGTCCGCGGTTGTACGCACGATCCCTATGAACGATAAACGAAAGGGCGTCTACCTTCTCGGAATTGAGCAGAATGTCCATCTTCACGAGCGTCGATTGGCGATAGCCGATCACCTCGTAATCGAACGAGGCGTAGCCTTTCGTGCTGGACTTCAACTGATCGAAGAAGTCGTACACGATCTCGGCGAGCGGAATGTTGTATTTCAACGTCACACGGTTCGTGTCCAAATATTGCATATCGATAAACTCGCCGCGTTTACCTTGGCACAAGTCCATGATGGCGCCGACGAAATCGTTCGGCACGATAATCGATGCTTTGACGTACGGCTCTTCGACGAAGTCGATCTTCGCGGAATCCGGATAGTCCGCCGGATTGGAAATTTCGAGCACGTCGCCGTTCGTCTGCGTTACCCGGTATATAACGCTCGGAGCCGTCGTGATAAGGGGGATGTTGAATTCGCGCTCGATCCGCTCCTGAATGATCTCCATATGCAACATGCCGAGGAATCCGCAACGGAAACCGAAGCCTAGCGCTTGGGACGATTCGGGCTCGTAACGGAGCGACGCATCGTTCAATTCAAGCTTCTCAAGCGCGTCGCGCAAATCGTTATAGTCCGTAGATTCGATCGGATATAAGCCGCAGAACACCATCGGGTTAATACTACGATAACCAGGGAGCGGCGCAGGCGTCGGATTTTTGGCATCGGTAATCGTATCCCCGACCCGTGTATCTTTCACGTTCTTGATCGATGCGCTGACGAATCCGACATCGCCCGGTCCAAGCTCGTCAACAGCCGTCGGTCGCGGCATAAACGTGCCGACTTCGACGACGTCGAACGTCGCTCCTGTCGCCATGAACTTCATCTTCGTGCCGGCTTTGATCGTACCGTCGATAACGCGGATGTAACAGACAACACCTTTATATGCGTCATAATGCGAGTCGAAAATAAGCGCTTTAAGCGGTTTGTCTCGATCGCCGACAGGAGCCGGAATTTTCTGCACGACCTGCTCGAGAATTTCCTTGATGCCGATGCCGTTCTTGGCAGAAGCAAGTACGGCATCGCTCGTATCGAGTCCAATGACGTCCTCGACTTCTTTCTTGACCCGGTCGGGCTCTGCGCTCGGCAAGTCGATTTTGTTGATAACAGGCACGATCTCGAGGTTGTTATCCAGCGCCAAGTACACGTTCGCAAGCGTCTGCGCTTCGATGCCTTGCGCGGCATCGACAACAAGCAACGCCCCTTCGCAAGCAGCGAGACTGCGCGATACTTCGTACGTGAAGTCGACGTGTCCCGGCGTATCGATGAGATGCAGCAAATACGTCTCCCCGTCGTCCGCTTTGTATAGAAGCCTTACGGCCTGCAGCTTAATCGTAATGCCGCGCTCCCGCTCCAGGTCCATCGAATCGAGCACCTGGTCTTGCATTTCGCGGGAAGTCAGCGTTCCCGTGTATTCCAATATGCGGTCGGCCAACGTTGACTTCCCGTGGTCGATGTGCGCGATAATGCAAAAATTGCGTATGTGGCTTTGTTTAATCGTCAATTGTGCCATTTTCCGATGCGTACCTCCAGCCGATTCCCCTAACGTCAGGTGACAATCACTTCATTATACCAACGGATGCCCGCGGCATCAATGATCGTCTCAATGTCAAACGACGAAGCCCTACCGACTCCCCATCTCAATCCTCAGACGTTTGCTCAATCGCAACCCCTTCGACGTGCCTTTTGCTCATCAAATGGCGCTTCTTGCGGTTTTCCACAGTATCAAACACGATCGACATGTCATAATCTTCTCCAGGGTACAGCTCTTTGCGATCGATATATTTGCGAACTCGCTTGTGATTGATTTTGAGTTTCTCCTTCTGCACTTGCACGATTAAATCGCCCTTTTCGTCAGCAAGCCGGTAGACGACGCCTGGTTTGCGCAAATAAGGGATGAACACGACATCGCCAACGGACCAATCGCCAGGCTGTACCGTTTCCTTCTTCGCCGGCCTGGCTCCGCGCTTCGCATAACGCTCATCCTTGGGCCTATAACCCTCTTTCGGCTGTTCCGCGTTCCGCCTTGGCACTTGCGGTGTCGCGCCGCCTTTGAGCGCATCGGCGATCGCCCTCGCGCGGTCGATGATCGACGGTCCGATGCCAAGCTTAGCGGCAATGACGAATGCGTAACTGTTGCCAGCCTCCCCCATGTCGAGGCGATACAGCGGACTAAGCGTATTTTCGTCAAACGCCATTCGCGCGTTGCGGAAACCTTCGGTCACTCGAGCGTACTCTTTGATTTCATTAAAATGCGTTGTTGCCATCAGCGTTGATCCGCGGCGATACAGCTCTTCCAGTACGGCGATCGACAAGCCGACTCCTTCTCCCGGATCTGTCCCGGTCGCAAGTTCGTCGAGCAGCACAAGCGTCGAAGAACCGGCATGCCCCAATATATCGATCACATTGCGCAGGTGCGATGAGAACGTGCTGAGCGAAGAGTCAAGACTTTGCCCGTCGCCGATGTCGACTTCGACCGTCCGAAACACGCTAAGCTTGCTACCTTCTGCAGCCGGAATCAACAAACCCGACTGCGCCATCAACGTCAGCAATCCGACGGTTTTGAGCGATACGGTTTTGCCGCCCGTATTCGGCCCCGTCACCAAGAGCGCCCGGTAGCCATCGCCCAGACGAATATCAAGCGGCACCGGCGTAACCGGCAGCAGCGGATGCCTCGCCTGACGCAAATCGATGAGTCCGACATTGTTCAGTTCTGGTGACGTCCCTCCAATCGCAACTCCCCACTTCGCCTTCGCAAACAGGAAATCGAAATGGCCAACCGCTTCTACGTTCACGCCTAACTCATACGCATAAGTTTCGACTTCCCCGGTCAGCAGAGCCAATACGCGGGATTCTTCCCGCGCCTCCTCGGCCCGGAGCTCGCTTAGCTCATATTGCAACCCCGCCGACTCGGACGGCTCCACGAATACGGTTTGACCGCTTGACGATTCGTCAAGCACAGTTCCCGGCAACTTCTTGCGATATTCTTTCTTCACGGGAAGGACATACCTACCGTTTCTTTGGCTGACGACACGTTCTTGAAGAATATCCGCGTAACGCGTCAGCATCGTCTCCAGCCGCTTCTGCAGCTTCTCTTCCACCGCTCTTAGCTTCTTGCGGATTTTGTACAGCTCGGAACTCGCCGTATCGACGATCCGTCCTTTGTCGACACAAGCTTCGATCGTCTCCCGCAGCGGCTTCAGGTCGTGCATTGCCGAGCCGTAGGCGGCGACGATCGGCGCGTCTCCCCGTTTGGAAGCCATATATTGGCGGAGCTGTTCGCAGCTCCTCGCGAACTGGGCCATAAAGCCGAAATCTTGCTCGGACATGACATAGCCGGTTCCAAGCAAAGCCATTAACGTCTCCATCCCTTCCAAGGAAGGAAGAGGCGGATGACCGCCTTTGGCGAGCAGCGCGGCCGCCTCCTTTGTTTCGGACAACCTTTTTTCAATGACGGCAATGTCTGTCAGCGGCTGCAGCCCTTCGGCATGGCGCACGCCCAAATACGTACCTGCGTACCCTTTTACGATCTCAATCACTCGTCCGAATTCCAATTTATTCATCGCTTGTGTCCTCATTGTCGTTTCCCTCCGATTCGTTATGGTCATATTCAATGATCGCGCGAAACGCAAAAAAGGCAGGAACCGTGCGCTCTCGGCGCAAGCTCGCTGCCTGTCGGAAACTTCCAAGGAAATCGTGTCAACCCGTCGGAATAAAGCCCGATCGTCTATTACAGACGCCGCAGCTTTCCGATGGACGCAAAAAAACCGTACCCTGAATGAGCACGGTTCGATCTCCCCGAAATTTCTTTCGCAAGGGCGGTCTTTGCCGGTTCTTCACTGGTTATTCAGTCCGCGCGCGGCAGAACGAAATAAGCCTGTGTCAGGCTTGCAATCGTCCATTCCGTTATGCGGCTATTCGAATAATTCAGTTCAGAACCAAGACCAACATAAATTCATTCCCCTTAGAACATTGATGTTTTCATCATACGGATGTCTGCGTCCTTCGTCAAGACCGTAAGTGAACCGACGACGCTTCCCGCTCAGCCAAGTACCTTGTCGAACAGCGAGACAACGGCTTTAATGCCGCTACGGGACAGGTCGTGCAATACTTCGCCCGTCTTGCCCGACACCCGGTCGACGATGGGTTCCCGGTCGTTCCGGGGGATTTCCACCGTCTCGTCCCCGTCGTCAACCCGAACTTTACCGTCTGCCCGATCATCCGTCCGATCCGCCGTTTTCCCGCTGCTGCTCGTTTTCTCTTTCACAGGCAGCGTCCAATCGTCCGTTTCACCGGCATTCGTCTGCCCTACGGCAGTCGCACCTTCCGTCGGAAACGGTCCGTTTACTTCCCGAATGCCTTTGTTCGATAGCTCCATACCGTACAAAATCGCAAACCCGACTATTCCGGCGAAAACAAGCAGCTTTAACGTATCTTTGCGCACGTTTACCCCTTCTTCCCGCTTGATTTCGCCGGTGCGTCCGCCTTCGTCGCGTCCTGATCTTCCCAGTATATGCGGGCAATCGCTTTGGCCAGCACGTCCGCCGTCCGATAGCTTTCCTGAAGCGTATTGTCAACGCCGCCGATTTCAATCAGCACGCTATCCGGGGCGACGGACTGATTGTATTCGCCGTTTCCGTTCGCCGCTGTTTTACCCCATATGCCTCTGGACAAACCGGGGTACTCTTTCTCCAGCAGCTCGTGGATCCGGTTTGCAAAAGCTTCGTTCTCACGCCAATCCGGATTTTTGTGGCCGATGATGAAATAAACCTGGGCATAGTCTTTACCATCGATCGTCGCCGTCGTTTTGTTGCGCCGTTGCGAATCGCGGTGAATATCGAAAAAAAATTGGAGCCGATCATTGGCAGCCAGCGCTTCTTTGACGGTTTTGAGCGAGTATTTGTACGAATAATTCCAATTATACCCTTGTACCGATGCCGGGTAGTCTTTAGACGACTGGGAAGCGCCGATGCCCCTCGCCTCCAGTTGCTTGGCCAGACGTTTGCCTACAAGCGTGACATTGATTTTGTCGGAGTTAGGGTCTTTCTGGGTCGTTTTCAGTTCCGGATACCAGGATTCTCGGTTATGAGAGTGGTAAATAAACACGACTTTGTCGCCATGCGTCGTTCGGGGGCCAGCCGCGTCCGGCTTGTCCGGCTCCGGCTCGGACTCCGTCTCCTCCGGAGAAGCCGATGGCCCCTTCTGTCCGTTATCCGGCTGTGTCGATTCGCCTGTATCGCCTTCCGGCGGGTTCGACCCTTCGTCTGGCCCGTCCGTTTGCACGTGCTGCGTACCGATCGGTCCGCTGTCTTCCGGCGCTTCGGCCCCGCCCGATCCGGGCCTGAGCAACACCGAGCTGTCCCTTTCCATAAGAGGCATCTCGCTTGCAAGCAAACTTCTCGGGTCGTCAGGGTTAACGTTCGTCATAAAGCGGAGCAAGAAGGCGGCCATCCGTCCGGCTTGCAAAGGAGACTTTGCCGGAGTATCCATATGAGGTAACTCTATGCCAAGAAGCGATTCAAACAGGCGTGCCGACAATGATGCGGCTAGTCCTTGCATCGATTGCACGGGTGACTTCACGAGAGATTGTTGCAGCATGCCGCCGAGCCCAAGGAACACGAACAATAATGCGGTACAGGCGCTTAACAACAAGTAGGCACGTCCCGTCACAAGCATTCTTCGCCAATTTGTCCGACGCGAATACCCGTCCGTACCATAACCGTTATGTTTCATTCTCGTCCTCCCCGGAGCTTTCTGCATGCGAAAGCTTCCTTCTCTTCGTTTACCTTGCGTAATCTATCCTATGAGCGTGAGCTATTTGATAGAACACAGGAGAACGAAATGATAGAGTCGAAAATGAAAACGGACACCATCGCCTAAGTTCAGCTAACCCGTTCTTATTCCAGATCGCCGTCCAAAATATTCACAAATCTGCCTTTCCAGACGTTCTCATGATGGCGAATGATCTGTTCGGCTGGCAACACTCTGCTGTCCAGCGTGCTATGCGTGCCTGCGAACAACCGATTCCGTTGATAACCGAGACTGTATGCCGCGCGAATGGTCGTATCTATGCAAAATTCGGTTTGCGCGCCCGCAAACACAAGTTCATCGATCTCATTTTCTCGCAAATACGCCTCCAGGCCGGTTTGATAGAACGAATCCCATTTTGTTTTTTGGAAAACGGGGTCGCTTTCCTCTCTGTCCATACCGTGGTGGATTTGCCAGTCGTCGCCTCCCTCGTAAAATTCGTCCCGCTCGTCTTCTCTTTCCGTATGCTGTACGAAGATAACAGGCATCCCTTTTGCTCTCGCCTGGCCGATCAGCCGGTTTATTTGGCCAACTAATCGATCTTTGTCGTACAAATAATTTTCCAGCAAACGAAAAAAAACTTCCTGCATATCGATGACGATTAACGCCGCTTTCATATTCCCTCGCTCCTCCGGTTCGAATATCCCGAGTATAACAGACGCGGTGAGAAGCGGAAAATCCCCGGCCCTACGGCCGAGGATTCGCGCTTTTAATGCGTATAAGCCGCCACGTTGCCGGTGTCGATCGCTTCGTGCAACGCGGCGTTAAGGCCGCTTGCGATAATGTTCGCGATGTCCTCCATAAACTTGTCGATATCTTTCGGCGTGACAAGCAGATCATGGCCGAGCGGGCTCAGCACTTCCTTGACGAGTTGCAGCCTTTCCGTTTCTTCCATCTTCCCGAATGCCCCGAACATCGGGTCGGTATTCTCCGTATGTTTCTTCATATGCTCGAACATGAGGTCCATCGTGTTGTTCACGATTGTCGACGCATATACGACAGTCGGCACGCCGATGCCGATGCAAGGGATACCAAGAATATCTTTCGTCAACCCTTTGCGCTTGTTGCCGATCCCCGAGCCGGGATGAATGCCCGTATCCGCGATCTGGATCGTCGTATTGACCCGATCTAGCGATTTGGCGGCAAGCGCGTCGACGGCGATAATCAAGTCCGGTTTCGCTTGCGCCACGATGCCTTGGACGATGTCGCTCGATTCGATGCCTGTCGTCCCGAGCACGCCCGGAGCCACGGCGCTAACCGAGCGATAACCCGGACTTACCTGATCGGGCATCAGTTCGAAAAACTGCCTCGTCACCATTACATTATCGACAACAATCGGCCCAAGCGCATCCGGCGTCACATTCCAGTTGCCGAGTCCGACAACGAGCACGCTTTTTTTCGGGCCGAAGCCGATTCGATTCAAGAACGCTTCGAACTCCTTGGCGAACGTCGTCGCGACTTTATCCTGTAGTTCCGTATCCCCTTGCCTCAGGTCCGGCACTTCCAGCGTGACATAGTGCCCGATCATTTTGCCGATTTGGCGTGCTGCCTGATCATCTTTGATCTCCATCCGGGTGACGGTAATGCCATCGGCGCTGTCCGACTCCGTCCACAGGCCGGGAATGCCCGTCTCGCCTGCGCTCTGCGCAGCAATGTCCCGAGCTTCCAAAGCCAGATCCGTTCGCACGTTATACATGGACAAATCAAGTTCCATAGGGTATGTTGACGCCCCTTTCGATTGCGGATTCAAGTGGGAAATCAGCTTGCTTTTTACCCCCCTGCATGATAGAATGTTACAAGTTGTGTGGAGAAATACTTCTGTTTTTTGTTGGAGGTGAAAAGAATGCCAAACATCAAATCCGCGATCAAACGCACGAAAACGAACGAAGCTCGTCGCCTGCGCAATGCATCCGCCAAGTCCGCTCTGCGTACTGCGGTGAAACAAGCTGACGTAGCGGTTCTGGGAACGGACGTAAACGCGGCGAAAGCTGCTTACGGCGTTGCTCAGAAGAAATTGGACAAAGCGGCAACGAAAGGCCTCATTCACAAAAATGCGGCTGCTCGCAAAAAATCCCGCTTGGCCAAAAAAATTAACGCATTGTCCGCACAAGGCTAAGCCTTGCGCCTGACGCATATGCGGCCGTCCCGTCTTCTGGCGCGACAGCCGAAAAAGCCATCCGGTAGGATGGCTTTTTTTGCGTCCTGTTTCTTGCCTCCCGCTCCGATACTGCTTAGCTTGCACCGCGAGAGCCGGTTTTAAGCAGAAATAACTCTAACCCCAGTATCTTGTCGACGCGTCCAGACTTCATTGCATAATCCAGATCAGCCAGTTCCGACAGCAGTGCCGCCAAACGTTGTTGGCTGAACTTTCTTGCCTGCTCGCCCGTAATCTTCACCGCAAAGGGGTGAAGTCCAATCTGGGACGCCATCTGCTGCGGCGAATATCCTTGCGCGCTTAACTCTTTCACGTAGAGCATGTTGCGAAACTGCCGAACTAGCAGCGCCAGTAGCTTGATCGGTTCCTCTCGCTGCCTCAGCAAATCATAATACAGTGTAATGGCCGCTTCCGTTCGCAATCCCGCGAGTTCCTCCGTCAGCTTGAAAACGTTCTGTTCAGTTGCCATTGGTACGAGTGTCTTCACGGCGTCCAACGTAACCGCTCCTCCGGCACCTGCATGAAGGCACAGCTTGTCCGTCTCTGCGGCGAGCGCCTGCATATCGGTACCTGCGCGGCGCAGAAGCTCCTCTGCGGCAGGGGCGCCCATCTGGCGGCCCTGGTTCGATACCCTTTTAAGCAGCCATTGTTGCAGTTCCTCGGGCTGGAGAGGCGAGAAGCTGACTGTACCGTCGGCCGACTTGACCGTTTTTACAAGTTTTTTGCGTTCGTCGAGCTTCTCGTGGGGCACAATAAAGACGAGCACGGTCGACTCCAATGGTTGACCCATGTACGCTATCAACCGTTCCGGCCGATGTTCGACGCGTGACGATTCTTTTCCCGCCGCGAATAAGACGCTGTCTCGGACGAGAACAAGTTTACTCGGCACGAGGAACGGAAGGGTCTCTGCTTCATCGACGATATGGTCGACAGGCGTCTCGCCCGTATCGAAACGGACAATACCCATTTCTCTATGTTCCGGCTGGATAAGCGCTTCCTGCAACCGCTCGACGAATTCGTTCATTAAATACGATTCAGTTCCGAATATGACGTAAACCGGAGCAATCCGGCCTTGTTTCAGTTCGCGAAATGCTTGTTTGGCGTCCATGCGGCGGATCTTCCTTTGTTCCGTAATGGTGTGTCGTCTTAGTCATTGTACACTACAAGTGCGTGTTCAAAAAGCTCGGTTTTCAATACCGAGCTTAGGCAAACGAAGGGATCCCGCCTTTTGCAAGGCGCGATCCCTTCGTTCCCGGACATCTATATCAACGTTCGTGGGCCGGCCCATGGTGCCGTGCGCGAACGAGCGTGACGAGCGTCCAAGCAAATGCGACTTCGCCATTGGTGACAGCGACAACGCATTGCGATTATGCTGTGGCGACATCTACCGTATATCATACGCGCAGCCGCGAAAAAGGTGCATAAGCGGAGCGAATTATCGCTTTGACTCCGTCGCGGAAGCGACGTCGAACTGCCATTGTTCCGCCGTGCCGTCTTTCGCAGTATACGTAAAGTACAGCACAGTGCCTTCAGCGTTCCAACTTAGCGCCCCGATCTCTCCGTCGCGCGTAGCCGATACGTAATTCGGATTCACGTCGTCGCTAGTCGCGTACACTTTGAACGTGCCTTCCCCGGCAACGGCGACCGCCTTCCACTTGCCGTCGGGAGATTCGGCTCTGTCCGCCGGAACGGAAAATTTAAGAGAATTTTCGTTCGAGCTCGGCGCATCCAACGCGCTAGGCGCAACGGATTTATTGAGCTCGTTCGCCGATATGGACTCCTTGTCTTGACTCTTCGTCGCCTTCGCAAATGTATCGGCCTTGCCGTCTCCGTCTGCGGGAGCAGCTGGAGCGGAACTTGGAGAGGCGACCTCTTGCCCGGTCACGTCGTTTTTCGTTTCTGCTGAGCCACCGCTTATTCGCATCTCCGAGCCTGCTTCTCCGCTGAGACTTTCTTGTTGCGTCGCAAACCCGAATTGGTCCATATTGGCCGCAGCTTGCGGGCTAGGCGCAGCCGCTTCGTTATTCGAACTGCCTCCCGGCTTCAAGAAGCCACTCGGGTTGCCGAACAACAGAAATCCAACGACAACGCCAGCGGCAACAACGCCGGCGACTCGGCCGAACACTTTTCTCGCGGGGCGCTCGGATCTGGATACGACTTTCGGAGACGTCTCAGCCGACTTATTGCCGTCTGTCGCGCCTTCCGCCTGCAGCCGCTCCAGCTCCGGCAAGATTGCATCGACGAGACTGAACCTTGGAACGACACGCGGGAGCTGTTCCAGTTCGTTCGATAATTTCTGCAACCTCGACAGCATCGCGGCGCAATCCGGGCATCGGCTGGCATGATCCTTCATGAGCGACTTTTCTTGTTCGTTCAAATCGCCATCCATATCACGCTGCATGAGTTCCATCACCTCTTCGCAATTCATCCCCGGACACCACCTTTCTGATATTCGTGAAGTAGGACCTGCAACTGCTGCCGGGCTCTAAATAAGTAGGATTTCACCGTGTTGAGCGGCAAATTCAACGAATCGGCGATTTCGTTGTACGAGAAATCCTGCAAGTACCGCAAGACGACGACAGTCCGATGATGCTCGGGCAGCTTGCCGATCGCCTCCCGGATTTCCTCAGCCGCGTATGCGGAAAGAACCTCGGTCTCGACGTCGTCATGCGCCTGGAATACCATTTCGTGCTCGTCTATGGACACGGAGGGTTTCTTGCGCCGGAACTTGTCGATGCAGATGTTCGTAACAATTCTTTGCACCCAAGTCCGGAATTGAGCCTTCTCCTCATATGATCCGATTTTCGTATAAATACGAATGAGCGCATCCTGGGATGCATCCAGTGCATCCTGTTCATTGTTCAATAAATAATAAGCGGTCCGGTATACTTGGTTCTCTATTTCGCGGAGTAGCGTTACGAGAGCTTCCCGGTCGCCCGCTTGTGCGGCTTTGATCAGAGCCGGCTCCACCACAGAAGATCCTCCTCCCCTGCACCTTCACAGACGTTATCATTAATCGGAAGGTTGCGCTTCCCCAGAGGGAATTTAAGGTATTTGTACAATCACCTCTTCAGTCTAGCAAAAACAAGCGATTAGGGACAATGTTTTATGTTGGAATGACTGAACCGATTGGTTTTTGAACCAGTCTAATAGGGTAGAGGAGGAAGACCGATGCAAGAAAACAGGAAGCGAGACAAAGAACGACACGTAGGGGAAAAATCGAAAAGCTCAAGCAAACGGCGCGCCCGAGTGCTATGGGTACCGCTTGCGGCTGCATGCTGCGTGCTCTTGCTCATTTGGTTATGGCCTTCGCAGAAGGCGGAGGCCCCCGACGATAACTTACCATCCGCATCGGTTCCCCGGTCTTCCGAAGAAACCGGGATCAACGCTCCCGACCTGGCGGCAACGCCTTCTCTCCACGACATGATTGCGCTCGGCTCCGGGGAGAAAGCCGTATCGCCTGACGTCTACCCGATTGAAGTGAATCGGATTGTCGGCGCAAAAATCGCCAAATCGTCCGTACACGTCCAAAAAAAACGGGATACGGGCGTTTTCGGCACGATCGATCTTTATTTCAAAAAAGATGATAATGATCGGTTGTTTGCAGGTTTGGAGACCGGAAGTACCGACCTGTACGAGTTTGGAGCCGTTGGGGAAGCTGCTTATTTGAATGAAATTTCCATTACAAAGAGCGACTGGCGCGGCCGGGCCGGGCTCCGGATTTCCGGGGCATGCGGTGCGAGCTGCGTTATGAACAGCTGGATTCATTTCGAACCCGGCATGCCGGGCGTTCCGATCAGCGATTTTCGCTTGAACGCCCACGTCCAGGAAGTCGATCTCGATGGTGACGGCTCGACCGAAATCGTCGCTGCGGAATCGTACATAGCCGGCCATACGCTCCTTTTCAGGCAAGCAGAAAATGACGTTTTGTTTTACGATTTGACTGCTCTGATTAGTAAGAAAATTCCGAATACATATATCTACTACGAGGGACAACAGAATATCTTCAAAGTAGTGAACGGGAGTTTGACATACGAATATCGTTATTTGCAAAAGGACGGGGTAACGTTGGAGCGAGTTTATCCGGAAGCACGTACCGTGCAATAGGTCATCAACGGGATTGGATTAATCTTTGTCCCCTGCCGTAAGGGTCTGACGCTCCATCGCACCGTCCGGAGAGATCCGATACCGGATCTCTCCGTTCAAATCCGTGCGCCATATTCGGCTGCCCATCGAAGCCAGCCGTTCAAGCACTTCGCCGTTCGGATGTCCGTACGTATTCTTCGCACCGACCGAGACGACCGTTTCCCGGGGGTGCCAATACGCGATCCATTGCGCTGTGCTCGACGTCCGGCTGCCGTGATGTCCAGCTTTCAGCACGTCTACTGGCGCCCTGGGTCCTGCGTCGCGGCGGAGTTCTGCCTCGACGACAGCTCTCTCTCCTTCCGCCTCCAAATCCCCCGGGAGTAGGAACAACCTGCCGTAAATCGTTACAAGCAGTGTAACACTTCGTTCGTTCTGGTTGTTTTCGATCGTCGCCACTTCATCTTCAGCTTGTTCTTCGCCCGGATAAAGTACATTGATTTTCGTTGATTCGTCCAGATCCCAAGCCATTGACGCGTGAACCGCATAGCTCGGAATTCGTTTACGCTCTGCCAGTCGGAACAGTTCCGTAGTCTGCGGAGAATTTTTTATTGTGCCATTGTAAAACAGCGCACCCACCGTGACGTTTTCCATAATTGCTTTCGCCCCACCGATATGATCTGCATCCAGATGAGTCAGCACGAGCGCGTCTATGCGGTCAATGCCTCTTCGCAGCAGCAGCGGGACGAGCAGCTTCCGGCCGACCTCATAAGGGCTCGCACGGTTGCGCCACTCCTCCCCCGGCTTACGGAATTGGACAGTGCCTCCCGCATCGACCATAATCGTTCGGCCGCCGCCGGTTCTGATCAACACCGAGTCTCCCTGCCCGACGTTCAGGAACGATACAGTCGCCCGACTGTCCAGTCGATCCGGTTGAATGCCCCAGATGAGCCAGCTGAAGACGGCGCACATGTATACAAAGACAAGCGCAATCGTTTGCCGCCGCTGACGCTTGTCTGGCGATGAATCGAATACGGGGAGCGGAACCGTATTGTCTTCCGAGGCAGCTTCCTCCCTCCGGTCCTGCCACCATTCCCGCTCCTCCGCACGTTTCTTGGCGCGCTGCACAAGCCATATGCCGAAGCCCATAAGTATGTAAGCAGCCCCCACCCACAGCAGCGATGGCTGCGGCCAGACGGTGCGCAGTCCGTCGATCCGATTCAGCCAGTCTATGATCACGAAAGTCAGTCCGTTGCCGAGCGTAGCAAGCTTCGCCGGGATAATGCCCAGCGGGAGCCATAGCCCTCCGAGTACGACGGAAGCCATGCCAAGAGGCATGACGACAAAGCTGATAAAAGGTACGAGCACGAAATTAGCCGGAAGCGACAGCAGGTGCACCGCGTGAAAATAATAAATAGTCACGGGAAAAGAAACGATCTGAGCCGTGAGCGCGACAGCGATGGAGCCGCGAAGCCATGGGCGCGATATCGGCAACGCAGACGTCATCGTCGGTGCGAACACAATCAGTCCCGCCGTCACCAGAAAAGACAACTGGAAGCTTACGTCTTCAATATAGGCCGGCTTCCAGACGAGCATGACCATCGCTGCCGACATCAGGAGGTGCAGGCCGTCCTTCAGTGCGTTCCGACGTGCGAGCCATAGGGCCAGCATCGCCATTAAGCAAGCACGAACGGCAGACGGAGAAGCTCCGGTAATAAGCATGTACGCCGGCATTGCCGCGATCGCGACGCCGAGCGCCTTTTCCCTGGTCAATCCGACCAATGCCGCGCCCTGCAGCAGCATATATACGATGACACCGACATGCAATCCCGAAATCGCTAGCACATGCGTCAAGCCAAGCTTCGCGAAGCCGTCATACTGCTTCGGGTCGAGATCGGATCGAAAACCTGCGACGAGACCTTTCATATATCCCGCGTCCCCGCGCGGATAAAGCTTGTCCATGATCGCGCTAATTCGATCGCGAAAGTCGTCGAGCCAGCGCCCCGGAAGATGCTGCCACGAAGGAGCCGTCCCCGTATTTTCGACCGACTCTGCCCCTTTGACGTTGAATTGCCAATGAATGCCTTGTCCCCTCAAGTAATCCCGATAATCGAAATCTCCGAAGTTCCCGGCCGTTCCCGGAAGCGTCAACACCCCGTTAACCGATACAACGTCCCCTCTTCGCCAGGATGAAGCGACGAGTTGCTCCTCTTGCCTTGCCAGTTTTACTCGAACGAGTATCGTCTCGGATTGAATGGCGTCAATGTTCGACCGTGCCACTCGCAACCGGAAAGACGCGAGATCGCCGTCTACTTCAGCAGGCAACAAGATCGTCCCTCGCAGAACTGTTGCTTTACCGTCGCTCGCTTTCCGCAGCTCAGCGTTAAGCTCTCCGCCGACAAGCCCGTCGCGGGTATCGGTTGCGATCCGCTCTCCGAATGCCAATACCACCGCGACCACGCATAACAAAACGAGTTTCGGGCTAGCCGAACGAGATACGGCAAGCGCCATCACCGCAACCAAAATTGCAAATAATGCAACGAATGCCTGCGTTCCTTGCCACAATGACGGCAATGACGTTCCGACGATCCAACAGCAAGCGACGGCGACTAGCGGCCTCCGGTTTATCATTTTCGCCCCCTTTTCATAAATATCTTAATGCAAAAGAAACCTCTCCACCGGACAAATGCCCGGCGAAGAGGTTCTTCCTCTCGTTTACCTATTATCGTTAAGAACCGTCCTGAACTTCCGTATCGGGCGGCGGAACGTAGTTGGACAACTGTCTGAACAGCAGTCCCCTCTGTTCCATCAGCGCTGCGACTTTGCCGTAATCTTTCGGATACGGCCGATAGTACACGATTTCGGATATGCCGCTGTTCGCCAGCATGTTCGCGCAAGTCCAACAAGGCTGATCCGTGACATATACGACCGCCCCTTCCCGGTCGACGCGATCCGTGAACAGGAGAAGGTTCTGCTCCGCATGAATGGTCCGAATGCAGCGCTGTTTCTTGATCATGCCGCCGCCCTCGGCGCCCGCAGGCGCTGGCTCGAACTCTTCCACGATCATGCAGCCTGCTTCGGAGCAATCTTGAACCCCCATAGGGGCTCCGTTGTATGCCGTACCGAGCAGCTTTTTCCCTTGTACAAGCACTGTTCCGACATGTCTTCTCGGACATCTCGACCTCGTTGACGCCATAAAGGCAATATCCATGAAATACGTATCCCAGTCCTTGCGCATAACCGACATCTTCCGTCCCCTCCGGTCAAACTTTAGCTCCGCCTATTGCTGGCTCGCCGTCAGTGCTTGCTCCAAGTCTTTCAAAATATCTTTGATGCCTTCGGTACCGACCGACAGGCGAATCATGCCCGGTTGCACGCCAGCCGCCACTTGCTCGGCTTCGCTCAACTGTTGATGAGTGGTGCTTGCCGGGTGAATAATCAACGACTTCGAGTCGCCCACGTTCGCGAGGTGGGAGAACAGTTTTACATTATTGATGACCTTTTTGCCCGCTTCAACGCCGCCTTTAATGCCGAACGTCATAATCGCGCCTTGGCCGTCAGGCAAGTAGCGCTGCCCTAGCTTATAGGATGGATGGCTTTCCAAGCCAGCGTAGCTGACCCACTCAACGGCAGGGTGTGCTTCCAGGAACTTCGCGACAGCGATCGTATTGCTGCTATGGCGCTCCATCCGAAGGTGCAACGTCTCAAGCCCTTGAAGGAACATAAAGGAGTTGAACGGCGCAAGCGCAGAACCCATGTCACGCAGCAATTGCACGCGCATTTTGATGATATAAGCGACCGGGCCAACCGCATCAGTATACACGACGCCGTGGTAGCTTGGATCCGGCTCGGTAAGTCCAGGGAACTTGCCGCTCGTTTTCCAGTCGAATTTGCCGCCGTCGACTACGATGCCGCCGATGGACGTACCGTGTCCGCCGATGAATTTCGTCGCCGAGTGCAGCACGATGTCCGCTCCGTGCTCCAGCGGGCGGCACAGCATTGGCGTTGCAAACGTGTTATCCACGATAAGCGGAATGCCGTTCTCATGCGCGATCGAAGCGACCGCAGAAATATCGAGTATATCGCCGCGCGGATTGCCGATCGTCTCGGCGAATACCGCTTTTGTTTTCGGCGTAATCGCCGCGCGGAAGTTTTCCGGATTCGACGCATCGACAAACTTCACATTAATGCCGAGCTTCGGAAGCGTGATGGCAAACAGGTTGTAAGTACCGCCATAAAGGCTGGCAGAAGATACGACTTCGTCTCCCGCTCCCGCGATGTTCAGAATCGAATAAGTAATGGCTGCTTGTCCGGAACTGACCGCGAGCGCCGCCGCGCCGCCCTCAAGAGCGGCAACCCGTTGCTCGAACACGTCGGACGTCGGATTCATAATGCGGGTATAAATATTGCCGAATTCCTTCAGCGCGAACAAGTTCGCGGCATGATCGGTATCGCGGAAACCGTAGGAAGTCGTTTGATAAATCGGTACAGCGCGGGACATTGTCGTGGGGTCGATTTGTTGACCGCCATGAACGGCAAGCGTTTCCAAGGAATACTCGTTACTCATGCAAGGAACCTCCCAATATAGGAAAATAAAAGTTTCGACTCTATTCTCTCATATTTATTCATAAATTCAAAGCGAAAGAGTCGGATTAGGGCGTGTCTGCATACTCCGATGGGAGAAGATGTTGCCGAATTTTCGTTCCATGCAAGGCGCGTTTGTGATGGCGTACCGGAGGTACGTCAAGCAAACGCAACGAAGCAGGGGGCGAAAAGGCGGTGATAGATGCCCCTGAGCGGGTTTGCAGACACGCCCTAGCTGACGGTAACTTGCCGAGACACTTTGTCGAATATTTTCGGACCGATTCCTTTAATATCCCGAAGCTCATCAACGCTTCTGAATCCGCCCCTTTTCTCCCGATAATCCAAAATGGCTTTCGCTTTGGAAGGGCCGATGCCAGGCAAACCTTCCAGTTGCGCTTGTGACGCCTCGTTTAAGTTCAGCTTGCCGGAGCTTTCGTTCGCTTTCGACGGCAATGTCTGCGTGCTCTCCGAAGGCATGGAGGGCGCAGTTGTTGTGGCTGACGGCTGCGGATCAGGCGAAGCTTCATTAGTAGTAACAGCACGAGGAGAGGGCAGCGTTCCCTTCTCACGTTCGTCGATTGAAGCGGGCAAATGGCTCGAACTTGGCGAGGATAGCGCATCCAGTGCAAGTGCCAATTGTTCGTTCGCTGGTTGCCACCCCGTGATATTCGTGCGAGATTGCCCTCTTATGTACGCATACACAAGCAAACCAATCGCGAGCAACATAAGAAGTAAAGATATCAAACGATTTGTACGCATCATTTTTTCTTTCATCATGTCTCATCGGCTCCTTTATGCTGGATTGTTTTGTAAAAATACGTCATGACAGCCATGCTCACTTACATACAATGAATAAGTGTATGAAATACGCCTTCGGGAGGGACAAAGGATGAAGATCGGCTTTATCGGAGCCGGCAGTATGGGTAGCCTGCTAGTGGGAGCATTCGTGCGCGCAGGCGCCATACGGCCCGACCAAATCACGGTTAGCTCCCGCACTTCCAGTAAGGCGAGCCTTCTCGCAGATCAATTTCCCGGCCTGCAAGTCGCCGTATCAAACGTCGAGGCGGCACAAGGGGCCGATTATTTGTTTTTATGCGTGAAACCACTCGATTTCCGCGGGGTGCTCGACGAGATTTCCTCCGTATTGCATCCGGGGCAAATCGTTATTTCCATTACGAGCCCTGTTCGTATTTCTTCGCTGGAGGAACTGCTACCAAGCAAAGTCGCAAAAATCGTTCCAAGCGTCGTAAACGCGATCGGAAGCGGCGCTTCTTTATTTATGTGGGGAACACGTTTGACGGAAGCCGACAAATCCGCGTTATGGCAGCTCTTCTCTTCAATCAGTCGTCCGATTGTTATTCAAGAGGAAGAAGTGCGCGTCGCATCCGACCTATCCAGTTGCGGCCCTGCGTTCATGGCTTACTTGCTTGAACAATTCATCGATGCCAGCGTCATGTCAACCGGCATCGAACGGGAAACCGCATCTGCGCTTGCCTGTGAAATGATGCTCGGCACCGCCAGACTTATGCTTGAGCTGCCTTGCACTCCAGGCGAGCTCCAAGCAAAAGTGTCCGTTCCCGGCGGCATCACCGCTTCGGCGCTCGAATCGCTTCGCAAATCTACCCGGGGCGCCTTCCTCCAAGTGCTGTTCACCACCCACGAGAAGTTCGCCGAGGACCTCGAACGTGTCGACTCCTCCTTGTTCCCGAGAGAGCGAACATAGAGGGCATATGTTGCGTTTACGGCGGTCCCCCTGACCGCCTCTTTGATATGCAATTCGGTTTCACCTGACTACAGCCTCCAAACCGACTTTCAACAGCCTTCTAGTTCGGTTTCACCTGACTACAGCCTCCAAACCGACTTTCAACAGCCTTCCAGTTCGGCTCCACCTGACTACAGCCTCCAAACCGACTCCCACCAGCCTCCCAGTTCGGTTTCACCTGACTACAGCCTCCAAACCGACTCCCACCAGCCTCCCAGTTCGGTTTCACCTGACTACAGCCTCCAAACCAACTCTCAACAGCCTACCAGTTCGGTTTCACCTGACTACAGCCTCCAAACTAACTCTCAACAGCCTTCCAGTTCGGTTTCACCTGACTACAGCCTCCAAAACGACTTTCAAAATTATTATCTTTGAAGTAACAATTCCTTTGCACTTGGTGTCGCTTCGAAAAAATGAAATCTTCTGTTCCCGCTCCCAAGTGCAACGATGAGCTTCTTCTCAAGAAGCTGCAACGTCACTCGCTTCGATAAGTCATATTTGCAGCCTAAGCAATACTTCACGTCATCGAGCCTAAATGGACGTCTTAAACGAAATGCGTACCGAATCACCTCCCGCTCGAAGACAGACAACTCCTCCATCCATTTACTACCTCTAACGCTAGTGCTATGCCCAAGCAGTTCAAGAAACACACGCTTGCATTGCTCAGGTTGCTTGTCGAGTTGATCACGGCTAAAGGGGACGTACAACATTCGCGAAAACGCCATTGAGCGAATGCGCATCTTCTCAAAGTCGAACCGGTCTCGTGTGATCAGTTCAGCGTGCACGACAAAACCATCGCATTCGAATGCGAGAGCGAGCGGCTCGTAATAGGCATCGACATACATTTTCACCCCATTCGCCCCGACGAACTCGTACTCCAACACTAAACTGTCGCACGAGCGCAATGATGGCCACACGACGACTTCCAGCAACTTCTTCGTTCCTTCCCGGTTTTTCTTCAGCATCTCCAGCCTCTGCCCACTCGCCGTACGCAATTGTTCCTCCATCAGTTTCCGGTAAGCTTCTTCGAACGTCATCCCTACTCTCCCTTTCCTCAAACACCTAATCAAAAAAAAGACGCCGCCAATCCCCTACAAAAGGGGAATAGCGGCGTGTTCTTCACGCGCATCATTGGATTATTGTAGTTACGTCAGACCGACGCGTGCGTTAGGCCGCATTAAGATCGGCTCGGTTACAGCGAGACTCCATCCACAAACTCAATTCGCAACAATATTGACGAGCTTGCCTTTAACAGCGATCACTTTGCGAACTGTTTTGCCCGCGAGCAATTCCTTGACTTTCTCCGACTCGTTCGCGGCAGCTTGCATCCCCGTTTCGTCGAGGTCGGCTGCAACTTTCAAACGATCGGCGATTTTGCCGTTCACTTGCACGACGATTTCTACCTCGGAGTCGACCGTCATCGCGACGTCGAATGCAGGCCAAGCCGCGTACGAAATCGAGCCGGCAGCAAATCCAAGCTTCTCCCACAGCTCTTCCGCGATATGCGGTGCGAGAGGAGAAATCATTTGAACGAAGTCGATCATCGCTTGTTTCGGCAACGTTTCCGTCTTGTACGCTTCGTTCACGAAAATCATCAACTGGCTGATCGCCGTATTAAAGCGCAAGTTCTCGAAATCTTCGCCGACTTTTTTGAGGCTTTTGTGCCAAGTGCGGCGGAATGTTTCGTCACCAGGTACATCCTGGATTTTGGCGTTCAGCTCGCCGGTTTCCTCGTTCACGAACAGTCTCCACACGCGAGCCAGGAACTTGAACACGCCTTCGACGCCATTCGTATTCCAAGGCTTCGTCGCTTCGAGCGGCCCCATGAACATCTCGTAAAGGCGAAGCGTATCCGCGCCGAATTCTGTAACGATGTCGTCCGGATTGATGACGTTGCCGCGGGATTTGGACATTTTCTCGTTGTTCGTACCGAGAATCATACCTTGGTTAACAAGCTTGTGGAATGGCTCTTTCGTGTTCACGACGCCGATGTCGTACAGCACTTTGTGCCAGAACCGCGCGTATAACAAATGCAGTACCGCATGCTCCGCGCCGCCAATGTATAAATCGACCGGCAGCCATTCCTTCTGCTTCTCCGGCGAGCAAATCGCATCCGCATTCTTCGGATCGATGAAGCGCAAATAGTACCAGCAGCTTCCCGCCCATTGCGGCATTGTATTTGTCTCGCGACGCGCCTTCTTGCCGTTGCGCGGATCGACGACGTTCACCCACTCCGTCACGTTAGCGAGAGGAGATTCGCCGGTGCCGGAAGGCTGGATCGCGTCTACGTCAGGCAGCAGAAGCGGCAAATCCTCTTCCGGGACGGTGTCCATCGTGCCGTCCTCGTAGTGCAGCACAGGAATCGGCTCGCCCCAATACCGTTGGCGGCTGAACAACCAGTCGCGCAACCGGTATGTTACTTTGCCTTGTCCTTTGCCGTCTTGCTCAAGACGCGCGATCATCGCGGCGATTGCTTCTTTCGTCGCAAGTCCGTTCAAGAAGTCCGAGTTGACGAGTTTGCCGTCGCCCGTATACGCGGCTTCTTCCACATTGCCGCCCTCCACGACTTCGATGATCGGCAAGCCGAACTTCTTCGCGAATTCCCAGTCGCGGTCGTCGTGACCGGGAACAGCCATAATGGCGCCCGTGCCGTAACCGCCAAGCACGTAGTCGGCGATCCAGATCGGCAGCTTCGCGCCGTTCACCGGGTTGATCGCATACGCGCCCGTGAACACGCCGCTTTTGTCTTTTGCCAGGTCGGTGCGTTCAAGATCGCTTTTGCGCGCTGCCTGTTCGACATAAGCTTCGACTGTCGCCTTCTGCTCGGCGGAAGCGATTGACCCAATCAATTCATGTTCAGGCGCAAGCACGCAATATGTCGCTCCGAACAGCGTGTCAGGACGCGTCGTGAACACAATCAGCGCAGCATCGTGACCATCGATCGCGAACGTGACTTCCGCACCGGAAGACTTGCCGATCCAGTTGCGCTGCATATCCTTGATGCTCTCGGACCAATCGAGTTCTTCCAAATCTTCGAGCAGACGCTCGGCGTATTCGGTAATTTTCAGCATCCACTGACGCATCGGCTTGCGGATGACCGGGTGGCCGCCGCGTTCGCTAAGCCCGTCGATTACTTCCTCGTTCGCGAGCACCGTGCCCAGCGCTGGACACCAGTTAACAGGCACTTCGGCGACGTAGGCCAAACCTTTTTTGTATAGTTGTATAAAAATCCATTGCGTCCACTTATAATAGTCCGGATCCGTCGTGCTGAACTCCCGGTCCCAGTCGTACGAGAAACCGAGCGATTTGATTTGTCGGCGGAAATTGTCGATATTCTCGAATGTAATTTCACGCGGATGACGACCGGTTTGAAGCGCGTACTGCTCCGCCGGCAAGCCGAATGCATCCCAACCCATCGGGTGCAAGACGTTAAAGCCTTTCATCCTCTTGTAACGGCTCACGATATCGGTTGCCGTATACCCTTCCGGATGGCCGACGTGCAGCCCCGCTCCGGATGGATAAGGGAACATGTCGAGCGCGTAAAATTTCGGTTTTCCCGCGTCTTCGGTCGTACGGAACGTTTTGTTCCCGTCCCAAACTTTTTGCCATTTCGGTTCGATCTTCGTCGGCTGGTAGCCGTGCGCGTTGTCGTGAGACATGGTCATTAACTCCCTCAAGTTCTAATTGTCGCAACAAAAAACTCCCGCCGCTAGCATTAACGCTAGGGACGAGAGTTCGAATTCCCGTGGTACCACCCTAGTTGACGGACGTCCTGCCTGGATCGCCGCCCACTCTAACCCCGTAACGAGAGGTAACGCCCGGCTTGATAATCATTCCGCTTAAGCGAAAATGACTCGTTCGGCCCGGTGGCTCCAAGGCGAGTTCGTCGTATGCGCCAACCGGCTTACACCTTCCGCCGGCTCTCTGGGTGACGCTGCAGCGACTACTGCTCCTCTTCTCAGCCAAAGTATGCCATGATTATAGCCATCCGCGCGAACGATGTCAAGTTAACCCGCTAGTGTTGTCGTTGTGCTGTGATAATGTCACCCTATATCTGTTCTGAGATAATGTCCCCCACCCACGTTTGCGAGCCAGCGGCTTCAAACGGGATACCGGCATCGTCTTAATCGCGCAGACGATGCCGTTTCATCTTCCGATTCCGATTCTAGCTGTACGTGACAGTAGGATTCCAGTTCGTCCCGTCGTAATCGATCGCGCCGTTGCTGTCGAGAACAAACTGGAACTTGTCGCCGACTGCAACCGTTGTCGTCAGGAACGGAGTCACGCCCGCCGTGTCGGTTACAGTAACATAACCACCTCCGCTCGGCCAGATAACCTGATCGTTTTTGCGGATTTGGACCCGTACGCCGTTGCCGTTCGCGGTTTGCTTGGCGATATTGCCCGTTACGGTGACGGAGCCGGCCGAAGAAGCCGTAAAGACGCGGACCGATTGCCGATTGACGTCCGGATGCTGCCAGTTGTTGCCGATCAAGGCGTACGTGGCGCCGCCCTTCCATCTGCAGTTACCCGCATCCCAGGTCATCGGTACGATCATCCGCGTCGTCCCGCTGAACTGCCATTCCTCGTAGGACCAGCCGTTCGCGCCCTGAGTACTGGAGAAACCGGATGACGCTTTCGAAGTGGAGGTCGGCACTTGCAGCTGACGGATATAGTTTTTCGTCATGTTCCAGTACATCGCGGGATCCAGGACGCCTTCGCTGTTCGTCCATTTCTCCGAGGTGGCGGCTAGACCGCTCGTATCGGCAATCTGAATACCGGTATCCTCCGCGAATTCATTAAAGGAGTTGATCATGACGATGCGCGGTTTGACCGGCCGATTCAACACCCGTTCCCACGTCAGCTGGCTGTAGAACGTCCCTTTGTTCCGGTTCACGATCGGCAGGTTGCCGACATGATTGTTCCAGCCCGGCATGACGTTCATGACCTCGTCGTTGTCGACCGTGCCCGCAGCAGACAATTGCCAGCCGTATTCGCCGGCGGCAGCGTTGCTGGCGAAACGTACTGTGAAATGATTCGAGTTAGCCTTGCTCCCCGTATAATTCCGCCACGCATTCTGCACGGAAGCACCGACGTAGACGACGAGCAGCGGCTTGCCGTCCAACTGATAATAGTAATTCGAGCCGCCGTAAGAAGGATGGTTGGCGAATTCGTCCCACACTTGTCCCGCTTCCTGTTCGATCGACAGCGGGTCTTGCGTCCATTGCGCCCGACCGATGGCGAAGGCGTAACGGATGTCGCGATTGGCCGCGTTGTCGTTCCAACTCTTGATTCGCTGCGCCAGCCTCGCTGCCCGGTTCAGGATCGCACCGCTGACGTTGTTTAATCCGTTCGTCTCGTCGAGCAGCAGCCAATCGATCTTCGCGTCCGCGATCGTCGCCAGATGCTCGTCGATGACCGCCGCGTCTCCGCTGTCATAGGTTTGATAGGAACCGAGCGTCAGCGGTCTGTACAATAACGCCGGCTTCGGCGAGAACCCCGCCCACGTATCGCTCGCCACCGAATCGTTCTGCCGGTAACGCTCCACTTTCCAAGTGCCTCCGTTCACGCCGGCATAGAACGCCACGTTGGCCTGCCATCCGTACATATCCCCCGTCACGTTGCCGTGCATGAACCGCGTGGCCTGATAGCCGAACCCGGAATTCATCAACGTATCTCCCGAGTCTATCTTTTTCAGGTCACGGGCATACTCCCTGCCTACGTAATCGCCCGTCTTGCCGTCCGGCGAGATCAGATCCGCGTTGAAATACACATAGGCGTCCGCAAATCCATCGCCGTTGCCGTCATACGCATATTGGGCGACCGAACCGTAACCATGCCCTGCGGTCCAATAAGCTTCCGGCGCAAAAGACGTTCCCGTCGAGAGAGCATTGAACCAGTTGCCGTCCGAAGAGAAAACGATGGCGTCCGCCTTGCCGTCCTTGTTCGTATCCGCGACGAATTGATTGCTGGAGGCCCCTCCGAAATTCGTCCTCCATACATTAAACGCGCCGAACGAGCTGCCGTCCGACAACGCCGCCGACCATGTCCCGCCGGATACGGCGGCGAAGAATGCCACGATGTCCGACTTCCCGTCGCCGTTCACATCGCCGAGCATCCGTCTTGTCGCATTGTAACCGGCTCCCGACTTCCACAAGGTGCCCGCCTGGAAATTGCCGCCATTCGAAAGCGCCACATACCAGTCCCCCGCTTGGCTATCCCCGTTGACGTCGCTGTTGAAGTAAGCGACGGCATCCGGCTTACCGTCGCCGTTCACGTCCGCCAGCAACTGATCCTGGGATCCCGCGCCGAAACCGCTGATCCATTGCGTCGGCGCGCCAAACCCGCTTCCGTTCGAGAGCGCGACCTGCCAGATGCCCCCGGCGTTGAAGGTGACGGCATCGTCTTTGCCGTCCCCGTTCACGTCCGCGACGAACTGATTCAGACTGGAACCGCCGAACCCCGTCCTCCAGTCGCCGCGAATGTCCGGCAGCTTCGAATACCAGGTACTGTACCAAATTCCGACGTCCGTTCCTCCCGCAGCGTTCGCCCCTCCGCCAAGCACAACGGTCCCGGCAAGCAATGCCGACACCAACAGCGCTCCGATCGTTTTTCTCATAAAAAAAGCCTCCCGTTCTCCTCGGATAGAAAGCTGTTTCTTACGATTGCCGATGGCCAAGCCCAGTAGCCTTTTCCGACCTCACCTCCCCTCCCGTTAATCCGGGATCCGTACGTCGGCCCGATACACGTCCGTCCCGTTCGTCTCGATGAGCAGCGTAAAGGTCCGTTCCGTGTCTTGAATCAAACCCTCCCGGTCGCCGTTGCACACCGTAAAATAAGGCCGCGACAAATCTTCCCGATCCAGCGCCAGCGGAACCGGCTCGCTCCAGGAAAGCAGATCGTCGCTAAAGGAAATCTGGCACGCTCCCCTGCCCGACACCCACAGTTCGCGCCGGTAGCTTGTCATCATATAACGCCGCAGGTGACGATTATACGAGACGAACGGGACGTTGCCCGACGACACGACCGCCGTTTCTCTCCCGCCATTCCCCGGCTCCGCGAAACTTCCCTCGTACAGCTTGCGCCATTCTCCCGGCAAGCCTTTGTCCGCCATCGGCGCCCGCGCCGCATAAATATGGTCTCCCTTGACCTCGTTCGCCCGATCGACCGTAATTTGCGAATAATAGATATAGAAATAGCCGTCGCGTTCGTTCGGATAGAAGCAGAAATCGCCCGCCCCCAGCACGAACCTGTCAATCGATTGGCCTCCTTCCATCCCGTCCGGACGGAACAGCTCCGTCCAGCAAGGCTCGGCGGAGGTCAGAATCCATCCCGCGAAATCCCACGACCTTCCCTGATCGTCGGAAATCATAAGGCCGATATGGCGGAAATCCGGTTCTCCCTCCTGCAAGCCAAAAGCGGTATAGGACGTATCCTCCGCTCCCCAGGCCGTCTCGTTGTGCACGTAACAATAAAAACGGCCGTCGTCGGGATCGATCCAAAGTCCGTTTGGCCAGATTTTCCCCCGCGAACGGGGGCCGTCCGGATAAGCCAGCCCGTGAAACGCTTCTCCGGCGCGCCCCATCCGAAAGCGATACGTCACCTCGCATACTTTCGCCAAATCGTCAATGCACGTGCCTCTCCACAGGGTGATTCCGCCGAGATGAACATGGCCGACCAGCCCCCAAAGCGTCCCTTCGGCATCCCGGCACAGGGCCACATTGCCATCCTGATAAACTCCGTTGTCGTTCGTGAATTGCGTCAGCCGAGTTTCGCCGACTTGCCAGCCCTTATCCTTTAACTGCACCGAGCACGACCCCCTTAATGAAATACTTCTGGAAGAACGGATAAATAAACAATATCGGGAACGTCGTCACCATCAGCGTCGCCATCCTGAGCGTCTCTACGGACGTCCTTTTCACCGCTTGAGGCGAACTGAGCGCAGCCACTTGGGAGAAGGTCGTAACCTCGGCTTCCCGCAAAATATTTTGCAGCAGCAGCTGAAGCGGATGAAGATGGGTGTTGCTCACGAACAGCATCGCATCGAACCAGGCGTTCCACTGTCCCACGCCGACGAACAACGCCACTGTGGCGTATACGGGAAACGAGAGGGGAACGACGATTTTCAGGAACACCCGGAAGTCTCCCGCCCCGTCGATTCTGGCCGACTCCTCCACTTCTCCGGGCAGCGCCTCGTAGTACACTTTCATCAGAAACATAAACAGGCCGCTGAATGCCCCAGGCAGCAAATAGACGAGAAAGGTGTTCATCAGCCCGAGGTTGTAAATCAGAATGTAAAACGGCAGCAGTCCGCCGGACACGTACATGGGCAGCACGAAAAAGAACAGGAACGATTTTTTGAGCACGAGATTTTTTTTCGAAACCGAGTAGGCGGCCGTAGCCGTCACGAGCAGCGATATTGCCGTTCCCGCCACCGTCTTCAGCACGGAAATGACGGCAGCGTCGAGAATCGAATTGTTGGCGAACACGGTTTTATAGTTCTCTATCGTAAAATCGATCGGCCAAAAATATACGGTACTCGTCAACACCGACTGCCCGTTGCTGAAAGAATAGGATAACGCGTAAATAAACGGGTAAATCGTCAGAAAGCACAGAAGCAGGAACAAAGTGCCCACAACGGCGTCGAACCAGCGAAACTTCAGATGCAAGGTCATCGTATCTCTCCTTCTGCGACTAGAACAAAGCCGATCCGCGCCATTTTTTGATTAAGGAATTGCTGCCGAAAATAAGCAAAATGGACAATAACGACTGGAAAACGCCGATCGCGGCCGCATAGGAATACTGAGCGCCTTGAACCCCTTGCTGGTAGACGTAAATGTCGAGCACATCCGATCTGTCCGCCACGAGCGCGTTGCGGAAATTCCACAGCGCTTCGAAATTCGGAGCGAGCGAACCGCTTGCTCCTCCGCTGCCGTTGATCAGGCTGCCCACCGTCAGAATGAACAAAAATACCGCCGTTCCCGTAATGCCCGGCACCGTAATGTGCAGCATGCGTTGAAACCGGTTCGCCCCGTCGACTTCGGCCGCCTCGAAGAGATGAGGGTCGATGGCGTTGATGGCGGATAAGTACAGAATGGAATTCCAGCCGATTCCCTTCCAGATCGTGGCGAGCACGATGATCGGCCAGAAATAGTGCGGCTCGCGAAAGAACGGGATGTCCTCCATTCCGAGGGAATGCAGCAACACGTTCACGACGCCGGACTGGCTTTCCAAAAGCTTATAGAAAAGACCGCCGACGACCACCCAGGAAATGAAGTAAGGCAAATAGGTGATCGTTTGAATCGTTTTTTTCAGTTTGGAGCTGACCAGTTCATTGAGCAGGATGGAGAAAATAATCGGCATGGGAAACACGACGGCCAAGCAGATCAAATTGATCGCGAGCGTATTGCGCAGCGCCCGATAAAAATCGGGAGAAGCGAAAAATTCCTTGAAATGGTCGAACCCGACGAAATCGCTGCCGAAATAGCCGTCGAGAATGCGATAATCCTGAAAGGCCATCACGAGACCGAACATGGGGATATAGTTGAATACCAAAACCAAAGCGATGGCCGGCAGCAAAAACAACAGAAGCACTCTCTGTCGGTAAAGCGTCTTGATAAATCCTCCTGCCCTGTTGGCTAGCATCTTGCCACTCCTTCTCTATCGAAAAAAATAGGGAGAGAAATCCGGCCTTGCCCCGGAAACGAAGCAGGAGCAAGGCCGGAAACCGATTATTTCAACAATCCGCGTTCCTTAAAGACATTTTCCATCTCCGTCCGGGCTTCGTCGTATTTCGTCTTTTTCATGAACTCGGTTTTCAACTCTTCCCAGTTCTTGTCGAAGTTGCCCGGTTTAACCGCATACAGCTTGGAAGACTTGTTATTGTAGAAGTCGGACCACAGCCAGTTGCCCGGACCGTTCGTCAGATCGTCGACGCCGGCGAGCAGCTTGCCGCCCCGCTCCAGCGCGCCCGTCGTTACGTAAGCGGAAGACATTGCGAAAATATCCGACACTTTGTAAGGATAGCTCCGCTCCCAGTCAAACGGATTGTAGCCGACGAGACCTGGCGCGGCGCTAAACGCCTTGGAATACTGTTTCGGCAATCCGTATCGTCCGAGACCTTTTTTGTAATACTGGTCGTCGGCGATGCCGCCTTCCGCGTTCTCGATAAGCGCCTGATGAAGCGCTTCGTCCTTGAACACCTTCTTGCCGTCTTTCATCTCCCACAGGCCAAGGCTTTCCGGGCCCCAAATTTTCAGATCGAGCGCCTCGTCCGAGAAAAACCAGTCGAAGTATTGCAGCAGTCGCGGAATGTCTTTGAAATCCTTCTTGATGAAAAACTGGAACGCAGCCGGATTAAACGCATCGATGCCATTGCGGGCGATCCCTTCCTTACCCGGCATCGGGATATGGTGGAACATTTTGCCCGGCGCGATTTTGTCGATGCCCGTATGAATGGCGTTGAGGTCGCCCATCAGCACGAGCGCGACGGCTACTTGACCGCTCGCTTCCTTCTCGGCCAACTGCTGATCCTTCTGGATGGCGAAATCAGGGTCGAGCAGCTTCTCGCTGTACAGCTTGTTCAGGAACTGGAAGTATTCCTTGCCGTATTTGTCCCCGAACGGCGTGCCAGACACGGTGTTGTCGTCTTCATGATACTGCCAGGCGCTGCTTACTCCGAACATATTGGCCAGATGGTGCTGCGCCCACCACGGAATCGACAGCGGAATGACGTCCTTGTTGCCGACCTTCAGATTCAGTGCCTTGACCTTTTTCAGAAATTCGTACAGGTCGTCGGGCGTCGCAATCGCCGGCTCGATTTTGAAATCGTCGTACGTCGGCTTCTGCTGCGTCTCGTTAACCTTCTTCTCGATTTCCTTTAGCGGCGTGTACTTATACCCCAGCTTATCGAGAATGTCTTCCCGAATAACCAAGCCCCAGTTGCTAGCCGGAAGCGAGTAAATATCGTTGAACTTCTGCAGGGACGTATCGACCCAAAGGGCCGGAATGGAGTACAGCTTTCCGTTGAAGTAGGAATCCCGCCAAGTGTCCATGGAGCCGTATTTCTGCAAATTCGGCATGTACTGCTTAATGAGGTCTCCCAGTTCGGCATACTGCCCGCTGCTCGCGACGATCGGCGCATTGGACTGCGCGTAGATCACGTCGGGCAGATCGTTCGTGGCCAGCAGCATGTTAAATCTTTCCTTGAAGGTAGAGCCCTGGTTGTACAGCACTTTGCTCACTTTCACGTTAAATTTGGACTCGACGATCGGCGTTAGCACGTCATTCGGATTGTCCGCGAACGTAGGCGGCGAGTCGTTCTCCTGGTAGAAGCTGTACTCCAGCGTTTCTTTCGGATCCTCGCCGGACGGCTGAGCCGACTCCGTGCCCGACGCAGGCGGCGCCGCCGAGGAAGACGGCGAACTGCCTCCTTCCTTGTTTTTCGCGCATCCCGCGAGAAGCGCCCCCGCGAGAACAACCGTCATTCCGAGCCGCAGCAGGCGGCCCGTTCCGTTTACCGCTATTCCAACCATTCCTGTTTTCCCCCTGCTCTCTTGGTAGTCTTTCAAGCGTTAATTCTGCTGCCCTGTCAGTATACTTCAAATGTAACCGCTTTCTATTTCACTTCCTTTAGGGAATGTTGCATTTTTTACAGAGGTTGCATGCACTTTTTTTGGCGTTTATTGCTTTTCTTTTGTGCGATATTGGATCGGAGTCATGCCGGAAAACTGTTTGAAAGCTTTGCAGAAGTAATGGTAGTTGTCGATTCCCACCTGCGAGGCAATATCGTAAACCTTATCGTGCGTCGTTCTGAGAAGCGCTTTGGCTTTCTCCAACCGGATTCTTTGCAAAAAGGCGACGAAGTTCTGCCCGGTTTCTTTCTTGAACAGATTGGAAAAATATGTGCTGTTCATATTGACCGTAGAGGCGACGACTTCCAGCGAGAGATCGCCGGCATAGTGGTTTTTCATATACGCGATCGCTTGGGCGATTTCCGGCCGATATTTCCCGCTGGAGCCGATCGGCAGCAGTTCGCTTAACCGCAACATCACTTTCGTCAGATAGATTTTAGCCTCTTCCGCCGTTTCCATTCCATTCAGGGCTTCATAAGGAGAACGGCCGGTTTCAAACAGCTCTTGCTCGGAAATGCCATAGTCTCGCTGCTGTTTCTTGATGAAGGAGACAAATTCGAAATAGAAGGCTTTCGCTTCCTCCAGCGAAACCTTCTGTTCAATAATGCCGTTGCATATCTCCTCGACGACGCCGGCGATCTCCAGAGGATCTCTCCGTTCCCTAAGTAACAGCTCTTCATATTCCTTAAAGCTCTTAGACGGTTTCCTCGAATAGTCGCTCACTTCCGAATAAGGGATAATTCTGTTCTTCCCTATAAAATAAACGCCGGCGATGGCGGCTTTGGCTTGAAGGTAATAGTCGGCGATATGCTCCGTGGACGAGCAGTGGCCGCTGATTCCAATGGAAGCCCCGAGCCCGAAACGCTCTCGAATAAGCGCTAGTATTCCGTTGGACTGCTCGTGCAGCGAATTTTGCAAATACAAGAAGCTCGGAACGCTCTCGAAGCCGAGAATAAGCACCAATTCTCCGTCCTCGGCCGCATAGCAATAACCGGCGTCCGCGTTCAAATATGTCCGGTTGATTTCCTCGGCCACCTGCGCTCTGACAGGCTCGGACGATTGGCCGCGGTTTTGTGCGCTAGGCTCTTCATGAATTTTCACGATCATGACCACGCTGTGCGTCAAGGAGAACCGCAGCTCCAACCGGTTCAGCCTTTCTGCAATGGAGTTCCGATTGGCAGCCGCGTATCCGTGCAGCAGCTGTCCGAAAAACTGGTTCCTCTCCATCTGCAAGGATTGCGCCTCGAGATGTTTCCATTTGATTACCTGTTCGTTTCGCTGCCGGTTTCCTTCCAGCTTTCCGACGACATCTTCCAGCGTTTTCTCGAGAATGTCCGGCTCCAGCGTATGCTTCAGCAAATAATCCTGGGCGCCCAGCAGCAAGGCGTCCTTCACGTAGTTGAAATCGTCGTGGCAGCTAAGAATGACGATCTGCCCCTGAAATTGACTTTCTTTTAATCGGGAAAGCAGGGTGATTCCGTTCATGCCGGGCATGCCGATGTCCAGCAACACGATATCGGGTCTGCATTGATGAATTTTATCCAGCGCGTCCTGGCCGTCAACCGCATCTTCCGTTAACTGAAAGCCGTGTCCGGCCCAGTCGATCATCATTCGCAGATCCATGCGAACGTAATATTCGTCGTCGACGATCATAACTTTGTACATGATGTCCTCAACCTCCCAGCTGTGATGGAGTTACAAAAGGGTGAAGCGGAATTCGGACGGTGCTGGTAAAGCCTGAACCTAGAGCGCTGCGGAACGAAATGCCGTAGCCTTCCCCGTAATGAAGCTTAAGGCGGTCGTTTACATTTCGTAGGCCCAAGCCGCCGAAAGTGAGCCGGCCTTCCCTCGGCTGTTCCTTCAATAGCATTTTCAGCGCCTCCTCCTCCATCCCTTTGCCGTTGTCTTCCACTTCCATGACGATATCCAGGTTATCCTGGTATATCCGAATGACGATAATGCCTCCGCCGTCCTTCAAATCTACCCCGTGTACGATTGCGTTCTCGACCAATGGCTGCAAAATGAGCTTTACCGTCGAGCAGTCCGACAGCCCGTCCTCCACTTCGAACAGCGCCTGAAATCGGTTGGGATAACGGATATTTTGCAGCTCCAAATAATGCTTCGTCATCTCCAGCTCTTCCCGAATCGGGAGAAACACCGTATTCTTGCTTATGCTTAACTGCAGCAAGCCGATCAGGCTGGTCACGGTCCGGTAGATTACGCTCTGTCCGTTCAAACGGGCCAGCGACTTGATGGAATTCAATGAGTTGTACAGGAAATGCGGCGTAATTTGAGCCTGGAGCGCATCCAGTTCGGCCCGCCGTTTCATGACGTTCTCCGTGTCCAGCCGAATCAACAGGTTCCGGATTTCCAGGATCATGCCGTTGTAGCTTTGGGTCAGCACGCCGATCTCGTCCTTGCGCTTCGTATGAAGCGTTTGGTTGAATTGACCGTCTTTCACGCGGCGGATGGACGCCAGCAAATTTTTGATCGGGTCGGTGAATTTGCGCGCGAGCATGTATGCGGCCAGTATCGCAATGACGATGCAAGCGATGACAACGACCGCCGTCGTTTTGAAAATGAGCTGGGAATGGCGGGTGATGTAATTCATGGGAAGCTCCGCCACGTAGATCCAGTCCGACTTGGTCGAATACACGTAGCTGATGTATTTCCGGTCGCCTCCCTCGTCTTTCCAGGCAAAACCTCCCGACGCCTTCGCTTGGACGACCCTGTCGAGGTATCGCGATTCTAGCTTCGTTCCATAACGATCGGGATCTTTGACGTAAATCGCATTCTTCCGCGTATCGGTCACGAGGAATTCCGCCGTCTCCCCGTCGAATCCCGCCTGAAAGCTGTTTTTGATGGTCCCGTCTTCGATGTTGATCATCAGCACGCCGAGCGGCTTGTAAGTGTCCGGACTGTATACGGTTCTGGCCAGCGTAATGACATAACGGTTCCGGGATACCGTGCCCTCATCGAACTCGTTCTCGTGCATACCGATCCATAAAGGCATTAGATTGTTGTCCAAAGCCGCCTTATACGTATTCGTGCCGCGGCAGTCCGGTCTCTTGCCGGCAACGTTCAGCGTTCCCACGCTGATCAGATCCGAATTGTTCAGGCACAAATACATCGAGGAGATTTCCGGCTGCGCCATGACGACATTGTTCATCAGCTTCTCGATACCGCGGTATCTCAAGGTTCGGGCGAATTCCTCCTGATCGGGGGCTTCGTCATTCTGCACGACGGGATCCGTTACCAGCTTTACGCTGGCATTAACGACATCGTCCATCAGTTGATTTACCGTTGAAGTCGTCTGAAGCAGCACCGTTCCGGCGTATTTCTCCGCCTGCGTCTGCACGACCGAAGAAGCCAACTGGTAGAGAAACAGACTGACCGCAATGAGCGGAACGACGGAAAACAAAATCAAATACAACGTCAATCTCCCTTTAATCTGCATCGGGTCTGAGTTCCACCTCCATGCGGTCAAAACCGGGAAGGCCGGATTTCAACCTGTAATCTCCCGGCGTCGAACCGATAATGCTCCTGAACGTTTTGATGAAATAATTGCTGTGGGCGAAGCCGCAAGCTTCGCCGATCACGGAAATTTTCATGTCGGTATGCCTAAGCAGCCAGACGGCCCGTTCGATTCTGATCTTGCGGACATATTGCATCGGCTTGATTCCGAAGTATTTCTGAAAGGAGCGGCAGAAGTGGTACTTCGTCAACCCCGATGCCTCCGCCAGCTCATCGAGCGACAAATCTTCATGAAAGCGATTACGAATGACGGCAACGGCTTGCACTAGCGGTTCGGGGATGTCATCGCGCCTGACTTGACTGCCCGCGTCGGCGAACCGGTGAAGCTCGAGCACGAATCGGTACAGCGTGGCCGATATTTCATAGGGATCGGAGATGGACGATCCGGCGATATCGGCGTATAGCGACGACAACACCTCCAGGGGAACGGACTTGGGAGGAAGCTCGAATATCGGGCCCAACTTTCGTTCCAGAACTCTCCAATGCCGCAGTGCGTCGTCACCGTGAACCGTTACGAAGAAAAATTCCCAATGCGGCTCTCCGGCCGGCAAGTAGTATTCATGGTCGCCCGGAATAGTGCGCAGAAAAGCCCGGTTCTTCGGAAGCGAATGAACTTCTTCGCCTATTCGAAGCTCTCCCCTGCCGGACAGCGTATATTGAAAAATCGCGGCGCCCTCTTGTCCTCTTTTCATTCCGTGCCAACGATAAGCTTCCGACTCCGCTTTCTCCCAACCGATCCCTTCCAGCCGCATCGTGATGACGGAACGATCGGGATACTGGAATCCGATGGTTCTCGGCTGTGAATCCCTCATGTTAAAGAGCAATATTTTATCACTCCATCTCGCATATATTCTATTTATAGAATATATAAACCCTTTTATCATGAATAGTAGGTTTCAATAATAAAAGCAATTTATTTTCATCTGAAAATGAGGGAATGGCGATGAAAACGGCCCACTGGAAGGAAATAAAGGTTTACGGGGATATGTACGAAAGGGCGATACTCAATTACGATCGGCTGGAGACGGAGGAATACCGCTGTCCGCGCGTCTTTCGCGAGGGCGGCTATTCCTGGCCCGGCGATTGGGAAGGGCGAACGATTCTCGCGCTGGTCATGCTGGCGCAATCGACTGGCAGGGAGCCTCTGTATTTGGCTGAAATCATGAAGTGGCTTCCCGAACGACTGAATGCCAAAGGGTATTTCGGAACGATTCACGGGGAGGGTTTGGCGGACGAGCAGCAATTGTCCGGTCACAGCTGGCTGCTGCGGGCGATGGCGGAACATCATTTATGGAAGGGCGACGACGCTTCCCTTCGCGTGCTGGAGGACGTCGTTCGGCATTTGCTGCTGCCGGTTCGCGGCTTGTACAACCGGTATCCTATAGAGGCGGAAGCTCGAGTGACGGAGAAGGGGGAGTTCGGCGGCGAAGCGATCGGGAGTCTGCTGGAAGGTCGTGCGGGAGAATGGTACTTGTCCACCGATGTCGGTTGCGCGTTTATCCTTCTGGACGGGGCAACCCATGCGTATCAATTGCTGAAGTGGCCAGAACTGGCCGAACTGATAGAAGAAATGATCGCCAATTTCCGAAGGATCGACCTTGCCGGATTGTCCTTTCAGACGCACGCGACACTGTCGGCGCTGAGGGGGATTTTGCGCCATTACGACACGACGGGAGACGCCTCTCTGCTGCAATTGGCTCAGACCGTTTTCTCTCTCTACACTCGGGAAGGAATGACGGAAAATTACGCCAATTACAACTGGTTCGGCCGACCGGAGTGGACGGAGCCTTGTGCGGTCGTCGACTCCTTCATCGTTGCGGTGGAACTGTGGAAACATACGGCGGAAGCTTCCTACTTGGAGCTGGCGCAAGGCATTCTGTACAACGGTCTCGGCTACGGGCAGCGGCCGAACGGAGGTTTCGGATGCGACTGCTGCGCGGGGGCGCACGACGAATGGCTTCAACCGAAGACCGGCCTGTTCGAAGCCTATTGGTGCTGCTCAATGCGGGGCGGCGACGGCCTGTCCCGAGCAATCGGCTATGGCTGCTTCACGGATCAGGAGCGCGGAGCTTTTGCCCTGCCGTTTCCGCAAAACGGTCAAATGCGGATCACGCTCGCCGGAGGTCAAATGACGGCCATGCAGACGACAGCCTATCCGTATGAAGGCACTATTCGGCTTGAGATACGAGAATCGACGATCGGCGTGCCCGTAACCGCCAAAATATTCTTTCCCTCCTGGTCCGACGCAAAGAAGGCAAGGTTGAAAGTGAACGGTCAAGACGCACAGCCGGTCTTCTCCGCCGGCTTCGTCGAATGGACGGGAATCCCGATGACGGGAACGGTTGTGGAGATGAGCATGCCGGTGGAATTGCGCTGGGAAAACACACTGAACGCCCGATCGCTGCCCGATCGCCGCAGCCTGTATCATGGAGCGTTGATGCTGGGAAGTATCGGCGGCGCTAATGCTTCGGAAACTTCCTTCGAGCTTTCCGAGCTGGAGCCGGTGTCGGCTTCCGAGGCTGTCTATCGCATTCGCGGGAGCGGACTCGCATTTCGTCCGATTCGCGAGCTGGGACGCCTGGCGATGGAGCGGGCGGCGGAGGATCGCCGGCAAGTACTGTTCCGGTAGGTTGTTTGTCCTTTCATCGGACGCCCGCCAGAAAGCCGTTGATTACGGTTCCCAACATAACGAAAGGGCAGTTCCAAACCGTATCCGGTTCGGACTGCCCTTTCTTCTATTATTTCGGCTTGCGGGCGACGAAAAATAGCCTTTCCGATTCGGCCGTCGGCGCATCCCACGTAAAATCCGCAACACGATGGAGCAATTCGAAGCCCGTCTCTCCCAATCGCTCGGCGATCCATTCCGGGTCGTATGCTCGTTGCACGTGAGACTCCTCGAACCGACTGTACAACGCACCCGCACCGCTTGCAGCTGTCCCCGGCTCCTGAATAAAAAATGTAAGCGAATGCTCGATTTCCATTCGATCCGGATCGTAATCGCAAGTCCACAAATAAGCGACGTCTTTCTCGTCGTACACGAACGGCTGCTCTTCAGCATAACGTTCTAACTGCCTCGGTGAATGGACGTCGAACAAGAAGAGCCCGCCCGGCGCCAAACCTTCATACGTGGCTTGAATGGCCGCAGCGACGTCGTGCCCTTCCGTCAGGTAGTTCAAGCAATCGCAGAAGCAAATGACAGCGTCCGCGGCTTCGGGCAATTCCCAATCGCGCATATCCTGCTGCAGCCAGCGGATTGTGCCGGGTTCATCGCGATAACCGCCCCTTGCGGTCGGCTCGTCCCATTTGCTGCGGGCTACCGACAACATCTCCGATGAAATGTCGATGCCGAAAACGCCGAATCCCGAACGGGCTAGCGGAATCGCCAAATTGCCGGTGCCGCAGCCGAGGTCGACGATCGACTTCGGTATGCCGTATCGTTCGAAACACCGCCTGGCGAAATTCATCCACTCGGAGTATGGCATTTCCTCCATCAAACGATCGTAGACGGCCGCAAACTGCCGATAGGTGCGCATATCGTTCTCTCCAATTCCCACTCGATCTGAAACGTCGTTACTGCGGATTTTCTTCCGTCTGTTCCGAGCTTTCGGGCGCGATCAGACGCGTCCAATTGCCTTCTTGCCGGATCAGCCCTTCTTTCATCAGCTTGCCGAGTGCCCGCTTGAATGCGGACTTGCTGAGCTGAAAACGACGCTGGATATCTTCCGCGCTTGTCTGGTCCGAATAAGGCATCGCGCCTCCCGGCCTCTCCTTCAGGAAAGCCAGAATACGATCGGCGTCTTCCAATCTGCCGATTTCTTTCGTTGCCTTCAAGCTCATCGACACACGTCCGTCTTCCCTAACTTGCGTAATGCGCGCCTTGAATTTCTGGCCGATACGAAGCGGATGGTTCATTGACGCATTGTTCACGTACCCAAGTGCCCCAAAGCCGAGTACGCCGCCTTCGACGAGAGTAAAAACCCCGTCCCTGAACACATCAGTAACCCAGCCTTCCCGCCATTCATTCATCCAAGTCGTTGGCGCGCGAAACACGAGAGAAGCAAAATCGTCGATTTTTGCCAGTCTCGCCAGCATCCGGCCTTCCTTATCGTGCTTCATCACCACGAACAACTCGTCACCGGTTTGCGGCCAAACGTTTTTCCGTTCGGGCGGGAATTGTTTAAGCGGAAGCAGCAACTGTCTACCGATGCCCATCTCCAGAAAAAAGCCGAAACTCGGATGGAAATCGGCGACCGCAAGCCGCGCCATTTCTCCGAGCTTGATCAACGGTTTGCGAAGCGTCGCGGTCAGCCGTTCCTTATCGTCGTGGAAAAGGAACGCTTCAACTTCCGCGCCGACTGCCGGCCGCTCGCCGACTACCTCTCCATACGGGAGATGAACTTCCGGCCCTTCCGCTTCACCGAAGCCGAGAAACCATCCGTAAGGGGACACTTCTCTACGCACCAGTAATCGTTGCAAGGTTCCGGCGATCAGATTCATACGATCTCCACTGACTTCGCATCAGACCAAAGTCGCTCGAGATGATAAAATTCTCTTTCATCCTTGTGGAAGACGTGAGCGACGACGTCGCCCATATCTACGAGCACCCAACGCGCCGTATCGGCGCCTTCGATTCTTACCTTCGCGCCCGCAATTTCCGCAGTTTTACGAATCTCGGTCGCAATCGACAACACTTGTGTGTCAGAGTTGCCGTGGCAGATCACGAAGTAATCGGCGATTAAGGAAATGCCTTGCAAGTTAAGGGCGACGATGTCATGCGCTTTTTTCTCTTCCGCCGCTCCGATGACCGTTTTCAATAATTGATTCGAGTTTAATGCCATGTCTCAGCCTCCGTATTCTCGATCGTTCATTTTCTGTATTCCTATAGTTAAGCTTTTTTCGTCTGCATAATCAAATCGTTCCGCGCCGCCACTGTCTCCGGGAAAATCCGCTTTCCGCGCTTGACGAGCACTTTGATCGTTGAACCGAACGCTTCGACGAGCGCTTCCTCAAGGCTGCTCTCCGCGAGTTTACGAATGTCGTCGACGCCCGGAAAGTCTCTCCCCGGCTCGATGTAGTCCGCCAGGCAGACGATTTTGTCCAGCAGCGTCATCCCTTCCCTGCCCGACGTATGGTAGCGGATCGCGTCCAACACTTCCTCGTCTGCGATGCCATGCTCGGAAGCCACCGCCCAAGCGCCAACGTGCGCATGCCAGAGATCCTTATCATAGACGAGCAGGTCCGCAGGCAGCGATTGTTCGCGGATAATCGTCTCCATCCGATCGGTCGCCCACGCTTTCGAGTAGTCGTGCAGCAGAGCGGCCAGTTCGGCTTTCTCGGTATGTCCCCCGTACCGAACCGCCAGCGCGATCGCCGTATCGACGACGCCCAGCGTATGTTTCCAACGTTTATCCGGCATTTGCGCGCGAGTGGCTTCCCTCAATTTGTCAAGATCCATAAAGGCCATTCCTTTGCATGTATTCTCGAACCGGTTCGGGGAGCATGTAGCGAACGGAGCGCCCATCCTTCACCCTTCGCCGAATGTCCGTGGAGGAGATGCCCATCGGCGGCATGCCCGCCCTGTTCAACTTTCTGCGAATAAACGTGGGCAGCTCCGAATCATCCGACGGTTGATCGGGTCTCTCCAGACCGATGAAACTGACGCGATCCACAAGCTCCTCGATGCGCCGCCAATGAGGCAGGTCTTGAAGCATATCCGACCCGACGATCCAATAAAACTGGATATCGGGATGGCGTTCTTGCAGCGCGGTAACGGTATCTATCGTGTAAGATGTGCCTTGTTTCATCAGCTCGATATCTTCCACGCGGAGCTTGTCGTTGTCCGCGACCGCAACTTCGAGCATCCGCCGGCGGCTTGCGGCATCTGTGCCGGGCTGCGGCTTGTGGGGCGGCACGAGCGTCGGAATCAGCCACACTTCATCGAGTTTCGCCGCTTCGCGAGCTGCTTCCGCCGCCATCAGATGTCCGTTGTGAACGGGGTCGAAAGTGCCTCCGAGAAGACCGATTTTACGCATGCATTTCCGCCTTTCCTCTTGAGAGGTTGTTCAAAAAGTCCGATGTTGATCACGATGTAGTTTCGAGAAGTTTATTCGACTTCGAATCTTGAATGCTGCACGGGACTTCCGGTGCTCACGTAGGTTTTGCCTACGCTCCGCTCCTCATTCCCTAGGGCGTGTCTGAATACTCCTAGGCAGCAGATTTTGCCGAATTTCCGTTCCATGCAAGGAACTTTTGTGAAGGCGTACCGGGGGTACGTCGAGCAAAAGTGACGAAGCAGGGGGCGGAAAGGCGGTGAAAGATGCCCCTGAGCGAGTATTCAGACACGCCCTAGCTTCATCCAACCTTCTCGGTGCTGAACATCGAACTTTTTGAACTTGATCTGAATAGAGGTAATTCAAAAAGTTTAATGTTGATTAGCGAGGCAATTCGATTTCTTTATGGTCGGTCGATTCTTTGTATAGAACGATCGTTTTGCCGATGACCTGAACGAGCTCGCAGCGCGATTTCTCGGCAAGTTCTTCGCCGATTTCGCGCGGATCGTCAGAGTTGTTGTTGAGTACGGAAATTTTAATAAGCTCGCGCACTTCGATCGCTTCTTCGATGTGACGGATAATTTGATCGTTAATGCCGCCTTTGCCAACTTGGAAAATCGGGGTCAGATGGTGGGCAAGCGAGCGAAGGTGACGTTTTTGTTTGCCTGTTAGCATGTTATTCCTGCTTTCGAGTGATGTGGGGAATCCGACGGCTCGGGTATGTGGACTGCAAAAAAGGGTTGGCACTCCGCCGCTGGTTAAAATCGAGTGGCTTGAATTAAAGATTAAGGTGGCCACTCGATTTTAAAGGCGGACGTAAACTCTCCGTACCAATCCCTTTTTCTCCGTCCTTTCCGAGTCATCTTAAAATGTTTTATTTATTAATCCGGTGCAATTCACCGGCCGAACGACTGCAGAACCGCCTCGCGCATCGCCGCGACGGGGGCGGGAGCGCCGGTCCAATATTCGAACGCATAGGCGCCTTGATAGACGAACATGCCGAGACCGCCGTGGGCGCGGCAGCCGTGCGCTTCAGCCTGTTGGAGGAAAGCGGTCTTTAGCGGATTATAAATCAAATCGCTGGCAACGGCTCCGGGCTTCAGCCAGGACGGGTCGATCGGTACGTCACCCACTTTCGGGGACATGCCAACGGAAGTCGTATTGATGACGACATCCGCTTCGGCGCATGCCGCCTGCAAGCGGGACCACGGAATCGCCGAGATTCGGTAGTCCGTTGAAAAAGCCGAAGCAAGCTCCACCGCGCGTTCTTCCGTGCGGTTCGCGAGCAAAATCGCCGCAGGCTGCTCATGAGCGAGCGCCCACAAAATACCGCGGGACGCGCCGCCGGCGCCGAGAACAACGATCGTTTTGCCGGACAAGTTCGGCTCGGCTTCTTCCTTCAACGACCGGACGTATCCGATGCCGTCGGTGTTGTAGCCGATCAAACGTCCGCCGTCGTTCACGATCGTGTTGACTGCACCGATCGCCCGAGCGCCTTCGCTGATCTCGTCCAAATGCGCCATAACCTCGACTTTGTGCGGAATCGTCACGTTTAGCCCCCGAAACCCGAGCGCGCGAACGCCGGCAATCGCTTGCCCGAGCTCTTCAGGTTTGACATGGAACGCCGCATACGCACCGTTCAGCCCCGTTTCGCGGAACGCCCGGTTTAGCATAACCGGTGACTTGGAATGGCGCACCGGATCTCCGATGACACCGTAAAGAATTGTATGGCTATCTAACTGATAAGAATCGGTATTCCGTTCCATTCGTCCTTCCCCTCTCCCAAAGAGGCACGCAGCGGCTATCGTTAAAGAAGGCTGTCGCGAAGCATCACTTTAATACCGCGCGGGGCATGCACATCTACGGTCGCGCCTTGTTTGCCGTTCGTCTGAATCCAACCAAGGCCGGATATGAAAATATCCTTTTGGACGTTCGCCGGAATGCGCAATCGATGTCTCGTCCATGGCGGCATCGAGGCCAAATCCTCGAGGCTTGGCGGGCTAAGCATCGCGCCCTTGTGAGTCTCGTACAACTCATCCGCCCGTTCGAGCTTCGTCCGATGGACGTTCATGCTTCCAGCCAAATAAAACGTAAACGACTGGCGCTCCCCTTCGACGAAGTCGAACCGGGCCAATCCCCCGATAAATAAAGATTGCTTTTCGTTTAATTGATAGGTCAGCGGCTTCAACGGCTTGTCCGGAAGAAGCGCGGCCAGATCTTTGCGCGGAACGATTTCGGACATTCGCCATCCGTACACAATGCCCGGCGTATCGATGATGCTTCTTCCGTCATCGAGCGGAATATGAACCGCATCAAGCGTCGTGCCTGGGTACCTGGACACGGTAAGCTCCCGCTTCAGATCGCTGTATTCGGAAATAAGCCGATTGATCAGCGTGCTCTTGCCGACGTTGGTCGCACCGACGACGTATACGTCGCGGTCCCCCCGATGAGCGGTAACCGCTTCGACGACACGATCGAAGCCGATATTGCGGCGCGCGCTGCAAAGCACGACGTCAACGACTTTAAGCCCTTCCTCGCGAGCTTGCTTCTGCACCCAGTTGCGCAGTCGGTTCCAATTCGTGACCGGAGGAAGCAAGTCGATCTTGTTCACAACGAGAAGCACGGGATTGCTGCCGACGAATCGTTGCAACCCGGAAATCAAGCTGCCCTGAAAGTCGAACAAGTCGACGATGTGCACAACCAGACTGTTCGTTGAAGCGATGCTACCGAGCAGCTTCAGGAACTCGTCCTGGTCGACCGTCACCGACGACGCTTCATTATAATTTTTAATCCGGAAGCACCGCTGGCATACGGCCTCTTCCTTTCCAATGGAAGATTCGGGCACGAAGCCCGGTCTCGCTTGCGATTCGCTCTGCAGCGGAATGCCGCAGCCTGCGCAGCGGGGAACGTTCATAGGGGGCGTACTCGCCATGTCATCGTCCTTCCTTGTCCGGCTCGTTCGGTTTGACCGGCCACAGTCCTTGCTTACGCAAACTGCGCAAAGCAATCTTCTCGATGCGTCGATTGATGCGGGTCGCCCAGCCTTCCTCGCTCAAGGCGATCGGCGTAACGAGAATCGTATGAAGCCCGGCTCTGCGACCGCCAAGTACGTCCGTCATCATCTGGTCGCCCACGACAACCGCTTTGTCCGCAGGCAAATCCATAAGCGCCAAAGCCCGGCGGAATGCCGCTCCCCCGGGCTTGCGAGCCATCGGAATAAACGGGATGCCGAGCGGCTCCGCGAATTTGCCGACGCGCGATTCATTATTATTGGATAGGATCACGACTTTGAACCCGAGTTCCTTGACCGAGTCAAGCCATTTGGCAAGTTCGGGCGTCGCAAGCGGCGTCTTGGCGCTGACAAGGGTGTTGTCGAGATCGGTAATGATCCCCCGAACCCCTTGTTTCCGCAAAACGTCGATATCGATATCGAACACGGTGTTCACGATCTGATCGGGTAGCAAACGCTTAAACATCTAGCTTGATAACTCCTGTCTGTCACCGAAATTTTCGGCTAGGGCGTGTCTGAAAACCCGAGGAACGAAAATTCGGCCAAATCTGCTGCCCTCGGAGTATTCAGACACGCCCTAATCTTCCTCAAAATATACCATACCCCACCCGGCCTTGCAAAAATAAAAAAGGGTAGCCCGAACATGTCGGGCTCGCCCTTGCTGTTTTTATCCGCTGCTACGTGAACTTCCAATGCGCGGGAATCGGCTAGAAACCTTTGCGAATTTTCTCCGCTGCGGCGGTGAATTCATTCAACTGGACGCTGTCGCCCGATTCTTGCCCGTAGCGGACTTTCTCAAAGCTGACGATCGCGCCGTCGAACTCCGCCCGCAAAGATCCGAAGCGGTCGCCCCAACGATTAAACGTCTCCCGGATCGTCTCATGCTGCTCTCTGCGCAATCCTTTGCGCTGAAGGAAAGAGAGCAGCTTCTCCATCTCTCGGGCTGCGCGCTGGCTCGGCGAATGTCCGCGGGTTCGAATTCGTTCCCACAGTTGATGCGCGCGGCGGCTGCGATACAGGAATACGGCAGCGATGGCCAGCACAAGCGACACTCCGATCGCGGCGCCCACAACGAACCAGTTGTTGTCGTTCGTTGCCACTTTAGTATCAACCGGAGTCGTTTCGGTGTCCGTGCTCGGATCCGGCGTGATCGTTTCTCCTTCGGGAAGCGGCTGCGGAACGCTGAAGCCGGAAGTCGGCTCAAACGGGATCCAGCCGTAACCTTCGAAGTAGACTTCCGCCCAAGAGTGCGCGTCCGCGTTGCGAACGGTGTACGTACCCGATCTAGTCGGATCGCGATCCTCGAGACGGTCCATAAACCGGGCCCGTTCGGACGCTTGCACATCGTTCCCTGTCGAATACCCTTTGACCCAGCGAGTCGGGAGGCCGATCGAACGGGCCATCACGACGAACGAAGTCGAGAAGTAGTCGCAATATCCTTCCTGAATTTCGAACAGGAACGCGTCAACGAAATCGCTGTTTGCCCGATTCGTCATCTTCGTCAAGTCCGGCGTATTCGTGTAAGGGAAAGTCGTTTTCAGAAACTCTTCGAGTTTTTTCGCTTTATCGTAGCTGTTCGTCGCATCGGCCGTTTTCTCCGCCGCCAAGTCGCGAACGCGTTGCGGCAACGTTTCCGGCAATTGAAGGTACGGAGAGAAATCATATTCGGACGAAGGTGCAGGCGCTTGCCGCAACCCCTGCTCGTCCAACACCGTCACTTCAGATACGAGGGTGTAGCTTTCGACTCGGGCAGATTTGTTCCATCTTGCTTCGCCTTCGACCGCGTTCCACCTTAACCCGGCATTATTGTCGCTTTTCAGCTCGGAGACGGCAGAGATCGATCCCGCTCCGAACAGCACGGGCAACTTATCTTTCCGCTCCATCTTGACCGTCTGGACGACTTCTTTCGTCTTCGCTTCCGGCGAGCGCTCCGGGACGGTTTTCATTTTCGCGTCGCCGCCGACCGGCAGCGGTACGAGCGTCGGTTGTTTCGTATCTGCCCAGCCTTTGCCGTTATAGATTGCTTTCGTTTCCCCGCGCCAATAACTGGCTTGCGTCGTCGTCACCGTCATGACAGGAGAGTAATCAAACTGGAAACTTCCGCCGATCTTCCGGTCGTCGCGGCTGTACCCCGATAAAGAAGAACCTTTCTTGCTACTGCTTTCGATGTTGATCTTCTGTATGCCGCCTTCACCCGGTAACGCGGTAACCGCTTTGCCCTGCGACTCGGACCACATCGTATAAGGATCTTGGAGAACAACCGGTGCGCGCGGCATGAAGATGCCGGAGAGCAGCACAAGCGTAATGACGAGCACCGCTGGAAAAGCGATATCGAGCGGACGCTGCGCGAGCGACTCCCAGCTTTCCGGATGGCGCTCCTGCAACTGTCTGAGATGAATGACGACTAGCCATGCAAGACCTGCGACGACGATCCAGGCGATGTTATGCCACAGCTCGAGCGGGTAGAACGAATCGATCGCCGCCATCAAACCGATAGACATAACGATAACAAGCACCGCGCCCGCCCGTCGCGAGCCGACCCATGAAAACACGTGGACAAGCGCCAACGTGCCGATGCCAAGCTCGAAGAACGGGTGAAATTGATCGGAGTGAAACGTCACAAAGCGTTCGATCTCCGTCCACGACCGCCAACTGAGCGGCCATCCTCCCCATGTCACTTCCATTTTCCATATCGTGAAACCGATTAAAGCGGCAATCTGCACCAACAGCCGCAAGCCAAGCAGACGGGTGAACAGCAATTCCGTTATCGCCGTGACGCCAAGCATACCATAGATGATTGCGTACGTTTCTTCCCACCAAGTATCCGAGAAGCATTGAATCAACTGGACAACGATGGCCACCGCCAACAGTCGATGAAGGCGTTCCAGAAATAGACTTCTCCAGAAGCGAGCGTTTCCTAACAACTTCAAGCCGATGCACCTCCCAACGCCTGAGGTAACTTATCGAGCTGTGAAACGGAGCTGAACTCCCACTGCTTCGACTGACACAACATCTGCCATTGCTGGAGCTTGGCCGCCTCTTCCGGCAAAGCGTGAACCGAATCGATATGGACAATGCTCGGCATCATTCGCTTGCCTTCAAGCGCCTGCATCGCTGCGACGGTCCGATTGTCCTTCGACGGGCCGATAACGACGACGTGAATGCCAGGTTCGTAACGCTCCGCCACCTGGACTAGCACATCGCCCAAAGACTGCTTTCCGTCCGCTTCCACGTCGATCAGATGCTGGAACACTTCGTCGCGCGTCACGTACGAGCGGCCTTCGCCGAACCAACGCGACGTTTCTCCGGAAGACGCGAATCCGATCGGCATCCCTTTGGCAATCGTCAATTCAAGCAAAGAAGCAACGACCGACACGGCCAGCTCGAATTGATCCAAGGAGCGGTAACTCGCCGTGTTGCGGTCCAGAACGAACAAGACGCGCGGCAGCGCTTCGCGTTCGAATTCCTTCGATTTCCATTGCCCCGTCTTGGCGGTAGCGTTCCAGTGGATTCTCGACAGACGGTCGCCGTGAATGTATTCCCGTACACCGTCGATCTGCGTTGTCTCCCTCGCCCACAGCGAATTGAGCGTATGTTGGAACACGCCGCGTTGCGAGCGCCGGAACAAGCGCCAGTCTTTCAATTGTATCGTGCGCGGAAGCACCTGGATTTTCATCGGTTGGGCGAACGAGCCGCGATGCTCGAACAAGCCGAAAATATCGCGGGTAGAGCAGTCCGTTCCCTGAAATTCGTAACGTCCTCTGCGAAGCGGCGCGGTTTCGAATTTCACTTCTCCGCGCCGGCGGTAATCGGGCACGAACGACATTTCATACAGTTGGGCGTCTCCGCCCATCGAACGGACGAGCCTCTCCCGCACGATGACGTATGGGAGTGGCCAGAAACCGGGGATGGCCATCCGTAGCTTGACTTGCAACCTCATGCCGGCGCTGAGTATGGCGCCTGCTCCGCTGCCTGCATCCGTCTGGCGAATGCCTTGCACGCCGCCGATACCGCTCCACCTGCCAAGCATTAAATAGACCGCAAGAGCGTTAAGAATCATGAATAACATAAGCGACGTTTTGCCGCCCTGGAACAGCAAGTAGAACAGCGATGCTCCGTACAATGCGGCGCTTAGCCACCAAGCGCGGGGAATACGCGACCGAGACATGATCAACGCTCCATGCCGACCGGCACTGGCAAGAGCCGAAGCACGTCCTGAAGCACCTGAACCGTCGTCACCCCTTGCATCCTTGCTTCGGACCGCAAGTGCAGCCGATGTCCGAGCACGAATGGCGACATCGTTTTAATATCGTCCGGCAGTACAAATCCGCGATGGTTCACGAACGCAAACGCCTTCGCCGCCGATGCCAGCGCAACTGCGGCGCGTGGGCTGGCGCCAAGCAACACAGAGCCGTGTTGACGCGTGCCGCGCACGAGCGAGACCAAATAATCGGCGACCGTCTGTTCCAAATGAACGCTTTCGGCGAGTTGTTGCATTTGCGCGATATCGTCGACGGTCGCAACCGACTGAAGCGATTCGGCAGCTCGGCTCGCGCCCGGCTCCAGAATGAGCCTCTTTTCCGATATTTCGTCGGGGTAACCTAGTTTTATTTTCATCAAGAAACGGTCTAGTTGGGCTTCGGGTAAGCTATACGTACCTTCGAACTCAATCGGATTCTGCGTCGCGAACAGCATAAACGGATGCGGCAGCTTGTGCGTTTCTCCGTCGACGGATACCCGCCGCTCTTCCATCGCTTCCAATAAAGCGGATTGCGTCTTCGTCGTCGCTCGGTTGATTTCGTCAGCAAGCAACAAGTTCGCCATGACAGGGCCTGGACGGAAAACGAACTGCTCCAGCTTCGGATGATAAATGGAAACGCCGGTAATATCGGTCGGCAGTAAATCGGGATTGCACTGGATGCGATGGAACACGCCGCCGATCGACATAGCGAGCGCCTTGACAAGCTGAGTTTTGCCTGTGCCAGGCACGTCTTCTATCAATACGTGGCCGCCAGCGATGAGTGCGGTCAGCATTAAAGCAATTTCGTCCTTTTTACCATAAATGCAAGATTCCATGTTGCGTCTAATTTGATCTAACAGCTGCATCGCGGCTTGTTGCTCCATTTTCTTTCCTCCTACTAAATCACTTCGATGAAATCATGATAATCATATTTTATTATACCGGAATTTGGATGCTGTCGTAAATTTTAGTTTCTTCCAAAAATGCATAGAAAAACAGCCAAACCCAAAAGGTTTGGCTGAGCCGTTATTCGCTGTAAAATGGTAACTGCCGCTATCCTTTCGGTCGAGCGACGAGAGCAGCCAGGAAAGAAAAGACGATAGCGGCCGAAATACCCGCGCTCGTAATGCTGAATATACCCGTAATGACCCCTATCCAGCCGTCTTTCTGCAGTTCGGTCAACGCACCGTGAACGAGCGCGTTGCCGAAGCTTGTAATCGGTACGGTCGCGCCGGCGCCTGCGAAATCGATGAGCGGATCGTACCAGCCGACCGCATCGAGCAGCGCTCCGATTACGACGAGAAGCGACATCGTGTGAGCGGGTGTCAGCTTCGCTACATCGAACAACAATTGTCCGACGACGCAGATGGCCCCGCCTACGACGAATGCCCATACGTACATCATCATGAAATGAGCCTCCTTGCCTTCATTGGACGTTCGATTCGATGGCCACGGCGTGTGCGATGCAAGGAATCGTCTCGCCTTGCTGGAACGATAGAGGGCTTAGCAGCGCGCCGGTTGCCACAATGAGAATGCGTTTGAGTTCGCCTTTATGCATCCGTTTCAGCAGATGGCCGTAAGTGACGACTGCCGAACACGCGCTGCCGCTTCCGCCTGCCTGTACTTTCTGCTTGTCGACGTCGTAAATCATCAATCCGCAATCGAGAAAATTGGTCTTGTCCATCGGCACGCCGTTGCGCCGCAGCATTTCCGTTGCAATCGGATGGCCAACGCCGGCAAGATCGCCCGTCACGATCATGTCATAGTAGCCAGGGTCCCGCCCCGTATCCTCGAAATGGCCCTGGATCGTATCAACTGCCGCCGGCGCCATCGCCGCTCCCATATTAAACGGGTCTTTAATGCCAAGGTCCATAATTTTCCCCATCGTCGCCGCTGTAACAACCGGCCCGTCTCCCGACTTCGCCACGATAGCGGTGCCCGCGCCAGTTACCGTGTACTGAGCCGTCGGAGGTTTCTGCGCGCCGTATTCGGTCGGATAGCGGAACTGTTTCTCGGCCGTGCAATTATGACTGCACGTGCCCGCCATCGCGTATTCTCCGGCTCCCGACCCGACGATAAGCGAAGCGAGCGCAAGCGACTCCATCGAAGTTGAGCATGCGCCGAACACGCCGATGTACGGAGCACCGAGCGTTCTTGCCGCGAACGTATTGCTAATGATCTGATTCATCAAGTCGCCGCCGACGAAGAAGTTCAGCTTGTCCTTGGACAGCTTTCCATGTTGCAAAGCGATGTCGGTCGCTTGCTCGAGCAGCAGCCTTTCCGACTTCTCCCAGGTCGGCTGCCCCATCTCCAGATCGGGATGGACAAGATCAAAATCGGATGCGAGCGGACCTTGTCCTTCGTCCGGACCGACAACCGTTCCCGTGGCGACGATAACGGGCGGATTGGGATACACCCAGCTTCGTTTACCCTGTAGTATCATGCCACGCCCCGATCCCGAACAACCAATACACGATGCCGACGATAAATGCGGCCACGACTCCGAATACAATGACGGAGCCGGCTAGCTTGAACATATTCCCGCCAACGCCGAGTACAAGCCCTTCGCTGCGGTGTTCAATGGCCGCCGACGCCATCGAGTTGGCGAATCCCGTTACCGGCACCGCCGAACCTGCCCCCGCCCACTGTGCGATTTTGTCGTAGACGCCCAAACTCGTCAAAATGACCGACAGCAAAATCAGCACCGCGACCGTCGGGTTGCCCGCATCGCGCGAGCTCATATGGAACGTCGCCATGAAAAACTTCTGCAAACCTTGCCCGATCGTACAAATGACGCCCCCGACGAGAAACGCCTTCAAACAATTCGTCCAGACAGACCGGGACGGCTCGCGCGCTTTCGCGAATGCTTTGTACTCTTTGGCCGACATGGACACGGGCTTATAGCTTTTGGCTCCCCGCCCCGCGTTTTTGACTGCCATAATGCCACCTCCAGAGGGTAGAATCGACTCGTCGGCTTATTATTTCCCTGCCCTCTCCCTCGCCATTCAATCGTTCATTTTCAACTGACAGGCACGGATGGGCACTAACCTACATAGAATGGTAATGCTTCTCATGCGCAAGCGAACCCACTTCCGGAGGTGGCCTCCCCGTGCCCGGTATTTTCGCTTCGATCGCCCTGTTCATCAAACAGCTCAGTCTGCTCGTCTCCTACGTCAAAAACAACGCGTTCCCGCAGCCTTTGACCGACGAGGAAGAGGCGCTGCATCTCCATCGGCTCGCAGAGGGCAATCCCGTCTCCCGCAATCTGCTCATCGAGCATAATTTGCGGCTGGTCGCCCATATCGTCAAGAAATTCGACAACACAGGGGAAGACTTGGAGGATTTGATCTCCATCGGTACGATCGGCCTCATTAAAGCGATCGAGAGCTTTCAGCCGAACAAAGGCACGAAACTAGCCACGTTCGCCGCCCGTTGCATCGAGAACGAAATTCTCATGCATTTACGCTCGCTCAAAAAAACGAAAAAAGACGTATCGCTGCACGACCCGATCGGAACGGACAAAGAAGGAAACGAAATTACTTTGCAGGATATTCTCGGCACCGAGCCGGATGAAGTCGTGGAAAAAGTACAACTCAAAATCGAGAAAAGCAAAATTTACCGTAATCTGGACATTCTTGACGAGAGGGAACAAGAGGTTATCCGTGGCCGGTTCGGCTTGGACGGCGGCGGAGACGAGCGAACCCAGCGCGAGATCGCTCGGGAGCTCGGTATAAGCAGAAGTTATGTGTCGAGGATTGAGAAAAGAGCCCTAATGAAGCTGTATCACGAGTTTTATAAGGCGAAGCGGTGATAGCCGACAGTCAAATAAGCATTGCTGTATCTCAACATGAGATCGCAATGCTTTTTTATTTATCCAGTCAGTTATAAATTTCCTGACCACATAAGAGATTAATAGTTTTCTAACATTTATCAATTAGACTTTGGGCTAGCTTTATTCCAAAATTATCCGTGCCAGTTGCAGATGGTATTGCAAATCGTCGGATCGAGCGAAGCTCAATACTGAATAAGCGTCGCGATCGTTGTTGTCGGCTTCCCGTAATTTTCATAGGCTTCCGACGCACGGTCGACCGGATAAATTTCAGTGATGAACGGTTTAACGGAAATGCGCCCTTCATCCAGAAGCCGAATGTATTCCGCGATGTTCCGTCCTTCCGTCCAGCGTACGTGGCCGATCGGGTAATCCCGATTTTCCTTCTCGTATTGCGTATCGTAACGACCTGGTCCCCCTGCACGGGAAATGAGCACTTGTGCTTCTTTGCCGAACATGAGATTACGCGAAAAGGTCGTTTGCAAATCGCCTACAATGACGATTTTGCCTCGGTCGCGAATCCACTGAAACGACCGGTTAATCAGCGCTTCCCCTGGACCGCTGGCACAATGGAGCACCGCATCCGCGCCGCTTGGGCCAACAGCTGCAGCCAAGCAACTCTCCAGTTGCTCCTGATCGCCGTATATATGAGCGAATCCTCGATCGGCGAGCATTGCCACCCGGGTCGGTTGCAAATCCAGACCAGCCGTGCGGAACGCGGCGGCTTGCGCAATTTGCGCGATCAGGTTTCCGAGAATGCCTAGCCCAACCACAATGACAGACTCGCCGAAGCGAAGGTCGGCGACGCGCAGCGCGTGAACCGCTATCGCGCCAAGGCCTGCCAGCGCCGCTTCCTCCGGAGCGACCCGATCCGGAACAAGCGCAGCCAAGTTGGCTGGCACTGCCAGCCATTCCGCATGATGCACGTACGGAGCCCCGTAACATGCAACGCGCTGCCCGGCCGCAATGCAGTTGACTCCTTCACCGACTTGCTCGACGATGCCAACTGCGCTATACCCGAGTTTGACCATTTCCGATGATGCTTGCTTGACAAAGATCATTTCCGTACCGGGACTGATCGCGGAATATTCCGTCCGGACCAACACATGCCCGGGCGGAATTTCCGGTTTTAGGCATTCCGCAGTCCATATTCGACCGGATTGCGTAACGACAGCTTTCATGACGAGTTCCTCCCGACTGGGCTAGTTAGCTTCCTGTTTCCTGTACTCGCTCGGAGAAATCCCGTAATATTTCTTGAACGTCGTCGTAAACGTGGAGGCGTTCAAATACCCTGTCCGTTCTCCGATTTCCGCCACCGTCAACGACGTTTCCTTCAGCAACTCCCGCGCGTAAGTCAGCCTCACTTTATTGAGATACTCGACGTAATTGACGCCAAACGTCTTCTTGAAGTAATTGGAAAAATATTTCGACGATGTCCCCGTCACCTCGGCGATCTGATCCAAATACAAGTTCTCCATATAATGAAGTTCAATATATTGCGAGATAAAAGCCGGATTCAGCTTGCTTACCGGTTCGGGCCGGCTTTGCGCAGCAAGGCGGTCGACGACGTCGAGCAGCGCTTTCTCGATCGCTTGGCGATCGTGAGCTGCGTCCACTTTGCGCATAAACGCGGTTTCAAGCTCTGGCAGTTCCTTGCCGGACTCGCCAACTTGCCGGATCATTTGATAGAATAGCGACTTCGCCATTTGCGAAAATTCGTGGTGTCGCACGCCAAGATCGGCATTGCGCTTGATCAGTTCAGCGATAATCTCGCCGCACCCTTTCCAATTCCCTTTGATGACATGGTTGGACAACTTGGCGACTTTCTCAAGCGGGAAGTACCGCTTTCCTTCTTGCATTATGTTAACCGTATCGAGAACGCCCGACGATTCGTCCACTCCTCGCAGCATCAAGCCGCTGCTCACATCGCGATACGCCGATTTGCAATTGACCGTCTCCGACGCGTACAGCTTGCTTACATTCGCTTTAACGGAATAACCGGCCAGTTCGCCGCGCTCCCATTGCGGCAGCAGCACTTTCAACCGTTTAAGCAACATGTCGCGTTCCGGCCCCCGGTCAATGCCGACAACCGCGATAAAATGCATATCCTTGTCATAGAACACATTGACGTTCGGTAGTTCCAAGCGCAAGCCCGCTTGCAGGTGATCAGTGAGCGTATCTGTCGACAGCACCTTCTCCGAATCCGTTTCCTCCGCTACTGACATCACATGAAGCAGCACGAGCACGAATTGCTTGCTGCGGAAAAACTCCGCAAAATACCGATGCATCGGGTCGTCAAGCGCCTCCGCGTTCATGAACGGATCGACGGCTTGCAGAAAAATGCCTCTGCGAACTTCCGAATCCGCGAATTTCTGTTCGTTTCTGTACGTCTCATTTTCCGTTTGCAGCTTCACGATACCGCTCAATATTTTACGAAAATCATTGCCGCGCCTTGTGCCGCCGCCCAATTGCCGTATAATTTTTTTAACCGGCCGATGTAAGTAAATGCTTAGAAAAACCGAAAGAATCAACGCACTTACAATCGTAATCAACATAATGTTCTGATTAGCCTTCGCCACCGAGTCGATGTTCTGGAATTGATACGGCGCTTTGTCGATGTACAGGTAACCGTTGAAATCGGATTTATAGAAATGGTATTCGTAATTTTCGGTCGTTACGGAACCGGATGCATCTTTCTTGAAATAAACGTCGTTCAACACTTCGACCAAGTCCAGCTGAGGGTCCGTACTCATGATCAAATTACGGTCCTCATCGAGAACGATCAAGGATGCTCCCGGAATCATAAACTTCATATTGATCGCTTTGAGGTAAGCCGCCTCGTTAATCAACAAAATGACGTTCTTGTTGGATAACCGAATTTTGTTCGAATCGACGGCAACCATCAGATTCATCCGCGTCGTATCCCCCGTCTGCGTCGTCATCCGATACTCGCTGGCCGGAAACATTTTAAACGCATGTTTATTGGAAGAATACGTTCGCCAGTAGGACGCATTGTACATCGGATGCCGATACTTCTTGTTGAACAAGTAGTCGAAGTTGCTTGTGCCTTTCGAGGTAACCGCAAGATCCAAACCGTCATAAAACACGATCGCTTCCTCGATGTAATCAATCGAAGAAATCATTCCGGCGAGTTGGTCTTGCATGGCATACACTCTCTCCATATCGATGCGGCCGTCGTCCTCCGTCAGCGTGTTGTAAGGAAGCCCATGGATGGAGTTGATCAATCTCGCCATCGTTTGAAACGTGTTATCGAACGACTGGACAGTCGATTGCACGCCCAAGGCGTTATTTTTGGCCACCTTCTCGTAAATGCTTGAAATCGAGTTCTGGTATACGTAGTAGTTGGATACAAACATCGTGGCGATGACAAGCAATAGCGCACTGAAGATTTGCAGTATGCCCACATGCGTGAACAACCGTTTCATGGTGAATTGTCATCTCCTCCGGACATGAATTGCATCCAAATAACATTCTACGTACTGCCGCTCAACCCTTCTCCGCTCCGAGCATAACGCCTTTGGCAAAATATTTCTGCGCGAACGGGTAGATCGCTAGCACAGGAATCATGGACAGCACGATCGTCGCGTTTTTCATCGCCTGCGGGGCAATCGCCGAAGCATCAACCAGGTTGGAATCGTTGCCTTCCCTAAAAATAAGCATATCCCTTAACACGACCTGAAGCGGATACAGATGCGAATCGTTCAAATAAATCATGGGCAAGAAAAAGCTGTTCCAATGTCCCATGAAGTAAAACAAACCGATTGATGCGAGCGCAGGTTTAGACAAAGGGATAACAATATTGAATAAAATCCGGTATTCCGATGCGCCGTCGATTAGCGCCGCTTCGCGAATTTGCGTGGACATATTTTCGTAGAAGCTCTTAAGAATAATAAGCTCCATCGTCCAAATCGCGTTCGGAATGACAAGCGCCCATACCGTATTCGTCAAGCCCAGCCCCTGCACGATCAAGAAGTTTGGAATCATGCCGGGATTCAAAAACATCGTAGCGACGATGGCCATCATCCAAAATTTCCTGCCGATAAAGTCCGACTTGGCAAGCGGATAGGCCGCAACTGCCGTTACAAGCAAATTGATCGACATGCCGAGCGCCGTATACATGATCGTATTGAGATACGCTCTCGGGATGCGGGCATCCTTCAATACGTTGACGTATGCTTCTATATTGATCCCCTTCGGCAGCAGCCACACTTTGCCCTGTACGACGGATGCCGTGTCGCTTAAGGAAACCGCAAAAATATAGAGGACGGGGTATACGGTTGCAATTGCAACGAAAAGCAGGATGATCGTGTTCACAATGCGAAAAAGCGACAATCGCGATTCGCCTACCATATCCCTCTCCCCCCCGCTTTTTTGCTGATGAAATTCGCCGACAGTACCATAATCATCGCGATTAACGCTTCGAACATCCCGACTGCCGCCGCATAGCTATAATTCGATTCGAGCAGCCCTTTGCGATAAACGAACGTCGAGAACACGTCGGCCACCTCATATGTCGCCGGATTGTAGAGCATTAGCACCTTCTCATACCCTACCCGAATCATCGAACCTGTTTTCAAAATAAACATGATCAATATCGTCGGCAGAATGCTCGGTAACGTCACGCTCCACACCGCTCTGAATCTGCCCGCCCCGTCGACTTTCGCCGCTTCGTACAGCGTCGGGCTAATGCCCGCAATCGCCGCCAAATAAATGATCGCTTCATACCCCATCGTCGACCAGATGTCAGACGCGACGTAGATCGTTCTGAACCACTCCGGTTGAATGAGAAAATACGTCTTCTCGAAGCCCAGTGCGGCGATGATCCGATTAATGATCCCGATGTTCGGGGACAAAAAATCGATCAGCATGCTGGAAATGATGACGACGGACAGAAAAGCCGGCAAGTAGCTAAATGTCTGAATCGTTTTTTTGAACCATAATGTCCGAACTTCGTTTAGAAGAATGGCGAATACAATCGGAAAAGGAAATCCGAAAATCAACGTGTAAAATCCGAGCAGCAGCGTATTTTTGAACAGCACCTCAAAATCTTGCCCGGAGAAAAATTTATCAAAATGCTTAAGGCCAACCCACGGACTGTCGACGATGCCCTGAAATACACTGTAATCCTTAAACGCAATAATCAAGCCATACAGCGGCGCGTAACGGAATATGGCATAAAACAATATGCAAGGAATGAACAGCAGGATGAGCTGTCTGTCGCGTCTGATTTTCTTCCAAGTTGCTCCCATCCATAACATGAAAACTTCTCCCTTCCACGGATGATGGACGGCACCTGGAATAACAAGCGCCCAAGTGCCGTTTCCCATCAAAATACAGTTCCAAGATCGCCTGATTTATTTGGCGGCGTCAAACCGTTTCTGAGCGGCGTTGTACACTTCGATCAGCTTGTCGGTGCCAAGCTTCACCGCTTTCGCCTGCCAATCCGTCCAATCCTTGTCACTGATGTTTTTGCTGAGCACATATTTCGCGTTGAATTCGTCCGCAGCTTTCTGCAGCGCTACCTGATATTCGGCGATCGTTGCATTCTCGTCGTCCGTGAAGTTCAGTACCGGATCAAGCGGCTCGAACTTGCCCGCGGAGACGATCTTGTCCTGCGCCTCCTGCTCTTTCTCCGTGAAATTGTAGTACACGCTGCGATGGTCAGGACGTAAGTACATGCCTTCGATCCACATGCCGTAACGGTCCCCTAGCACCTTAATATCAACCGCCGGAAGATCGGCTAGTTCCGGATATACCGGCTTGCCGTTCGCATCGAAATTGAAGTTAACGCCTTCAACGCCAAGCGTAATCAATTCCGCGCCAGATGGGCTGGTCAAGTAGTCAAGCAGCTTCATGGCCGCTTCCTTGTTAGGATTGTTCGCAACCGCGATACTGAAATCGATCGTTTTCGGCAGCGAGCGAACGTTGCCCGTCGGTCCGATCGGATTGCCGTAACGAAGGTTATATTCCGGATTTGCGGATTTGATCTGGTTATAGAACAGCTCAAGACGGCCGATCCAGTCCCACGTTACAAACGATTTACCCGACGTCATCTTGGACGTCCAGGCGTCCGGCGTATCGGTCAGGAATTCCGGGTCGAGCAGCCCTTCGGTATACAGCTTTCTCAGGAAATCGAGCAGCTCCTTGTGTTCCGGCTGCGTTGGCGCGTACTTCCATGTACGTGCCCCTTCATCGTAATAAGCCGGATAGTTTTCTCCGCCTATTCCCCAACCGTACGCAAGATCCCGGAAAATGTACTCTTTCGTCTTGGAAGCCATTGGATATGAATCCGGGTATTTTTCTTTTAATTTCTTGAGCGCTTGGTAAAACTCTTCCGTATTCGTCCATTCCGCAATCCCGTTCGCGTCGAAAATATCTTTGCGGTACATCAAGCCATGATTGACGTCACGGTTCATGTTGTAGATTGGCCATGTATATAAGTTGCCTCCTTCGTCGCCGAAGGACTTCACCACCCAGGGGTTCTCCTCTAGGTAAAGCTTCTTGAAATTCGGCAACATATCCGCATATTTATTGAGAGCGACTACGCCGTTCTGCTGGCCAATGCGCTTTAGCTCCGCAGCCGTCAAGCCGTGAAAAATATCCGGCAATTTGCCGGAAGCGACCGTCGTCCTGAGCTTGTCTGGGAACGTCGCAGAAGAATACGTCTGGAATTCGACCGTAATGCCCGTACGTTTCAATATTTCTTTGGCGACAAGCTTGTCGTTGAGCGGAGATTCGCTGACAACCATCCAGGTCAGCGTCGTCGGCTTGTCAACGAGGGGCAGCTTCAGCCCGCCCGTGTCGCCGTAATCGTTAGACGACGATGCGCTCGAGGAAGCGCTCTCATGATTGGCTGATGTACCGGATGAAGAACCGGACGGCGATGCTTCATTGTTTTTGTTACCGCCGCATGCCGTCAAACTAGAGGCGACCATCGCAAGAGCGAGCGCCGTGCTAAGCAACTTTCTTGACATTTTCTTTTTCCTCCCTGTTGTCTGTTTCTTTGATGAACCGAAGACGTCGATCCGGCTCAATCACATTGTAGGAGGAGCTGCGCGAAGACGTAAACGTCACGATTCGATGCGGTTTGCTTTTTCTGCCCGCCAAGATGGCGAACAACCTAAAATCCCTGTCATATCAACGGTTTAAGGCATGTAGAAAATGCTAAAGCGAAGGAAAATGCGAAAGAGAAATGAATGAATCCGCTTTCTTAAATATCTTTGCCACACGCTTCTGAATGCCATGCTTTCGCATCGAACATCCGTGTTTTGTTTGCCTGATCCATTCTACAGTAGGCGAAACAACACAAGCGACCTGTTTTTATACACTGACAAACACGCGGAGGAAGACTATAATAACAAAGGTACGCAATTTATTATCGGAAGTTTTTGAGGTGCATGAAGTGACCATTATCGTATACGATCTGGAAATGACGGTTCGCCGGAAAAAAGGCCAGATCGCGGAAATTATTGAAATCGGCGCGGCTAAAGTCGACATCGTGGACGGCGCGCCGCAAGTGATCGATACGTTTCAAGCGTTCGTCAAACCTTCTGTGTTCCCGCAGCTTTCCGCCGACACGACTTCCTTCACGGGCATTACGCAAGAAAACGTAAACGAAGCAGAGACGCTTGGTAACGTTGTACGGGATTACGCGGAGTGGATGGGCGACGAGGAGTATTTTCTATGCGCATGGGGACCGGACGATTTGCGTCAACTCGTGCAGGAATGCAGACAGCACAATATTCCGACGGATTGGATCGTCAACCATAACAATTTACAGAAGATGCTCTCGAAAATATACAAGCTGGAGAAGCATCAGCAGATGGGGCTTAAGCCCGCGCTTGAACTGCTCGAAATTCCTTTCTCGGGAACGCATCATCGCGCACTGGACGATGCCATCAACACGGCGCAAATTCTCGTGAAGCTGTATGAACAGTTCCAGTTCAAGCGTAACAAATTAAGCGACGAAGCCAAAATCGAGAGCGAAGTCGTCTACAAAACCGACCATTACGAGAACCTCCCGTTCGCCGGTTTAGCGGGCTTGTTCCCGGAACAATCAGATCAATAATTGAAGCGGCTGGGCCATTGCCCGGCTGCTTTTTTTCTCTATCCGGAAACATTGCAGGTTAAGGCTAGCACCATTGCCAGCAACATTCTGGTCAAGCCATCTGCATCTATGATAAAATCTTTGATATGACATTCCGGTATAACCGAAAGCGAGGGGCACTCATTGGCTAATAAGAAAATGCGTTCAGACATGATCACCAAAGGGTTCGACCGCGCTCCGCACCGCAGCTTGCTGCGCGCGGCGGGCGTTAAAGAAGAAGATTTCGGCAAACCGTTGATCGCCGTATGTAACTCTTACATCGACATCGTGCCGGGCCACATCCATCTGCAAGAGTTCGGCAAAATCGTCAAGGACGCGATTCGCGAAGCGGGCGGCGTGCCGTTCGAATTTAACACGATCGGTGTTGACGACGGCATCGCGATGGGCCATATCGGCATGCGCTATTCTCTTGCGAGCCGCGAGATTATCGCCGACTCCGTCGAGACGATGGTGAACGCACACTGGTTCGACGGCATGGTCTGTATCCCGAACTGCGACAAAATTACCCCAGGCATGATGATGGCCGCGCTTCGCGTCAACATCCCGACCTTGTTCGTCAGCGGCGGCCCGATGAAAGCCGGCCGCACGAGCGACGGCAGAGCGATCTCGCTCACTTCCGTCTTCGAAGGCGTCGGCGCCTACATGACCGGCAAAATCGACGAGAACAGCCTGACCGAGCTGGAGCGTTACGGCTGTCCGACTTGCGGATCGTGCTCCGGCATGTTCACTGCCAACTCGATGAACTGCCTTGCAGAAGTACTTGGCCTCGCTCTTCCGGGCAACGGCACGATTTTGGCCGTATCGCCGGAACGCCGCGACTTCGTGCGCAAATCCGCGCTGCAGCTGATGGAGCTTGTCAAAAACGACATCAAACCGCGCGACATCGTCACGATCGACTCCATCGACAATGCATTCGCGCTCGACATGGCGATGGGCGGATCGACGAACACTGTTCTTCATACGCTTGCACTCGCCCACGAGGCGGGCATTGAATATCCGATCGAACGTATCAACGAAGTAGCGAAGCGCGTTCCTTACTTGTCCAAGCTTGCTCCCGCTTCCGATCACCACATCGAAGATTTGCATAACGCCGGCGGCGTTAGCGCAATTATTAACGAGTTGTTCAAGAAGGAAGGCGCGCTGAACGGCGATGTGCTGACCGTATCCGGCAAGTCGCTCCGCGAGAACGTCGCGGGCGCGGAAATTACCGATCATACCGTCATTCGCACCGTTGAAGATCCGCATTCCAAAGAAGGCGGCTTGTCCGTCATGTTCGGCAATCTGGCGCCCCGCGGCTCGATCATCAAAGTCGGCGCAGTCGACAAATCCGTCGGCGGCTACCACCGCGGCCCGGCAATTTGCTTCGACTCCCAGGAAGAAGCCCTCGCCGGCATCGCGAACGGCAAAGTCAAAGAAGGCCACGTCGTCGTCATCCGTTATGAAGGGCCGAAAGGCGGTCCAGGCATGCCGGAAATGCTCGCTCCTACGTCCCAGATCGTCGGCATGGGCCTCGGCACGAAAGTCGGCCTGATTACCGACGGCCGGTTCTCCGGCGCTTCGCGCGGCATCTCCATCGGCCATGTATCCCCGGAAGCGGCGGAAGGCGGCCCTATCGCGTTCGTCAACGACGGAGATATCATTGAGCTGGACATGAACAACCGCAAAATTACGCTCGAAGTCAGCGACGAAGAGCTCGAAACCCGCCGTGCTGCATGGGCAGGCTTCGAGCCGAAAATCAAACGCGGCTACCTCGCGCGTTACTCCGCGATGGTCACGAATGCAAGCCAAGGCGGCGTCATGAAAATGTAATGATGCAGGTAAAGATAAAAAACAAGCTTGCCCGACGATAATGTGGGCAAGCTTGTTTTTTCGTTCACGCATGAGTTAGACAAGATGGCCAAGCGTTTCCGTTTCTTCCACTACCTCGCCTTCGTCCAGCGCTTCGTGCTGCTTTGCCGGTCTCCGTTCCTTCTTCCGCTTGCGCGGGCTCGATTCGTCCGCCCAACTGAGCAGCATCTCGCGGTGCATAATCAACATTCGGGGGTGCATGGAATCGTCTTTTCCCTTTACTCTGCCTTTGCCGTCGGGATGGATTACGCGAATTAGAAACTTCAAATATTGATTCGTCATCCAAGCGAACAAACCTTTCGGAAGTTCGATCGTATCGAAGCCTAGCGATTCCCCGCCGCGGTGGATCATAGAGATGCCGAATAGCGCCCTTACCTTATCGCCGTTCGGTACAACCGCAAGCTCTCTTGCCATATCCGGCAACGCGTTTTGCATCTCACGTATAATACGAATGCCGATTTGCAGCGTCGTCTTCGATTTCATCCCGAGTTCAAACAGCATTTGATTCTCGAAATGAATTTCCATAATCAAGTTGCCTTTCTCCAACGATTCTCCGTCCCGCAAGTCGAGCTTAGCTCCGGTATATTTACGAATACGGTAGTTAAAGAAATGGCCGGAACCGACCGGACGAAGCCGAAACACGACGTGAAATAATTTCTCGTACAGCATCCAGCACGCGACAACGACTCTTTTGACCCACCCGATCGAAGCTTGTACGTCGCCTTCCGCCCCTTCTTGCTTCTCGCTATCCTTGCCCGGTTTCCGCTTTTTCTTTGCTCGTTCCGTCGTTGCGATCATGTCGTCGATGCCGACAAACCGGTAGCCTAGCTCACGCCCGTCGTTCAGAATTCGCGACAAAGCCTCAATCGTATTGGCCGGAGCTTCCCGGTCCGCTCCAAGCGTCGTTCCGCAATCGTGAAGCAGAAATACTTGTCCCGGTTTCAGCTTTTTCCGCATCCGCCGATACAGCCTCTCCGCGCCGACCCGCTTTTTCCAATCGTTAAACAGCGATGACCAGAGTACAATCTGCAAATGACCGATATTGCGATAATCGAATACGTTCAAAATTCCCCAAGGCGGTCGGTAATACTTTGGACTCGTTCCCGTAATTCGTTTGATCGCATCCGACGTAAGACGAATATGTTTCTGCACTGTCCTTGGCCTCATCAGCCAGTTGGAATAGTGCAAGTAATTATGAATGCCGAGAACATGTCCTTCCTCGTGAATTCGCGCGACCAACTCCGGGTGGCGTTCCGCGTTCTCGCCTACGACGAAAAACGTCGCCTTCGCTCCGTGTTTCTTCAACAAGTCCAACAATTTGGGCGTATACTCCGGATCGGGACCGTCGTCAAACGTCAACGCGATGTCCGTATTCGATACTCCTTTCAAAAATACTCTAAATCCGAATATACGGCTTATGACTGCCGGTAAAAAAGCGTAAAAAGTCAAAAAATAAAAACCTATCCATAGGATGATTTCCATCTGTTCCCCACCATCTTGATTGCATATTTAATCTGTCGATACCGCTTACGAAAATGCGCTTACTCTCTATTTTAGCATAGAAGCTCCATTTAAGGCATTGCCGTGGGCATCTTTTTTCGTTATCGTATACAGTATGATTTGGATGCACACCTAATTCCCTGCCGGATGCAAAGGATGGTTGGACAGATGCTGCCGCTGTACAAGAAATATTGGCGAACCGCTTTCGACATTTTCGTAATCGCGCTTACAGTATGGCTTACGATGTACGTTTTCAGCTATTTATATAATTTGGCCAAGCCCGTATTTTTCTCGTTCGTCATTTTCTGGTGCATCGAGCCTTTCGCCAAGAGAATGAATCGCATCGGTTTGCCGAAATCGATCGCATCGGCTATAAGCATCCTCGTATTCGTCGTTGTTATTTTGGCCATTTTCTTCGGCCTCGGATTTGTGTTTACACAACAAATAAACCAACTGATAAGAGATTTGCCGATGTACCAAAGTTTGCTGCAGCATCAGATCGAAGTTATCTCCGCCAACTTATCGAAACACTCCGAGTCGCTACCGCCTGACATTGCCGAGAAGCTGACCGGCGCGACCGAGTACATCACGGACCAAGGGGCGAAATGGGCTCGCCAATTTCTAGGATGGCTCGTCGGGGCTGTCAGCTCGTTCTCCACTTTCGTGCTGAATATTTCGATCGCGATCGTTCTCGCTTACTTCTTAAGCCTTGAGATCGATTCGTGGAAAAAACTCAGCCGCGAACGTGCGCCGAAAACACTGCAGATCGCCTTTGATTTTCTTCGCAACAACGTCTTCAAAGGCATTAGCGCTTATTTGAAAGCGCAAGGCAAACTGATCAGCATCACTTTCCTTGTCATCTTCATTTCGCTGCTCGCCTTGCGCGTGAACAATGCGCTGTCTATCGCATTGCTTGCCGGCATATTCGACGTATTGCCGCTGCTCGGGGTAAACACGCTGTTCATTCCATGGATCATCTACTTGTTCGTGACGGGAGATACGACGCTCGCCATCTGGCTCACAGCGCTCCTGCTCGTTGTTACGTTAACCCGTCAGTTCCTCGAGCCCCGCATTACCGGTCAGACGGTTGGCGTGTCGGCATTTACGATGCTTGCGTTTATGATGATCAGCTTGTCGCTGTTTGGCGTCTCCGGGCTTATTCTCGCGCCGATCCTGATGATTTTGTTGAAAGCATTATACGATCAAGGGTACTTCCATCAATGGATTCGATTGCCGAAGGACGAGTTTGTCGTCTCTCCCTTCTCGCCGGCAAGAGCTGATCCTACAGGCGACGATTCCGTTCCAGCTGACGCAAACCGTCCATAATTTCGCCGAACAACGTTGCGCCCCGGTTACGAACACCCGCTGGCTGGTCTTCAATCAGCACAGCAACCGCGTAACGCGGCTTCCCGTTCAAAGGGCCGTACCCGACAAACCATTGGTCGTTGCGGCCTTCCGACTTGCCGGCAAGCTCGGCCGTGCCGGATTTGCCGGCAAGCGGCCACGGCGCGCCGCTTAGCGCAGACTCAGCGGTCCCTTCCGTCACGACGGCTCTCATGCCTTCTCGCAGCGTCGCCGTCGTGTTTGCTGATACGGCGCCATATTGGGACTTCGCCGTGTGTGTAGGGAGCGTAGCCAGCAGGTTGCCGTCCGCGTATCGAATTTCCTTCACGATTCTAGGGGAAAACACCTTGCCGCCATGCAGGATCGTAACCGCCATATTGGCGGCCTGCAGCGGCGTCACTCTGACGTTACGCTGGCCAATACCCGTTCCCGTCTTCATGCCGCCGTCGTAGGCGTTTTTTTTGTCCGCGAATATCGTACCCGCTTCTTCTTCTCCAAGGAGCCTTAACGGCTTGCCATCTACGAACGAATCCGTCTGCCAGCCGATCAGCCTGCCAAGCCCGAGCCGATCCGCCGTAATTTGCAACCAGGCCGGATCGAGTTTCTCCGCCAAGCCGGCGAACACGATGTTACACGACTGCGCGTATGCTTCGCGTAATGTTATATCGCCATGTCCGCCTTCTTTCCAACATTTCAGCCCGTATTTGCCGTAATGACCGTTACAATGGAATTTCTCGTCCCAGCTCGCGACTCCCGATTCGAGCGCAGCCGCCAGAGTGACTGTTTTAAATACGGATCCCGGAGGAGCCGCCGTCAGTGCATGATTGCGCTCGTCAGTGCCTTCCGCGCCTAGTCGGTAAGGATTTAATGTTGGCAACGAGACGATGCCCAGTATATCTGCATTCTCGGCGTCCAGCACAACCGCCGCTCCTTTGCGAACGCCGTGCTTGACGAGTACGTCTTGAGCGATCTGCTGTACATCCTTGTCGATCGTCGTTGTCACCCGCAATGGAAAATGCGGATTATCGCTAACAAGCAGACGTAAACCGAGCCCTCCAAGCGGCAGGCGGCTGCCCGATGTCACTTGCGCTGCCCGGGTTGGGCCTATACCCTGAATGAGCCTGTCGAGCGACTTCTCGAGACCCGATCCGCCGACTTTCGACGACTCGCTCATCTGACGATGGGCGATGCGATCTTCGTACAATGTTCTCACGCGTTCAGGGTGCTGGGAAACGAATCCGATCGCATGGAGGGGAAACAAATCTCCAGCAAAACGATCCACATAGGGCACGACGGATACGCCGAGCAAACCCGCATGATTGATGGCAGAAATCTGCCGATCGGACAAGTCAAGATATCGTCCGTCCGACTTCGCCTGCCATACTTCCGGTACGCGAATACCGTCCAGCCATGCGCCGAATGCAGATGCATCCGCTCCAATGGCAGCGGCGACACGGCCGATGGTGTCTTGTGTCCCTCTAGGCATCCCGTTATCCGGGAACGCGGCAAGCCCCCGAATGGGGATTCCCGCCAGCGGCTTGCCATTCCGGTCCACGAAGCTGCCTCGACCGCTATCAAGTGCCAGCTCGTCCGACCGCTGTGCCGTCGCGCCTTGCCTCAGCGTACCGCTGGCGGTTCGGGACCCGCCAAAGCCAAACTGAAGCCATGCCAGTCTTGCCCCTTCCACACCGAAAGCAATCGCAAGCGCCAGCAGTACTTTGAAACCTCGCATACCCCATGCCCTGTTCAATCGTCATCGCCCTTTCGTATCCGCACCTTTCTAAGTTTCATTGTTGCCATCTTGAAGGTAAATCCACATTGTTCCTTTCAAGAAACGCAAAAACAGGCAAAGGACATTCCTCTGCCTGCTCTGTATAAAAGAATTTCGATTAAGAGACTGTAAAGCGGCTAAGCGATTCGCGCAATTGCCCGGACACAGCTTCAAGACGGTTGGACAATTGTACTAGGCCGTCGCTGATGTTAAGCTGCTCGTTGCTCAGCGAGGCAACTTGCTCGGAAGTCGCCGACGCTTCCTGCGCGACCGCGCTGACGTTGCTCATCGCAAGCGACAGCGTTGTCTGAGCGCCTTCCAGATGACGTACGGATGACGTAGCCGATTCGAGGCGCTGCACGAAGCTGCCCATATTGTCCTGAACGGTGACGAAAATTTGATTCGCTTCGCGTACAGATTCGATTTGCTCCTGGAAAATCGGGTAAGCTTCGGACAGAACGGACACCGTCTCGTCGATCTCGCGAGAAATTTTCTCTACGATGCCGCCAACGATGCCGATCGAATCTTTCGACTGATCCGCCAGCTTGCGAATTTCGTCCGCGACGACCATGAACCCTTTGCCTGCGGCTCCGGCTCTCGCCGCTTCGATCGTAGCGTTCAAAGACAGGATATTCGTCTGTTTCGTCAAATTGCCGAGCACGTCGAGAATTTTGCGAATCGAGCTTGTGCTTTCTTTCAGCTTGTCCACTTTCTCGACCATCGAACGCGTCATCTCTTCTGTCTGGCCCGTCTTCTCGATAAGCGTGCCCATGTAGGACGTTCCGCGTTGCGAAGCTTCCTCGACTTCGCCGGCAGATTGGCCCATTTCCACGTTCGAGTCGATGACCGATTTGACTTGAGCGCCGATCTCTATCGTCAAATCGGTGCCCTTCTCGGATTCGACAGCCAAATTCGTCGCCCCATTGGCGATCTCTTCTGTCGCGATCGCGATTTCCTTGGCGGCCCCGGCCGTCTTGCGCGAAGAATCGGTCAACGACGATGCCGTCTCCAGCACTTCCTGCGCGGACTTGTTCGTCTGGCGAACGAGCGACGTTATCTCTTCCATCATCCTGTTAAAGCTATCGGATACTTGCCCGATCTCATCCTTCTTGCGAATGGTTGAACGAACGGTCAAGTTGCCTTTCTCTCCTTCGTTCATCAAGTTGCGCAATTTCGCCAGCGGTTGACCTACCGTCAGCATGACGATCAAACCGATGCCTCCCGCAATGAGCGCAGCGAGCAGCGACATAATCCAGGTCAAGTTGCTGATCGCTTTGGCGTCCTTCACGAGCTCCGATACCGGAATGTTGCCGACCAGCGTCCAGCCGCTCGTTTCAAGCACGCCGCCGGACGTAAGTGTTTTCGTACCGTCGACATTTACCGTCGCAGAACCGTCATTACCCGGCATCTCATATTCGTATTTGGAGCCCCACTTCTTATCGTCCGGTCCGTACACGATCGTGCCGTTCTCCGCAATGATGTAAGAGGCACCGTGTTCGCCGAATTGAACCGATGCCATTTGGTCGGCCAACGACTTCGCTTTGACTTCCAAAATGAGATAATACGGTTTGCCTTGCGTAAGCAGACGCCCGATCGCAAACGTCGGATTGCTTCTTTTGCCGTCAAGCCCGCCAACGAGCGTAGAACTCCACGTCGCCTTGCCGGAATTCTTCTTGATGGCATCCAACAAATCCTTGCTAACAATATCGTCTTTGGAAATACCGTTGCCCGATGTCATTAACTGCCCGCCCTCTTCGACCGGCACGAGCGAGATCGATTCGTAGCTGTTGTCCGCCATCGCGATGGAGCTCAGCTTCGCCGTTAATTGACGAGCAGTATCGAACACTTCGTAATCGTCCTTCGCCACGCTTAACGTGCTAAGCATCGTCATAAAATCCGAATCTGTAATAAATTGCAGAGATTGACGCTCGTAACCTTTCAGCAGCAACGATATTTTACCTGCCGCCTGCCTTGCTGTCTCCGCGCTGGAGTCGGCCACTTTGCTTTGGATAATAGCTTTGGATTTCGAATAAGAGAACCAACCTAACGTAAGCACGCACGCCAGAATACTGCAGAAGATAAGCAAAAATAGTTTCATCCCGACAGAGCGGATCGGGCTTTCGATTCTCGTGCCTTTTAGCTGGTCGCCAAATTTTTTCGATAAACCGCTTACATTGCCAAACGATTTTTTCATTTTTTCCGAATCTAACTTTCCACGCCACGATTTACTCACTATGCATGACCCCCAACTATGTAATGACGATCGAACGATGCAAAACGAAACTTGCCGAAAGCACATTAAAGATTTTATCGGCATCCAAGCGATGCGTCATTAACTTTAATGGAGACATTTCGACAAGTCTCGTTCAAATCCTTTAGGTTCTGTAAATTATTTTCGAAAATTTACCGTTTAATGTAACCTTTTGCGCATCATATCTAACGGTTCGACCGGCAGTTCGGTACATAGCTTGATCAGTTGAAGAGGATGTCTTGCAACGGAGAGCGGTTGATCTGCTTCGTCGGTCATGTCTCCGACGGTCATCTTGAAGCTTCGTCCGCCCGGACCGATGAACTCCACTTCCATACCCGGACGGAAAGGACTGCGCTGTTGCACCGTGGCCATGCCCGTCTCGGCATCGTATGCGGTCACGATCGCGGCGAAATCGTACGGCGCAGGCTTCTCTTCCGCTTCATAAATATGCTCCTCCGCTCCGGGAACGGAGTAGAAGAAACCGGTATTAAGCGGCCGGTTCGCGGCCTTGCCGATCTCGTCAACCCATTCCTGGCGCAGCTCGTACTCATCAGGATTGGCCATATAGGAGTCGATCGCTTGACGGTAAGCGTTCACGACGGATGCAACGTAATGAATGCTCTTCATGCGCCCTTCGATTTTGAAGCTGTCTACGCCGGCATCGATCAAATCCGGTACATGACGGATCATGCATAAGTCTTTGGCGCTCATCGTGAACGGATTTTGCCCGGGTACGGCGACGGCCTCCTCATCCGCGTGTAAATCGTATTTCCAGCGGCACGACTGGCAGCAGCCCCCCCGATTCGAGTCCCTGTCGGTAAAGTGGTTGGAAAGCACGCAGCGGCCGGACACCGACGAACACATCGCGCCATGAATAAACACTTCCAGCTCGACGTCCACTTTCTCCTTGATGCCGCGAATTTCCTCCATCGTCGTCTCGCGCGCAAGTACGACGCGCGGCAAACCTTCTTCTTTCCAGAACTGTACCGCCTGCCAGTTCATCGTCGACTGCTGCGTGCTTAAATGCACTTCCAGCTTCGGCGCGTATTTCTGCGCCGACTCCACGATCGCCGGGTCCGCGGCGATGATCGCGGCGATGCCCGCCTTTTCCAGCTCACGCAAATATTCGGCTATGCCGTCCAAATCTTCCTGGTGCGCGTAAATATTCGTCGCCACGAACACTTTCGCTCCGTATTTCGCTGCGAATTCAACGCCCTCGCGCATTTCCTCGAAGCTGAAATTATCCGCGTTCGACCGCAGGCCGTATTTCTGGCCACCGATATACACGGCGTCCGCGCCATAGTGAACGGCGAACTTCAGCTTCTCCAGATTGCCCGCCGGCGCGAGCAGTTCCGGCTTGTCCAGGCGATTGCGCTTACCTTTGTAGCGCGGAGCGCTTTCGATTGCCGTATGGCTCATCCGGGTGTCCTCCTTAGTTAAATCGTGATCAAAACCGGACTTTTTGAACTTCCTCATTCAGATCAGGTTCAAAAAGTTCGGTTTTCAGCACCGAGAAGGTTGGATGAAGCATGGGAATGAGGAGCGGAGCGTAGGCAAACCTACGTGAGCACCGGAAGTCCCATGCTTCATTCAACATTCGATGCCGAAACAGCTTCCTGAATCGCTTCGTGATCAAAACCGGACTTTTTGAACTTCCTCTTAATAGACTTGTTCTTTGTATAGGAATCCGAAGCCCAGCTCCCGATCCGGACTTTGCATTTTCTGAATCGCACTCAGCCAGCGCGGGTCCATCCGATAGCTGTCGGGTGCGTTCGCATACGCGTTCAGCGCCTGTCGATAGCTCGCAAGCACGGTCTCATTGTAAGCTTCCGACTTGAGCAGTGTTTCGACGTACATACTGTCAACTCCGAACGCGATCAGATCCGGAAGCGCCTCGAGCAAGCAAATATCATCCGGACTCATGACATGGGTGCCGCTCTCGTCTTCGTATACCGGGAACTTCTCGTCCGGCCTCTCCGCTTCCACGAGAAATAGCCCTTTGTCCGGGCCTTTGCGGATCAGTGTCGCTTCCCTGCCAATATGCTCCAAATAACTTTGAATTAAATTACGATGAGAATGGTAAATGTTGGTCATCCCGTGAACTTGCACCTGCGCTTCTATGCCGGCTTTCACCTTCAAATCGGCGATCTCGTCTTCATTTAACTCGCGTGCCAACACGGCACGCGCAGCCCCTCTGCGTGCCCAGTACGAGGCGGATGCCGAGTTCGTGCCGGTCATTTCGGCGTTCCAATGCCAGCGCAGCCTAGGAGTATGCTGTCTGACATTTAATAACACCGCCGGATCGCCGAAAACGATTGCATCCGCACCGGCAGCCTCCACTTTCCTCAAGTAGTCGGGAATATGTCCTAGCTCGTCGTTGCGGAACAACTTGTTCATGTTGATGTATGCTTTCGCGCCAAGCGAATGCGCGGTTTCAATCGTCCTGGCGAGCTCGGATTCTGTAACATCCCCTGGCTGCCTCATGGCGAAGCGAGATTCGCCAATTAAGATGGCCGATGCCCCTGCTTCGATATATCGTCTCGCTTGTTCCGCCGATCCGGCGGACGCCAGCAATTCGGGAGTAGTCGCTGTCATAGGCAATAGACCTCCGGGAAGTCTTCGACCCGGCGCGCCGCAGACCGGGCGCCTGCATGGCGTTCCGGTTGGGCTCGTCGGGTCGTGACGCGCCTTTTTAGGGCGCGACTTCCTTATTTTTTAACATTTTTCTCGCTAAGCGAGATGTTTTTCTGGTGCTGCTTATAGGTCACCGCAAACAGATGCGTGTTCGTGCCATCTTTCTTCGTGACGTAGTACATGTAGTCGGACTTCTCCGGAAATAGCGCAGCTTCGATCGACTTGTAACTCGGACTTGCGATCGGTCCCGGAGGCAGCCCCGCGTTCAAATACGTATTGTACGGGCTGTTGACTTTTAAGTCGCCTTCGAGCAGCCGTTCCTTCTGCTTATCAAGCAAATATTGAATCGTCGCATCGATTTGCAGCGGCATTTTTTTCTTCAGACGGTTTTGAATGACGCTTGAGACAAGCGGACGCTCTTCGTCGACAACGACTTCCCGCTCGACGAGCGAAGCAATCGTCAGCAGCTGGTGCACGGTCAACCCTCGCTCCTCCAGAGCGGACGACCAATCTTCCGGCAATTGATCGAGACGCTTGTCGAGCTCCGCCAGCATCCGGTTGATAATGTCGATCTCGGTGCTGCCCCGTTTCACTTCGTACGTCTCCGGGAACAGATATCCTTCCAGAGGATACTTTAAGCCTTTGTCCGTAGGGATCAGCTTCGTCCATGCCGAACCGGTCCACAGCTCCGGCCTTTTCGCAGCCTCGAGAAACTTCGCTTTGTCGATGCCTGCGGTTTCGGCGAGACGACCGGCGATTTGTTCGATCGTAAAGCCTTCGGGAATCGTAAAGCGGATCGTGGCGGCCGCAATAATCTCTCCGTTGTTAAGCTTCGTAACGATCTCGTTCATCGACATGCCCGGCGCCAGTTCGTAGACGCCAGCTTGGAAACGGGAGCCTTCCCCTTTAAGTTTCATCCATCCGCTGAATAATGACGCGTTGCGAATAAGTCCCTTTTGTTCAAGCAACTCCGACACTTTTTTCGCCCGCATCCCGCTTGTGATCGTCACTTCAACAGGCGCGCCGGATGCCGGAGGACGAAGTCCGTTCCACAAATAAAACAGCAAACCTGCCGCTAAGGACAAAACGATACCAAGCGCAATCAGGAACGACCAGAGCATCACGCGCGGCTTGCGTCTCAAGGGTGCAGAAGACGCCTGACTCGTCGTTCTCGGCGCCATTGCGGCGTCCGCGGTTTCGCCCCCGTTGCGGAGCGGCTTATCTTTCCCTGCGGATGCCGCAGCGAAGCGGGCGCTTCTCGTCCCTAACTCGGTCGCCGCAGCCGTTTCTCTTTTCTCCTCCGGGAGATCGTTTTGAGCGTCCATTTTATTGTCGTATATCGATTTCCATCCCGAATTCGAATCGTCGTCCCTCGCCACGCCTGTTCCCCTCCAGCTATCTCTCTTTTCGCGGGAAAAGAGCGGTTGCCCGCTCTTCTCGCATTCACATCAAGGCCGATCGTCGCTTCCGAACAACTGATCGTCGTACGCTTCGGCGACGAGTTCCCACTCATCGTCGTCTTCGACCGTCTCGAGCTGAGGGTCTCCGTCTCCGCTATCGACTACTTTGAATACCTCAAACTCGTCTTCCTTGCTCATCGCTTCCGACTGCAGAACTGCGTAGTTGTTCGTTCCGACAGCCAACTCGGCGAGAATGCGAAATTCAAGCGTTTTCCCGTCTTCCGTCAGCAACTCGACCGCATCCCCGAATTTATCGCGCAACGCAGTGCCGTTATTGCGGATCGTCATTGAATTCTCCCATCAACGTGTTAAACGTCTCTTCAACCATGTCCCATTCCGCTTCGTCTTCGATCGGATAGAGCTTGAGCTCATCTTCTTCTTCGTCGTAACGGAAGGCGAACACTTCTTGCTCTTCGTCTTCATCGTCAGCCGGCACGACCATCATATATTTGCGATCCGTTCCGTCGTCAAGCTCGAAGCGCATAACAACTTCAAATGCTTCGTCGTTGCCGTCCTCGTCCGGAATATAAATGATTTCCGCTTCTTCTTCCTGGTTGATGTTGTTTACGTCTGTCATGTCGTTTCCCTCATTTCGATCTCGAGTCCAAATAGCTTTGCAGCAAAATCGCTGAAGCCATTTTGTCGATAACTTGCTTGCGTTTGTTTCTGCTCACGTCGGCCTCAAGCAGCGTGCGTTCGGCGGCCACTGTCGTCAACCTTTCATCCCATAAACGGACTGGCAAATCTAGTGTCGACATCAAGTTATCCGCAAATGCGATGCAATTTTCTCCACTTGGCCCTATCGTGCCATTCATGTTCTTCGGCAAGCCGACGACGATTTCGTTGACCTCGTAGTCCCGGACGAGATCCGAAATGCGGGCCATGAAGTCGACGACAACTTTACGGTCGATGACTTCCAGGCCTTGCGCGGTCCAACCGAATAAATCGCTCATCGCTACGCCGATTCTTCTTTCCCCGTAATCCAAGCCCATAATTCTCATGCTTATCTGTTTTGCTGAAGATAGAAACGCACGAGCTCTTCGATCAGTTCGTCGCGCTCCTTCTTGCGAATCAAGCTGCGCGCGTTGTTGTGGCGCGGGATATAGGCCGGATCGCCCGACAACAAGTATCCGACGATTTGATTGATCGGATGGTATTCTTTTTCCACTAGCGCATCGTGCACGGAAAACAAAATGTCGCGTGCCGACACTTCCTGCGGATCCGCGACGACGTCGAATTTGACGGTGTCGAATTGGTTTTTGCCCGTCGAGCTCATCTTCAGCACCTCGCTTTCGCTGATCAACTCAGATTTCTTTCCATTATCATAACATAATCCTTGCGGGACGGGAAATTGTTGGAGTTTGTTTTCGTAGTGCGCGGATCTCCGACGTTGCCTCTCTCTCCGGCCGCTTCCTCTCCGCCCGTTGCTCTGAATGAAAATTCCGAGGAGGCAACGGGCTCCAAGAGGCGGACGTAAACTCCTCCGAGAGAGGCAACGTCTCCGATCTCCAAGCGCGATTCGAAAACAAGTGATGAAGGAAGTGAGTCAGAACAAACCGCGCGGGACTGCGACAAAACATCTCTCTCCGGCCGCTTCCTCTCCGCCCGTTGCTCTGAATGAAAATTCCGAGGAGGCAACGGGCTCCAAGAGGCGGACGTAAACTCCTCCGAGAGATGTTTTGTCTCCGTCCTCCAAGCGTCGGTCGAAAATCGGAAACTTAACCCAACTGAGCCAGCACCAGCTTCTCGGCCGCTGCTAGGGCGTCGGAGAGTTTGGATGGGTCTTTGCCGCCGGCTTGGGCGAGTTCCGGCTTACCGCCGCCTCCGCCGCCGCAGATGGCCGCGATGTCCTTGATCAGCTTGCCCGCGTGAAGTCCTTGCGGGACAAGATCAGCTGTGACGGCGACGACGAGGTTCACCTTATCGCCGTCGACGGAACCGAGCGCGAGCACGGCGGAGCCGAGCTTAAGCTTCAGTTCGTCGGCGACGCCCCGGAGGGCGTCCATGCCGCCGGCGTTCACTTGGGCGGCGAGCAGCGTAACGCCGCCGACCGTCTTCGCCGCCGAGACAAGCTCGGCCGCTTCCAGGCGACTAAGTTTGCCCTGCAGCGATTCATTGTCGCGCTGCAGTTGACGAATTTCCGCTTGCGCCGCTTCGATGCGCTTCGGCACGTCGGCAACAGTGCTTTTGAGCAGCGTTGCAGCGCTCTTGAGCAAACCAAGCTGGCCGTCCAAGTACAAGTAAGCGTTGCGTCCGGTCACCGCTTCGATCCGACGCACGCCGGAGCCGATGCCGCCTTCGCTGACGAGCTTGAACAGACCGATCTGCGCCGTGTTGCGCACGTGACAGCCGCCGCACAGCTCAAGGCTGTACTCGCCGACGCGCACGACGCGCACGATGTCGCCGTATTTCTCGCCGAATAGAGCCATCGCGCCCAGTGCTTTTGCTTCCGCGATCGGCTTGAAGCTAATGTCGAGTTCCGTGCCGATCCAGATTTGCTCGTTAACGCGCCGTTCGATGTCGGCGAGTTCTTCAGGCGTAATCGCGCCGAAATGCGAGAAGTCGAAACGAAGACGTTCTGGCTCAACGAGCGAGCCCGCTTGGTTGACGTGTTCGCCGAGCACGTCTTTAAGCGCCCGGTGCAGCAAATGGGTTGCCGTATGGTTGCGAATGATGTCCGTACGCTCGGAAGCATTGACGGACGCCGTTACCGTATCGCCGACACGGAGGATGCCCCCCGTAACGAGCACTTGGTGCACCGATTGGCCGTGCGGCGCTTTCGTCAACCCTGTCACTTCGGCATTTAGGCCTCTACCGGACAATACGCCGCGGTCGCTCACTTGACCGCCGCTTTCCGCGTAGAACGGCGTGCGGTCAAGAATGACGAGCACTTTCTCGTCAACGCCGGCCATCTCCGCGAACTCGTTGCCGGAAACGATCGCCAGCACCTTTGCTTCCGCCGTCAATGCGTCATAGCCAACGAATTCGCTTTTCTCTGTATACTCTGCGAGAGGGCCGCCTTGAACCTTCATGCTGTCCGTCTCTTGACGTGCAGCGCGGGCACGATCGCGCTGCTCCTGCATCGACGCATCAAACCCGTCGCGGTCTACGGTCATCCCCTGTTCCGTTGCGTAATCTTCCGTCAAGTCGAATGGGAAGCCGTACGTGTCATACAGCTTAAACGCGTCGGGGCCGGAGATGACAGAGACGCCTGCCGCACGCGCTTTCGCGCACAACTCGGACAAAATAGACAAGCCGTCGGACAACGTCTCGTGGAAACGCTCTTCCTCGGTGCGAATGACTTTCTCGATAAATTCGCGCTTCTCGATGACTTCCGGATAATAAACGCCCATAATTTCGCCGACGGTCGGCGTCAGTTCCCACAGGAACGGGCGGTCGATGCCTAGAACTTTGCCATAGCGAACGGCGCGACGCAGCAAACGGCGAATAACGTATCCGCGACCTTCGTTGGAAGGCAACACGCCATCCCCGACGGAGAAAGCGACCGTACGCACATGATCGGCGATAACTTTCAGTGCCACATCGTGCTCCGCATTCGATTTGTAAGTTACGCCCGCGATGCCGCTCGCTTTTTCGATGATCGGCATGAACAGGTCGGTATCGAAGTTCGAGTCTACATCCTGCAAAATCGAAGAGAACCGTTCCAGACCGGCTCCCGTATCGATGTTTTTGTTCGGAAGCGGCGTGTAGCTGCCGTCCTTGTTATGGTTAAATTCGGAGAAGACGACGTTCCACACTTCGAGGAAACGTTCGTTCTCGCCGCCCGGCGTGCAATCCGGGTCGGACAGATCGCCGTACTTGTCGCCGCGGTCGTAGAAAATTTCCGTGCACGGTCCGCAAGGGCCTTCACCGATGTCCCAGAAGTTATCCTGCAGCTTCACGATCCGTTCGGCCGGAATGCCGATTTTCTCATTCCAGATGCGGAACGCGTCCTCGTCTTCGGGATAGACGGTTACGGAAAGTCGAGCTGGATCGAAGCCGATCCATTCCGGCCCTGTCAGAAACTCCCATGCCCACGTAATCGCTTCTTCTTTGAAGTAATCGCCGATAGAGAAGTTGCCGAGCATTTCGAAAAACGTATGGTGACGGCGCGTTTTGCCGACGTTCTCGATATCGTTCGTGCGAATGCACTTCTGCGAGTTGGCGATGCGCGGATTCTCAGGCTTCACCCGGCCGTCAAAATAAGCTTTCAGCGGCGCCATGCCGGCGTTGATCCAGAGCAGCGACGGGTCGTTGTGGGGAACGAGCGGCGCGCTCGGTTCGATTTTGTGGCCTTTGCTGGCGAAGAACGCCAGCCATTTGCTGCGGATTTCTGCTGCTTTCATCGAATAATCCTCCTAATATTTGGGCTAAAAAAATAAAAAACGCCCCTGTAGTCAGGGACGAAAAGCTTCGCGGTACCACCCTGGTTATCGCTTTCCTACCGGAAAACGATCTCCTCTTTCGCGGGATAACGGTCCTCGCCGGCGGATTTCATCCGCACTCCGAAACGAGCTTCCCCCGCCCTTCGCATCGAAGATTTTTTCAGCCAAGCGTCATTCGCGCGATCGAACCTCCGTTCGATCAACAGGAATGGCGTCGAGAAATCTTCTCTCTGTTCATGCGGACTGCCTGGGTACTTATGTTTCGTCAACGTGTTGAATATGTTGAACGAATTCATTATAGACAACGCTTTTCCACGCTGTCAAACGGTTTTTCGATGAATGTAATAGGCGGAGACGTGCTGCGCGATCACCTTCAGCGCCGCGTAGAGCGGCACCGCTAGCAGTAAGCCGATAACACCCGCGAGTTCCCCTCCGATCAGCAGCACAAGAATAATCGTCAACGGGTGCATGCGCATCGTCCGCCCGACGACTTGCGGGCTGATGACGTTACTCTCGAGGTTCTGACAGATGACGTTCACGATAACGACCATCAGCACCATTTTCCAAGAAATTGTCGTTGCCATGATCAGCGCAGGAAACGCGCCGAAGAAAGGGCCGAGATACGGGATGACGTCGAACAAACTAACAAATCCGGCCATGAGCAGCGGGTAAGGCATTCCGATGATTAAGTAGCCGATGTAGGCGAGTACGCCAATGCAGAGCGATACGATCAGTTGCCCCCGTATGTAACTGCCAAGCGCTGCATCGATATCTTTCATAAGTCTGACCGCATGTTTACGCCTTGCTCGTGGGATGTACTGCAGCGCTGCTCGTTCGAATACGTCGAGGTCCTTCATCATATAGAAGGCGAGGAAAGGCACGATCATCGCAAGGAAAAAGAAGTTGGCGACTTCGTCGATGTTGTTCAAAAATGCGGTAATACGCTTCTCGATCTGCTTCTCAATACCGCCAAGCGATTTGTTAATCGCATCCCGTACCGTTTCCGGCAAAACGTCGTTATTGTTGAATTGGTCCGAAATGCTCTGCGCCCGCATCGTCAGTTCCGGCAAATGCTCGTTTAATTCTTCGACCTGCTTCATAAACATCGGAATGACGTTCATGAGGATGACAACCGATGCGCAGATAAATACGGCATAGATCAGCAGCACAGCAGCCGTTCTCGGCACTTTCCGGTCGTGCAGCATATTGACGATCGGGTTAAGCATATACGAAATGATCATCGCCACGACGAACGGCGCCAACACCGCCTTCAAAAAACCGAACACGGAAAACAGCATCGGCCTCACAAGGATAACAAGGAACAATGCAAGAAGCATGAGAATGATATACACAAGCGTGGTAAATAACCGGCTCTGGGTGAAACGGTCCACTTCCCCACCTCCATCCGGTCGCGGCGCTTTTTTACAGTATATGTACTTGTCCTGCTGCATAATCATCGAAATCCAGAAATAAGAACGCAAAGAACGCAAAAAACGCCCCACGCCCTCCCGAAGGAGAAACATGGAGCGTCGTCGTTCCAAAATTCGTACACTGAACGTCGTTTTTACATCCCGTTCGCATGAACATGAGGAGCTGGGATCGACTCTTCAAAAAACAAGTCGTCCAAGGAACTGAGCGTTCCGTCCTCTTCCACTTGATACACCGACATCTTCTCGCCGTTCACCGTTAATTCGATAAAACAGCTCCAGCAGTAAAATTGGTGGGAACCGATTTTCCCAATGTCCTTAGAGCTGCAGTTCGGGCATCTCATCATCCGTCTTCACCTGTCACTTTCCACGTATGGTCTCTCGGCAGTATTCGCTCGCAAGAAGCAGGAACCAAGATGGCGTCCTCGCCTAAAGTCATGTTCTTGGACGCCTCCGGCAACAACAACCTCCGCCTGCCCTCGAATATGTCCGCGAGAAATCCGTCCGTCAATTCGTAACCTATTATTTGTATACCCTCAGCCGGCTTCATGTAAACGTCCGTAACTTCGCCTAGCCGCTCGCCCTCCACCGTAAAAACGGGCATATCCTTTAACCGGACAACGCCGGTCAGGAACGTTCTCAGCAGCGACTTGCCGCTGACCGCCATGATGTCCGCTGAGGTGCGAATAAGCAAGGCATCTGCACCGCAAAACGCGACATGTTCCCAGAGGATGACTTTCGGCTTCTTGCGAAATCCGGATCGGGCATTCTTATCGAGCACGATGCCGACCAAATTCCAAAACTCGTCGAACCATAGATCTTTGACCTTACCGACGGCCTTGCCGCTTTCCAGCAGCACCGGCATGCCGATGATCGCTTGGGCTTGAATCATGTGGGACTCCTTACGATTTCCGGTCCCTGTTATCTATTACGCAGGCGAGCCGAAATGGTTGCAGTCATTTTTGCCGTTTTATCCGCTTCTTCATTAGTATTGCCCAATCCGAAGCTAAAACGTACGGCCGACGACACCCTTTCAGGCGCAAGATTCATCGCTGTAAGCACGTGGGATGGTTTAAGCGATCCCGAATTACAAGCCGAACCGCCGGACGCGGCGATACCCGCGAGGTCGAGGTTCATCAACATACTTTCCGACGAGACGCCGGGAAAGCTAACATTCACGATGTGCGGCAATCTGCGATCCGGATGACCGTTAATGACAAACCCGCTAGAGCCGAGCGCCTGCTCCAGCCCGCTTAAGAACGCTTCGCGAATGTTTTCCGCGTGTGCGATTCGCGCTTCGCGGCCAATGCTTACGATCTCCGCCGCTTTGGCGAACGCGGCAATGCCTGCGACGTTCTCCGTGCCGGCTCTTCGGCTTTTTTCTTGCGAGCCGCCGTGTAATAACGGCTGAAAGGGCGTGCCTTTCCGCACATAAAGAAGACCTACGCCTTGCGGTCCATTGATCTTGTGAGCAGACAAAGTGAGCAAGTCGACCGGTAACCGCTGCAAATCAAAATCAACATATCCAAATGCCTGCACTGCATCGACGTGCATAACCGCTTTATAAGTGCGCGCCCACTCGCCGATCTCGGCGTAAGGCTGTAGCGTTCCCGTCTCATTGTTGCCCGCCATGACGCTGACGACCGCGGTATTGTCCCCGATAGCCGCTTTCGCGGCTTCCAACGATACGATCCCGTTCGAATCGACAGGCAATACGGTCAGCTGAAAGCCGTCCATTTCAAGCTTGCGGCATGCGTTCAGTACGGCATGATGTTCGACCGCCGTCGTCACGATGCCGTTCTTTCCTTTCTTGCGCTGGGCGTACGCGGCGCCGAACAAAGCGGTATTGTCGCTTTCGGTTCCGCTTCCCGTGAATACCAGATCCGACGCCGAGACGTTCAGCACCTCGGCGAAGACGTCGCGCCCCGCCGTTACCCTTTCCCTCGCCGCGCGCCCGAGGGCGTGCAAGCTCGAAGGATTGCCGGGGCCGGCGCCCGCTGCTTCCGCGTAAGCGCGGATCGCTTCGGGGTGCATGGCGGTTGTAGCCGCGTGGTCAAAGTAAATCAATTTCATCTTTCACACCTAAATATAAAACATATAATTGTCCAGCTTCTCCGCGCCCTTAAACGTAATGAGATCTTCAAGCGAGGTCGAATCTAGAACTTCGGCGATACTGTCGCGAATGCGAAGCCAGAGGTCGCGTTTGGCCGGATCATCTTCTTCGGTGAAATCGACCGGACTGATCGGCCCTTCCAATATGCGGATGACGTCACCTGCGGAAATCGTACCTGGTTCCTTGGACAGCACATATCCGCCGTATGCTCCCCTAACGCTCTTGACTAGACCCGCGTTGCGAAGCGGAGCGATCAATTGTTCCAAATAGTGTTCGGAAAGTCCATTTTTCTCCGCAATGCTTTTTAACGAAATCGGTCCTTCGCCAAACTTGGACGCGAGTTCCATCATAATCGTCAGGCCGTAACGGCCCTTTGTCGAGATTTTCAACAAGAACACCTGCTTTCGCTGTGTCAAATGGAGGGTATCCCCATATTAAATCTATGTTATCACATCTATTTTCTTTTTGGTCAAAAAAAACATGTCATATTCATGAAACAGGCCTGCAGAAGTGAGAAATGCGCGCGTTTATGCTAAAATAGTACCACGATTCCGGGCTTCAACAAGGAGAGAGTTAATTTATGACAATAGATGCTTCATTGCTTCCCGATTACTCGGACCGTTTTCCCGATCCGTCTAAAGTCCGCGTCGTCGTCGGCATGTCCGGCGGCGTCGATTCGTCGGTCACCGCGCTGCTGCTGAAGCAGCAAGGGTTCGACGTTATCGGCGTCTTCATGAAAAACTGGGACGACACCGATGAGTTCGGCGTCTGCACGGCGGAAGAAGACGCAGAAGACGTCCGAAGAGTATGCAACCAGATCGGTATTCCCTACTACACCGTCAATTTCGAAGGCGAATACCGGGATAAAGTGTTCGAATATTTCCTCGAAGAGTATCGGCGCGGGCGGACACCGAATCCCGACGTCATGTGCAATCGCGAGATCAAGTTTGGAGAATTTCTGCACAAGGCGCTCGAACTCGGCGCGGAAGCGATCGCCACCGGCCATTACGCCCGCGTTTCGTTAACGGACGGACGTTACGAACTGAAGCGAGGCGTCGATAACAACAAGGACCAAACGTATTTCCTTCACGCCTTGAATCAGTCACAGCTATCACGAGCGATGTTCCCGATCGGCCATCTGAACAAGCCTGATGTGCGTCATATCGCCGAAGCTGCGGGGCTGGCTACCGCCAAGAAAAAGGATAGTACAGGCGTCTGCTTCATCGGCGAACGCAACTTCAAGGAGTTTCTAAGCCAGTACTTGCCGGCCAAACCCGGCAATATGGTCGATCTCGTAACCGGAGAAGTCAAAGGACGGCACGATGGGCTCATGTACTATACGCTCGGGCAGCGGCAAGGTCTCGGCATCGGCGGTTCGGGCAACGGCGAACCTTGGTTCGTCGCCGGCAAAGATCTTGAAACGAACACGCTTCGCGTCGTGCAAGGGGATAGCCATCCTAGCTTGTACTCCGTCGCGCTCACGGCGACAGGCGTCAATTGGATTGCGCCGGAGCAGCCTTCCGCCCCGTTCCGATGCGTTGCCAAGTTCCGCTATCGTCAACCGGATCAAGGCGTAACGGTCGTTCCGCAAGCAGACGGCACGTATCGGGTCGAATTCGACGCCCATCAGAAAGCTGTCACGCCAGGCCAAGCGGTCGTATTCTACGACGGCGATGTCTGTCTTGGCGGCGGCACGATCGATAAAGTGCATATGCTTGAGCCGGCGATGTCTTGAAGCAGTTACTGGTGCTGTCCCAGAAGCCGATTGTAGTTGCGCAAAACACAACTAACTGTCTGCTCGGAGTTGCGCCGGAGTGCTGTAGTTGCGTAAAACACAACTAACTGTCTGCTCGGAGTTGCGCCGGAGGGCTATAGTTGCGCAAAACACAACTACATGCCTGCTCGGAGTGACGCCGGCGGGCTGTAGTTGCGCAAAACACAACTACTTGCCTGCTCGGAGTGACGCCGGCGGGCTGTAGTTGCGCAAAACACAACTAACTGTCTGCTCGGAGCGACGTCGGCGGGTTGTAGTTGTGCGCATAAACCTTGGTCGGATGCTTAGCGGCAATAGCTCAAAAATCTGCAATGGCGGCGCTGGATTTCCCATTCGATGCCGACAGCCTGATCTTTGTTTTAAACGCCTCTCTTATTTCCCCATAACCATGCATGAAGCTGCGGCAACACGCGAACGTCGCTCCATTCCGCCGAGCTCGTTACTGTCCCGACGAGCCATTCGTAGCGAAAAATCAGACGGCGGAGAAGCAAGTCGGCATCTCGTTCATTGACGTCGTCGTTGCCGGACTGCAGGAAGAACGGAACGTCGGGGTAACGATGGTGCACCTTCGACGCATACCGCAAATCATCGTTATCGAATACAACGACTTTCAGACTGAAAGCATGTCGCCTTGCCTTCCTCAATTTCTCGATTATCGCATCCAATACGTCCCAATTCGTGTCCATCCCCGAACTAGGAGGCTTTGGCGACAAAGTCAATTCATCGATGTTCAGAAACCAATCCTGCCACCGGCTCCCTTGCGTCTCGAGTGCGACCGTTGTCCCGCCCTCGCGAAGAAGGTCGACCAGTTGTCCCAATTGCGGCAACAGCGCGGGATTCCCGCCGGATAGCGTCACGTGCGAGAATACCGCTTCCCCCGCCTCGGATAGAAGCTCTGCCTTTACTTCCTCCGCCGTCAACATTCGAATTTGATCCTTGCCTGTACCGTCCCAAGTAAAAGCAGAATCGCACCAATTGCAGCTATAATCGCAGCCGGCGGTGCGGACAAACATCGTCTTGCGCCCGATGACCATGCCTTCGCCTTGCACGGTCGGTCCGAACACTTCGAGAACGGGAATTCGTATAGACTTAATCATGCGCTTTCTCCCCGAATCTCTCGTCGATGCCCGGGCGGTAAACCACGTAACTGGTAGGCGTCTCCCGCAAAAGCACTTGGATGCAACGAGCCCGCTTTCCCCGCTCGTCCAAATGCTCCTGGACGATCTCGCATAAGACTCTCGCCACATTCTCCGTCGTCGGGTAACGCAGCGGATGATCCGCTCCGAACCATTCTTTATGATCGTTCAGCGATGTATGGTCGAATCGGTCGTGAACGAGCTTCTTGACTATGGAGAAATTGACCAGAAACCCTGTATCGTCGAGATCGTCTCCCGCAATCGTCACATTGGCGAAATACGTATGGCCGTGAAGTCGGCTGCAAACGCCCGCGTTATCGCTGGGGATGTAATGGGCGGCAGCAAATTGCATATCCTTGTTGAGCTCATAACGGTAAGGATGGGCGACAGTCGGATAAATTTGTTGAATCATATCCGTCCTTCCTCCCGCTTCGCTTGTTCGTATTCCCGCAACCCCCGCGCCCGGAGCAGACATGCCGGACACTCGCCGCAGCCATTAGCGACGACGCCTTCGTAACAAGTCAACGTATGCTCCCGCACGTACTCGAAAGCGCCGAGATCGTCCGCTAATTGCCAAGTCTGAGCTTTGTTCAACCACATGAGCGGAGTCTCCAATACGAAATCGTAATCCATGGCCAAATTTAACGTCACGTTCAACGATTTCACGAAGACGTCCCTGCAGTCGGGGTATCCGCTGAAATCGGTCTGGCACACGCCGGAAACGACATGGCGCGCGTCAATCTGCTTTGCCACGATAGCCGCGAACGAGAGAAACAGCAAATTGCGGCCGTCGACGAAAGTCGTCGGCAATTCCCCTTCCGTCTGTTCGATCGCGATATCCGAACGAGTTAACGCATTTGGGGCGAGCTGCCCAAGAAGCGACATGTCTAGAACGTGCTGCTTCACGCCTAGATCCGCAGCGATTTTCGCCGAGACCTCTACTTCCAGCTTATGGCGCTGGCCGTAATCGAAAGTCACGACTTCTATTTCGTCGAATCGTTGGCGAGCCCAGAACAAACAGGTCGTGCTATCTTGGCCTCCGCTGAAAACGACGACCGCTTTATTAGGTTTCATGATCGTAACTCCTCCTCCGAACGCGAAAAAACGGCACCAAGGAGATGCCGTTTCCTTAGTTTTTTATAGAGGGTGTCGCTAGAACCTCTCCCGCTTTCCGGCATGTGCCGGCAGCGGATTTGTATGCTGTTAGATCGATTGTAGCCGAGGTTGCCGATTCTGGCAACTCATCGGATGCGGTTCTGTCGGATGCGGTTCGACTACTCGTCTCTGAGCCTTTAGCTTTCTTCTCCGGGATCGACAAGAAAAACCCCCGGCATAGGCCGGGGGGTAGGTCGCTAGTTCGTGATATGAGAATAAGTCGGAGCGAATCTCGACTTACAGTTTCACCACGTTAGAAGCTTGAGGACCGCGATTGCCTTGCGTGATTTCGAATTCAACCGCTTGGCCTTCTTCCAATGTTTTGAAGCCGTCGCCTTGGATCGCCGAGAAGTGAACGAATACATCGTTGCCGTCCTCGATCGAAATGAATCCGTAACCTTTTTCCGCGTTAAACCACTTAACTGTTCCTCTCAAATGAAAAACCTCCTAAAATCTCGCCGTCAATCGGCGAATACAATGATTATAACCTAAATTACCTACATCTGCAAGAAGAACCAATCGTTATTCCGCGCGGGTTACAGGCGCTTTTTCACCATTTTGAGCACGTCGCTGCGGACCGGCGTGAACGGCAAATTCGTTGGCAATAATTCGGCGATCGCAAGTCCCTTCAGCTCGTCCAGCACGTCATCTAGGAAAGAACATGGCTCCCATTTGAGCGAGACAAGCGGATAGATTCTCAGTTCCCCGCCCGGTTCCAACACGCGCAGCAGCTCCGCAATCGCTTCCTTATGGAACGCCTCTCCGAAAGACTCCGCGTACAAGAAAAGAAAATGGCTGCACGTCACCAGCGAGAACGAGTCGTCTTCGAAAGGCAGTCGAGGCAATGACGCATCCATGTATTTAGAACGATCTTCCTTAAAGTGAGCGGCAAACAGTTCAAGCGAATGTTCCCGCATCGCTCGATGAGCTTCCGGCGAACCGTAGAAGCTCCAATCGAAACTGTCCGCAATGGCGGCGATCTTCGCCGACGACTCTTCGATCTCTTTGCGCGCAGCCGCAATGACGTCCTCTGTCATGCCTGCGTAGAACGGGTCGGCCGCAATCGCCGGCACACCTTTCGCATTCAGGCAAGCGACGAACGATGAACCGCCTCCTGCAACGTCTAGCACCGGTCCAGCTCCGATCGTCCGTTCCGTCAGTCCGAACATGGCGGCGTACTCTTCATACGATCGGCAAGTCGAAGCCACCCCTGTCTGCGGATACTCGGGAATAACGGCTTTGTTTTCATTTTTCATGTCCTGCCTGCTCCTCTCGTCTCGTCAATCCGGTCTCGTCTCTGCTCGTCTCTTGCACATCCAAATCGTTCTCGGCCCGCGTTCGGGCGAAAATGATTTCAAGTAGAATCCCATATTCTCCCGATGTTGTCAACAGGTTCTCCCCAGTATTCTCTTCCGTATTTCCCCAGCGCCTCATTGATTTATGGCGGCATCTCTTCTATGATGAAAAAAACGGCAATGAGCCGACAACAGGAGATAAGCATGTTCGCCAAACATACCGTCTACAAGCACGACCACTACAATATGTTGACAGTAGAAGTTCAAGGCAAAACGCTCGTCGTCCGCGAAATTTCCGATCAATGGGGCGAGACGTGCCACAAATTCGTCAGTCGTCCGGAAATGATGGATTGGGCAACGAAAAGATTCACGCCGGAAGACTTTCCGGATGGAGAAGATGGCCTTCGGGCGGCGCTGGAGAAGTTAAAAAGCATCTGACCGGGAGGATCCACGTTATATGGATAACGACGCGAATATCATTTTCATTATCGCTGCTTTCGGGCTCGCGGTCGTTCTCATCCTCATGAGAGAACGGATCCCGGAGAAGTTGCGGCGTTCGATGGCGATCTTGTCGATCGTCCTCGTCGCGTTCGCCTTCTTCCTGATCGTCTATAGCTTCTTTAGCGCGGGCGCTTAAGGAAATTTTTCCGGGACATACTACTTCGGTACATTATACGCTGCGTACCGGAGGCCAAACATGAAACTGCAAGCGATAAGCGTGGCCGCCCTGGCGGCGGCCGCGATTTTGCTATCCGCGACGACGTCCGAATTCGGAAGAACAGCACCTATCAATGCTGCGATGACTTCCGTTCGGAAAGTCGAAACGCTACCGAGGAGAGTGAGCTTACCGATGAGCCAAGTGATGAAAAGATCCGAAGTGCCGAATGAGCACCGCTGGAAGCTGGAAGACCTTTACCCGAACCAGGCGGCGTGGGATGCCGAATTCAAGAAAGTTAAACAACTGGTCGGAAAAATCGCCGATTACCAGGGCAAATTAAAAGACGCCGCCTCCATCGCGCGTTGCTTCGCTCTCGACGACGATGTTTCTTTATTGACGGAACGTCTCTACGTCTATGCGAACATGAGACATCACGAAGATACGGCGGAAACTTCCTATCAGGCGCTTTCCGAGAAATCGAAGAAGCTTAGCGTTGAAGTCGGAGAAGCAACTTCTTTCATCACACCGGAAATTCTCAGCTTGTCCGAAGCCCAGTTAACCGGCTTGATCGCCGAGCCCTCTCTCGCCAAGTACAAACGAACGCTCGAAGAGATGTTGCGCCAGAAGCCTCATATTTTGTCCAAGAACGAAGAGTCGCTGCTCGCGCAAGTCGGCAACGTCTCGCAAGCGCCGAATACGATTTTCGGCATGTTGAACAACGCCGATCTGAAGTTTCCTAAAGTGCGGAACGAAAAAGGCGAAGAAGTCGAGCTGACGCACGGCCGTTACATACAGTTCCTCGAAAGCAAAGATCGCAACGTCCGCCGGGAAGCGTTCAAAGCGATGTACGATACGTATGCGAAATGGAAAAATACGCTCGCATCGACGCTCAGCGCCAACGTGACGAAAAACTTGTTTTATGCGAAAGCACGCAAATATCCTTCCACGCTCGAAATGTCGTTGTTCGGGGACAACATCCCGCAGTCCGTCTACGACAACTTGATCTCGACGATTCACGAGTTTTTGCCGCTTATGCATCGTTACATGGACTTGCGCAAAAAGCTGCTGAAGCTCGACGAACTGCACATGTACGATCTGTTCGCCCCTCTCGTCGAAGAGTTCGCTATGGAGATCACGTACGAGCAAGCCAAAGAAAAAGTGTTCGACAGTCTAGCACCGCTCGGCGAAGATTATCGCAAAGTGCTGCGTGAAGGTTTCGACTCCGGCTGGATCGACATTTACGAGAACGAAGGCAAGCGCAGCGGCGCATACAGTTGGGGCGCATTCGGCACGCACCCCTATGTGCTGCTCAACCACAATGATAACTTGAACAGCATGTTCACGCTGACGCACGAGATGGGACACGCGCTGCATTCGTACTACTCGGATCACAACAACGAATACCGCGACGCGCAGTACACGATCTTCCTCGCGGAAGTCGCGTCAACGCTGAACGAAGCGCTGCTGATGGATTACTTGCTCAAACGTTCGACCGATCCGAAAGAGAAAATGTATTTGCTGACGTACTACGCCGATCAGTTCCGGACGACCGTTTTTCGTCAGACGATGTTCGCCGAATTCGAGAAAATCATCCACGAGAAGGCGGAACAAGGCGAGGCACTGACACCGCAAGATCTGAGCGAAATCTACTACGGCCTGAACGTCAAATATTACGGGGACGGCATGGTCGTCGACAAAGACATCGAGATGGAATGGGCGCGTATCCCCCACTTCTATAACAGCTTCTATGTGTACAAATACGCGACGGGATTCTCGGCGGCGACTAGCTTCTCTAAGCAGATTCTCGACGAAGGCGCTCCAGCAGTCGAGCGTTATCTCGGCTTCCTGAAGAGCGGCGGCAAAGATTATTCGATCAATATTTTGAAAAAAGCCGGAGTCGACATGAGCACGCCGGAACCGATTCGCCAAGCGATGAGCGTATTCAAAGGTTTGATCGAGCAAATGGAGCAGTTGACGAAGTAATCGTCCGCGCCGCATGGGAGCGAAACTCGGACGAATACCGGGGAGGAAAAGGGAATGGCTAACGAAGTGGATTTGGAAAAGTTGAAATACCCGATCGGCATGTTTAGTTTCACGCCTCCGACTACAACTGAACATAGACAAGAGCGTGTCGCGGAGCTCGCCGCAACGACGGCGCGTTTGCGCGAGGCGGTCGCCGGCTTGTCGGAAGACCAGCTTGACACGCCTTACCGCCCCGGAGGCTGGACGGTGCGCCAAGTGGCTCACCATCTCGCAGATGCTTCGATGCAGGGCTATACGCGAACGAAACTCGCCTTGACGGAAGACACGCCCCCGGTCAAACCGTTCGACGAAGATCCATGGGCTGCGCTCATCGATTCTACGAGCTTGCCCGTTGAGCCGTCCTTGCAGTTGATGGATGGCCTATACACCCGGTGGATCACGCTGCTGAAGTCGCTTCCGCCGGAAGCTTTCGCCAAAGGCTTCCAGCACCCTCAAACCGGCTTTAACACGCTCGACCGCATGCTCGCTTTTTTCGTCTGGCACGGCAAGCACCACACGGCGCACATTACGTCACTGCGCGAACGTAACGGCTGGTAAGTTCACGGGCGTACCACAAGAAAACGCGGCAGACCCTCCGATAGGTCGCCGCGTTTTTGTATGCCATTCGCTATTCCATTTTACAGCTCCAAAATCGCCCGCCACGCATGAAGCCGATCTTCGAGGTTGCGGAAATCTTTCGTCGGAATCGGACTCGTCGACGGCATGCGCACAACGCGCCGGCTTGCGATCGAAGGATCGCTTCCAAAGTGTTTCATAAGCTCCGCATGCGATTTCGTGCCGTTGCAGACGATCGCCCGAATACCCGGATACTCGGACAACAAGCCGGGAACGTCGTTCGGAACAACTTCTTTAATGTCGCTGTCGAGACTCCCGGGCCTGTCACAAGTTGCAATGACGTCCCACAGCGCGACTCCGTTGTCGAGCGCGAATCGGAGCCGGTCTTCATAGACGTCGTCTACGCCCCTTCCCGCCCCGTACAGAGCGTATAAAATACGCCACAGGTAGTTGCGCGGGTTGCCGTAATATTCATGCGCGTTCAGCGATGCGACGCCAGGCATACTTCCCAATACAAGCACCCGGGACGCTTCATCAATGAGCGGCGGAAAACTATGAACGATCACGCAAGTGTCCCTCCTGATCGGTCTGACTTTCCCCAACTCCCGTTATAACATAACAAAGCGCCATCCCCAAATCGGGAACGACGCCTTGAACGATCGAACGAATTTCTCGAAACGGTATCAGCCTTTAACACTACCCGCTGTAATACCTTCGATAATTTGTTTTTGGAGGAAAGAATACAAGAGCAATACCGGCAGTACGCTGAATACGATCCCAGTGCTGATAAGTGCATAGTTGGTCTGGTACATATCTCTGAAACCGACCATCCCGGTAGGCAACGTACGAAGCGCATCTTTGCTGATAAAGAAGTTCGAGAGCAAGTATTCGTTCCAGTTGCCGAGGAAGTTAATAATAAATACCGTAACGAGGGCCGGAAGCGTAAGCGGTAAAATAATTCTCGCGAACAGTCCGACGGCGCTAAGTCCATCGATAATCGCCGCTTCTTCCAGTTCGTTCGGGATGCTTTTCATGAATGCGGTAATGAGCATAACGCTAAACGGCAAAGCCCCGGCGGTATACGGCCAGAACAGCGCCCAATGCGTGTTCAGAATGCCCAGCTTCATCATCAAAATGTACTGCGAGATGAACAACACGTTTCCCGGAATTAGCATGCCGAGCAGAACCAATTGAAAGACGAGTTTGCTCGTAATTCTGAATTTCATCCGGGTAAGAGCGAATGAAGTTCCCGCAGCGATCAGAACGCCGACAACGGCCGCCGTAACGCTTAAGTAGGCGCTATTGACGAAGTATACGTCGATTTTCGCCTGAATCCATGCATCCGCATAGTTCTGGAAATAAAGCGATTTAGGCGGAGCAAACGGCGCTTGAGAAATCTCGGCACTGCTTTCCTTCAATGAAGAAAAGACGACAAAGACGAAAGGGAATAAAATGATGACCACGTACACCATCAATACCGCGTGAGGCAAAACTCTCTTGAGGAAGGCCGGCATCAGTATTCAATCCTTTCCGTCTTACCGAGCGTAAGCTGATAAATTGCCGTGAATACGAGCGCGAATGCGAAAATGATAATGGATAGCGCCATGCCATAGCCATATTCACCATAGTTGATCGCTTTTTTGACCATATAGGAAGCCATAACGTCCGTCGCTTCGGCCGGACCGCCGTTCGTCATAACGAGAACGACGTCGACGACCCTCATCGCTCCCGCGATAGAGAGCATCACGACGACCGAGATGATCGGCTTAATCAACGGAACCGTCAAATACCATGCGCGCTGTGGCCCATTCGCACCGTCAATGGCAGCCGCTTCGTCGATGTCTTTCGGAATCGCCAAAATCGCCGCCAAAATCAACACAATATAGAATCCGATCCATTGCCATGCATTCGTGATCAGAATAGCGATCATCGCCCATTTCGTATCCGACAGCCAGTAAATGGGGTCGAGACCGAAAAAGCCAAGGAATGCCGCGATCGGCCCGATGTCCGGATCATAAATGAAGCTCCACAAAATCCCGATGACGGACGTGGACAGAATAGACGGAATAAACACCGTCGTTTTGTAGAAACCTCTGAATTTTTTGACGTTGCTGATGAGCAACGCGAATATGACGATAATCGGCACCTGAAGGCCGACCGATACGATAATGAAATACATATTGTTCATGATTGCATTCCGGAAGCTCGCATCGCCGAATGCATTAGAGAAATTATCCAAGCCGATAAACCTTGTATCATCCAAGCCGTTCCAGTTCGTAAAAGCGTATACCGCAGATGAAAACATGGGGTACAGGAAAAACAACCCGTATAGTGCGAGCGTCGGAATGACGAACATGAGGTAGACAGCGGGATTTTTTAGTGTGCTTTTCATAGTTCCTCCCCACTAACGGCCAAGGAGGCCTCACTCACCTGCGGGCGGTAAAGCCTCCTTGCCATAACATCCATATTGTTTATTTGGCTGCAGTCGCGTTTTCTTTCTCTTGAACTTTTTGAATCGCGTCAGCTGCGGCTTGCGGCGTCGTTTTGCCAGCGAACAATTTCTGAACTTGCGTTTCCGTTTCCGTGTTAACAGCTTTAGCTACAGCGGAATCGAAGTGCGGGTAGGACGATTTAGCGCTAGCCATCGCATCGATGATTTGTTTCAGGATCGGATCCTTAACTTGCGCCAGTTGCTCTTCGGACAGCTTCATCGAAGGAAGAACGGAATCTTCCAGCAAGCCGCGGAGCTGCATTTCCGGGTTGTACAAGTTTTTAATGAACGCTTCAACAGCTTTCAGTTCGTTCTCGTTCAAGTCGGAGGAGAAGCCGTAACCGTTACTGTAGTTCGCGTTGATGCTCGTTTGATCGCCTGCGGCGTTCGGGATAGCAGGAAGCGCGACGAATGCAACTTTGCCGATCAGTGCCGCGCCGACTGCTGGTTTGCCTTTGTCGTCTACGCCTTCTTTGAACGCGGATGCGCGCCAGTTGCCATCGAACATCATGCCTGCTTTGCCGGCGATGAAGTCGTTAAGCATTTCGTCGTACGTTTTGCCGAGGGAACCTTTAGTGAAGTAATCTTTTTTGATCCAGTCGTTAAGCACCGTGTAAGCTGCAACGACTTCAGGTTGATTCCATTTAATTGCGCCGCTGGAGAAACCGCCTGGGAAGTTGGCAGTCAGGTGACGGCCGATCAACGTGTTAACGATTTCGTTCGGTACCCAGCCCGCTTGCGTGCCTTCGGCGAATGGCGTAATGCCTTTTGCTTTGAGCGTATCAGCAGCTTTGATCAGGTCGTCCCAAGTCGTTGGCGGGTTCAAACCGTTGTTTTTGAAAATTTCCGTGTTATAGAACAAACCTTCCATACCGCCACCAATTGGTAAGCCGTATACTTTGCCGTCGAGCGTGAATTGATCAAGAGAACCGCCGTTGAATTGGTCTTTGATGCCCAATTTTTCGATGATTGGAGTCAGATCGAGCAAACGGCCCGCTTTCGCGTATTTCAATGCGTCAGCTTCGCCACCGAAAATGTCGAATACTTTAGGCGGTTTGCCCGCAGCCATCTCGGCAGGCAGCTTCGTGAAACGGTTTACGTTATCTTCTACGCCGTCGAGTTCGAATTTCAATCCAGGAACTTCGGCTTCCGTGTTTTTAACGACAGTGTCGAGAATCGCTTTACGGAATTTTCTAGGCTCGCCGATTTGCGTGTGGCGAAGCGATACAGTGAACGGTTCCACTTTCGCAGGCTCACTTGCAGGTACGGATTCGGATGCAGATGGCGATGCAGCTGGCGTTGTGGAGCTAGGCGATGCAGCAGGGGATGAGTTGCCGTTGTTGTTGTCCTTGCCGCAAGCAGCCAGAACGGTAGACATGGTGAGAAGCATGGTTAGAGCGACTTTAACATTCTTTTTCACTCGATAGACCTCCCAAAAAGTATTGTTTGTTTGTTGCTTACACCCTAATTGTAAGATCAAATAGAGCCAATGTAAGGGAGTTAAACGACTAACCGAGGGATAAGATCATCTTGAGATGATCGCCCCTTGCGCGCGCCTTTAGAGTATTTTCTCCCCTATTCGCGGATAAGCGCAAGTCCTTTTGCTCATTGTGCAGGATTCGACAATTTTTCGCCGAATAAATTCTATTTGAAGAAAAGTATCATGAGGAGTGAGACGTTTTGTTCAAGCAGGATTTGACGTCAGATGAGTTGCTCCGAATCATTTTTAAATACATGGCGAAAATTGCGAGCGAAAGAAATTTGAACGAAGTGCTCGTACTCATGGCGGACATGGGACGGGAAATGATCCTCTCGGATCGCTGCACAGTCTGGCTGATTGACCGCGTAAGCGAACAAATTTATACGAAAGTCGCCCATGGCGTCGACGAGATTCGCATCCCTCTCGGCACTGGGCTTGTCGGCAGTTCGATCGCAACCGGGGAAAATATTATCATCAAAGACGCCTACAACGATCCCCGTCACAACGCCGACAACGACCGCAAAACCGGATACGTGACGAAGTCGATCATTACCGTTCCGTTCCGTAACAATGACGGAGAAATTATCGGAGCTTACCAAGCGATCAACAAGCTAACCGAAGTCGACTATTTCACCGATCGGGACTTGGAGATCCTCTCTCTCGCCGCTTCGTACGCCGGCAAATCTCTTGAGTCCGTCATGCTCCACCAGGAAATCATCGACACTCAGCGTGAAATTATTTTTACGATGGGCGAGATCGGCGAGATACGTTCAACCGAGACGGGCAATCACGTCAAACGGGTAGCCGAATATTCTTACGTGCTCGCAAGAGCACTGGGATTAAGCTCTGCGGAAGCGGAAATGCTCCGCACGGCTTCCCCGATGCACGATATCGGCAAAGTCGCGATACCGGACGCCGTGTTGAACAAACCCGGCAAGCTGACACCGGCGGAATATGAAATTATCAAGTCCCATACAAAGATCGGCTACCAGCTTCTCAAAGGCTCTAAACGCGATCTGCTCCGCACTGCCGCCATCGTCGCAGAGCAACATCATGAGAAATGGGACGGCACCGGATACCCGCTCGGGCGCAAAGGTGAAGAAATCCACATCTATGGTCGAATTACAGCCGTCGCAGACGTGTTTGATGCTTTAAGCGCGGAACGGGTGTACAAGCCCGCATGGCCCCTCGAAAAAATCGAGAACTTGTTGCGTGAGGAGCGAGGCCGCCACTTCGACCCCGCTATCATAGACGTCTTCTTCGAGCAACTGCCGAAGCTGCTTGAGATCCGCAAAAGACTGACAGACGACAAAGTAGACAATGAATAAATCGACCATCCATAAAAAAGAAGCGTTTCTCCATGCGGATGAACGCTTCTTTTTTATGTTATTTCTTGATCAGCGACGATACTGTCGATCGTCCGACGCTTGCTCCGTCCCACCAGACGTCGAGCGAATCTCCGTCCTTCAAGCTGCCGACACCCGCCGGCGTCCCCGTGTAGATGACATCTCCAGCGCCAAGCCCGTACTCGGTGCCGACGAAATCCACTATCTGCCGGAGACTAAAGACCATGTCCTTCGTATTGCCTCTTTGCGCTTCGTTCCCGTTAATCGTTAAGCCGAATTCGTGGGCCTCCATCGCTTTAGCGCCTGGAAACGGCAACCACCGGCCAAACGTCGCCGAGTTCGGGAACCCTTTGGCAGCGAGCCACGGATGGCCTTTTGCTTTTAATGCGTCTTGCACGTCGCGCAATGTCAAGTCAAGTCCGACTGTAAAACCGGCGATCAAGTCGTCGCAATCAATGCCCGGTTCGAACGCCCGACCGATCGCGAAGACTAGCTCCGCCTCATAATGCACGCTTCCCCGTGCTCCGGGAATACCGAGTTCCCCGCCGTCCATTGCAAATGCCGCATGCGATGGCTTTGTAAAAATCATCGGTACCGTCGGCACATCATTGCCGAGTTCAGCCGCATGCAAGCGATAATTGCGCCCGACACAATAAATATTTCGAATATTCGATAGGCTGAAAGCCGTTAAATCGTTCATCGTAAGTGTTCCCCGCGCATGACCGAGTGCCAGCGATCCGGATAGTTCGTGCACAGTTGAAACGCTTCTGGCCTGCTTGCGAGCCTACTCAAATCGCTCTCCGAGTTGACAGTCCATCCCATAACATCCACGGACGCTTCTCGCGCCTTTGCAAGCAGCTTCTCGTTTAAATGATGAAAGCCAATCGACAGGAAGTCCGCGCCAAGCTCCTTAATCCGATCAATCAGATCGTCCGCTCCTTCGTCGACAATCAATCCGGTGCGGATTGTGTCCGACAACCTTCTGACCTCTTGCAAAATATCGGGCTGGAACGAGGTGATAAGCGTGTCGCTCTCCCGCCCATGAGCACGAATCGTCTCCAATGCTTTAGCCGCAAGACGAGCTCGGCCACTGTCTTCGCCCTTCAATTCTACGTTCAGCCTGCATTTGCCGGCAGTCAAATCGAGCACTTCGCCCAGTGTCGGAACGCCTTCTTCCGAGAAGCGGGCATCGAACCAGCTGCCGGCATCGAGCTTGCTCAATTCTTCGGCGGTCTTTCCTTTGACTGGACCTTCGCCATTCGTCGTCCGATCGAGGTCGTCATCATGTATGACGACGGGAACGTCATCTTTGGACAAATGAACATCCAGCTCTATCCATTTGACATAAGGCAAATCGATCGCCATACGAAAAGCGGCCATCGTATTTTCAGGCGCTTCTCCGGAAAAACCGCGATGAGCAACACAAGGATGAAGTTTCTCTTTCGTCACAGCGTCCATGATTCTCTCTCCCTTAGATGGGAACCGAAAAGGCAAATTCGGCAGTCCCGTCAGCCAATATTTAATTTTTCGCCACAATGGAGCCATCCTCCCTGACTGACGCGCCGAATGAAAGCTCAGACAGGCGAGCGAGCAGCGCCGTCCTCTCCGGCTCTGCCATCAGAGCGGGCTGGGACTGCTTCGCGAACATCGGCGCGAAGCTGAGCTTGCACGTCCCGTCCTTGCCGCATTCGGCGCTCAGCACACCCGTCTCGCTCGTCTTCGGAGACGATGTCGTCGAGAAGACAAAGTTGCCGAGGCTGTAGGCGATCCATTTCCCTTTATAAGCTTCAAACCCTTGAAGGACGTGAGGATGGCCGCCGATGACCAAGTCCGCTCCGGCATCGATGAAACGATGCGCCAAGTCGGTCTGATGCGCAACCGGCTTATCCGCTCTCTCGACGCCCCAATGAACCATAACGACGACGATATCGGCGTTGCTTTTTGCTTCCTTTATCGCTTGAACGGCCCTCTCAGGCGAGTACGCTTCCGCGACGCCAGGGTGATTCCGGCCTGCTTTCCAGGAAACTTCGGGCACAACGCGGGTTACGCTAACGAAACCGACGGTCGTTCCGTTTTTTTCTATGTACGCGGGCGCAAAAGCTTCGCGGTCGTCATTGCCGGAACCCGCGTGCTGCAAGCCCGCATCGTCGAGTGCGTCCATCGTGTCACTTAATCCGTCCCACCCGTAATCCAGCGTATGGTTGTTCGCCAGCGCCAAGAAGTCGAAACCCGCATTCTTCAACTCCGGTACCGCCTCCGCGCTGCCTCGGAATACAAACTGCTTGTTCTCCGCCGGAACGCCCCGTTCCGAGATCGGCGTCTCGAGATTGCCGGCCGTGATATCGGCAGCAGACAGCAACGCTTTCGCCTCCCGGAACGGGTAATCGAATCCGTTGATCTTCATCAGTTCCAGCACCTTTGCCGCAGGCAGCACGTCTCCGACGAACGCCAGCTTGATGGCGCCGTCCGCCGAAGCCGGTGCCGAAGAGGCCGGCTCTTCATCGTCTCTTGTAGCGGTAGCCGGATTAGCCGAATCATCCGTATTCGACGGTGCGCCTTCAGAAGCTTTGGTCGTTGACGTCGCCGAAGGGGAGCGCGAAGGTCCTTCCGCAGATTTGTTGCCATCTTGCGCCTTCCATATGGCGAACGCAACGACGCCGATAGCGCAAATCAGGATAACGTTTAAAGCAATCAGCGCGAGTCTGCGCCCGCGTTTACTCGATTTTCTGGCATTTATCGTCCGCGATCGCGAATAGGTCATGTGGCAAACCTTCCCTTTCGTCACTGTTCTCCTGCCCGCTATTATACATCAGTGAACAAGCAAAAACACCCTCGACGCGCGAAAAGGCATCAAAGGTGTTCCCGTCAGAGCATAACGAACTTCAAACTTTCATGGGCATCGCATTCACTGCATATTCAGCGCTTCCGTATACGCCGGCATCTTCTCCGAGTTGCGAGGGTACGATAAGAAGCCGTTCCCTGTACAGCGGATGAAGCCCATCAGCGACTGCTGTCTTCAGCGCTTCGAAGAACACTTCCCCTGCAGCAGCGACACCTCCTCCGATGATAATCAAGTCCGGGCTGAGCATTGCGATTGTCGGAACGAGAGCTCGCGCCAGCCATTTCGCCGTTCGCTGAAAAAGATGTGCGGCGAAAGCGTCCCCTGCGTGGTACGCCTCCAACACGTCGATTGCCGTCAACTCATCACGGAGTTCCAGCGGAAATCGGTCCGCCAACGGACCGATCCACCCCGCCGCCAGTCCTTCCCGTGCTTGCCTTGCGATGCCGGACGATGACACGACCGTCTCCAAACAGCCGATCATGCCGCATCCGCACGCATAGGAAATATCAGGAAAACGAATATGACCGATCTCTCCGGCAAGCCCGCCGTTCCCTTCATGAAGCTTGCCATTTGATATCCAAGTCGACGACATGCCAGTGCCTAGCGTTACACCCAGCACGTAAGCGTAACCTCTCCCCGCTCCGCGAAGCGATTCGCCATAGACGGTCATTTTCACATCGTTATGAACGGTGATAGGCACATCGAGCAAATGCCGTAAGCGGCTTGCGACGGGAAATTCCCCGAAGGGCAAGTTCGCCGAAGTGACCAAACCGGTGTCGCTTTCGATAAAGCCAGGCAATCCGATGCCGACAGCGTCCAGCCTTCCATTGTCCACGCCTTCTTGAGCAAGCAAGTCGCGCGCAATGTCGGCGACTTCTGCCAGCAGCTCCGACGAACTCGACCTGACCGTCGGTCTTTTCTCACGCCGAAGCAAACGTCCGTCCGGGCCGAACAGACCCGCGATGACGTAAGTCACTCCGACAGCCATCCCGATGCGGTAACCCATACCGATCCCCCCGATGAGAGTATCTTCCCGCATTGCGATACACCTTGAGCGGCGAAAAGCCGATTACGCTCTTGCGTATTGCCCGATCGTCACCGGCTGCTTCGCGACAACAGGCAATTCACCTGCGAGCACGCCGGCAAGCGCACTTATCATCGCCGGCTTATCTTCGTATGTGCACAAGTACACTTCCGCTTCGGGAGCGACAAGTAAGTCATATGGCGTTCGCAGGGCCACCCAGATAAATAAGTAATCATCTCCGGCGGCAAGCTCGCGAATGAGCGATTGCTGACCGGCTGAGAACCCGGCATCGTACGAGGCAAACACAACCGTACGGCTGCCGCCGAGAGCGGAGCGAACATCGTTAACCTCTTCTGCTGTTGGATCGATGCCGACCCGAACTTCGGCGACATCGTAGCCAAACTCATTCAAAGCGGACCCAAGCGTCCAATCTTGCCGGATCACTTCAATCACCTCGGTGCCTGCCCGAGCTTCCGTCCACACGACAAGCGTCTTGCCGTCCTTGGACAACGGCAGGCGGTCGCCGCCTTTAACGACCGTAACAGCCGACTCGCACAGCAATCGTTGTACGGCTTCGGCGCGCGCCGCGTTCGTATCCGGCACTTCGCTGCTGAACAATCCGCTCGCCTGCTTCAGCTCCCAAATACGGCGAGCAGCTTCTTCGATCCGAGATTCCGAAATTTCTCCGGTCATGACCGCTTCATGAACCGCTTCAAGCGCTGCCGTCTGTCGGTCAATGCGGTGGCTGACAAGGATAAGATCTGCGCCCGCTTTGATTGCCTCCACGGCGCCGCGAGCGACGCCAATCGTCTCCGATATTGCGTTCATCTCAAGGCAATCCGTAACGATGACACCTTCGAATCCAAGTTGTTGACGCAACAGCCCCGTCAAAATGCGCGAGGACAACGTAGCAGGAACGCCGCTTGGTTCGAACGCCGGAAACACGACGTGAGCCGTCATAATCGCGCCGACTTGCTGCTCAATCGCCTTGCGGAACGGCAAAAGCTCAACCTCGTTCAGTCGTTCTACGCCGTGCGGAACAGTCGGTAGTTCGTGGTGGGAATCCGACGCCGTATCGCCGTGACCCGGAAAATGCTTCGCCACTGCGACAATGCCACCTTCGCGGTAGCCTTCAATCGCTTGCGTACCAAGCTCCGCTACGCGAGCCGGATCTTCGCCGAAGGAACGTACGCCAATGACAGGATTGCCCGGATTATTGTTTACATCAAGACATGGGGCGAAATTCATGTTGATGCCAATGCCGCGCAGCTCAGCTCCGGACCACTTCGCCGCCTCGCGCGTTAATGCCGCGTTGCCGGCGGCGCCTTGCGCCATCGCTCCGGGCATAACCGTTACGCCCTCCTCAAGACGGACGACCATGCCGCCCTCTTGGTCGATGGCGATAAACAGAGGGTTGTTCGCCGCCGCTTGCAGCTCCTCGGATAACTCTCTCACTTGGGACGCGTCCTTCAAGTTCCTGCGGAAATAAATAACACCGCCTAGCCCGTAGTCCCTGATCAACGTCATAATGCCTTCCGTAGGCTCCAAACCGTTAAAGCCGCACATAAAGAGCTGGCCGATTTTCTCCTTTAATTCCAGTTGGTCAAACGCTTTCGCCACCGGTAACCTCTCCTTTGTTCACATCTCGCGATTCGTCCATGCTGCTTCCTTGCCTGATCTATTCTGCTGACGTTCGCGATATTCGGATGGAAGCATCCCTGTGAACTTACTGAACACCCTCGTAAAATATCGCCTTTCCGCGTAGCCGACCATCTGTCCGACTTGGGTTACGCTCTTGTCGCTCAGCGCGAGTAACGACTTGGCCATTTCCATGCGTTGTTTTGTCACGTATTCAACAAACGTTTCTCCGACATGCTGCTTGAATAGCAAGCTGAAATAGCTCCCGCTGATGCCGAGATAATCCGCGAGCAAATCGATGCTCAAATCCGCTGACAAATTGCGTTCGATATAATCTCTCGCTGACAACATCAGAACATCGCTCGTTTTTTTCCTCAAGACGCTCTCCAAAGACTGATCAACCAGTCTATTAATCACTTGCAGCGTGTCTCGTATGCCTTGATGCTGCTCGATTTGACGCCAGATCGCGACTTCCTCTTCGCGATCGATGACTTCCATCGCCCGCATCTCCCGAAGGAGATGGATGCATAAATAATGAACGATCGGCGCAACCCGCTCGAAAGACGAGTCCGGCAGTTCGCGAAAGCTGTCGTTTAGCTCCTTAAGCGCGGTTTCCGTACGCCGTCGATCGCATCGCTTCAGACCGGTGACCATTTCCTCGATCCGGTCCCACAATTGCTGTGACGGCTCGGCGCTGCCTCTCGCCTTCTCCGAAACGATGACGCCATGCTCGTCGTCTGCAGGCGACAAATTAAGCGAGCGCTGCAAGCTTTTATACGTTCTCGCAAGCTGCTTTAACGTCACCTCAGACGGATGCAAGGCTACTCGTATCGTAAGCTTAAGGTAATTTTCCACCGCCTGCCTCAGCTTCTCCGCCCACTCTAGACACTGCTTTTGATTGTAAAAATCCGGCGCTATTCGCTCGATCAGCACGCACCATTCCCCGCTGCGAACTTGCAGAACAGAGAAAGACACGTTAAACGAAGCGACGTTTTCCTGCAATATGTTATGGATGGCGAAGTTCCACAATTTACGTTCTTTGTCGTCCCACGTCTGCTCTCGCCTCGAGTAATCGGCAACGTCGACGAGCATCATCGCGAACGCCAGATTTTCTCCGTCATCTTCATTAAGCTTCTGGAACGGCCGATTGGGCGTGTCCCCGAGATCGATAATACGATCGTACAGAACCTTCTCATAAGCGAGATGAAACATGTGCTTCCATTCCTGCTGAATCGAATGCTGCTCGATGCTTCGCGCACGCACGCCTGCCGCAAGTCTGGCTATCGTCTCTTCCAACTCCTCGTAATCGATCGGCTTCAGAATATAGTCCTTCACTTCGTAACGGATGACCGACCGAACGTAGCTGAAATCCTGATAGCCGGTCATCATAATCACTTCGGCGTCCGTATCGAACTCGCGAAGAGCTCCGAGAAACTCGATGCCATCCATGACAGGCATGCGGATATCGCAAAGAATGAGCTGGGGGCGGTGTTCCCGTGCAATCTCAAGCGCCTGCTCCCCATTGCGCGCAGTTCCGATCAGCTCGATATCAAGGCTCTCCCAAGGGATGACCAGTTGTAAATTTTTGAGGATGTTCACCTCGTCGTCGATAAGCAATGCTTTAAGCTTCATCGTGTGTCACCTCCCACCGTCGCGGCTTCCTGCGGAATTAAACATTTGATGATCGTACCGTGGCCTGGTGCACTGCATAGCGTCAGACCGTACGGGCTGCCATAATGGATGCGAAGTCGATCTGCGACGTTGCCGACGCCAAGTCCGCGTCGCTCCCCGGTTTCGGCGGACTCCCCGTACATTTTGTCGAGCAACATGCCTTCGGAGACGAATCTCGCGAGTTGCACCTCGGGAACGCCGATACCGTTGTCTTGGACGTAAAAAGCAATATCTTGCCCTTCCACTCGGGCGCTCACATGAATTTCACCCATATAATCAATGCCTTCGAAACCGTGTTGAATGCTGTTCTCCACGAGAGGTTGGAGCGTCAGCTTCAGAATGCGGTTGCCCATGAGCTCAGGCGGCACGTCGATCGTATATTCGAACAACTCCTCGAACCGGTATTTTTGAATTTCCAAATAGCTCTGCAGATGCTCCAGCTCCTGCTCGATCGTAATTTCTTCTTTCTGCTGGATGCTGATCCGGAAAATGTTCGCGAGCCTTTGTACCATTTTGCTAACTTTGCGCCCTTCGTTCTGCACGGCCAATATGTTGATCGACTCCAGCGCGTTAAACAGAAAATGAGGTTTGATTTGGGCTTGAAGCAACATCATCTCGGCTTTACGTTTGCGCGACTGCTCCTGCTTCACATCGTCCAACAGCTCCGATACCCGAGTAACTAGACTGTTGAATCCGCTTGCCAGACTCGATGTCTCATCTTTGCCGACAACGGGAACGCGGGTGGACAAATCGCCTCTCTCTACCTGCCTCATCGCCCTCACGACACGAACGATAAATGTAACCGTTCGACGGATAAACATCAGATTAAACATGAGCGCCAGAACGACAGACAAGATCGTGATGGCGACCATCCAACGCATAAAAACCGCCATTTCACCGGACAAATACTGCCACGGCGTAATCATCACAAGCTTCCAATCCCCGACGCCTAATCTTTGCAGCTGCAAGTTTTGGACCGAAACGATGCTTTTGCGACCTTCAAACGTCAATGTTTTGCTTTTCGAAGATGTACTGTTCTCTTTGATTCCGATTGTTTTCTCAATATCGATATAGTCCGATATTCGCTTCCCTTCGGCTTGGCCGTCGTTATCGAATACGATATTCCCGTTGCCAGCGACGATCAGGAATCTCCGGTCCGACTGTCCTTGGGGACCGTATAGGCTGAAAATCCTGTCAAGCTCGTTCATCTTGAATCGCGAAACGAGAATGCCCTGATTAGTGAGCGTGTCTATATCGAGAACCACGCGCACTTGAGTAAAAACATTATGTTCGGATGATAGCTCCGGAACTTCGTTCGGTCCAAGCCAGACGGGAGAGCCATTTTTGCGCAGCATATCGGCGTAATTCGGAAATTTCGCAAGTTCGGCACGGGTGATTGGCTTATCGTTCGTAAAGTTGACAGTAATCTGCTGATTATTTTTACGATATAACGTAATCGATTTGATACCAGGGAATGTAAGCAGAACACGCTGGCTAAGCGTTTTTTTCTCCATCAGTTGCGCGTAATCCGGGCTTTTCGCCGAATCGTCGGGCTTGACGGACCCTCCGGACTCCAGCGATTGCTCAACCGATTCCACGCTACTTTCCATTGTCCAGAAATCGGAAAAGTAGTTGGCTTCTTTAATCATGCTGCTGATGTTATGGCCGATCGCCTTCAGAGTCAGTTCGGTTTGCTCCGCGTATTTGTCTTGGGCGATTTTCTGGAACACGAGATAGGAGGCGCTGCCGATCACGAACAGTGGAACGATAATAAACGCGAAAAAAGCGGCGAATATCCTTTTGCTCAAACTCATCGTGGTGCCCGTCCTCTCGGCAAAGTTGACCTCATTATAACAGGAGGATGAGCGGAAAAGTTCTTAAGGCGGAAAAGTTGCCTCTTTGATTATTCATTATAAAGAGCGTTCGGAGTGACTATAAGTTGTTATTCCCACTATGCGGGGATAAAAATTAACAGTTGTGGATGAATGGCTCTCTTTCAGTCATGTATCTCCATTATCCCCTTCGCTCAGGAGCGGTCGCAGTGTCTGATCTTCTCGGCTTGCTGGCTCTACTATCCCCTTCACTCAGGAGAGGGCGCCGTGTCTGCTCTTCTCCGCTTGCTGGCTCCACTATCCCCTTCGAACAGGGGGTCGATCATGTTGAAATCAGAACCATTCTCAAAATATTCTTTCCAAATGATTGCTTTTGGAGAAGTTGTCTTGTACAATGAAATAGAACATATGTTCCTATATGGTGGTGTTCCATGTGATCTCTTTCGAACAGTTTTGCGAAATTTATCATAGCGATGCCGTTTGTCAGCAGACGTTGTTTCATTCGCGTTGGCCTGGAGGATTCGTCTGCCCCCGTTGCGGCTGCGGTCGTTACTACTCGATTCGTTCCCGCCATATTCCGCTTTTCGAGTGCGCCGATTGCAACACCCAAACTTCCCTGACTGCCGGCACGATCCTCGAACGCACGCGCACGCCTCTTCGGCTATGGTTTCAAGCGATTTATTTGCACGCCACTCCCGAAGGCTTGAGCGCCATTCGTCTTGCTTCCATTATCGGAACGACCTATAAAA
>NZ_JBHSMI010000029.1:147777-648665 GCF_042655525.1 Cohnella soli
CGGCGTCGGATGCCAAAGAGCTGCTCACTGGCAACGTGCGAATCAATTGGGGCGTGTACGGCCATCCGCATAACCCGACTGTCTTTCGCCATCCGCAAGAACAACCGCTTCTTGTGGGCGGCAGCCTTCAAGAAAATGAACAGTTCGCTCACTTAAAAATCAAGCAAGTGCCTGAGCAGCACTTGCACCATGATCGTATTGTTCCGCACGCAGGTTATTGGTTTAAGCAACGTTATGTCGCCCCCTCTGTCACCGATCTTACGATCGTCGTTCAGAAGTTCAGCATCCATCGCAACCGTACGCTGATTCGGCTCGCGAATCAAGCTGCGACTTGGATCAATCGTACCTTTAACGGCATTGGACCCAAACATTTGCAAGCATACTTGGATCAATATTGCTTTGGCTATAACTGCAAACAAGCTGGAGCTTCCGCTTTCGTGAAGCTGCTAACGACCTGCGCTATAACAAAGACGATCACTTACCCGCTGTTAACCCAGCGTGCCGATCATTCACTCAACAACAAGCTCACATATGAACGATTACTCCGGGAAGCTGGTTAATGGTTTCTTTAGTTCACTTAGTTTGGTTACCACTTTCTTTTTTGCACCCTTGAACCTTTGAGTCCTTGAGCCTCCCTCTACCACTGAGTCCCGAATCGTCCCTGAGCTAAGGGGATAATGGCCATAGTGAATCTGGAGAAGCTGTTAAACTGCCTCCACCCTGAGTGAGGGGGATAATGGCTGGAGCTGAAAAGAAACTAGGAGTTCTCAACTAAGCTCTCTAATTTTCTTCGCACAACAACACAAAATTCGCAAACGACAAAAATTCGCAAATGGCATTGACAACGCTTACGGTGAATGCTAATCTCATCTTCCTTTCGCTTTTTACTACATACAGGAGGACAAAGCATTGATTACGTTAAGCGGCATAAGCAAAAGCTTCAAAGTCGCGCAAAGAACGTCAGGAGTGAAAAGCGCATTCAGGGCACTTTTTCGGAGGGACTATACAGAGGTTGCGGCGTTAAACGAAATTTCGTTCGACATTCAGCCGGGGGAAATCGTCGGTTACATCGGGCCGAACGGAGCAGGGAAATCAACAACGATCAAAGTCATGAGCGGGATTCTCGTTCCAGATCGGGGAACTTGCTCGATAATGGGCTATACGCCATGGCTCGATCGCGTGAAGTATGTTAAAAACATCGGGGTTGTATTCGGCCAGCGATCGCAGTTATGGTGGGACGTCCCGGTCATTGATTCGTTTGACTTGCTGAGAGACATTTACGACGTACCCAATGACGAGTATAGGAACAATTTACGCCTCCTTACCGAGACACTCGATCTAGAAGGCATTATCCGAACGCCGGTCAGGCAACTGAGTCTCGGCCAGCGTATGAGATGTGAAATCGCTGCATCGCTTCTGCACAGCCCCAGCATTCTTTTCCTCGACGAGCCGACAATCGGACTCGACGCCGTCTCCAAAATCGCCGTAAGGCAATTCATCTCACGTATCAACAAGGAAAAAGGCGTAACGATCATTCTAACGACCCACGATATGCAAGATATTGAGGCGCTAGCAAGCCGAATTTTGCTGATCGGCAAAGGTACCCTCCTATACGACGGAGACATCGCGACACTAAAAGAAAAATACGCATATGACACGACTTCAGACAACGAAACGCCGCCCTCCATCGAAAAAATCATTGTCCGGATGTATAAGGAGTATGAAATCACATGAGGGCGTATTTATCGATTTTTAGACTGCGGTTTTCGATGGGAATGCAATACCGAACCGCCGCGTTAGCTGGCATCGCGACGCAATTTTTTTGGGGCTTCATTATTCTCATGGTGTTCGTCGCCTTCTATAACCAATCAAATGTCGAACTGCCGATCTCCCTTGAACAGCTTTCCGATTATGTATGGTTGCAACAAGCTTTCCTCGCGTTCCTCGTGCTCTGGTTTCGCGACAATGAGCTGTTCCAACTCATCACGGGAGGCAATATCGCCTACGAGCTTTGTCGTCCAAGCGGACTGTACGGCTTCTGGTACGCCAAACTGCTTGCTCAGCGGTTGTCCGGGGGTCTTCTCCGTTTCTTCCCCATTCTGTTCGTCGCCGCGTTATTGCCTGAGCCCTACGCGCTTCACTTGCCGGCAACGCCGATCGCCGCATTCCTGTTTCTGCTCGCGCTTGCGATGGGGCTGCTCATTCTTATCTCGATCTCTATGCTCATCTACATTTCCACTTTCGTGACGATGTCCCCTGCGGGGTCGTTGCTGCTGTTCGCGGTACTGGGCGAGTTTTTTGCCGGAATGGTCGTCCCGATTCCGCTTATGCCCGATTGGATGAGAACAGTTGTATATAGCCTTCCTTTCCGCTTCGTGTCCGACTTCCCGCTACGAGTCTACTCGGGACACATTCCAGTCACAGATGCACTTCGGCTTGTCCCTGTGCAGTTCATATGGCTGGTCGGACTCGTAGTGATCGGCAAATATACGATGGCTAAGGCGCTGCGCAAAGTCGTCGTACAAGGAGGTTAATGACGCAATGAGATTGTTCAGTAAATACTTGCTAATCTTGTTCAAAGCTCAGATGCAATATCGCGCTTCTTTCTGGCTGCTTAGCTTCGGTCAATTTTTCATCCCATTCTCGGTATTCGCCGGCTTGTATTTTATGTTTCAAAGATTCGGGCAAATTGAAGGCTGGCAATTCCACGAAGTGGCGCTTTGTTTCGGGGTCATTCATATGGCGTTCTCGATCAGCGAATGTTTCGGACGGGGATTCGACATGTTCTCTTCCCTCGTCGCAAGCGGAGACTTCGACCGGCTGCTCGTCCGGCCTCGAAGTACGGCTCTGCAAGTGCTCGGATCCAAGTTCGAGTTTACGCGCGTCGGGCGGCTGCTGCAAAGCCTGATCGTTCTGGGCTGGGCGATCTCAGGCCTCGATGTTACGTGGACATTGCCGAAGATCATTACATTAATTCTCATGATCGTAAGCGGCGTGTTTATTTTTACGGGCATTTTTATCCTCGTCGCTACCATGTGCTTCTGGACGATTCAGGGCTTAGAGATCGCCAATATCTTCACCGATGGCGGAAGGGAAATGGCGCAATACCCGTTAAACATTTATCAGAAATGGGTTGTACGTTTCTTTACTTACGTGATTCCGTTCGGCTGCGCCAACTATTTGCCACTGCTTTATGTGCTCGGCAAGACAGACGGAAACCCCGTTCCTTATATACTTTCGCCGCTGGTAGGGTTAGCTTTCATCGTGCCTTGCCTTCTCGTATGGCGAGTTGGCGTGCGGCACTATCGCTCGACAGGGTCTTAATCACCTATTCGAGCAGTCCTTTCTCCACACAAATGTTCGCGGAGAGCCTCTTAACCCTCTCGCCGAATTTGATCTCAACACTGTCACCGTCCAGGCGGACGATTGTCCCTGTTCCGAACACGCGATGACTGACTTCGCGCCCTTCCGTTAACCCGGACAGTTCACGGATCGCCTTCGGATTTGTCGGCACAGAGGCTTCCACTCCCTTCGAGTTTCTCGCTGACTGCAGCGCAGCATCTCTCGCCGTGACCTCTGTGGGAGGATGCTGAATACGGTGGACATCGCTAACAAACGGCGATGGTGATACAGCATCCCCATCTTTCTTTCGGTAATAAAGCAGTTCCAGTCGACGCTTCGCCCGGGTTATGCCAACATAGAACAGTCTGGCCGCTTCTTCCATCTCGTCCGGCCGTCCCTGCTTCTCTTTCATACGGTCATCCGCAGAAGGAATAATGCCGTCGATTAGATCGATCATATATACGTGTTCGAACTCAAGCCCTTTGGCGCTATGAAAAGTAGACAGCGTAATGGCGTTACCCGCCTTATTGTACTTTGACTGCTTCATGCCCTGCTCCAGTTCTTTCAACCGGGCCGCAAAAGCTTCCATCGTATGATGAGGCTCCGCAATCTCTTCCAATGTGCTCAGAATACCGGATAGATATTCTTTGCGGAATCCCATTCGTTCACACATTTTGTCCAGGGTCTTATCATAACCAAGCTTGTCGCGAATTGTTCGAATCGCGTTCAGCGGCGACGCCCCTCTCATTCCGGCAAACGTCGCAGCAGCCGCCTCTAGTTGCTTGATTTGATAATCTTGCAACGTTACTCCGCGGATCATCGCCTCGAATACGGTTTCGTCTCCATCCATGCCAAGCGCTAGCAATTCCGCCATCTGCTTCTTTGTAATATAGCAATTCAACTTCATATGGATACGCTCGAGAAGGTCGGGTCTTTTGTCGTTAAACGTCATTCGCATGAAGTTCAATACGTCCTCAACAATCCAATGCGAGAAAAAACGATTATCTCCGTCTTTCATGTAGTAAGGAATGTCCGCAAGTTCTAGCGCATTCATGAGCATAATGGACGACACATTATTCCGGTAAAGCACAGCGACATCGCCCCATTGAGATGGATCGATGTCCGCAATTTTCTCAACCACGTACTTCGCCTGTACCCGATAATCCGGCAACTCGGTAATCAAGATCGGTTCGTCAGCAGCATTAACCGTAAACATATTTTTCTCATATCTGGTTTTGTTGCGCTTGATGAATCGGTTCGCCGCATCGACGATATTAGGCGTCGAACGATAATTTTGTTCCATTTTGAGCACGGACGCGTTCGGGTACTTCGTCTGAAACTCCAGCAAATACCGCGGTTCCGCTGCGCGCCAGCCATAAATACTCTGATCGTCGTCTGCTACGACGACCAGATTGCCGTGGGACGCAACTAGCTTCGTCACGATCTCGTGTTGCACAAATGACGTATCCTGGCTTTCGTCCGTCATGACGTAGTCGTAGCGATTCTGATACCTTGTAAGTAACTCAACATCTGTCGCCAACGCCTCGTTCGCGATCGTCAACATATCGTCGTAGTCGACAAGCAGTTCCGACGAACCGTTTCTCTTGAAGCTCTCGTACTCTTTGAAAATTATCTCCGCCTTCGGAACATCACATTTCGCTTCCGATAGACGGCTATCCGAAAGCAGCTTGTTTTTAATCAAACTAATATAGCGCATTAATTCTTCCATCTGATCGTCAGTCGGATATTCGCGATTCACTTCGCGGAAAATATCGCGCAATATGGCCGACTTGCCGGGCTTATCCGCACTTTGTTCGCTTGGGCTATCAATCATCCGATAACGCGTCCCGTGTCTATGCAGATGTTCTCTAAGCACTTCAAACGCAAAGCTATGGATCGTTGAGAAATCGGGAGAGCGACCTGCAAGTTCGGGAAAAAACCGCGCGTACCTTTCCTTCATGTCTTGTGCGGAAGCACGGCTGAAGGTAATGGCCTTGATGCGAGACGGCTGCACCCCTTTCTCTTCGATCAAGTAGCCGATGCGCATGATTAGCGTCGTCGTTTTACCTGAACCCGGGGAAGCGAGTAGCAGCAACGGACCTTTGTCATGCATAGCCGCTTGCTGCTGCACTTCGTTCAAGCCGACGCCCGTAAACTGCCTCTTATATTCGAAATATGGCGTCATGTGCTGGTGATTGGACATTGCGTATTAATTCCTCTTTCAGCAGGCCTATTTGGCCTTGCGATTAGACCTCACTCTGTCAAGCCAGAAAGCCGTGATCGGACCGAATGACGCCGTGTCCGGCACATGGAACCGGGCGATGCCTCGACTTTCGGCGGCCGCATCGATTGATGAAATCGGAGTACGCGTCGCGACAGTGATTGTATTGGGCAAGTCGATTAATGCGGTGTCTGTCTCGCTGCGGATGAGCGCGATTTTCGGATACGGGGCGTTTTTGAATCCTTCGACGATCAGTATGTCCACCCCGCGTCTTGCCATTGTCTCGACAATTTCTTCCGTTGTTACCTTTCGCTCCTCTACCCACGCCGCTCGGTTCGGTGTAACAAAAGCTGTTATCGCCGCTCCAGCTTCACGATGTAGTCTGGTATCCGTTCCTTCAGGCTCAGGATCGTGATCGTGAGGGCTGTTTTTTAGCGTACCAATGTTGTAGCCCGCTTGAGTAAATGCATTCACGAGTTCGCGGACAAGCGTCGTTTTGCCCGAATCTTTATATCCTACGACTTGAATGATTTCCACGAGGAAACCTCCTCCCGTTCATACGACTGCGGAAAATTTGCCGCCGAGCTACAGCTTCAACGCGGTGACAAGATGCCCTTTCGCCAAGCCTTCTTTTAACGGCGGAATTTCGATCAGACAGTCGGCGCCTACAATCGTCGTCATCAGGCTCGATTTGTCATCGCCCGTCGGGGTTACCCATATCGTACCATCCTTAAATTCCGTCGATGCGCGAATGTAACGCCGATAGGCGTTAACCTTTGGAAAATCCGCTCCAAGATACGCCTGGAATTTCTCCCCGTAGACGTCGGATGACTGACCAAGCATCACCCGCAACACCGGTGCAGCAAACAAATGAAAACCGACGAAACAAGCTCCTGGATTGCCTGAAAGCGCGATAAGCGGCTTCCCGGACACGATAGCCGCTGTCGTCGGGCTGCCGGGGCGCATGGCGACTTTGTTGAACAACAGCTCTATGTCCGGCGTTGCTAGCACATCCACAATGACGTCGTAATCACCAACCGATACGCCTCCCGATGTCAACAGCAAATCGCATTCATGCAGACCTTTGTCGATCAAGGCGCGCGCGGCCACCGCTTCATCCGGCACTTGCCCGAGCATGATCGGCTCTGCACCCGACTCGCGGACCAACACGGCCAACATTGGCGCGTTGCTGTTGCGAATTTTGGCTGGTGCCAGCGGATCGGATACGTCGAGAAGCTCGCTCCCGGTCGACAATATGCCAACCTTTGGTCGACGTCTTACGTAAACTTCGGCGCACCCGAACGAGGCGAGAAGAGCGGACTCTCCCGCGCCAATCATCCGACCGGCTTGTAACACTTCAGCTCCTTGCACAATTTCGCTGCCTATTTCAGCGACGTTCGTGCCTTTCGCGACGCTTCTGCCGATCGTGACGACAGGGAGATCGTTTGTTTCGGACACCTCTGTCATTTCCAGCATCACGACGGTATTCGCCCCATCGGGGATCATCCCCCCGGTCATGACTCTGGAGGCTTGACCGGTTCCGATGTTTTGCGTAGGCGCTGTCCCCCCGGGAAGCGATTCTACGACCTCCAGACCAACACGCTTTTCTGGCGTCGCGTGAATCAAATCTTCGGCTCTGACCGCATAGCCGTCCATTGCAGATCGACGAAACGGAGGAAACGGATGCGGCGCGATCAAACTTTGTGCGAGCGTTCTCCCCCAAGCCTCGGTTAATGAAACCTTTTCTTCAGGGAGCGTCGATGCGCACGCAATAAGGCGTCGCTGCGCCTCATCCGGCTGCAGTGCGCTCCTTCGGAATCGTTCAGGCGAGTGAGGCGTAAAGGATGACGTCAACCGCTGCTCCTCCTTCGGCGTTGTTTGACGCAAAAATGCCGCCGCTCGCTCATATTGCTCCGGTGTATCGATATCTGACGTGAAACCGACCGGGATGCCACTGTTAGCAAAGCGCTCTTCCGCCACTTGCACCCAGGTAATGTCGGATAATAAATCGTTTAAGCGACGAACGCCGCTCGCAAGCAAATCCCCGGTTCGAACAGCGACTTCTTGCCGATACACCGCATGAAGAGGCTGATCTCTGCCGTCAATAACCGACAGTGCCGCCTCCACCCCTTCCGATAACAAACATCGAAGCAACAGTTCCGCCGCCTCGGCGCTCGGATAAGGCTGATCGCAAGCAAACACCCAGACGTATCGACGCGTCGTCGCCGATAAACCCGCATGAAGGCCCGCCAACGGTCCTTCACCCCGGTAGACGTCGGGAACGACTCGGACACCAAGCTCTTGGAGCAGCGGAAAAGGATCATTCGTAACCACAATGACTTCGTCCGACCATTTAGCCGCTTCACGCACTTGCCGTTCCAGCAACCTCTCGCCGCCAAGCCGAAGCAATGCTTTGTTGACACCGCCCATGCGCCTGCCCTGTCCGCCGGCCAAAATAACGGCCGATCTATCGCTTCTCAATCTCGCCGCCTCCTTGTCTGTCGCGATTTCAAACAAAATACCCGCGAACCGCTGTTGTCAAACATACGATTGGCGGGTATTGATTCTATTCTACTGTTCTAGCAATGCCTCAGCTGCTTGCTTGCCTTGCGCGACGCAATCGGGCAATCCAACGCCGTTAAATGCGGCGCCGGTCGCCAGAATGCCGGGCAGCCGTTCGGCCAAGCCGGCGCGGAAGGCGGCAAGCGCCTCGCCATGGCCGACAGGGTACTGCGGCATCGATTGTCTAAGCCGCGTAATCTCAACGAATGCGGGTTCGGCTGTCAAACCCATAAGCTCGCGCAAATCATTTTGGACAGCTGCAGCGATCGCCTCATCGTTCAGTTCCACACCCGCTTCGTCGCCCGATCGTCCGACGTAGCAGCGAACGAGCCGCTTGCCGTCTGGCGCCGTGTGCAGCCATTTCGATGATGTCCACGTGCTGGCCGTAATCGTCCTGCCTTCTTGCCGAGGCACGAGAAATCCGGAGCCATTCAAATCGTGGTCGAAACGATCAGCATCGTATGCCATGACCACGTTCGCGACGGATACATAGCGAATGTTGCGCAAAGCCGCCACGTCGGCATGCGGAGAGAGCAAGTCTGCCGTCGCGGAAGCCGGAAGCGTCATAATCGCGTCGTCGACGTCTACCGCCGTCCCATCCGCCAATCTGAGCCGATAACGGCCAGCGCCGTCGCTCGAGCTCAGTTCCAGCGCTTCGACTTGCGCGCCAAGCCGGATGACGACGCCGGCTTGGCGCAACGCTGCCTCCAACGCTTCGATCACGCTCGATAAACCGTTCCGGAACGTCATAAACACCGAAGCAGGCAACCGGTCGTCCTTCATTTCCGCCGCTTTGGCTTTCGCAGACTCCGTCGCAACGCGCTGCGCTTCTCTCGTGCCCGCGATCAAGCTGCCATGTTCTTTCACCATGCTGCGGAATTGCGGAAATGTCGCCCGAAGCCCAAGACTGTACAAGTCGCCGGCATGAATGCCGGCAAGGAGAGGTTCGAATATCCGCTCGACCATCTCCCGGCCCATGCGACGTTCTAAAAATTCGCCGACGGGCTCGTCTTCCGGCAAATCGCCCTCTGGCAATTCCGCTTCCGCAAACGCGCGAAGTTTGCCTGCCTCGCTCACAAGCTCAGTGCGCATAAACTTCTCGCGGTCGGTCGGTACGCCTAAAGTCATCCCTTCCGGCATCGGCAGAAGTTGTCCGTCCAGAGTAATATACGTGTTCTTTGCAGCAGGGTTCGTGCCGACGAGCTCGCCTTCGAGTCCGAGCTCGAACGCCAGATCGATCATCGGCTGCTTGCGGGCCAGAAACGAATCCGGTCCCCGCTCGATGACGAAGCCATCCTTACGCAGCGTGTTCACTAGCCCTCCGAGCCGATCCGAACCTTCCAGCACCGTAACTTCGAGCTTCTCTCCGCTTGCCGCCGCCAGCTTCGTCAAATAATAAGCGGCGCTAAGGCCGGTTATACCCCCGCCCAGCACCGCTACCCGGCGAACTGACCCGAGCGCCGTCATACGTCTGCTCCCTCGTTCGCCACCGCTTTGACGACCGTATCCGCCATCGCCAGCATATATTGCGCATCATCGTTCAGCATACGGATACGCTCCAGACGGATGCCTCTCTCTTCCGCGAACTTGCGCGCTTCGATATCGATGTCGTACAACACTTCGAGATGGTCGGACACAAACCCGACCGGCGTAACAAGCACGCGCTTCACGCCTTCGGAAGCGAGCTTCTCCAACGTCTCGAGAATATCCGGTCCAAGCCACGGCTGGCCGGTCTGTCCCGCGCTCTGCCACGTGAATTGCCAATTTTGCACGCCTGCGGCAGCAGCAACCGCAGCCGAAGTCGCAAGCAATTGGTCCTGATACGGATCTTTCATTTCCAGCACCTTGGCCGGCAGGCTGTGCGCGCTGAACAAAACAAGCATATTCGCGCCTGCCCCGTCCTCGAACCGGGACAATCCTTCCTGTACGCGCTTGCTCAAAGCGTCAATCAACTCGGGGTGCAAATGATACTCTTTAACCGCGACGAATGAGATGCCCCGCTTGTCCGCTTCCTCTTGCGCGCGTTTCATATATCCGCCGACGCTCATGGCGGAATATTGCGGCGTAAGCACTATGCCGACCACTTCTTTAATGCCGTCCGCAGCCATCGCCGCCACGCCATCCTCGATATAAGGAGCGGCATGTTTCAAGCCTTGGTAACACACATATTTGCCTTCGCCCGCGATGCTGTCCAGCGTAAGTTGCAAGGCCTCGACTTGCCGATTCGTATTTTCGCGCAGCGGGAATACGCCGCCAACGATCGTCTTGTAACGATCCGTCAAGTCTTCAAGTTGCTCCGCTGTCGGTGGATTCCCCCTACGAATGTGCGTATAGTAAGCTTCCACGCCTTCGAGACTTTCCGGCGTTCCGTACGACATCACTAACACGCCTGTCGGCTTTTGTGCGCCCGTCGGTTTTTGCGTTGTTCCGCTCATCCCTGCACCCCCGTAGCCATACGATCTGCACTATACTCATGAACATAGTCGGTCAATACTTTTAATTTTTCCAGCGATGCCTCCGGGTACAAACCGTGTCCCAAGTTAAAAATAAATCCAGGTTGCTGCATTCCTTCGTCGAGAATACGACGCGCGTGCTCGTGAATGACCTCTTGCGGAGCGGTCAGCACGTAGGGGTCAAGATTGCCTTGCACCGCAAATTTGCCGCCCGTTCTTCTTCTGCCTTCGGACGGAGAGACACGCCAGTCGAGACCGACGACATTCGCTTGCAATTCAGTCAAATGCGGAAGCAACTCTCCGGAGCTTACGCCAGGGAAATAAATTTTCGGCGCATCAAGATCGCTCAGCTTCGCAAAAATACTCTCGACGTGCGGAAGCACGAACGTTCTGAAATCGTGCGGAGCAAGCGCACCGACCCAACTGTCGAAGAGCTGCACCGCTTTCGCTCCCGCTGCGATATGTGCGCGCAAATAAGAGGCAGCCATATCAGCGAGCTTGCCCATGAGACTATGCCAGATGGCCGGTTCGCTGTACATAAGCGTTTTCGTCCGGATGTATGACTTGGAAGGCCTTCCTTCAATAATATAACTCGCCAGCGTAAACGGCGCTCCGGCGAAAGTGATGAGCGGCACTTTTAGCTCCCTGTCAAGATGACGGATTGTCTCGATGACATGCGACAAATCGCGTTCGACTTCGATCGGAGTCAGCCGCTCGACGTCTTGAGCGCTGCGAACCGGGTTATGAATGACCGGTCCGATGTCTTTCACAATGTCGAAATCGATTCCGATTGACGCGACCGGATTCATAATGTCCGAATACAATATCGCAGCATCCACGCCGAGCTTATGCACCGGCATCATCGTCACTTCAGCGGCGAGCTCGGGCTGTTTGCATATTTCAAGCAAAGAATATTTTTCTTTGATTTTACGGTAATCCGGATCGTACCGACCCGCTTGGCGCATATACCAGACTGGAACACGCTCTGTCGCTTCCCCTCGGCACGCTCGCAGGAACAAATCGTTTTCTATCATTTTTCGCAGCCTCATTTATGTAACGGATTGGCTTTCATTGCTTTCATTATGCCCCTTTTGCGCCGCTCGAACAACCTCGGGAGGCCCTTCTAGTATGACAATAGTTTGACAATACGCTTGGCGGGTATAACATAAAAGGACAACGTCGTATCGCGGGAGGAGCAACGATCAAATATGGAACGTCAACGCTGGAAAACAAACCTTACCATTCTAATGGGCGGCAACTTCCTCGTCATGGCGGGTATGACGATGATCGTGCCTTTCCTCTCTCTCTACTTGAAACAAGACTTCGACTTGACGGACGAGCATGAAGTCGGCGTGTGGGCCGGGTTGATTTTCGCCGCGAATTTCGTGACTTCATTTCTTTTTCAACCGTTGTGGGGCAAACTTTCGGATAAATACGGCCGTAAAATGATGCTGCTACGCTCCGGCTTCGGCATGGCGATCATTACGACGCTAATGGGCTTCGCGACAGAGCCGTGGCACCTGCTCGCGCTCCGGATGCTGAATGGCGTTGTCGCCGGATTCACGCCCGCCGCCGTATCGCTCGTATCGGCGACAACTCCGAAGCAACGGATCGGCTTTGCGATGGGCACGCTGCAGTCGGGCGGCACAGCTGGTGCGATACTCGGACCGTTCTTCGGCGGACTGCTAGCCGATTCGGTCGGGTTTCGTCCGATTTTCTACATCACCGGCGCGTTGTTGTTCCTTGCGTCAGCCATCTCGTGGCTGCTTGTCCGCGAGAATTTCGATCGCTCCGCCGCAGCTTTGAAAAAGCAAGCGGGCCTTATTAAAGGGTTGCGCGATCTGCTCGTCATTCGCCAGCTTCCCGCGCTTCTCTCAGTCACTTTCCTGATCCAGTTCGCGATGCTTAGTCCGATGCCGCTTATGCCACTGTACGTCGAGAAACTGCATGGCACGACGGCCAATTTGGCATTCTACGCCGGCTTCGTCGGCTCGGTCACCGGTTTATCCAACATGGTGTGCGCGCCTCTGCTCGGCAAGTTAAGCGACAAAATCGGCTCATCGCGCATCTTGCTGGTCTCGCTCGCCGGTGCGGGGGTTATGCTGATCCCGCAAGCATTCGTCGGATCGGTCGCCCAGCTGCTCACCTTTCGCTTCCTGCTCGGCTGCTTCATGGGCGGGCTGATCCCGACCGTCAACTCCCTCATTCGCAAACATACGCCAGACGATATGGTCGGTCGATCGTTCGGCTTCAACAGCAGTGCGCTCGCCCTCGGCAACATGCTCGGTCCTGTCGTCGGCGGCGCCTTGTCGGGTTCGATCGGCATCGAAGGACTGTTCATATATTCAGGTATTCTCTTGTTCGCCACATGCGCTTGGGCGACTTGGGCATTGCGGGTGGGACGGTCGTCGGCTGCGGGTTCGAAAACGTAGCTGCTTGGGCACGCGTGATAAACGTTTCTCGCCCTTCTCGCCAATATCCCCGTCGCTCAGGTAACGTCACAGGAATCGAGAGCGAAAGTGTCAGCCTCCCTAGCGCTACCGTTGCATTTTGCAACTCCAGATAGAAGCGGATAGGCCTCGTTGAATCATGATTTTCATCAGCCATCTCCCCTCACATTCCTGAGTGAAAGGGATATTGGCCATAGCGAAAATATGTGCGCTCACATAAAAGAAGCAGGGAGCGTGTTCAAGCGACGCCATAGCGCACCTGAATCCGTTCCCTGCTTTTTGTCTCGCAATAGCGTCTACTCGAACTTCACGAGGAAGTAATTTTTCTTCCCTCTACGCAGCACGACGTATTTGCCATGCAGCCGGTGTTCCGGCGTCAGCACGAGGTCAACCGCCGTCTGGCGCTCGCCGTTCACGTACACGGCGCCGCTTTCGATGTCCTGACGCCCTTGACGTCTGGACGGTGCAGCTTGCGCCGTAATGAGCAAATCGAGCAGCGGCGTCTCCGATTCGCCCGTAACAACCGTCGTCGGCATGTCGCGAAGCGCTTCAACGAGCTCGTCTTCGCTCAGTTGCGTCACATCGCCGGAGAACAGCGCCTGCGTGATTTTCTCGGCGCTGACGAGCGCCTCTTCGCCGTGAACGAGTCGCGTCACGTCTCGGGCGAGCTCGCGCTGCGCTTCTCTTTTCTCCGGACGTTCGGCCAATGCTTGTTCCAGCTCTGCGATGTGCTCGCGACTCAGGAAAGTGAAGTATTTCAGGAACTTGATGACGTCGTTGTCGTCCGTGTTGATCCAGAACTGGTAGAACGCGTACACCGACGTTTTGCTCCGATCTAGCCATACGGCGCCGGACTCGGACTTGCCGAACTTCTTGCCATCGCTCTTCGTCACGAGCGGAACGGTCAAGCCGAACGCTTCTCCTCCGCCCATTTTGCCGATCAGGTCAAGCCCTGCCGTAATGTTGCCCCACTGGTCGCTGCCGCCGATCTGCAAGGAACAGCCGTGATCCGTGTGCAGCTTGTAGAAATCGTAGGACTGCAAAATCATGTAGCTAAACTCCGTGAACGAGATGCCGTTCGCAAGGCGCGAGTCGACGGAGTCTTTGGCCAGCATGTAGTTAACTGTAAAGTTTTTGCCGATGTCGCGCAGGAACGTAATAATATCCATCGGTCCGAGCCACTCGTAGTTGCTGACGAGCTTCGCGCCGCTCTCCTCGCTGAACTCGAGGAAACGCGACAGTTGCCCTTTCAGCGCGTTCGTCCATGCCGCGACAGTGTCGTCGGAGTTGAGCGAGCGTTCCGTTGTCCGACCGCTCGGATCGCCGATTAGCCCCGTGCCGCCGCCGACAAGCGCAATCGGGCGATGGCCCGCACGTTGGAAATGGCGCAAAATCAAAATCGGCAGCAAATGCCCAATATGCAAGCTGTCAGCCGTCGGATCGAAGCCGCAGTACAACTTGACCGCTTCGCTGTCGAGCTTTTTCTGCAACTCTTCGCGATGCGTAACTTGCTGGATCAGACCTCTGTATTCCAATTCTTCTAATACATCTACGTTAATCTTGCCGTTCCCCGTTGTCATAGCAATCGCTCCTTATCGTTAATCCGTATATGACTTCCGCCAGACGCAAAAAAGACCCGATCTGTCCGAAGACAGGGACGAGTCATCGCGGTACCACCCTGGTTGAGCATGCCGTTCGCAAGCTCCACTCTCGCCGGATAACGGTCGGCTTCCGTTTTCCCCTTCCGCGGCGCCGCGGTTTCGGCAGAAAAATGCTCCGGGACGTATTTCGTCCTTCGCGCGCGTACCGGCTTGCATCGACCGCCGGCTTTCTGGAACGCTGACCGCGAAAACTACTGTTTCCCATCATCGCTAACGTATACAGTATCGTTTGAATCACTTTAGCTTATACCCGCCCCTCTTGTCAATCGCCATCTGCATGCGCTATACTACAACAAATCGAATGATCGACAATATGCCTATGAAGAGCATCCAACTCGGAGGCGTTCTCGTCAAGCCGGATCGCGACAACCGCCGCGCCGCCTAAGTTAACCGTCGTCCGCACGTTACAGCGGAGCGAAAGAGGATCGGACGCACGCAAAGCTTCTCCTACGTCAGAATACGTCGGGGATCGAGTTTGCTTCGTTCGGTCAATTTGGGTGGCACCGCGAGTATGAAACGCTCCTCGTCCCATGAAGACGAGGGCGTTTTTTGCGTTTTTATCCGGTTATGCAAAAAGGAGAGCGGCAGCATGTTGGACATCAGATGGATTAGAGAAAACGCCGAGCGCGTGCGCGAAGTGGCAAAATGGAAAAAAATCGAGCTATCCGTGGACGAACTGCTTGATTGCGATGTGACGAAACGCAAAATATCGACCGAAGTTGATCAGCTACGGGCTTCGCGCAACCAGTTGTCGCAGCAGATCGGTCGAAATGTGAGCCGCGGGCAGTTCATGCGCGTCTCAGAGATGAAAGAAGAAGTCGCGGGCATCAATGCGCAGCTTGTCGTGCTGGAGCAGGATCTGGCCGAAGCGGATCGCCGCTACGCCGCGCTAATGAGGCTCGTGCCGAACGACGTCTCGCCGGATACGCCGATCGGACAATCGGACGACGACAATGTTGAAATGAAGCGTGTCGGCGAGCCGCAGCAAGCCGAGTTTCCGCTGCGTGATCACGTCGAACTTGGCCGCCTACATCGCCTGTTCGATATCGCCAGAGGCGTCAAAACGGCCGGAACGCGTAATTACTATTTAACAGGAGACGGCGCGCTGCTTCACCGGGCTGTACAGCAACTCGCGCTCGACCGCCTCGTCGAAGCCGGGTTCGAGCCGCTGGACGTGCCGCTTATGGTCCGGCCGGAAACGCTGGAGCATACCGGCTTCTTCCCGCTCGGAGAAGACCAGGTGTACCGGATCGAGAGCGAGAACAAAGCGCTCATTGGTACGTCGGAAGTTCCGCTCGTGTCATTTTACGCCAACGAAACGATCGACGTCTCTCAGCCGATCAAACTCGCCGCCGCCTCGACCTGTTTCCGTAGCGAAGTCGGTTCGACCGGCCGGGATGTGCAGGGCTTATACCGTGTCCATCAGTTCGCCAAAGTCGAGCAAGTCGTCTTATGCGAAGCGGATGCCGAGCTATCCGACCAGCTGCTTCACGAAATAACCGGTCACGCGGAGGCGCTGCTGCAACTGCTTGAGTTGCCTTACCGCGTCATGGCCGTCTGTACGGGAGACATGTCGCAGAAGACGTATAAGCAATACGACATCGAGACGTGGATGCCGAGCCGCGGCGCCTACGGAGAAACCCATTCGTCGTCGAACTTGCACGACTTTCAGGCAAGGCGTTCGAACATCCGTTACAGGGACGCCGAAGGCCATATGCGGTTCTGCCATACGTTGAATAACACGGCCGTCGCCAGTCCCCGCATCCTCATTCCGCTGCTGGAGAACCATCAAGCCGAGGACGGCAGCATCTACATTCCCGTAGCGCTCCGGCCGTACATGGGCGGCCGCGAGCGGCTGTATCCGAAGACGACGACTTAACCTGCCTTTTGCCGACAATTTAAACAGCCTTCCCGCGATCGCAATCGATCAAGGGAAGGCTGTTTTATTCGCATAAATTAGAGCAAGTGACAAGCCGCGAAGTGGCCCGGCTCGACTTCCTTAAACGGAGGCATCGTCTCCGCGCACTGCGGCATGGCGTGCGGGCAGCGCGTACGGAACGGGCAGCCGCTTGGCGGATTCAGCGGGCTCGGAATTTCGCCTTGCAGAATGATCCGTTGACGCTGCTTCTGTACTTCCGGGTCAGGCACCGGAATCGCAGACAACAACGATTGCGTATACGGATGCAACGGTTTGGCGTTCAACTTGTCGGATGTCGCCACCTCGACGAGCTTGCCCAAGTACATAACGCCGATCCGGTCGGAAATGTGTTTGACCATTGCAAGGTCATGGGCGATGAACAAGTACGTCAAACCGCGATCTTTTTGCAGCTTCTTGAACAGGTTGACAACCTGTGCCTGTACGGATACGTCAAGCGCCGAGATCGGTTCGTCCGCGATAATGAACTGCGGCTCGATCGCGAGCGCGCGAGCGATGCCGATCCGCTGGCGTTGACCGCCCGAGAACTCATGCGGGAAACGTTCCGCGTGCTCTTCCCGCAAGCCGACGTCTCTAAGCAGTTGGTTGACCCGTTCCTTTTTCTCCTTGCCGCTGTACAAACCGTGAATCTCGATGCCTTCGGCAATAATTTTGCCGACGGTCATCCGCGGGTTAAGCGAAGCGTATGGGTCTTGGAACACCATCTGCATGTCGCGGTTGAACTTCATCCGCTTATCGCCCTTCATCTTCTGCACGTCTTCGCCGTTAAACAAAACTTGTCCGCCGGTCGCTTCGTACAATCGGATAATCGTTCTGCCCGTGGTCGACTTGCCGCAACCGGATTCGCCGACCAGACCGAACGTTTCACCGCGCTTGATTGAGAAGTTCAAACCGTCAACGGCTTTCAACACGCGGCCGCCGCTCAGATTAAAATGCTTCTGCAAATTTTTAACTTCGAGAATGTGATTCTCAGCCATGCGCTCCCCTCCCAATGCCGACCGGCAGTTCCACCTGCGGAGCGTCTTTGTGGTTCAACCAGCAAGCCGCAGTATGTCCTTCGCCGACGTCGAAGTGCTCGGGATCGATCTCCTGGCAGACTTTCATCGCATAAGGGCAGCGTGCCGCGAAGGCGCAGCCGACCGGAGGCGCATACAAGTCCGGCGGCGATCCCGGAATGGATACGAGTTCGTTTTCTTTATTGCTATCGAGACGGGGGACAGAACGAAGCAGCCCCCACGTGTACGGATGTTTCGGATCGTAGAAAATATCTTGCAGCGTGCCTCTTTCGACGACTTTGCCAGCGTACATTACGATAACTTTATGCGCCATCTCGGCAACAACTCCGAGATCGTGCGTAATCAGAATAATCGACGTGTCCGTCTTTTTCTGAATGTCGCGCATCAAATCGATAATCTGCGCTTGAATCGTGACATCGAGAGCCGTCGTTGGCTCATCCGCGATAAGCAATTTCGGGTTGCAGGCAAGCGACAGCGCGATCATGACGCGTTGGCGCATACCCCCGGACAGCTCGTGCGGGTATTGGAGCAGACGTTCCTGCGCATTCGACATGCCGACAAGCGTGAGCAGTTCGGCAGCGCGCTGCATCGCTTCCGCTTTCGTTGCTTTCGTATGCTTCAGAATGCCTTCCGTAATTTGCGAACCGATTGTCATCGTCGGATTGAGCGATGTCATTGGATCTTGGAAAATCATTCCGATGTCGTTGCCGCGTACGTTTTCCATTTGCGATTCCGTCAATTTGACGATCTCGGTCTGGCCATCGAACAATATCGATGAGCCTTTCTTGATCACGCTGGGCGGGGACGGAATCAGCCTCATGATCGACTGGGCCGTAACCGACTTGCCGCAGCCGGACTCGCCGACGATCGCGAGCACTTCCCCTTTATTTACCGTAAAGGAGACGCCGCGGACCGCTTGCACTTCGCCGGCAAACATCTTGAACGATACGCGCAAATTGTTCACTTCGAGTATCGGTTTTCCCATTCGGCTCTCCTCCTTATTTTCTCATTTTCGGATCAAGCGCATCGCGCAATCCGTCGCCGACGACGTTAAAGCTGAGAAGAATCAAACTGAAAACGATCGTCGGATAAATCAGCATAAACGAGTAGTTCCGCATCGCTTTCGCGCCGTCGTTAATCAGGCTGCCGAGCGAGGCCATTGGCGGACGGATGCCGACGCCGATAAAGCTGAGGAACGATTCGAAGAAAATCGCTGTCGGGACGATAAACGTGATCTGCACGATGACGAGGCCGATAACGTTCGGAATCAAGTGCTGCATAATAATTCTCCACGGCTTGGCGCCGAGCGTACGAGCCGCAAGCACGAATTCCTGCTCCTTAACGAGCAGCAATTGTCCCCGCACGAGACGCGCCATCCCGACCCAACCGGTCAACGCGTAAGCGATAATAATCGACTTGATGCCAGGCCCCATAAATACGATCAGAATAATCGCCAGGAGGAGCAGCGGAACCGAATAAATAATTTCGATAATCCGTTGCATCACCGTATCGACTTTGCCTCCGAAGTAAGCGGATATGCCGCCGTACAACACGCCGATCACAAGATCAAGCGTAGCCGCGACGAGACCGATAAACAATGAAATTCGCGTACCGAGCCATACGCGCGTCCATTGGTCGCGTCCGAAGTCGTCCGTACCGAACAGATGCGCCCAGGACGGTTTCTTGTTTACGGCTTCCAAATTAATTTCATAAATGGTGTGTTTGCTAATCATCGGCGCAATGATCGCAAGCAACGCGATCACGATAAGGACGAACAAACCGCCCATTGCCATTTTATTAGTTCTCAAACGCCGCCAAGCGTCCTGCCAATACGTAAGGGAAGGACGAACGATGGCGTCCGCGTTTGTCGTTTTCTGAGCCGGTTGAAACATGTCTTTCGAAATCGATTCCATCGTTTACCTCCTCCCCGACATGCGAATTCGTGGATCGATGATGCCGTAAGCAATATCGGTTAGGAACATGACGACAATGAGGATTGCCGCATAGAAGATCGTTAAACCCGTAATCATCGTGTAATCGAGCGTCGTAATCGAACTCACGAACTGATAGCCGAGCCCCGGAATAACGAATACGCTCTCGACGATCAGCGTACCGGTAATGACGTTAACCGCGATCGGTCCGAGAATCGTTACAACAGGTAATATCGCATTACGGAGCATGTGTCCGATAACGATTTTGCTTGTTGGTAAACCTTTGGATTTCGCCGTTTTAATATAGTCGAGGCTGGACACTTCCAGCATAGAAGCGCGCATCATCCTCGCCAAAATTGCAATCGTGCCGAAAGCAAGAGCGATCGCCGGCAAAATGCGGTTTTCGGGTCCTTCCCACAAACCTGGAGGAAGAATCCCCCATCTATTCCCTACGTACAAAGACAAAAGCGGCGCAACAACGAAAGAAGGTACGGATATGCCTATCAAAGCGATGAACATGGCGGAATAATCCTGCCATTTGTTATGTCTCAGCGCAGCAATGATACCAAGCGTAATTCCGAAAATAACAGCGATAATTAACGACTCGATACCGAGCTCAAGGGAGGCCGGGAACGATTGTTTAATTACGCTGACGACAGTCCGCGTAGGGAATTGGTACGATACGCCAAGATCTCCTACTGCGACATTGCCTAAATATTTCAAATATTGTTGCCATTCCGGCTTATCTAACCCATACTGCGCCTTCAAGATCGCCAGATTCTCGGGGGGCATTTTCGCGGCCGCCTCGCCAAAAGGATTTCCGGGCAGCAATTTCATGAGAAAGAACGTAGCCGTGATAATGACCCAAAGCGTAATGATCATGTAGATAAAACGGCGCAGCACGTACTTCAGCACGGAGGATCCTCCTTTCAAATGAATGAATAATTTTCCTGAGGCTCGCGTTCAAACATGAAAGAAGCCGTTCAGCAACGGCCTCTTTCATGTTTGTGTTGCGTGCCGAATGGCCGGATCGATTACTTAATCGACGTCCATTTCAGTTCAAAGTCAGGACCGTATGGAGGCAAAATCAAGCCATCCACTTTGTCGTTGATCAGGAACGGCGAAGAGCGGAAGTACATTGGAAATACCGCTGCTTCGTCCATGAGGATCTTCTCCGCTTGTTTCAGTTGGTCAGCGCGTTTCGCGTTGTCCAATTCTTTTTGCGCGGATTTGACGAGTTGGTCGTATTGATCGTTTTTCCAGTCTTGCGTGTTGAATGGCGTACCGGAAATATACATATCGAGCCAAGTCATCGGGTCATTGTAGTCTGCGCCCCAAAGCGTATTCACGATTTGGTAGTTCTTCTTCAGTTCTCTGTCCAAACGAGCTGCGTGCGGCAATGGAGCTGCGACAACGTCGATGCCCAAGTTTGCTTTCCATTGGATAACGAGGTTTTCGAGCGTTTGTTTGCCTTTAGCCGTGTCGTCGCCGATAATTTCGAGCTTCGGCATCGATTTCATGCCCAGTTCAGCCAAACCTTCGGCGAGCAATTGCTTCGCTTTCTCTTTGTCGTACGCCACTTCCGTGTCGCCGGCAACTTTACGGAACTCTTGGCCGTTGCCGTCGCTGTTGCCGTTAGGCACGTAGCCGGTCGCAGGCACGGAACCGTTTTTCAGAACGAGTTGCGGAATGAGCGCGCGATCGATCGCCATGCTCATCGCTTGGCGGATCTTTTTGTTCGCGAACGCCGGAACTTTCGTTTGCTGGAAGTTCAGGTAACCCGTAACGAGCTCGCTCTTGCGGTGCAAGATCGATTTGCCTTCGTATTTGGCCATGTCGTCGCCGCTGATGTCGGCATAATCCGTTTTGCCGGATTCGAACAAGTTCAATCCGGTTCCTTGGTCTTTCACGATGTTCAATGTTACTTTATCAAGCTTCACGTTCGCCGCATCCCAGTATTTCGGGTTTTTCTCGAGTACGAGCTGTTGCTCGTGGTCCCATTTCGTCAAGATGAACGGACCTGCGCCGAGTACTTTGTCTGCGTCCGCGCCGGACTTGTCGGCTTGCGCAGAAACGAACTTCTCGTTTTGCGGGTAGTAGTTCAGGAACGCGAGCTGTGCCGTGAAGTATGCACGCGGCTGATCGAGCGTAATTTCGAGCGTCGTGTCGTCGATCGCTTTAACGCCGAGCGCATCTTGCGCTTTTTTCAAGTCATCCGGGTTTTTCGCGTCTTGAACCGCTTGACCGCCTTTAACCCAAGTCAGGATGAATGCATAAGAAGCTTTCGTTGCTGGGTCGAGCGTTCTTTTGTACGAGTAAACGAAGTCTTTGGCGGTCAATGGCTCGCCGTTCGCCCATACGAGACCTGGACGCAATTTGATCGTATAAGTTAATCCGTCTGCCGAGATTTGCGGCAATTCAGCTGCAAGTGCCGGTTGCGGGTTCATGTCTTTGTCCAAACGGTACAAACCTTCGCTGATCGCGCCAAGGATGGTGAACGATGCAGCGCTTTCCGCGATCGATACGTCCAATGCCGGCGGATCCGCACGGTAGTTCATGACCAATTCTTGCTTGCTGCCCGTACCTGCGCTTGGCGATGCCGTTGCAGACGCGGACGGAGACGCTGAGCCGGATGGTTCTGCGCCCTTGTTGTTGTTCTTGTCGCCACAAGCCGCTAACATCGAGCCTGCGATCGTGACTGCCATGGCAGTCGTAAACACTTTCTTGAATTTCATTTTGTTGCCTCCCCGTTTTTTACTGACTAGCATTTCTGCGGTGCTTGTTTCCTATGCATTCGCATGATGCCCGAAGCAGCCGAATGGTCGACGGCTTCCATGCCCCGATTCGACAATTTCCCCCTTTCAAGCGCTTTCTCGCTTACACGGAGTTAATCATGAACTGGAACATAAGAAATACTACTATATATTGTTCGGATTCTGCAATGAGAGTTTATGCCAATGTCACGTTATATAACATCAATAGTTACCTATTGTAACCATACAATGACGGAAAACGCTTACTTAAATGTTTAAAAATCAATTAAAGCGTATAAACATTCGGGATTATTGATTCGAATTTCAAAATGAAAATGGCGTTTTGAAATTTCGTTCATCATTTTTACATCATAAGGAATTATTGGCGTCTTGTTGGACTGAAGTTTAGTACAATCCTAACTAAATTGAAGAAAATTCTCCCACCTTCGTTATGCATAAGCAAAAACAGAAACGTGCGTTCCTGTTTTTGCCAACTGTTCGATTATTTCGAACGAATCCTCGCTATGGCTAAACCGTCATAGGCAGGCAGATGGACGCCTTGCAACCGTTCGTCTTTAGCAATCATTTCATTAAAATGTCGAATCGCGATGACCGACGGCCCCTGCTTCGCCTCGTCGAGAGTTCTCCCCCTGAGCAACGTGTTGTCCGCCGCTACGATCGCTCCTTCATTCGCCAATGCGATACACGCTTCCAAATAACGAGGATAATTTTCCTTGTCCGCATCAATAAAGAAAAAGTCGAATTTCTCCCCATCATTCTGGAGTTTGAGCAGGCTGTCAGAAGCATCTCCTACTATATAATGCGTCATTTGACCGTACCCGGCATGAGCCATATTATTTGAAGCCAGATCAGCGTAAGCTTGCTTCAGTTCAAGCGAAACCAGTTTGCCGTCCGTTGGCAGACCTCTCGCCAAGCAGATCCCGCTGTAGCCGCCGAGCGCGCCGATCTCAAGCACCGATTTGGCGCCCGTCGCGGTAACAAGAAGCGTCAAAAGGCGGCCGTAACCCGGCGCCACCGAAATTTCCGGCATGCCTGCTTCTCGAATGCTCTTCTCCACTCGCGCGAGATTCTCATCTTGATTGTATAACGCCTCGAAATAACGTTCCGCGTCGTTCGTATCGTTCGCCATGCAGGCACTCCCTTCCGTTTCATCGTGTTTTCATTTTAACATAATCATTTGTAACTGTTTCGGAATCGAGCTATACTAATTTTTGTTTACATTCCCATCATCTTCGGCCCGATCGGCGTTGACGCTTCATATGCCGGTCAGAAAGGAAGTTCCGACCATGTACGCGCAACTAGGCGAAGGCGCTCGCAAAGTCTTCTCATGGAGTGTATGGGCATTGCGATCGTTGCCTATATGGGGTATCGCATTGCTTGTCGTATCAGTCGCCTACAAACTTGAACATCTTGACCATCAATTTAATGTCGGCGGCATGAATCAATGGAAATGGTACGTCAATTACGGAGCGGCTATGCTCGCATCCTTCTGGACGATCTTTCTCGGCGTTCGAGCCCGTGCGCTCTCTTTGGCGATCTTGGATCTTGCACTGTCGTTCCTCATGTTCTCCGATCTGATTTATTTCCGCTATTTCAAGGATTTCATTTCCGTCCCGGTTCTGCTGCAAGCCGGGCAAGTGGGCGAGCTGCAAGCGAGCATCTGGAGTTTGACGGAACGTGGAGACTGGTTCCTGTTCGCAGACATTCCCGTTGCGGCTGCACTTGTCGTCTGGGTATTCTGGAGGCATTCGTCTGCGAAAAAGAATGGCTCAAGAATCGCCCGCATTCAAGTTCGCGGCCCCAAGACTTGGTGGCGCAAGTTCGTTCCGGCCACACTCGTATTCGTCGTCGGCTGGGCGCTGATCTACTACCCTGTCGAAGAGCAGAAGAACGGCTGGGCGCGCGGACTATTCGTCGGCAACTGGTGGAACGTCCCGATCTATAACGTAACTGGGCTGCTCGGTTTCCACGGGTACGACGCATTCCGTTATGCCAAAGAACATTGGTTCGGCGACAGTTTGCCGCAAGAACAAATCGATGAAGCGAGAAGCTGGTTCGATGCGCGCAAGAAATTGCAGAAGCAGATGGAAAGCGAGCCGCTGTTCGGCGAATATAAAGGTAAGAACGTGTTGGTTGTACAAGCGGAAGCTTTCCAGCAATTCGTCATCGGCCAATCGATCGGCGGCGAGGAAATTACGCCTAATCTGAACAAGCTCATCGGGGAAAGCATTTACTTCCCGAACTTCTATCATCAGACGGCGCAAGGCCGAACGTCCGATGCGGACTTCGGAACGAGCTGTTCGATGCATCCGATGCCGACAGGTTCGGTGTTTATCCGATTTGCAGGCAACGAATTCGATTGCGCACCCGCGATCTTGAAAGATCAAGGTTACGACGCGACCGTGCATCACGCTTACGACGGCAGTTTCTGGAACCGCAACAATATGTACCACAACATGGATTACGACCAATTTTACACGGTCAAAGATTATGATATCGACGAACCCGTAGGCTGGTCGTTAGGGGACCGCTCCTTCTTCCGCCAGACAGTCGAGCAATTAAAGGAACGGAGCAACAACCCTTTCTACGCAATGACGATCTCACTGTCCAGTCACCATCCGTTCAAACTTCCATACTCGGATCAAGAACTGAAGGTTGGCGACCTGCAAGGTAAAATTCTCGGCGATTACGTGCAAGCGGCCCACTACGTCGATTCGGCCGTTGGCGAGCTTATCGCCAACTTGAAAGAAGCAAACCTATGGGAGAATACGATACTACTTATCTACGGGGATCACGATAATTCCGTATACGATTGGGAGCAGTACGAGACGCTTCTAGGCCATCCGATATCGGATATCGACAAAGATCGAATCATAAGGAAAGTGCCATTCCTTATTCACCTTCCCGGAGATGAGCACGCAAGCGTCATCGACAAAGCGGTCGGACAGATGGATACGACACCGACGATTATGCACTTGCTTGGCATTTCGACCGATCCTTACCGGTTAATGGGTGTAAGCATGCTTTCCCAGGCGAACAAATCGGTCGTCTTCCGCAACGGGGGCTTCACCGACGGCAGCGTCTATTATGTGCCAAGCAGCGACGGAATCATCGAGAACGGTACATGCTACGCTCTTGCCGAAGACGGCAGCGGAGAAAAAACGGTTTCCTCCGCTTGTGTGACGGGAGCGGAGTCCGCGAAGATGGACTTAAGCGTATCGGACCGCGTCATTGAGCACGATCTGATCCCTGTGTTGCGGAAGGAAGAACAATAGACCTATCGAACTAAGCAAAAACAGCCCCTCCGAAAGTTTCGGATGGGCTGTTTTCTAATTGCACCGCGTGTATCAAATGTTCATTTAACGAACTTGCTCGCTTTCGCGATCGCTTCGTCTTCCGTCGGCGCCGTTACGTACCTGCCATTGATAAAAATGAACGCATACTTCGCGCATGGACCGCAGTAAGATTTACATGCGACTTTGACATCCGCTTCCGGCGCGATTTTACGTAACTTCGGCAGCATCGATTTCATCCGCACGTGCCTGCACTTATCGCACACCCGAATGTCGTTCAGCGGCATCTGTAGCTCGATCTCTTCAGTGGTCTCCATGATTGCCTTTGCTCGGATTCGTAATGACGAATCCTTCCTTCGGTAAATACAAGTAATCAATTTTAACGCCGTCGAGCAAAGGCTCGTCTTTAGCTAAAATGACGTCGATGTCTTTGTCTGTCGACACGACTTCGTCTTTGTCGGTAGGCTTGGCCAAATCCATGCCATAGTGAGCATGATCACCGTGACTGTGCGTAATAAACACTTTTAACTTCAGATCGGCGTTCTCCGGTTTGTCCAATTCAAGACGCAGCACTTTGGCCGCGTTGCGCGTAATTTTGCATTGCATGCGACGTTCACTCCCGTTAAAGTTCTTTATTCATTGTAATGAAACGTCCTCTATCGCGCAACACCGCTTTTGCCACGCTTGTCGTCCGGATCGCTCAAATCGTGCTTGCGTTCCATCGCTCTGACGAACCAACTCGCTGCAATAGCCGTAAAGAGCGCGTCGTCAATCGGCATAAACGGCATCAGATCGGGAAAAATCCAATATAAGCTAACCGGTACGATAAACAAAAGCTTGTCCCTCAAAGGGACGCGGTCCGACTTCAATATTCGCCAGACTCGTCCCGGTATTCGTTTCCAAAACGTGATCAAAGATACGCGTCCCATTCGTTCGTCCCCCCGCAGCGCGACGTCGTCATGACATTAGCGTACCCTTTTTCGCATCGGCAATCAACGTCGCGCGGGAGAAGTCGGCGAACAGTCCAGCGCTTCCGCCAGCAGTCTGGCGATGTCGTCGTACATTTCCTCGAAAGCGTTCGTTGGCAGCGGATTGTGCCCCCACCCCGCCTCCACCGTAAACCCCGGCCGTCCGAAGCGATGAATGAACCAATCTTTGTACCCCGCATCGCTTCCTTCCAAATAAACAGCGCGATAACCAGCCGCCTGAGCCATCCGCTCCGCCCATATTTTCGATTCAGGGGGCTCTTCTCCCCGGTAATTCCAATAAATTTCTTCGCCTTGCGTATGGAGAGCGATGACCGCATGAAAGTCGTTGCGCTCGGTGAAAGCGGCCAGCGCAGCTGCTTCAGGCTCCGACAGCGGCCCAAGCCCTCCATAATCCCTAGCGCACGGGGCCGTAACCCCTCGCCGCGCCACCTCATCCTCCCAATACGCCGGAAACTGATCGTTCAGATCAACGCCGCGAGCGTTCGCCTTCCAGCGATGGAACCGATTCGAGCCTCTATTCCACTGCAGCAGCTTTTCCGCGAAAGGTTGGTCGGGCGACAATCCGTGCCGTGCGAGTTCGACGCCGTCAGGATTCAGCATCGGTACGACGTACAAGCTATTTCTGGCGAATAAATCTTCGGACGATTTGCCCCAGAACGGCCGGTTGTCCGCGATCGCTTCGGCGTATTCCGCAACGAATCTCGTCAGCAAAGGTGTCGTAATCCACTCGTTGCCGTGACATGCGCCATTGAAATGCCATCGAAACGGTCCGGCGCCGATTCTAGCAAAAGGTATCGGTTTGCCAGTGGCACTATGGCCGATCGTTCCAGTCGTTACGAAAGCATAACAACGCTCAAGCCGCTTCAATTCCGCCTCGAAGTTGTCGGTAGCGATTTCTACGTCATTACGTTTGCTCATTCCTCTCGCTCTCCTTCCAACCCGTTGTCGGGCTATATTGCTATATGACCGTTACGCGACACGTAGAACGGAGATCAAGTCGACAGCTCGACCCTCCTCACGCGAAAAAGACCCTTCGCCTGATGGCGAGGGCCCAACTCAAACGCCGATGCGGGGAACTTGCCAGACTACCGGAGACAATCGGATCTGATCGCCCAACCATTCGTTCGCGATTTCTTTGAACTTCAATGGATCACCGCTGCACAGAAACTGATGAACAGGAAGATCATCGCTGCAGGCAAGATTGTTGCGCTGTTGCAGCACTTCTCTGATCTCCCGCGCCGTCTCTTCGGCGGAATTAATTAAGGTTACGTCTTTCCCAATCGCTTCCGAGATGGCCTCGGAAAGAAATGGATAATGCGTGCAACCGAGAATGAGGCAATCGAGCGGGAATCCGCGAAGCGAATGAAGCGCTTCGTTGACGATGTGTTTCGTCTCGGAAGAATGGAAATTACCGTCCTCCACAAGAGGAACGAAAGTCGGACAAGCTTTGCTGACGATTTCCACTCGGGAGGACAGTTTCTTGAGCGCTGCTTCGTAAGCGCCGCTTTTGATCGTCCCTTCCGTGCCGATGACACCGATCACGCCGGTCCTCGTCTTGCCTATCGCGGCTCGAGCTCCAGGGCTAATTACGCCGACAACCGGCATGCCCGCTCGGTTCCGCATATCTTCGAGCGCGACGGCAGTCGCCGTATTACAGGCAATCACAATCATTTTCGGTTGAAACTGAATGAGGTAATCGACGATTTCGCGGGTAAATGCGGTGACTTCCTCCGAGGATCTGGAGCCGTAGGGCGCGCGCGCGGTGTCGCCGAAATACAAGATTTTCTCATGGGGCAACTGGCGCATCACTTCCTTCACGACAGTCAGCCCCCCCACTCCGGAGTCCAGGACTGCGATCGCTTGTTGCAACGGGAACACCGCTTTCCTCATAGTTGTGAAGTCTTTAACAACATAACTTATGAGCGCCCGAAGCAAAAGGTACCATCCCACGGTAAACAACGCGGTCCGTTGCGCTTCGTTTCCAATACTCTTCATCCATTTTTAACAATTATACCCATATACAATTAGGAAAACATACGCTATTTTCCCTTTCGCCAATATCCCCTTCACTCAGGAATGCAACCCGGTTAAACGAGATGTCTCGTACCCCCTCCTATTTCCTGAGCGAGCGGGATATTGGCCATAGGAGATTTTAACTCCACTACAACTGCAAGGTTTCCTGAGTGAAGGGGATTTTGGGCATAGGGGATTGATCAACGTCGGATTGATCAACGACTATCGCTTGCGCAACAACTTTTGCAAAAGAACCTCAGCCTCCGCATTACAGCGGAAATTGAGGTTCTTCGGTATCAAGCGAGTATTTCCGGGAGACAACTCAGCTCTTATGCCGCCTGCATTTTAGCGGTCGACGATTTCCTCTTCCAACGCTGCGTCTGTCGTCACTTCGTCAGTCAGCTCCTCAGACGCTGCTGCAACTTCCACAGCAGCGGAAGAGTCAGATGCTTGCCCGCGCGAGCGCAGGTCTCGTACGAAACCCGATGTACGCTGCGCCAGAGATTGCACAGCAGAGCCCGCTTGGCGGCCAATGTCTGCCGTCTTTTCCCCTACCTTATGAGCTGTATCAGCAATGTCCCCTCGCAGTTCTCTGCCGGACTTCGGAGCGAACAGCAGCGCAGCAACCGCCCCTGTGATGGCTCCCGTCAACGTACCTAACAAAAACGCTTTTTTGGACATGATTGTCACTCTCCCTCTGATCTTTCCGCACTCGTTCCCGAATTCGACTTGCTTCCTGACGTCTCTCCGCCGTCCGTTCGACGGCGCCACAACGTCCATAGCTTGTGGCCCAGTTCCTTCAACTCCGAAACCGGACCTTCATCGGCTTCAAGGGATGGCGACGCGGCTTGGAAAGGCGAAACTAGGCAATCCCGGTACAGCTCTACGACTTCCGTCGCGGAACGCGCTGCCGTCTTCGCTGCTTCGCCAATCGCCCGCGCCCCCTCCGCGAACGTCGCGAAGCTTTGCACCCCTCGTCTCGATTCACGCAAGACATCCTCGGCTTCTTCAGCCAATTGTCTGCATTGCCGAAGCGACGATTCCGCCTCTTGGCTTACGCGAACCAGACAAGCGTCCAATCTCGAAAGCGACCGAACTGCCTTCGCGATGACAAGCGCGATCGCAATTGCGATCGTCGTCATAGCAACGGCGATAGCATACCCTGCAAGCTCCCATGCCATTCGCGATCCCTCCTGCCGATAGTCGAACCGGGCGAATGCCCATGCGGCCTACGACAGTATAAGAAGTTTGGGCTCGTCTTGACACAGTGGACAACGCAAATAAATAAAAAAACGGTCAGCCGCAAATGCGGCCAAACCGTTCTAAGATGTCGTTATGGCGTCCGTTCTCGGGCGAATAGCGTAGGAACAGCGATACTCTCCATCCGCCAAACATTCCGTCCGTTCAACGTCCGCGTCAAGCAGTCGTTCGAACAATTGTTGCTCGCACCGGCAAGCTTCCCGGTACTTGCCCGCCACTTTGGCGATCGGGCAATTATATTCGCGCAGCACGAACGATCCTTCTTCGGACAGCGTTTCCCACTCCGTCATATACCCTCCGCCGTTCTGAATCGCGCTCAGTTCGGCTACCCGTTCCGCAAGCGGCAATTCCGCCATCCGGTCCCGGTAACGTGATTCTAACTTGTCTCTTCTGCCCTGAAACAGCCGTTCGATCATCGCTTCGCCGTCATCCTGCTCCTCAATCTCTTCAAGCAAGTCCAGCGTCAATTGAGGATAGTTTTTCGGAAACAACTCATCGGCTTCCTTCGTCAGCGAATAACGGTACATCGGACGCCCCATCGCCTGGCGAACAAGCTCGGAGCGAATAAGCCGGTCTTTCTCAAGTGATTGAACGTGCCTTCTGACAGCCATCTCGGTGATGCCTAGCGCTTTGGACAAATCTCCGATACAGCTGCTGTTTCCTTGCGTCTTAAGCAATTGAAGCAACTGGTGCCTCGTCGACCGCTCTTCCCTCGGCTGCATGGCATCCCCTCCTCTTGCAATCATTGTAGCCGAATCTGCCCTCTTCGTAAATCGGAGGATCGTGGCAGAATCACGCCGTTAAATCAACTCTCGTCGCAAATAATCATCGACTTGATCGGAGAAACCCATCAGCGCGCGCGGGAGTTCCGCCGTTAGCGGGTGCAATTCGGCTCGCGGCCACGTATCGTACTCTTGCACGAGTTTCTTGCGAAGCAGAACGACGCTTCTGAGCGATGCCGCCACTTCGTCAGACACGACACCTTCTTCAGCAATAATATCGATAATATCTTCGTAGCTGCTCGCGTCCCTCATAATAAACCCGTCGATCAACGCGTGCCCGACATCTGTTGCGACTTCCGCCGCCAAATGAAGCGCCCTCTCCTGTGCCAAACCTTCGATCAATCCGCCGCTCCACGCGACCGTCGCCGCAGAGAGCGCTTGGGCGATCTCCGGCAAACAGGCCAATCTGGAGCGAATGAACGCTACGTTCACGTCGTACATTCGCGCCGGTCCCCTTTACCGATTTTTTTTGCGCCTTCCTCTGCGCTTTAACCATACAATCATAACAACGCAACTAATCAGAATGAGCACGACGTACGTCATCATTTGATAGACGTCGCCCATGTTCATCGGATCTTTCTCGACGAGCGGCAATAACGATTTCATGATCAGCTCTCGTAATCCGCGCTAACCGAAGATTCGCGATGTTCGTTCATGTGCGCGATCACTTTTTGGTGCTCAGGATGCACTTGATACGTTTGCAAGTCTTCCATCGAGTCGAATTTCGTATACAACGCGATGTCGTAAGAACGTTCGGTGTGGAGAACGTCGACGCCGACTTCCAGATGGCGCAGCACGTCGATCTTGCCCTCCATGTTGCGAAGCACTTGCGCGGTTCTTTCCACGCTTTCCGGGCTCCTGTCTTTTAACTTGAAAAGGACGATATGAGTAATCATGTTTCCCATTCCTTTCTTCTTATGAGGGTGTGCGCAAGGGCGCATACTACGGAGGACAGCAAGCTCATCGCGAAGGGAGACCTCCAGGCGACCATGCGGTATACGATGACCTGGGCCTGCGCCGCTATCGGCCTAGCCTTATGTTTGTTTAACGCGAGCGGGTATGATCCGCACAACCTGTTTCTGATGATGTTCAGCGTGCCGATGTGGCTCGTCGAATTGTTTACCGATATGCACAACGTTAGCGTCTGGCTTATGTACGCACTGACCGTGCTCAGTTGGCTGCTTATCGGTTACTTAGGCGACCAAGCCATTTATCGAACGCGTGCGAGGCGGAGAACGTAACGTCGTACTATGTTTTAAACTTCCGCATTTGGAAAAAAGGAGCCCTCGCGGCTCCTTTTTCCGTTCGTTGCTCGTAACTGTTTTACTCGACGATGATCTTCGACTTCATCGTTCCGTGACCCGATCCGCACATGATCGAACAGTGCAGTTCATAAGTGCCCGGCTTGTCGAACGTGAATTCCAGTTCAGGAGCGTCTTTGCTCATCTCAATGCCCAGACCGACGACTTCAACGCCGTGGTTGCCAAGCGTGTTGGAGAACTTGATTTTGTAGTTCGTTCCCGCTTTCACGTGATATTCTTTCTCGTCGAATTCATAGTTTGTCGCTTTGATTCTCAGCAACTCTTGTCCTTCTTTAAGGTCGGACGCTTCGTCTTTCGGTTTCGCCGGCAGGCCGGTAGCAAGAAGGTATACACCCATTGCGCACGCGATCGTAACCAAAGCGGACATCAGCCATTTATGCATCGTTTGCTCCCCTGCTTCCTCCAAATTGTCTAACACTTATTGTACCTAATACAGGCGCTTTAACTCAAGCACTTGTCGACATAGAATGTTCCACTTTTTATACTTTTGACAATTTGATGAACAACGTGCGCTAATTATTATTGTCGGCTTCGAACGTCCAATGAATACGTCGTCATTTCCCCCCAGGTTGTTCCGGCTTATCGTCCGGTTGTTGATCGTTAGGCTTTGGCTCCTCCGCGTTCTCGCCTGCACGCGCTCTTAGAACGGCAACGATTTGTTTGAGCCTATCGGGAAGCGGCAACCCTATGCGGCCGTAATTTTCGATAATCGACAACAACTCGTTGGCGATGTAGAAAAAGACGGCGCTGCCCATCACCGCGTCTATGCCGAGAAGCAAGTCCAGCCGGTGGGCAATGAGCATGACGAGCATAATCATCGCTTTTTTCAACAATCCCCAAAATCCGAAGTTGCTGTTTAATCCTGTCCCTTCCTTGATTGCGGCCGAAACACCCGTAAAATAGTCGATGGCCATCAATACGAGCAGAAAAGTTAACGACTCCGTCCACGTTCCGAACGAAAAAGAGATCGCCGCGCCGAACAGCGCGCAAACTATGCCGACTTGCGTTTGCATCTACCGTCCCTCCCCATTGCCAGTCTTTTTTAATAGTTTATTCGACTGGGACAAGATGGGAACGATCATAACCTAGCAATTTGAGTTATAGTGGTGTGTCGATAAGAGGATTCATTTTGCTTTCTTTCGCATAAAGTCGACCGCAAGCAGTATCAACGGCACTACGAGCAGAAAAGTTAATGCGTAACCCGGCCAAATGTTCTGAATCAAATCTGCCTCCTTGACGCTGTTGTCGTATACAACCATGGCGAGGATGACGGAGATCACGCCTAACGGAAGAGCAAACGGTTTGTACTCCCGCAAGCCGATCGTTTTCGATAAACCTGTAACGGCCGCATAGAAACATATGACGACCTTAAAGAAAATCGTCATAAACCAAATTATCGCCAGAATCGCTTCTACCCGCTGCAAGAATTTGCCGATACTAATCATTTGAGCCAGCCGATAACTCGGATAGATGTTTCGCGCAGTCATGTCCGCTCCAAGGACGAGCAACACCATCAGCGTCGTTAATATCAATACGACGCCCCCAGCCAACACGCCCATGATCATCGCATTACGCGACTTGCCGACTTGATTCACGCGTGGATACAACGCCAGCAAAATAACTGTTTCCTGCAAACTGAAAAAATTGATTGAAGCTAGAAACATCGGTTTTATTCCGCTTTCCAACACCGGTTGAAGGCTGCTCAGGTCCGCTTTCGGAATCGAGAACACCACCAGCACGACAAATAAAGCACAGATGTAGGGAAAGAACACTTCAGCTGCTCGGGCGAATACCTCCAATCCTAGGTGTACCGCAACGACGACAGTGACCATGAATAACACCAGCACCGCGAAGATCGGTGTTTCGGGCATCACCTGCACCGCCATGAAATCCCCGAAAAACCGAACGATATACCCCACCGTAAGGATGCAAAATAGGACGTACAGCAGCGCTATCGCTTTTCCCGTCCATTTGCCTAAAATGATCTCGATGTACTCGACGATTGAATGGTCGGGGTAACGGTCGCCGAGCGCCGCGTACAGGAGAACGGACAGAAGCTGCAGGCAGATCGCGCAGATCGTAGCGATCCATCCGTCCTGTCTCACGATGGAAGCCATCAACGCTGGGGCTACGAGAATCGTAGGACCGACCGTCATCATAAAAGTCAAAATCGCAAGCTGCCTTGGGCTAATGATTTCTTTGTCCGGCATGGCCGATTTTCCTCCATCCAATCACGAGCAGGAACAACGGAAGCGCAATGCCCATCGTCATCGCGTAATATGGCCATGCGAGTGTATTAAACGCTAGTAACGCAGTCGTATTTGGAATAAGCAGTATGGACAAAGCGAATACAATGAGACCGATCGGCATCGCCAGAAATCGATGCTCGTCGAATTTCAGCATTTGGGAAAAACCTTTCGTAATGGCGTAAAAAAGAATGGTCAGCCGATAATAGATCGTAATAAACCAGATTATCGCCATTATGATTTCAATTCGCTCCAGAAAGCTGCCAATGCTAATCGTTTGTGCAAGAAAATAGCTCGAAAACTGCAAAGTCGCCGTCTTATCGGCTCCCAACGTCAATATAGCCGCCAGCGTCATAATGAAGAGGCATCCACCGCCGAACATGATACCCGCGACTAAGGCTTTGCCCGCTCGCTCTCCCCGATTCACGGAAGGGAATAGCATGAGCAGCACGAACGGTTCAGCCAGCGGGAATCCAAGGAAGGGGATAGCCGCCCGAACGATCGGAGCAAAGCCGTCGCCGAGCACCGGACGCAGGTTGTCCATATGGAAGGTCGGGCTGAGCAGCGCCAACATAATGACAAATAACGCCACGATCCAAGGGAAGAACACTTCCGCGGATCTCGCGATCGTCTCCACCCCCGCATAGACGCCCATAATGACGATTGTCAGAAACAAGAAGTGAATGGCTTCCATAGGTGTCTCGTCCAACACTTGAGTCGCAAGGAAGTCGCCGATATTCCGCAATGTCAGGGAAGCGATCATTAGAGGGAACCCGATGAACAGCATGGATACGATCAAACCCAGCCATCTGCCGAGCAAGTTTTCGATGATGCCGATCACCGTCAAGTGCGGAAACGCGGTACCCAGTTTGACGTAACAAGGCAGCCATAACAATGTGCAACCGATCCCGAGCAGCGCGGCGATCCAGGCATCCTGCTTTGCACCAGACGCAAGAATAGACGGCATCATAAGTATCGCGCTTCCAACCATATATATCGAGACGAGGCAGGTGAACTGGCTTGTGCTGATTTTGCCGTCTGAGCTGAACGATTGCTTCATATCCGACGTCACCTCTCTTTCCGTTCCTTACTTGAGCCAACGATTCATCGCTTCCCCGAATGGGCGGTATACGAAACTGATCCAATCGGTCGGAGTCGGCAATTTGACGTGAAAGCTCCAAGCCAGACACAATCCGAAGCCAACACCCAACATTATGCTGAATGCCCACAGCTCCTTGATCCGCTTCCTCCTCAGAAGACCCGGTACTTCCGCCCATGCGATGGCGGTCGTTGCCACGACGATGCCAAGCATCCCCCACATCCGCTTACTCCTCCTTGCCGATCTGTTCGATAAACGATTGACTTTCCGTACCGATATGCCTGATCTTGACATCGACGGTTACGTTCACCTGCAGTTCGCGGAAAATATGTTCCCAATCTTTGCTCGCCTTCTTCCAATAACGAGGATGCGAGCGGTGCATCACTTCGCCGAAACCGAATATATCGGCCCCATACTTCTCTTGAACTTTCCGCACGGTCTCCTCCGCGAACTTTCGCACCTTGTCTCCGCCAATCTTTTCCACTTCGGTAATTGTGTCCGGCTTCGTTAAATCAATTGCGCAGCCGACTTCTCCGATGTTGGCCTCAAGTCGCATGGCGATGTTAACATACGGCTTGCCATTACGGAGATGCCCTGTTACTTTTGTCTTTGAGTTCATCAATTCCAGTGACAGATCCCCGTCACCTCGCGGGCATTCTATGACGCCAACCGTGCTTTTCACGTAGTTTTGAATGAAATTGTACGCTTTGCTCTCCGTTTCATTCAGCCAGCCGACTAGCCGATCTTCGCTAAACACCCCGAGACCCGAATATTTCAATTGGACGGGGGGCGAAATTTCTTCCGCGTTTTTTTTGTTTTCACCAGCCTTCTGCTCCCCGATGATTTCCAATCCCGTAATAACCGGCTGCTGACCTTCCCTAACGATATCGTCAATCAATTTGCCCAACGTAACACCTACCGTCGGCGCCCATACTTTGTGCGAAGTCTTTAATGACGAGAACATCAGATTCGCCGGAATCGATTCTAGATGGGTCGTTATTTTCAGAACATTCTCTGCCCTTTCCCCCTTGGCAACAACGACGAAAAAATCCGAGCGCAGTTCATGGTTTCTGGACAAAAAGTCAAGCACTTTGCGTATGCCTTCCCTGGCCAATTGTTCTTGAATGACAAGGATGCGCAAATGAGAGGTGTAAATTTTCCTTGGAGCCCCAGTCGTCATTTTGCGCAGCGCTTCGAATATTGTTCTTCCCGTCGTTTGGTATAGAACGACCGGCGTGCGGGTGCCCCCTCCCCGCTTCGCCGCAACTTCGCTCGGATCGACAACTTGGGCAGATACGAGAAATCGGCCATTATCCGCTTTATCGATACCGAATGCGACTGCGATGGCCAGTTCGTCCAACTCTCGCCGGTTCCAGCAACCCGTCATCGTCGAGAGCGCAATGAAGCTCGCCAACAAAACAATCAGCTTTCGCCTCATATTTTCCCCCTTATCCGTCGGCGAACGTTGTTTTTCTGGCTGATCAAGCGGGGCCTCGTGGTCATCGCCCATTGGGGAAGGCGGATGAGCGCGTCTTTCTGATCTTTCAGATTGAAAGGGCCGAACGGACTCATGTAAGGTACGCCGAAACTTCTTAAGCTGCACAGATGCAGCACGAGCACGATGACGCCGACAATAATGCCGAACAAACCGAAAGTGGCCGCAAGAACCATGAGCGGAAAGCGAAGCATCCTTATGGAGATGGACATATTCGTCGCGGGCACGACGAAGCTAGAGATCGCCGTGATCGCTACGACAATGACCATCGCTGCTGACACGATGCCCGCTTCGACGGCCGCTTGCCCAATGACAAGCGTACCGACGATAGACACCGCTTGTCCGATCGGACGGGGCATCCGGATGCCGGCTTCACGCAAAATTTCGAAAGTCACTTCCATAATCAACGCCTCAACGAATGCGGGAAATGGCGTCCCTTCCCGCTGCGACGCCAGACTGATCAGCAATTGCGTCGGAATCATCTCTTGATGAAACGTCGTAATCGCAATATACATCGATGGCCCGAGCAGTCCAATCAGAATGCCGACAAACCTGAGACTGCGGACGAGACTGCTAATATCCCAGCGTTGATAATAATCTTCCGGGGAGTTGAGAAAGGAAATAAACAAAGCCGGAACGACCAGCACATGCGGCGTGCCATCCACGAGAATCGCGACTTTGCCTTCCATCAGTTCCGCCGCGATGACGTCTGGCCGCTCCGAATTGTACATCGTCGGAAACGGACTGAAGCTGGCGTCCTGGATCATTTCTTCGATATAACCGCTTTCCAGAATACCGTCGATATCGATCCGATCGAGCCGGGTTCTTACTTCTTCGACGACCTTATCGTTAACGATGCCGTTGATAAACATAATAGAGACGTCCGTTTTCGACACTTTGCCGATTTGCCTCGTTTCCAGCCAAAGGTTCGGATCTTTGATTTTACGCCGGATTAAAGCGGTGTTCGTCCGAATAGACTCGGAAAACGATTCTTTCGGTCCGCGAATAACCGTCTCCGACGTCGCTTCGGTAACGCCACGATCTTTGAAACCGCGCGTATCGAATATACAAGCTTCCGCTAAGCCGTCCAGCAGGAAAATCGTATCCCCGCCCATTAAGTTCGAGTACAGCGAGTCCCAATCTTTCACTTTCTTCATTTCGCTTGCGCCGAGTTTGTTGAACAATTCGTCTTTGGTCGGATTGATTCGCTGCAGATCGGCGATCATTTTTCCGAGGACGAATTCCTGAACGGTTTTGATGTCGACGAGTCCGTCCGTATAGACGATAAGAGCGTCCTTCTTGAACATGCCCTCTCCTACGGCAAATTCCCTGAACACTATGTCGTTGCTGTTCCCGACCGCAGCTTTCATCGATCGGATGTTCTCTTTCAACCGGGTGCCCAAAGTATCCTGCATGTCGGCCCTCATCTCTCATTGGCGAAATGGTTGGATTTGGATAGTATGAGCTTCGAGAGGGCAAACCATTCGGACATGGAAAAACCGACCTTCATAAGAAGATCGGTCCGTTCGCATGCATTCTAATATTGAAACAGAAACTCACTTAAAACTCAGCAACAGTTTGCGCAAATAGGCCGTGGACTCGGTAGCGTCGCCCCGCTGAAGCAAACCTTCCAGTTCGCCTGCGGGAATTCGGTCGATCAAACTTGTAAAAGCTTCCATCGCATTTACGCCTTCGCGGACCGCTTCCAGACTGTCCTCCCTGTAAGGGTATTGGTCAATGGAGAGCCAGCCGCGGTAGTCCGTTCTTTTTAACCAGTAGAAAAACTCCAGCGTCTCGATCGTATGGATGCTGCCCACGATCATGTCATCGTCCCAATGACGATAATTATCGTTCATATGCACATGGAACAGTTTGTTGCCATATTTGCGAAGCAGAGCGACAGATTCGGCCGGCGTCTCATACGCGTTCAGCGAATGACCGAAATCGATCGTCACGCCTACGTTGTCGGTCCCTACTTCCTGCGCGATCAGGAGCGAAGTCGCAACACTGCTCAAGTAACTGTGCGTGCGCGGCTCTTTGATTTTGTATTCCAGACTGACCTGGAAATCCGGTCGATAGGCGCACACTTCTTTTACGCCTTCGGCGAACCAGTCGCGCTCTTGCATATAGTCCGCCTGGAACAAGTAATCGTATCCGTCCTGACCTGGCCACAGGCTAATCAAATTGCCGCCGAGCTCGACTGCGGCATCGATCATTGCTTTGGCATGCGCGACCGCATCCCTACGGATCGCCGGGTCTTTGGCGGCGAAGCTCCCCGTCTTCCACTTGATCTGTCCGAAATGATCGGGAATGATCGATACGAGCTGCAGTTCATGTTCCTCAAGCTGCTGCTTGATTTCAGATACGTTGCGCTCCGTGATGTGCCAGGAGCCGACCAGTTCAACGCCGGTCACTTGCGGGATCGCCTTGACCCGAGCGAACAGTTCAGGAATCGTAAAAGGTGCGCTATAACCCGTAGTCAGAAAACGATCGGCAGACGAACCTACATTGGATAAAATGACGGAATACCTGTGGCTCATTTTATGCCTCCTTCAATTGATTGTTCGGTTGCTTCGATTATATAATCAAGCTGAGAAATAGAATTTAGAATTGATCTACTTAAGTTTGTTCCCGCAGAAAAATTCCTTACCGATACAACGCATAGTCGTAAATTTCATTTATAATTTATCTACTTCGTATATGGGGGCGTATTCATGAGGATCCGCAAAACCGGCTACTACCCGTCCGATGACCATAAGCCGCCGGAAGACGGAGGCATTCACGGCTTTTATGAGATCCTTTCCATTCATCAAGGCCGCGCGAAGCTGCAATGGCTGGGTCAAGCCTATGTCGTAGAAGGCCCTGCCGTGTTTTTGCTGTCCCCTGATACCCCTCACAAACTGACTTATCTCGAACCAACCGTACGTTATCATTACGTCGAATTCGAACTGGCGGACAGCAACCTTTTCCCGACCTTCCCCCAACTGTTTCAATGGAATGGCATGCAGAACAGCCTCGAGTCGTTTAAGCCTGATTCGGATTTGATCGGCATCACGCTCGAGTCTCTGGAGCGACTGAGCAAAATGTACACACAGCAAAAAACGCCTCATGTGGAAGAGGCGCTTGCATGTGAATTACGTAAGCTGATCGCGCTTGTTCGTCATCTCCTGGAACGGAGCGACCGACTGGAAGGACGCACGGAATCGCTGAAGGCAACCCAACTGCGCTTGGTCGAAGTCATTATGCGATATATGGAGACCAATTATCAAATGAAAATCGAATTGCACACGTTGTCCCGGCTCGTCCATCTCAACGGCTCTTATTTGATCCGGTTGTTCAAGAGCTATCAGGGAAAGACGCCTTTCGAATATTTAAGGGAGCTCAGAATGAACGCCGCCGTCAGTTACTTGAAGAACAGCGCCATGTCCGTTCAGGAAATATCCGAATGTTCCGGGTTCGCCAACATTCATTACTTCAGCACATCGTTCAAAAAAGAATTCGGCGTAAGCCCCAGCGAATGGCGTTTGTTACAATGAACGATCATACATCCGGCACGTCGCCGTCCACTTCGCGCCCGGCTCCAATCGGATTAATCCGGTGACATCGTCCGGCAACCCGACATTCGGCGCGTTCACCATCCCCGTCTGCGGCTCTGGACAGAAGAAGCTGCCATTCGCCTCCGCGTTGTACACCATCCAATGCTTGAACGCATCGCCCGTTTCGTACACGAAACGGACTCCCGCATTCGCGTCTTCCACCGTTACCGCGTTCCGGCCGCCGTCAACGCCGGCTGCGGCGTAATGGTCGTCCAGCCCCGCGAAGAACGGATCGCCTTGCCCCGCAGCAAGCGCTTGTTCCCCGTCGCGAAGCGGCAACCTTTTTCCCGTCGGCAATTGGCGTGCGTTCAGTTCCCAGCGATCTCCGATCGGTAGACCGCACCGAATGTCGCGGACGTCGCTTCCCTGTGCGAATGGAACGTTTAATGTCGTATGGAAGCCAAGCATGAACGGGAGTGCCTGCCCGCTTTCGTTAACCGCTTCGAATCGCTGCTCAAGTCCATCTGAAGACAACACGAACGTCTGGCGAAGAACGACGCGGTGCGGGAACGAACCATAATCAGGATGCTGCTCGTCAAAGACGAACGAAACAGTTGCACGACTCTCGTTCTCGTCTTCCGCCAGCTCTTCGAGCGTCCATTCGGCATCATATACGAATCCGTGTATGTGATTGTTCGTCCGCTCTTCGTTGACTGGAAGGTGATAGACGCGTCCGTCGAAGGTGAAAGTGCCTCCGTCGTAGCGGTTCGGCGGGAACAGAACCGGGATGCCGTGAAGCAGCGGCTTAGCGACGAAGCTTGCCCATTCTGCTCCTTCCGGCTCGCGGAGATAACGATTCCCCTTCTCGTCGTTCCGGAATGAAATCAGGTTTCCGCCGATCGTCGGAAGCAGAATCGCGGAATATTTTCCGTATTTCAAGTAGACGGCGGGAACGTTCTCGTACTCGTCTTGTTTCGCATATCGTTCAGTCATCGTCATCCTTACCTCAATTCATCGTTTGTTCGTTGCCGCCAGGCACACGGCTTAACCAATCCAATATCGTATTTAACGTCCGGTCGAGATTCGACATCCCTTCGCCATCTATGTATGGAGAGGTTTCGCGAAAATAATCCGCGTGCCCGCCGATGATCCGTACTTCCGTGCGGGAACCCGGCGCATGTTGGCCGCGCCAGCCGTGCGTGCCAAGCCGCGGGACGAAGTCGGGGCGGCGTCTGCCTAGCCTAGCGGCATCGATCGACAACACGTGATGCCGCAATCCCGTTGGAATGCGGCATCTCGGCGAACCGATCATGACCGCGAAGCAGCTCGAACGTTCGCGCCGATCGAGCAGCAAGTGCGCCGCATGTACGGCTGCGATGCCGCCTCCGCTATGGCCGAGCAGCAGCGTCGTCGTTTTCTCCAGTTCGTCTGCTGATCTGAAGCTTCGAACTGCGTCTGCCGCCGATCTCCCTCCGATCGACCGTCCCAACCGTTCTGAAGTTGCGGCAAGCCGCATATCGGCGAAGATTTCCCGAAGCTGAGACAGCTTGCTTCTACTCCAGTCCCCGTATGGAAACAGCGCTTCGGTCCGCACAACTGTAGCGCCGCTCTGTACAAGTCGTTCCGCAAGCGCGATGCCCAATCTTTCCATGAAGCGAGGCGCTGTCGCGAAGCCGGCCAGCATATATATTTCGTAAGTTCGCTTATCGACCGTGTTCCCGTTCGAACCGTTCGGCATCTCGTATCCTCTCCAAATCGGAAGGATGATCGTCCCTGAACCATTTGACAAGCAGCGGAGGATTGACGTCCCCGAGCACGGTGACGGACATTTTCTGATTCATCGTCGTCGAGCCTTCCGCGCTTCCGATCAATTGCATCGCATAATGGTCCGCAGCCGCTTCCGCGTGTCTGGATACGGCATTCGAGACCGGAAGCGATGCGAACGACAATATAGACAACAAAAGCATCGCAAGCGGCAACGCCGCCATGTCGGAAGGAGAACGAATGCCCCAGCGCTCGCCCCTCTTGCGAATCACAAGTAAGAATAATCGACCGCCGATTAATAACAGCACCAGCGACGAACCGACCGCACCGACTGCGCTCCATTCCAGATGATGTTTGACGTAATGCCCCATTTCGTGCGCCATTACGAGCAAAATCTCTTGCTCCGTCAACTTCTTTAACGTCGTATCCCATAACACGATCCGCAGCGAGGAGCCGATGCCGTTCACATAGGCGTTCATCGCGTTCGTCTTCTCCGACATGTCAACCTCATACACCCGATGCGCGGGAATGTCCGCTTTGGCGGCCAGTTCCAATATGCGCGCCTCCAGCTTCGGATCGGACAGCCTCTTGAAATCGTTATACAGCGGATCGATGACGACCGGCTGCACGTACATCATGAACACTGTAAAAGGTATCGATAGCAGCCATAACTTCAGCCACCACCGTCCTCCCTTTGCAATGATCCAGAAGGCGACGCCGGACACCGCCAGCAATGTAACATAGCCGATGCCGAAAGCGACAAGCTTGTCTCTGAGCCAGCCGAGAGCGGGTTGTGTCGATATGCCATAAGCACGAGAAAGCTTGTAGCCGGCGATCCGCAGCGGCAAATAGAGGACGAACGCTGTCCCATCAATGAGCAGTGCGTATACCGGAAAACGAATCCACACAGGAAGACCTGTCCGCTCGAGCCGATCTCGCCAGCTTCGCGCCATCCCGCCAGCCAGCAGGATGAAATAGATGAGCCACTCCCAAGGTCCGCTCATGAAAAACAGCCAGTTGCGAACCGCGTTAATGTTCGCGCTGTCCCGTAGCTGCTCCGGAGAGAAGAAGGTGGACGGATCGGCGGCAGTTCCCGCGAATGCAGCAGGCACTTTATTCGGTGACGTGTACCAGACGTATGCCGCCATGACGACGGCGTATACGGCGAGCAGCACTGCGTATTTTCCGATTCCCGCTCGCTGGCTTTTTAGCATGAACGCGAACACAACCTCTCTCTGCACCGACAGATTAACCTAATGAGTTAGCCGAGCGTAACACCGAACCCAAATCCGAGTTTGTCGCCAGTCAGTAAATAAGCTTTCGCTTTACGCTGCAAAGACGTTTGTTCCGCATATTCCGAGACGTCGGATTTGATAACATGAAAGATGAATCGCTCGGCATCTCTGGAGTCCGGATCAACTTTATCGATATGGAATAACTTCTGGAATCGCAAAATGTTGGATTCCGGAGGCAACACCTCGCTTAAACGCGGTGACAACATCCAGGAATTACACATAAATACCGGTGTAATCCCCCGGAAAAACGCGCGAGCGCGGGCGAATGCGTCCTCGATGCTCGGAAGCGTCAATGGTTCTCCTGCCGGAATATGTACGTTTAACACGAGTTGATTCTGATGAATTTTCATCCCGTCCAGCTCGACTTCTCGATCGATCGCACAGGGCTGAAACTGCAGCCTTCCCAATGCGAACAACCGCAATTGGACATGCTCCTGCAACCACATATATTCCTCTAGGCCATATTCCCCGTAATCCCGTTTGCAGTTCATACACCAAATCTGGATGTCGTAAAAAGTGTCAAAGTAAACGCGATCGTCTATTCCTTTCAGACGATACTGTTCATAGGCATCGACGGCGAACCTCACAAATAAATACAAGAACAATTGCCTGTAAGCCTCGTTCTGTTTCACCCGTTCGAAAAAAGCGTGTCTGTCATTATTGAAATGCTGCTTATAATTCGCGTACAGTGCGTCGTCCATTCGGTATTCGTCGACAATTTGCCTTGCATGCGAATCCAGCCGGATGCCTTCGCAAAGCCGTTGAATCGTCATTGACATGATATGTTCACGCTCTCCTCTCAATCACACTGTCTTTCATTATATACTTCCAAGCTACAAATTCCATATTCCCAGTACGAATCCGATGATGGATTACCGCTAACAAGAGTCAATCCGTATATTCCGGTTCGGTTATGCCGAGAGTGGTAATATCGTGAACCGAACGAGAGGCAGGTAGACATCAACGTGACACACAAACGCATGACCTGGTCACTGGCCGCGATACTCGCGGTTATCGCGCTCACTTTCGTCTTGTACCAATATTACTATTTGCACGGAGGACCATCGTCTTTCGGCGACAAGTTCGCTCTCATTCGCGAATACGCGAAGCTGAGCGACTGGAGTAGTTCGCAGAAAGTCGGAGATTCCGTCAAACGCATATGGAAAAAGGGTCACGCGTTGGCGGCAATCACCCACACGGACCCTCAATATTCCGTACTGAACATCTCTTTGACCGAGCTTCAGCGTGCAGTAGAAACGTGCAACTTGCCCAAAGTCGGCAAGTTAACGAGCTACAACGTGCTCCTGTTCGATCAATTGATATCGACGGCTTCGCCAAACAAATAAAACAGCTTGCAAGCCTCCCGCACGAAGCTACGTGCTAACGGTACGAGCGGCGCGAACCGATGATACGGCGTAAACGACGATCGCCGCCCAGATGATCGTGAATCCGACGGCAAGCGCCGGCGTTATCGGTTCTTTAAACACAAATGCGCTTAGCCCGAGCTGTATCGTCGGTCCGATATATTGAACGAATCCGAGCGTCGATAGGGACAGCTTACCGGCCGCTTTCGCGAAGAAAAGCAGCGGCAACGCGGTCGCTGCTCCCGCTGCGAGCAGCCCAATGACTGTGCCCATAGGCTGCGTCCATGCTACGGCTGTCCCTTTCGCACCGAGGATCGCCCAATAAAGCAATGCAAGCGGAACGACGATCGCCGTCTCCGTGAACAGGCTGATCGAAGCGTCCTGCTTGATCTTTTTCTTCGCCAACCCATACAAGCCGAACGACCCGGCGAGCGATAGCGAAACCCAAGGGAAACTGCCGTAATCCGCGGCAATGAGCAATACTGCCGCCCCCGCCATCGCGACGGCGAGCCATTGTCCTCGGTTCGGTTTCTCTCGCAGAAACAGGACGGCAAGCAGAACGTTCAGCAGCGGCGTAATGTAATAGCCCAGGCTTGTCTCCACCACGTGCCCGTTATTGACGGCCCAGATGAAGATGAGCCAATTCGCAGTGATCAGCAAGCTGCTGGCGACAAGAGGCAGCAACGCCGACCGATTGCGGAACACGGCAACGATATCTCCCCACCGGCGTTGCAGCGCGATAAGCACGATCATGAAGACGAACGACCATACGATCCGATGGGACAAAATTTCTCCGGCAGGCACAGCTTCGAACCATTTCCAATAGAGCGGCAGCAATCCCCACATGACATAAGCCGCGACGGCATTTCCCATTCCATTTCTCATGATGCAATCTCCCCGTTCCGATCCAACAATATGAACGGAATTATACGCCTGGTCAAGCGGGAACGCAAAGGATAATTTAAACGGATCAGAACGGATTCATTACGTGGAAAAAGACGTTAGGGCTTGCCATTCGGTAATAATGGCTGCTCCAGCCGACACCCCGGCCGTTGAACCGATTGACCGTGCTGAACGGAAGCCGCGCCTGCTCCAATTCTTCGATCCTTGCCACCTCGCCGTTCGCGTACGCAAGTAGACGGACAGCCGCGGTGTCGAGCCTGTTAATGACACCGCCGTAGCGAATATCGATCACTTCCCAGCCGAACGGCTTAAATACCTTCAGCCATTGCGAGAGGTGAGCAAGCCGCAGTTGCCGAACCGACTCCGAAATAGCGGGGATATCTTCGACTGCTACTCTGCGCAAAGTCGATTTATCCCCTTCGTCGTATGCCCGCTTTAGCAGCAATCCAAGCTCGCTTTTCCTCTTCAGCACGGCGCTCAGCTTCTGCGGCACTTCGAATATCCAGTCCAGCGCGGCATCCCCGTTCCTTGCGGCCGCCAATTTCCTCTCAAGCTCCGCGTAGTGCGCATTAAGCGGCAATCCGTCGATCTGATTGTCGAACAAACCGAGAAGCGCATCCTGGTATAGCAAAAACTTCGAAGGATTGCTTTGCTTCCGGTTGTTCGGTTCTGAGCCCGGCACTTCGTCCAAATCCTTGAGCAGCAGGAACGCATCCGCGTCGATGCCGGTGCAGAACTTCGCCCGTTCGGCGACGACATTCCAGTCTGGACGGCCTTCCGTATAGGCATGCTCGGCGTACAATTGCAACCCGAGCAACGCTGCGAACGGATTGCCTTCATTGCCGTCATCGCCCCACATCGTCGCATACGCTTCGCGAATGCCTTCGCGTTTGCACACCTGCAAAGCGACGTCGGATGCGTTCAGCGACATGCCGTAATTGACGCCGAACGTGTTGAAGATCCACACCGCGCCTGCAAATACGAGATTACAGCCAAGCGGGCGATGATTGGCGATAACGCTTGCGTAATGCTCCGGCTCCATATGGACGTAATCCCAATAGACCATATCCACATCTTTCGGAATGCGGCTCGCGATCCGCTCGGGAATTTTCGTCTCCGTATTGTAATAATCGCTTTCCGTGCCCGCATTGCCGACAGCAAGCTTTAAGAACATGTCGCTCCACATCATCGCGTTCAGTCCAAGTCGGCGCGTGATGGCAAGCACTTTATCCAGATGTCCGGCCATAATGTCGAACCGGTCGACGTAACCGTTCCGATCCAAATATTTGCCCCGGCCAAGCTCCTCGGCTTCGTCCATCCCGATATGAATTTTACGGCTGCGGAACGGCGCCGATACCGTTCGGATCATGCGCTCGACAAGCTCGTCCACCCGATCGTCGCCGACGAGCAGCGCGCCCTTCGTATCTTTGTACGCTTTAACCGGCTCCCATTTGAGGAATTCCTCGAGATGGGCAAGCGTCTGAATGCTAGGGAACGCTTCGATGCCGAATTGGTCGGCGTAATCGTCGATCTCCTTCAGCTCTTCGGCCGAATAACGCCCGCGCATATAACCGAAATAAGGCTCCTCCTCAATCGCGTAAGTATCTTCCATATAGAGCATTACCGTATTTAATCCCATGAGCGCCATCCGGTTCAGCATCGACTTGAATGCGCCCAAGGTCAGCACCGCATTACGGGACAGATCGAACATCGGCCCGACCTTATCGATATGCTGTTTCTCCGAACGCTGCAAGGGCTCGCCTTGGCGCGCATGCTGCACGACCAAGCCGAGTCCGCGATAAAATTGGTGTTTGCGCTCATAACGAATGTGACCTTTGCCGGTAACCGGATCGTATCCGACTTCCAATCCGTCCGTCGCGGCGTCGACGACTACGGTCAAGCCTTCGACTTGCGCCATTTCGCGATCCTGTTCAAGCTCAATGCCGAGCTCGGACACCAATGCTGCAATACCCGGAATCAAATTTCCAATTTCGCCTTCGATATGCAATTTCATCATGTTAACCTTTAACCGCGCCGGCGACCATGCCCTGCATAATCGAGCGTTGGAAGATCAAATACAGCACGATCGTTGGAATGACGGCCATAGCGAGCGCCGCCATCGTCAGCTCGTAGTCGGTCATGTAGCCGGTAGCGAACTGGGACAGGCTGAGTGGCAACGTCTTAAGCGCCGGTTTGCTAATAAACACGAGAGCGAACGAAAAGTCGTTCCAGAACCGCAGGACGGCGAGAATGCCAACGGTCGACAGCGCCGGAGCGGACAACGGAAGCATCATTTTCAGGAAAATGCCCCAATATCCCATGCCGTCGAGATGAGCCGCTTCTTCGATCTCTTTCGGGAACGTGTTCATGTACGCCTGAATAATGAATATGGCGATCGGAAGCTCAAACGCTGCGTACGGAAAAATAAGCGCGCCGTAAGTGTTGAGCAAGTTGATTTTGTTCATCATGATAAACAGCGGCACGAGCGTGCTATGAATCGGGATGAGCATGCCGAGCAGAAAAAGGCCCATAACAGCTACTTTTAACTTGAACTGGAATCGCGACAGAACGTAAGCGGCCAATGCGCCTACCGCCAGCGTAACGACAAGCGATATCGCCGTGACGATGACCGAGTTAAACATGCTTGTTCCCATGTCCGATACTTTCCAGGCGCGAGAGAAGCTGTCGAAATTCCAGCTTGTCGGCAAACGGAACGGATGTGCGTAAAATTCTTCGTTCGACTTAAACGCGCTAATAAACAGCCAGAACAACGGATAGAGCGTGACAAGCGCGTAAAGGGTCATCAGACCGTTCGCGATTCCGCTTTTCCAACGGCGAAGCAACATGCGAGGTCCCCCTTAGCTCTTTTTCGTTTTCATGAGATATTGGCTGCCGGCGATCAGAACAAGGCTGATAATAATGATAGCGGTCGATACCGCGCTGCCGTATCCGAAACGATAAATCGCGAATGTATTATTGTACATATAGGATGCGAGCACTTCGGTCGAGTGGGCCGGTCCGCCCCCGGTCATAATATAGATCAAGTCGAACGACTTAAGACTACCGGAGATACATAGAACGACTGCGACTTTGATCGTGTCCCATATTAATGGCAAGGTTATGGAAAACAATTTGCGAGCTCCGCTTGCTCCGTCGATCTGGGCTGCATCGTCCATCTCTCCCGGAATGTTGTGCAAAGCGGCGATAAACATAATCAGATAAGGCCCGATATAGTTCCAGATGATCGGAACCATAAGAGAATACATGGAAATTTTCATATCGCTGAGCCATTGGTGCTTCCACGAACCCAGTCCAAGACTGTCCAGCAAGAAGTTCAAAATACCGATTTCCGGATGATAAATGTAACCCCAAATGATGCCGACGACGACCGAAGACAATACCATCGGCATGAAAACCGCCGTCCGGACGAACTTGTGAATCCACCTGTTTTTAAGCAGCAATAACGCCAGTACAAGCGCAATCGGCACTTGGCCGAACACCGATGCGGCGACGACGAGCATGTTGTTTTTCAAGGAACGCCAGAACACTTCGTCGTTAATGATTTCCGAATAGTTATCCAAACCGATAAATTTCGCCGCGCCGATGCCCTTCCAATCGAAGAAGCCATAGTAAGCGGACCAAATAATCGGGACGATAACGAAGAACGAGAACAACAGCAGCGCAGGGAGAAGACCGATCACGATAAATCTTCTGGCGCGTCCGGCAGACGTCATAACGCCCCCTCCATTTCAATGCGAGTAGAACGGGTAACCGTCCTCCCGCTTGCTTCATACGCGAGGGAGAACGGAACCCGAATGTGAATGTGTCGGAGCGATTACTTCGCGGATCTTTCTTGCGCCGCTTGAACTTTCTTCGCGATCGCTTCCGGCTTGCCGCCCATGAGCAGCTCTTGCAGGCCGTTATTCAGTTCGTCGGCAACCGCAGAAGACAAGACGCCGTCGTATACCGGAGTGCGAGTTACGCTGTTAACGAGTTCGTACACTTGCGCGAAAATCGGAGTCACTTTCGACTTGTCGAGATCGACTTTGTAACTGACGAGCTGGTTGCTCTCCAGCACGCGCTTCTGAGCATCTGGACCTGCCAGCGTGTACATCAGATCCAACGCCGCTTCTTTCTTCGCGCCTGTAACTTTTGCGCTCATGCCGATGCCTGTGCCGACTACGCCGGACAACGTGTTCGGATCGCCCTTGCCGTCCGGCATCGAAGGCAATACCGTCGCGCCCATTTGCTCAAGCGCTTCCTTGGAAGCAGAAGCCGCGAGGTTCGTCAGCGCCCATCCGCCGTCGATCATCATAGCCGACTTGCCTTGCGCGAAATATTGTTCCATTTGCGTGTTGTCGATCGAGTTGAAGCCTTCTTGGAAAGCGCCTGCTTTGCCGAGGTCTTGCAAGTATTGAAGCGCCTTGATGAACTCAGGGTCCGTAAACTTCGCGCCTTTGTTGGACGCTGCGTTCAAGAACCATTCCGTGCCCGTTACGCGGTCGGCCAAGGAGCTGAAAATACTCGATTGCGCAAGCCATGCCGCTTTGTTGCCGAGCGCGATTGGCGTAATCTTTTTCGCTTTCAGCACGTCGACCGCTTTCAGCAGGTCGTCCCACGTTTTAGGCGGCTGCAAGCCATTGGCATCGAGAATCGATTTGTTGTAGTACAGAATCGAAGTCGGGGACAATGCGATCGGCGCGCTGTAAATGTCGCTTCCGATCGTAAAGCCGTCGAAGGAGCCCGGCAGGAATCCGTTCTTCCAGTCCGGCTGCTTGTCCAACAACTCGTTGATCGGTTGCAACAAGTTGCCTGCTTGGAATTCCTTCGTCATAACGCCCGGCCACATGACGAACAGGTCCGGCATTTCGTTCGCCGCGGCGACCGTTTTCAGACGCGTACGGTATCCGTCCGGCGGAATCGCTTGAACGTCCAGTTCTACATTGGGATGACTTTTCTTATATTCATCGAGAATGGCGCGCATCGTAGTGGCCCGTTGATCGTCGCCCGTATAGTTATGCCAGATCGAGAGCGTGACTTTTTCTTTGTTACCGTTATCGGACGAACCGCTAGGAGCGTTGCTTGCATTGCCTCCGTCGTTTTTGCTGCCGCAAGCGGCAAGGACGAGCGAAGCAGTGACGAGTGTAGTCGCCAAGACGGTAAGTTTCTTTTTCATCCATAAACCCCTCCTGATTTCTGTTGTCGTTCATCTGTGTGATTGATGCGGTGGAATAACCTCAGTATAGAGGGGACAAGCATCAAACGGCAGGGGACACGCTTCAGGTTCATGGGGGACATCGATCAGGTTCTAAATCTTTCTACCTCTTATCCCGATACTCGGATGGCGTTCGCCCGGTCGTTTTCTTGAACAGCTGGCCGAAATACTTCACATCTTCGTATCCGACGCGTCCGGCGATTTCCGCGACTTTCATCGGCGTACTATCAAGCAGCTCCATCGCACGGGCAATGCGTTCCTTGGTCACGAATTCAATGTAAGTCAGTCCCGTCTCCCGCTTAAACACTTCGCTGAAATGGTTTGGATTCAGATGCACGTGCTTGGCTACTTGCTGCAGCGTCAAATTCCGGTCCAGGTGATCTTTAATGTACGCGATCGCTCTTTTGATATAAGATACCCGCTCGCCGGACATCGTTTCCCTATATACGTCCATGATGGTTTTGAGCGGGGCGAATAACGTCTCGTAGGGGTTAAGGTTATCCGCTCGTTCGTGTACATCTTGACGCTGCAGTTCGGCCAGCGACGACGGCTCTCCGACCGTCGAAACGACCCGCTCCAGCCAGCGTCTGCCGAATAATATAATCGATTGCAAATAAGCGCGAAGCGAGTCGGGCGTCACTTCCGGATCGGACAGTTGGCCGGACACTGTCTCGTCTACCCATTGCCGGAGCTCAATGACGCTGCCCGACTTGGCGATGGAGACAAGTTTGGTTTCCTCTTCCTCTGAGCAGACCTTTCTGCCGCCTTGCCTGCCTTTGACGCTTTCGAACGGAATGAACGTATCTTCCTTGGCAATCCACCGATAAGCGAAGGCGTATTCTGCTTCCTCGCAAGATCGCTTCAATTTCTCGATCGAATCGACTGTCGAGCCTGCGGCAACGAACAGCTTACACTTCAGCTTCCGGCTTATTCGCCCGAACTCCGTCTCGAGGCTCGAAGTCGTCCCTTCGGCTTCGGCTGCTTGATTTAGCACAACGAGAATTTTGTCTTTATGAAGCAACGTCTCGCATGGCAATATTTCCTGCACAATGTTGGCGACGGCGAAGCGAGCGAGAGCCAGATCTTCGAGCCGGTCCCCCCATCCTCCTGCCGTCAGCAGCAGCACCTGCAGAGACAGTCGATTTTCAGTCAAGCGAAGTCGCGGCAGCAACTCATCGGCCGATTCCTCGGATTGGCCGCTTAAAGTCCCTTCCGCGGCTAGCCGCTCCAACAGTCGGTCGCGGAACGCCGAACGTCCCCGGCTCATTTCCTCGTTCGACTCCCATCGCTCCTGCAGCCGCTGCTTCGCTTTCATCGCCGCCATAATGATTTCTTCCGGTCGGCTCGATTTCAACAAATAATCGCTCACGCCTTCACGGATCGCCTGCTGCGCGAATGTAAACGTATCGAAACCGGTCAGGATAATAATCTCCGTATCAGGCGACTGTCTCTTCATCTCGGAAGCCATCGCGATGCCGTCCATGCCCGCCATCTTAATATCGGAAAGCACAATGTTCGGTTGCTCGTCACGGAATCTGAACAACGCCTCCTCGGCGGAAGCGGCGGGAGGCAGCAGCGTAAAGCCGAGCTCCTCCCAATTAATGACGGTACTTAGACCGTTACGGATGATGACCTCGTCGTCCACGATCATAATTTTCATCCTATCGCATCCTCCGTTACCGGCAGCGTAAACGATATTCTCGTCCCGACGCCCGCCGTGCTCTCGATATGCAGAACCGCCTCTGCACCATAGTGCAGCAGCAGTCTACTGTTCACATTGCGCAGCCCGTAATGGTCTTTCGCTTCGCCGTTCACATCTTCCGGTTCGTTAATTCGGGCGATAATGAATGCCAGCTTGTCCGGTTCGATGCCAGCTCCCGAATCTTCGACGGTGAACGTCATTGAATCAGTCTGCATGCTTGCATGCACGCTGATTGCCCCTTTGCCCGGCTTCTTCTGCAGTCCGTGAACAAGCGCGTTCTCGATGAGCGGCTGAAGCAGCAGCTTCAAAATCCGCTTATCATACAGCCGCTGCTCAACTGCGAACACGATGTCGAACTGATCCGGGTAACGCATCGCTTGAATGTTGGCGTAATGGCGCACATGGGCGATCTCCTGCTCGACTGTTGTGAACTGCGCTCCCTTGTTCAAGCTGAAGCGAAGAAAATCGCTCAAATTACCGACCATATCGGCCGTTTGCCGATCTTCGTTCATGAGCGCCATCCAGTGAATGGATGAAAGCGTGTTGTATAGGAAATGCGGGTTGATCTGCGCTTGAAGCGCCTGCATATCCGCTTCCGTCTTCGTCGCCTCGGTCTTTTTGACCTGGTCTGTCAATGCCTCTATTCGTTCGCTCAACTTATTGTAACTGCGCACGAGCTGCCCGACTTCATCCATCGATTCGACCGGATACGTCCGCATGGGCTCTTCGGGATCGGTGTCTTTCAAAAAGCTCGTCAGCATGCGAAGCGGCCGGGTCAGCCGCTGGATGAAAAAAACGACAAGCACAACGATCGCAAGCAGCGCAACGCCGACCGCCGCCGCGGTCAGCGCGAGAACGTAACGATTCTGGGACTTGTATTCCGCAAAAGGAATCGCACCGATCAGCGTCCAGTCCGACTCAGGCAGCTTGCGGTACAATACCGTCATTTTGCCCGCCCCCGTTCCATAGTTAAGGGAACCGGACATGCCGGGCATCGCGGGTAACTCCGGGAAAATGGCGCGGATCTTCCGTGGCGGAGACGTCATCGAGCTTGACAATACGTTACCGCCTCCGTCCGCGAGCAGCATGAAGCCGTTATCGCCAATGCCCGATTTCCGCAGCGTCTTCGCCACGAAGCTCTCGTCCAGGCTAATGACGATTTTGCCCAAATCCTTAAAGGTAAATAAATTGCGGACCGGGCGGACGAGCGAGATGACGTTTTTCTTTCCCGCGGCCGTATGTATCGGATACAACGGTGTCCACCAATACGGATGATCGACGTAATAGTCCGGCTCGCTAGTCGTGATATCCGGTACTTCCACTTGAAAAATGGTCGTATTCGACACGGGTAACGCCTCGCTGGCAGGGTAGACCGTAATGTCGGATACGTAAGATTTCGAATACATCAAGTTCGAAAGAAATTCCGTCATCCGGTTTTCCCGCAAATTCGCCTCTTCCTTCGAAGCGTTCAAATACTGTTGAACGTCTTTGTTGCCGATGAGAAAAATCGAGCTGTTCTCGATGTCGCGCATAAAAAACTCGAGGTTCGAGCCCATCTGCTCCATGATGCTTATTCCCGATTGCTTCGCTTTCTCTTCCGTCAGATCGGAAGCAATGTAATAAGAGAATAGCCCCAACGATAATAACGGCACCAAAATCGCAACAAGAAGCAGGAACGTAATTTTGCGTTTCAACGATCTTCTGAACCAGCCGGTCATGCCCGTCGATCCCCTTCCGTCCTCGCTAATCCGAGCAGATCATGCAACGGCAAACTCCCTCTTGCCTGGGGCGTGTATTCAAACTCCGAGGGCAGCAAATTTTGCCGAATTTTCGTTCCATGCAAGGAACTTTTGCGAAGGCGTACCGGGGGTACGTCGAGCAAAAGTGACGAAGCAGGGGGCGAAAAGGCGGTGAAAGGTGTCCCTGAGTGAGTTTGAATACACGCCCTAAGAGGGAGCTTGCCATTTAAACGTCGTAATTGACGACGTAATGATGCTTGTCCGTATCGTAATAACCTTCGCTGAATTCGGCCGGTTCACCGTTCCCATCGAAAGAATAGCGAACCCGCTTGAGCAGCGGCTTGCCCGGTCCGTCTCCAAGCCCGAGCGCTTCTTTCGTCCGCTGCGACGCTTCCGCGATAACGGAAAATTCGTCCCGGTACTTGTCCAGGAATACCTGACGATCTTCCAGCAAGCCGTATAGCGATTGCTCGTCCAAATCCGACGGTTCGATGCCGGCGACTTTTGCTGTCAAATAATGCGCGAAATAAATGTAAGGCTCGCCGTTCAGCCGGTAAATGCGTTCAATCTTCAGGCATGTCTTCCCGAACAATTGCCGCGGAATGGAGTCGATCTCCGTCGTGACCATTTCCGCTGCCAGCAGTTCCTTGCGTATGCGGTGGCCTTCTTCGACGAGCACTTCCGTGAACCGCTTCAGCTTGGACAGCTTCGAGGTCGATGTGTTGCGGATCACTTTCGTGCCTTTGCCGCTGCCTTTCTCTACGTAGCCGTCTTGAGCAAGCTCCTTGATGGCGGCACGCACCGTAATTTTGCTGACGTTAAATTCCTCTTCCAGCTGAGGCTCGGAAGGAATAAGCGTGCCGACCGGATAGACTCCGTGCAGAATGCGGTCCTTCAACACGTTCATCACTTGCACGTAAAGCGGCTTGCCGCGGGAACGTTGCACAGGCGTCATCTACCTTTCCACATCGCCGACGGTTGCCGTCATGGCGCGTTCGATGTCTTTCTCGCCGGACATCGGCGTGTCTCCTGTTATCGTGTGGGCGAGCACTGCGGCCGCAACCGCGAAACGAACCGTCCGATCCGGCTCGAACCCGCTCAGTTCTCCGTGGATGATACCGCTTGCGAACGCATCGCCGGCCCCGATCCGATCATGGACGGCGAAGGTAACCGGGTCGGAGAAGACGAAACGCCCGTCTTTATACAAATAGCCTTGCAGCGTTTGCGTGTTGTCCGCATTAATCGTGCGATGGGTGCCCGCAATTGAGGAAATGCCGTAGCGATCCGCCACCTGAGGGATAAGATCGATCAATTGTTCGTGCCTTTCCGTGCGATCCGTCGGCATGCCTAGAATCAGCATCGCGTCTTTCTCGTTCATCATCGTTGTATCTGCCAAAGCAAGCATCTCTTCGTAAAAAGGCTTCGCTTTCGCGTATCCGTCTTCGCCCCAGTGCGCCGGCCGATAGTTGCAATCGAATACGACGCGGCCGCCGCTTGTTTTGACGGCTCGAGCCAACTCGAGCAGATGGCGGCGAACGCCGTCATTCATGGCAAGCGTGATGCCGCAGAAGTGCGCAACGTCCACACTGGATGCAATTGCTTCGTAATCGTAAGTGTCTGCCGGCGCCGTATTAAAGCTGCTTTCCTGCCGGTTAGAATAAGTGACCCTGCCGGGACGAGCGCCAAAACCGCTCTCCAGGAAATACATGCCGACGTATTTCCCCGAACGGGCGATGAAGTCCGTCGACAAGCCAAGCTTACGAGCGAACGCTTCCGCCGCGTCGCCGAGCGGGTTGTCCGGCAACACCGTGACGAGTTCCGCACGGTGCCCGAATCGGGCGAGCGCGGAGCCGACGTTAACGCCCGTGCCGGAGAAGGAGTAGCTAAGATTGCTCGCTTGGGTCAGAAGTTCGTAACCCGGCGTCTGCAGCCGCATCATGACTTCGCCGAACACGGCCACGCGCGACCGGCTGTTGCGATAATGTTCAGTGCGATTGCGGTCAGCCATGGGCCTCGACCAGCCTCTTCATCGTTGCGAGCAAAGCTTGCACATCGGCTACGTTCGTCTTGCCTGTCGCTTTGTCGATGATCGAAGAATACACGTGCGGAATGACTTGCGGTACACCTGCTTCAAGCGCAATGCGCAGGATCGGCTCGAAGTTGTCCATATCGATGCCGCCCGTCGGCTCGAGCGCGAATCCTTCTTCCGCGCACGCTTGCGCGACAGCGCGTAATTCGTCTTCCCGGCTTAATCCGTTCATCGGGAAATATTTGAGCGCATCGCCGCCCATATCCCGCACAAGCGCAATCGCGGTTTTCACCGGCACGATCGCGGGTTCCCGCTGAGCGGCGCTGATCGGGCCGGTCGAAATGTTGACGTAGCCGACTTGACCTGTTGGCGAGACGAGGCTGTTAATCCAACTATCCCGTCCGTTCAGGTTGGCGCGGGTCGCTCCTACCGCCGGGAACACCTGATTAATATGAGTGCCCGGATAATATTTGGCGATTTCCGCGACGACTGCCGCTTGCCGATTGTCGCCCGCCCCGAGTCCGATGGACACCGCTTCATCGATCGCTTCACCGTAACGTTTCATCGCTTCGACCGCCGCCTCGACGGTCGGGTAATCTTTCGATAGCACGCCTACGAGCACATGTCCTTCGGCAGCGTCGAATACTTCTTTCGCATTGTCTACGCTGTTCGCCAGCACGTTCAGCGCCGCGCGGCTTTTGTATAATCGTTTGTTCATGTTGGACATGTTAGTTGCCTCCCGTTAACTTGCGAATAGTTGCCGCGATTACGTCGATGTCGTCACCGAGCAGCGGACGCGGATCGATATCGAAATATCCTTGCTTGACGCCGTAGTCGCGCGTATAGATGGCGATATCGCCATTTTGCAATCCGTGAACGACTTCTTTGGCCGTCGTACCGGACTCGGCCGGATCGATCTGGATTCTCGCACGGAAGATCGCTCGTCCCGCTTCGTCCTGTACGATCGTGACTTTAACGCCAGGCGATTCGTTCAGAGGCATAAGCGTCTGTAGCGACGCTTTCTCCCGTTCGCTGTTGTCTGGCTTGTCCAAATATTCGTCCAGCGCTTGCAGCAAGCCGAACGTCGTCTCCTTGCCGACTTTCATACTCCGGCCGATGCCGTGGAGTTGGACTTTCACCATCTCTACGAATTGGCGCTTGCCGCCGACGATGCCGGACGTCGGCCCTTCGATCGCTTTGGACCCGCTGTAGATCGCAAGATCGGAGAACTTGACGTACTTGCGAATATCTTCTTCTGCCGCCGCGTCGACGATGAGAGGAACGTCGTTTCTTTGCGCTACCGCCCACGCTTCTTCGACGGAAATCATATTTTTCTGTACGGCGTGATGGGATTTTACGTACAAAATTGCTGCCGTGCGCTCGCTGATCGCATCTTCGATATGCTCGGCATTGCCTTCGTTCGCATAACCGACTTCGACAAGCTTACCGCCGCCGAGGAACACCATCGTCTCGACCGGCGCTCCGTATTGAACATTATGGCCTTTAAGGATGAGGACTTCGTTTTTCTCGATCGGATCTTGATGCAGCAGCTCGCTTCTCCGACGATTGCCTTGCGTGACGATGCCGGCAACGCATAATGCGATGCCGCTTGACGCCGAATTGACGACGACCGCCGCCTCGGATCCAAGGATTCCGGCGATGTGATCGCCCGCCTTGTCGACGAGATCGGCGATCTCGACATAGCTTTGCCCGCCGCGCTTCATCGCTTCCATGACCGAATCGGTCGGCGCCGACACGCCAAGGATGCTCATTCGACCGCTCGCGTTTATTACGCGTTTTAACCCGTATTTAGCATTCAAAGAATCGGCCATTAACGAAAACCCCTTTAGCATAAAGATGATGAGTGCCTATCCGCTTGCCACCTTCGGAATCAACGAATTCCGTCCGCTCTTGCCGAACTTCGAAAAGCGTCAAGTTTGCCGCGTCTCCGACCTGAATGCGACCGAGTTCCGGCTTGTTCAGCCACTCGGCAGCGCGAACGGTCACTGCGTTGATGACGTCGGCAAACGGATAACCGAGCGCCAGAAACTTGGACATGACGTGCGCCAGACTGCGAACCGGTCCGTTTAACCGATTGCCTCTATAAATGTCCGAGCTGATCGTGTCGAACGCGATGCCGCTTCGTTGCGCCGCTTCCGCCGTCTTGAACGAGAAGCTCGCCGTTCCATGGCCGACGTCCATCCGTAAGCCTCTTGCGATTGCGTCGACAAGCTCGGGCAACGGCCGACCGTCGGCGTCAAACAAATTGTTGCTTTTGCCGTTAAGGAAATGCGTCACGACATCGTTCCCGTTCAGCAAAGGCAAAATGTCCTGAATGCGCGGCGGAGCCGATCCGATGTGAACCATAATCGGTAAGTTCGTTTCTCTCGCGATGTCGCGGGCGATCCGAAGCGGCTCGATGCCGTTTTCCTTCACGACGCTGCCGCTCATTCTTGCTTTTAATCCGACGATGAAGTCCGGATATTTCCGCGCCGTGTCGATCGCGAGCCCGCGGTCGATCCAAGCCAAGTCAGACAGCTCGTCGATTCTCGCAAGGCCGATCCGCGAAACGTTCAGTAGCGCCAATACGTTCGTACGTGCCCGCTCCCGGCTTGCCGCCAAGTCGCCGATCCGATCCGCGCCGCAGCTTCCTGCATCAACGATCGTCGTGACGCCTTGTTTGATGCCGATCTCGTCGATCTCGTCCCCGTATGGATCGAACTCGGGAACCGCATGGACGTGCAAATCGATCCACCCGCTTGACACATATAAACCGGTGCAATCTTGCTCGATCACGCCCGCCGCCGCACGTCCCGCTTCCGCCACTTCCGCAATTGCGCCGTCCTCCACGACAATATCGACGGGAACGCCGCTAACAAGCTGTGCGCTTCGCAAAACGTATCTGTCTTTCACGTTTGTGTCACCTTCGGTTTCATCGTTGAATGTACATAACGTTATAATGTTTACTCTACATCGGAAACGGTTGGCGGTCAACAAACATTATAATGTTTCCTTGGCGAGGGATTGTTATTCTCGTATGTCGAGTTAGACGAACAAATTCGCTGGGCTGGTACATAGGAGGGGTGAAGAGTTGGAGTAAATTATGGGGTTAGTCTAGTTGCCTGCTCGGGGCGGCGTGGTCCGCCGTATAGGTATACGACGGACGGTAAGAATGTCAATCCTGTCCGACCAATCTGTCTCGCGTGTCCTGCTCGGTACCGTTCAGACGTTTCGTCAACGTCGCACGCCAGCTTATCGAAAGTGCGTCTACTTCCAGAAGGCTCCGAATGCCTGCGACATTGTCTTTCTCATGGTGCATCATTCGATTGGCGTAGTCGACCGATATTGCTTTGGGATGACGGGACAGCAGGCGGCATCCATCCTCCCGGGACACGAGTCCTTCCTTCAGCACGCGAAAATAAAAGCCGGTGTAGCCGGTATTTTGCACTTTGAGAGGCATGTCCGGTGCATCGTATTTGACGGACAACTTAAAACAAGGTTGCCGCGGCTGGCTCACTTGCACGACTGCCTCGCCAAGCGCGAAAGTATCGCCAATGCACACGTCTTTCTCCAGCAGCCCTCGTATCGTCAAATTTTCTCCGAATGCGCCGTAGTTCAACGTTCTCTTCAAATCATTTTCCCAATATGCATAATGTTCGTGGGGGTAGACGCATACAGCCTTCTCCTTGCCTCCGTGATGAACAAGATCAGCCTGCCCGTCCCCTGCAAAATTGGTCCATGTCAGAAATAACGGTCCCTCTGCGGGACGCTTATGTATTCCTGTTGACACTTCCTTGTTCTTGTAAGTCACCTGTGTCGGCATGCCCACGTTGATCGAAAGAATATCGACATTATTCATGATACGGCTCCTCACGACAATGTATGGAGATCAGCCCAGCAAGCCAGTTCACCCTTTTTTGACGAATTCGGATTTTAACTTCATCGCGCCGAATCCGTCGATTTTGCAATCGATATTGTGATCCCCGTCGACGAGGCGAATGTTTTTTACTTTAGTGCCGATCTTAAGGACGGACGAGCTGCCTTTCACTTTAAGATCTTTAATAACGGTTACGGTATCCCCGTCATTTAATAGATTGCCATTGGCGTCCTTGACAATACGGAGATCCGAGCTATCATCCGATTCCTGCTCTCTCGACCATTCGTGCGCGCACTCGGGACAAATCAACAATCCCCCGTCTTCGTACGTATACTGTGAATCGCATTGGGGGCAATTCGGGTATTCCGCCATCATTCATCTCTCCGTTTCCATTACAGCTATATCATGATGCAAGGCATAACAGGTTTACATATTATCACATGTGTTATTATATTTATACACTTCATACACTCAATAGTCAGTAGGGAGCTAATCCAATGAACCGTCTCACCGACATTCAACATTTCAAATCCGAATTTTTTAAAGCTCTGGCGCATCCGATGAGAATACGAATTCTCGAAGTACTTAGCGAAGGCGACCGCAACGTCAACGAGCTGCAAAACATCCTAGGCTCGGAAGGCTCCGCCGTATCCCAGCAATTGGCCGTCTTGCGAAATAAAAACGTCGTCAGCACGATCAAAGACGGGACGTCGGTCATCTATTCGTTAAGAGATCCGTTAATTAAAGATCTGCTAGCCGTCGCGAAGCAAATTTTCGACAACCATCTTGTCGATGCTATTTCGCTGCTTGAAGGCATTCGCAACGAACAATAATCGAGCGATACACATTGACAATAAACATTGACGGGAGTAGTATTTTTAATATATTCAAATAATCAAATATTTAAGAATAGAAGGTATGGGGATGAAATGGACGGGAAGATATGAAGGTTATCGCGCTTCCTCTTTTCGCAAGGATATCGTCTCCGGGCTGATCGTCGGCATTATCGCCATTCCGTTAGGGATGGCGTTTGCTATTGCTTCCGGAGTCAAGCCCGAATACGGCATCTATACGACGATTATCGCTGGCATACTTATCTCCTTGCTCGGGGGGTCTCGCTATCAAATCGGAGGTCCGACCGGCGCTTTCATCCCAATTCTGTTCGCTATCGTCTTGCAATACGGGTACGAGAATTTATTGATCGCCGGATTTATGGCCGGCATTATCCTTGTGATCATGGGCGTCCTCAGGCTCGGCGCGCTCATCAAGTTTATTCCGCGCCCCGTTACGATAGGCTTTACGGCTGGTATCGCCGTTATCATCTTCAGCGGTCAAATCGTGCAATTCCTCGGCCTTACCGGCACCGTGAAACACGAGCATTTCCTCCCTAACATGAAAGAAATCGCAACTCATCTGTCCACCTTTAACGCTTATAGCGTCGCGACCGCGGCAATCTGCTTGGCAGCTATGTTGCTCACCTCCAAATATTTGCCCAAAATTCCCGGTTCGCTCGTCGGACTCATTGCTTCCAGCATCATAGCAACCTTATTCTTCAAAGGCCATGTCGCCACGATCGGCTCATCGTTCGGAGCGATCCCGAGCTCGCTTCCTCACTTTCATTTCCCGGATATGACGTGGGACCGCGTCCAGACGCTCCTTCGCCCTGCGCTTGTTATCGCAATGCTTGGAGGCATAGAATCGTTGCTGTCGGCCGTCGTTGCAGACGGCATGACAGGCGCGCGCCACAATAGCAACCGCGAGCTTGTCGGGCAAGGCATTGCGAACATGGCGGTACCTCTTTTCGGCGGCATACCTGCGACAGGCGCCATCGCCCGCACGGCAACGAATATCAAGAACGGAGCGACCTCGCCGATATCAGGCGTCGTGCACGGCGTCGCCGTGTTGCTCATCCTCCTGCTATTCGCCCCCTTCGCTTCCGAAATCCCGCTCGCAAGCATGGCTCCGATTCTGATGATGGTCGCGTGGAATATGAGCGAACGCAAAGAGTTTATGCACGTGCTGCGAACGAAAACAAGCGATTCCATCGTGCTGCTCATTACATTCCTGTTAACCGTCTTCACCGATTTAACAACGTCCGTCGAAGTCGGTCTTGTTTTGTCCGTTATTTTGTTCGTTAAGCGGATGAGCGAACTGCTGACTGTAACGAAAGTGCTGCCCGATTCGGCCGACAAACGTGAAAAAGTAAGAGCTCACATCGTCAGCGAAAGTCATGATTGTCCGCAGATCAGCATTACGACTTTGGATGGTCCGCTCTTTTTCGGAACTGCGCACAGGTTGGAGAAAGCGATTCGCGATACGTTCCGCCTGCGCCCCCATCTTTGGATTATCCGCATGTCGAAAGTAACTTATATGGATATGACGGGCGAGGCCAAACTGGCCAGCTTGGCAACAGACTTCGGCAAACATGGCGGAATTGTTCTCATATCGGGCATTCAGCCTCAAGCAATGGAAGTCGTCAAGAAGACGGGACTCCATGCATTGATCGGGGACGATCGCTTCTTCGCGCATACCGGAGACGCCATCGATTACGCCCTGCGTCATCTGGAATCCGCCAAATGCATCGGCTGCCAGCATTTCGCGTTCCGCGAATGCCAGGCGCTGTCGAAGGGAAACGCACAATAGTTTAGTTGCGAAAACATTTATTTTTACTTTTTGCGTGAATTTTAATTGATAATGAGAATTAATATCAATATAATGAGAATTGTTATCAGTTAAATGGAAAGCCGAGGGACTTCCGATGAAACAATTGGATAAAGAAAAGATTAAGCTTCAGTATTTAATGTTCGCGAATAGCCTGAAAACGCTCATGCTGAGCACAGTGGACGGAAACGGCAATCCGTTCGTCTCCTACGCCCCGTTCGTTAAGCTAAACGGCAAACTGTACGTGTACATCAGCAGCATCGCGCATCATTACCGCCACATCGAGAACCATCCGTTCGTCGACGCGATGCTCATTGAAGACGAATCGGCTTCAGCCAACCTGTTCGCTCGTCAACGCGCGCGGTTCGTCTGCACGGCCGTTAACATTGGCAACGAAGGGCACGAGGAATTGTTCGCGCAGTTCGAAGAAAGATTCGGGAAAAGCATGATCGGCATGCTTCGCGGCCTCGACTTCTCTTTATTTGAACTGACCGCCCGTGAAGGCCGTTATGTCGCCGGCTTCGGCCAAGCGTTCGACATCGACCTCGCCGGCGAGAAATTTGACCACGTAGCTCGCGATGGACATAAGCAGGCCAACTCATCCGATTCTACATCAGAGCAATCCTCTTAAAACTTAAGGAGTTGTTACTTTATGGCGATTACAACTGTACTTCCAATCTGGCAAGCCATTCAATCGCGATTCCACAAAACGGTTCGCGGGCTGCCGGAATCCGACCTGTCTCTCTCGCTAGGCAGCGCTTCGATCGGTTCGATGCTGCGTCATAATGGCGAAGTCGAGTACATGTTCGCGGAATGGTACTTTGACCGCAAAATACCGGAGGATATCGAGATCCATACGGGGCGCGGAGCGGCGAACATCAAAGTCGACATGTCCAGCCTGGACGAACTGATCGCGTTCCTAGAAGCTTCAAACGATCATCTGATTGAGGCAATGAAAAGTTTACCGGAAAACAAATGGACCGAACCGGTCGAATCTCCTATGGGCGTCACGACACCGCTCGAAGCCGTCGGCAGGCTGATGTACCATACCGGCATCCACGCCGGGCAAATTTCTCTCATCCAAAAAGCAACGAAGGAAAACCAGTCGGCAACACAAGTTCACTAATGAGCCTCCTTCACTTCTTCGACTCGTTTATCGAACCGGGCCATCGCCGACATCGTCACAATTCGATTATGACGATGGTCCGGCGAAACGTCGCGTACTTCTTACCCGGCAACCGCAAGTCCTATCGATCTGATGATCTATTCAGGCTACACGTTTGCATAATTCCGGCTCAGTTCCGGTACCTGCGCCGCAACGATCGGAAAGCTGAATAAATAACCTTGCATCGTCCTGCATCCGAGCTCGGTAAGCATCTCAACCTGCTCTTCCGTCTCTACGCCTTCCGCAATTACATCCAATCCGAGGCATGATGCCATCGATTGGACCGCATGAACGATAGCCGTATTGATGGGGTGGTCTTTCATCCCTCTGACAAAAGATTGATCAATCTTTAGCTTGTCGATCGGGAATTCCTTCAAGTAACTTAACGAGCTGTAGCCGATCCCGAAATCGTCGATCGCAATGCTGACGCCAAGCGCCTTCAAGTCCTTCAGCGCAGCTATCGAACCTTGGACGTGCATCGTCATTCCTTCTGTTATTTCCAACACCAGATACGCCGGATCGAGTCCGGTTTCGGCCAGCACCGATTCGATTCGTTCCTTCAGCTTCTGGTCGTAAAATTGGCTCGGTGACAGGTTCACCGCCACAGGTACGTGAATAATCCCCTCATCCTGCCATCGTTTGTTTTGGAGGCAACCTTCGCGCAGCGCCCATTCACCAATATCATAAATAAGCCCCGTTTCTTCCGCGACCGGAATAAATGTAGCGGGAGATACTCTGCCGAGCTCCGAATTGTCCCAGCGAACCAAACATTCGAAGCCGACGATCCGGCCATTCAACGTATCGATCTGCGGCTGATAATGAAGCGAAAGTTCGTTCAGCTCGATCGCCTTTCGCAAGTGTCGCTCAATCGTCATTCGCAACTGCATTTTCTCCTGGAACGACGGCTCGAACGTCTGGCAACAATTTCCGCCTAGCGACTTGGCATGGTCCATCGCAATATGCGCGTATCTCGATAAATGCTCAGGGTCTTGGTGATCATCGGGGAATCGGCAAATTCCGATGCTAGCCGACATCTGTACATCATGATTATCGATTCGGACCGGATGCCCGAGCGCAAGTCGCATCTGCTCCGATAGCCGAGCTTCCGCCTCTTTCGTCAAGTCTGCGGCAAGCACCACAAACTCGTCCCCACCCGCGCGGAAAATAACCGTATTGTCGCGATCGAACGTCTTTAACCGCCGTGCCGTCAATTGCAACACTTTGTCGCCTACTTCGTGCCCTAGCGTGTCGTTAGCGATTTTGAAGTGATCCAGATTGATGAAGAAAACGCTGAAACTATCCCGCGAAGCGACGAATTCGTCCATCGCTTCCCGCACATATCTCCGATGGGGCAGCCCTGTCAAAGGGTCGTGCATATTTAACAGGTTGAGCTGGTCCTTCAGTCGTTTCTGCTCTGTCATGTCGAGCGCAAGTCCGCACACCTCGACAACGGTCCCGTTTTGGCGGATCGGCTGAAATACGCCTTGGATAACTGATTCTTTCCATTCGAATTCGTAGAAAACGGAATCCTCTCCGTCCCACGCTCGGCGATACAGCGTAGAGATGAACCCCGTAATCTCGGCAGGATAGAACGATTCCAATCCTTCGCCGATCACCCGAGACGTCGAAATGCCGAGCTTCTTCAACATTTCTCCCGCATACTTCGTATGGTTGAACCTCCCGTTCTCTTCTTTAAAAGCATAGATCATCCCGTTCAACTTGTTCACGACCTGAAGCAAGGAGTCGGACACGACAACTTGCTCGTCCGTACAACTAGCCATGAACCCGATGAACAGTTGCATGATGCCGTCGATACCGTCCCATCTTTCTTTAATCCGCCAAGGGGTTTGCGAGCCGGGCGCGGCTTTGCAACGCATCAGGAATTCATCCACGAACAACGGATTGGGCGGCTGAATAAATAGCATATCTTTATGGAAAAAGTCCGCTGCTCCCATCGCCAATGCATCAAAGGCAAATGTGGACCCTTCGTTGGTATAGCTGCTCAACATGACGACTGGAACTGTATAGTCGGACATCATTTTCTGAAGCGCAGTCAATCCGTCCATTACCGGCATTTCCACATCCAACGTAATCAAGTCCAATTGAAGCTCTGCCAGTCGGTCCAACGCTTCCTGTCCGTTAGAAGCCGTTGCGACGACGACGAAAGCCGGGTCCTTCTCGAGGATTGCCTGAACCAGTCGTCTCATAACCGCCGAGTCGTCAACAACCATCACTTTCTTGGGATAGCCGGCTGAACGAGCGTTTGCTTCGATCAAGGGTCTTTCACCCTCCTTTATGTTGTTGCCACATATGGAGTTATCAAATGGGATCTGCGAGCTTATGTAATCAAACTTTGAACTTGTCGATCAGCCGCTGAAGCTTGTCCGCCATCTCCGTCAATTGCCCGGCCATCGCCGCGTTCTCTTCAGCCCCTGCCGACGTCTGTTCCGTTACAGCAGACATGCTCTGCACTTGCAGCGACACTTCCGTGCTCTGCGAAGACTGCTCTTTGCTGGCCGAAGCGATCTCGGATACTCTTCTTGATGATTGATGAATTCTCTCGATGATGTCCTCGAACGCAGAGGCCGCTTGCTTCGCCATCTCGTTCCCTTCCGATACGGCGGCTACGGATGCCTCCGTCTGCTTCTGAATATTCGCGATAATGCCTCCGATCCGCCTTGTCGATTCCGTGCTTCGTTCGGCGAGCTTGCGCACTTCGTCAGCGACGACTGCAAACCCTTTGCCTACTTCTCCCGCACGTGCCGCCTCGATTGCCGCGTTTAAGGCGAGCAGATTCGTCTGGGAAGAAATGTCTTCAATCACCTCAATTATATCACCGATCTGCTTGGAGTTGTCGGACAGCTCGTTGATTTTATCGCTGATTCGACTCATCTCACCGATCGCATTCCGAATAATGCGCCCGCCGTCATTCGCCCGTTCTGCCGCTTCCGCCGTCGACTCGGCCACTTCTTTGGAATGGGCGGCAACACGGTTAATGCCGCTTGTCATCGTCTCGATTTTCTGCGTTACATCTTCGACCAATTCGGCCTGATTCTGATTGCCCATCGCGATCTCGTTCACGCTAACGGAAAGCTCCTTGTTGCTAGTCGTCAAATTGCCTGTCACCTGAATGATGTCAGCGACCAGATTACGTATCATCGCCATCGCTCGGTTAAAGTTGATGCTCATTGTGCCGAATTCGTCTTTCGTATCCGGAACGATAACGTGGGTGAAGTCCCCTTGCGCCATATAATCCGACAGCTCATTCACTTTCTTGATCTGATTCGCGATCATGCGACTGTAGGCAAATATGGCGGCGACGATAATGAAAATCCCAATTAGACCTACAATGGCAATCTTAACAATCAGTCCTTGAATCGGCTCGTTCAATTCCTTGTTCGTAACGGCGATGGTCAATTGCCAGCCCGCCGACGGAACGACCGCTTCATACGTGCGAATGTCGCTTTGCTCGCTCGGAGGCTGTTTGTCTTTGCCAGCAAGATATTTGCCATCCGCATCAGCCAAATACGCCCATCCCGTATCGCCGACTTTCGTCTCCGTGATCGAGCGTTGTATCGTCGACAGGTTGATATCACCTGTAACGACACCCAGAAACTCATCTTTCGCGTCGAACATCGGGACGGAGATGGTGACCATTGTAACACCGGTCCGCTCATCGTAGTACGGCTCGGAATATTGAATGCCATCCACGCCCTTCGGACCGACGATCTTGTACCATTCCTGATTCGGGTAATCGTAATCCGGACTGTTGTAATCTTCCGTTGATACTTTCTTCTCCCCGTCGCGATACACGTAAGTAGAGAAATATTTGGAGCCGACGTCGTGCTTATACGGTTCGAAGAAAATGCCGAGGCCGAACGTCGTCGCATTGGCGTCAACCGCCCGGCTGGTCATCGCCCGGTAATCGTTCAGCGTGTTCAAAGTCCCGCGCGCTTCCGCGGTTCTTGCGAAAGTTTCCGTGAGCTTGGCATGTGCGGACAGGCTGTTCTCTACGTTTTCCACAATGCCATTTAACTGTTTTTCCATACCATATCCCGTTTGTTTGACGATAATCTGCCGCGAGTAGGCGAATGCGACTCCGATCATCGCGATAAAAACAAGCACGACGAGCGGCAATATGATTAACATCGTTTTTGTTTTGACACTTTTGACACGATTTAGGACGGATATCATTACGTCACTCCTTAAGATAATAACTGACTTTATCATAAGCCGAGGTTGTTAGAAGATTTGTGTAGTAAATGTTAGCAATGTATGGAAGATGATCAATCTTTCGGATTGAATGCAAAAAAAACCGTCAAGGCGTTTTGACGGTTCTTACTTTGTATTGACCTTATCAATTGACGGCTATAGCCGCGCCCTTGTGATTACGATACTGTCCCGGGGTCTGTCCGGTCCACTTCTTGAAAGCGCTCTGGAAAGCGCTCGGTTCGGAGAAATGAAGCGCGTAGGCGATGTCTCCGACCGAAAACTTCGTTTGCTTCAAAAAACGGATCGCCATCTCTTTGCGCACCCTCGCCGTCAACTCCACGAAAGACGTCCGCTCTTCTTTTAGCTTGTTCTGCAGCGTTCTCGTACTCGTCCCGAAAGCGTCCGCCGTCTGGCGCAACGTAGGGAAATGCGATGGCATGCAAGTTCGAAGCCAGTCGACGATCTTGTCGGCGTACTCGCCTTCTCTTTCCCAGCCGGATAAAGTGTCTTGAACGATCGTCTCGAACATGTCCAGCAGCTTCTCGTCGGCATACAACACCGGGTCGTTCAGGACGGCTTGGTCGAGTACAAGCTGTGTCGACCGTTCGCCAAAGCGGGGAACGACGCCGAACGCTTGAACGTAGGGCGCGATATCGGCAGGCGTCTCATGCGCGAAATGAACGGCTCTTAGAGTGATCGGCCGGTTGCTCAGCTTCGATATAAGCCGGTAGAGCGAATGCGCCATATCTTCTACGCAATGTCGGGATATTGGGCTACTGCGCTGAGGGAGCAACGAGATCGAAGCTTCATCGCCACGAACATCCCAGAGCAGATTAATTCCGCTGCACAAAATATCGTTATATTTACGGTACGCGTTTAACGCATCCGATATCGTCTTTGAATGCAGCAACACGTAACCGAGTACGCCCATATCGGCGAACTCCATCATGCCGCCCTGATTTAAACCGAAATGTTCGTCGTTCGAATACTCGGCGGCAGCGAGCATTAGGCGCTCCAGTTCCGACTCTTCGATTCTAGCTTCGATATCTTGAAGGAGTGAGTAATCGAAAGACACAGCGCGACAAAAAAGTTCTGCGTCGTAACCTTTGCGGGCGAGCGTTTTCATAATCGGATACGCCATGGATATCGCAATTCCCCGGGAAATCATGCCGTTACCTCCTTTGCGCGAATGAGCAATTGCGTTGCGTCCGCGATCATAGCATCCGTCTTCGGATCGAATTATGCTTAGTACAGATGTTCTCCGCTAAGTGTATCACGGAGGCAATTGGAGGAGGAATAGCAGAAATGAAACCGAAAATTCTAATCATTAACGGGCATCCCGACGATCAAAGCTTCTGCGCGGCATTGTCGGAAGCATACAAGGAAGGTGCTGCCGGGCGCGAAGCCAGCGTGCAAAACATAGACCTCGGTCGCATCGATTTTACGCCGATATTGAAGTTCGGCTATCGCCGGAGGACGGAACTGGAGCCGGCACTGCTGGAAGCACAAAAGTTGATCCGTTGGGCCGACCATCTTGTTTTCATCTATCCGACGTGGTGGGGGACGATGCCCGCCTTGTTGAAGGGTTTTCTCGACCGCATTCTGCTGTCCGGTTTCGCCTTTAAGTATCGCGACAACTCGAGCTTATGGGACAAATTATTAAAAGGAAAGACGGCTCGTCTCATCGTCACGACCGACACGCCGTCCTGGTACAATTGGCTTGTTTACAAACGCGCCGGCCACAACGTCATGAAAAACAACATTTTGCGGTTTTGCGGCGTGAACCCCGTCAAAATTACGGAGGTCGGACCCCTCAGATCGTCTTCCGAGAAGCAACGCGGCAAATGGCTGGCCGACGTGCGTCGGCTCGGCGAGCGCTTGGCATAAGAAAAAGGCGAGGTTTCCTTCCGGAAACCCGCCCCGCCTTATTCGTCCTCGACAAACCGAAAGTCGGTTAAAGTAAATCGACCTGCTTCGTAATGCACGTCCGCCTCGATCGTGCCGATATATTCGGGAGTTGCGAACGCAACTCCTTCGTTAGCTCTTCGCTAACAAAACGAAGCCGGATGGAAAAAGTTTCCGGATGGTCAGGATTTTTATTCCACCTTCGCCAGGATGTCTTCCTTGTACTGGCGGACCGCCTCATCGGTATCAATCGTGTAGCCGCATTCCAAACCGACGAAACCGTCGAAGCCTGTTGCCTTGATTGCCCGCAAAATGTTGACGTAATTAAGTTCGCCGGTTCCCGGTTGCTTGCGGCCCGGATTGTCCGCGATATGATAGTGGTTAATCCGGTCGATGTAGCCGGTGGCGTTGCGAATGACGTTGCCTTCTGTTATCTGCTGGTGGTAGACGTCAAACACAAGCTTTACATTCGAACTGCCTACCTGGTCGATGACGTCGACCGATTCATCGGAACGCTGCAGGAAATGACCCGCGTGGTCGACGAGTCCGTTCAGCGGCTCGACTTCCAGTACGATGCCCGCCTCTTCGAACAACGGGGCGCAGCGCTTTAACGTCTCGACCATCGCCCGTCGCTGTACGTCGCGAGGAACGCCGGCTAGTTCGTTGCCGGTCTGGGAAATGACCGAGCGGACGTTCAAAATTTTGCAAGCTTCGATCGTCTGGCGAATGCCGTCCATGTACGCGTCCCTAAGCGATTCGTCGACCAAGCTGATGAACTTCGTGCAGGTGGTGCTGATGCCCACGCCGATTCTTTCCTGCTCCTTCGCCGTCCGGCGCAAGTCCGGCAAGTCCCACCAAGCGTAATACTCTAGGCCGTGCAAACCATGCTCTTTGATTTTCTCCAAATGATATACTTCGTCTTTGCCCGAATACGCCCCAATACACAATGAATATTTCAAGTTAATCCCTTCCTTGCGTTAAATTTAAAGTTTGACCGGTTGGCCCGAAACCGCCGAGTCGTTGGCAGCGATTGTCACGTCGTGCGTCTTGAGCGAATCTTCGTAATCGGACAAAATCTTCGAAGTGTCCCCGGTGCGAAGTGCATGGAGGAACGCTTCGTCCTCGAGGAAATAAGGGTTCGCTTCGTTCGGATGTTTAGTCGAGCCCTCGCGCGTAATCTCTGTCAACGCGTCGCTCCTTAGCTCCAGTATACCGTTCTCCGTATAAACATCCAGACCGACATGGTGCCCAACCGGGAGCAGACACGTATTCGAGATGGTGGCGACCATCCCATTCGCCAGCTTCATCGTCACCGTACCGACGTCAGGCACGTCCGTCCCTTCGACTTTCTCCACCATGACCTTTAAAGCATAAGCCGCATATACCTCTTCAATTTCCCCGCAAGTGAATCGCAGCAGATCGACGATATGTGTCGTCTGTTCCACGAATTGGCCGCCGGACCCCGCCTGGACTCTCCACCAAGGCACCATCGGCATGCCACCCATCCAGTAGCCAAGCGCCATACCTGCTTTATCGCTTTCCAATATTCGTTTGGCTTGCAATGCGGACGCATCGTATCTCCAGTGATAGCCGACCGACGTGATCAGCTTGTTTTGTTTGACCGCTTCTCCGATCATTCGGGGCGTCTCCCGATCGATGCCTAGTGGCTTCTCGACTAGAAAAGGAATGCTGCGTTCGACGAGCTTCCGCTCCGCTTCGCCGTGCGCCATCGGAGGTACGCACACATATACGCCGTCAAGCTTGGCACTGTCCAGCATGTCATCCAATTGGTCGAATGCCTTCGCTCCCTCGTGTTCCGAAGCCGCTTTCTCCGCCCTGGAACGATCGACGTCGTAGAACGAAGTCAGATTTACTCCATCCATCTTGACCAAGTTTTGAATATGGTGATTCGCAATGCCACCTGTTCCGATAAAACCTAGTTTTAATGTCATGTTCCGATCCTCTCCCGCAGTCAGGATATCGAATTATTCAACTTCGACCTCATTGTAGTTCAGCGGAGAGCGGATTAAAATATAATATAATTCATTTCTCATATCGTAAAATGAAACAGGAGGTGCAGCATGTCAACTTATTACGGCAGGCATTTCGTCACGACTGAATGGGACAGAGAACTTCCCCTTCATCTGACGAGCGTCGGCCTGGTGGAACAATCGCCGATCGACCGTGAGAACGGCTTTGGAAGTTTGCACTGGCTCCACACGGTTGAAGGTTCCGGATTGTTCACTGTGAACGGAATCACGATGAAGCTGCAGCCAAACCACGGTATTCTGATGAAAGCCGGAACGCCTCACAGTTATCGGCCGGAATCCGAACGATGGACGACATGGTATATGACTTTCGACGGCGCTCTCGCGAACCCGATCGTCGCTTCGCTTTCATTACCATTGAACGCCCCCGTGAGTTGGAGCGATAATAGCCCGCTCTCATTCATCCATGAACAATATGGGGAGAAATTCGGTTACAGCTTCGACTTTGCAGGCGTTAACGGCTCTCTTGAAGTATACGCCTTCCTGGCATTGCTCAAGAAATACGGTCAGTCGAGCGGACAGATTTCCTTGTCCAAAGGACATGAGAGACTGAAACCGATCTACTTGCTCATCGAAGAACGTTATGGGGATGCTGCACTGGGACTCGACCGAATGGCACAGCAACTCGGCGTTAGTCCCCAATATTTGAACAAGCTGTTCCGGCTAAGCTGGGGGATGAGCCCTTATCAATATTTGGTCCAGTTTCGGATTCAGAAATCAAAGGAGAAATTGTTGGCGGATCGGGACAGAACGGTGAAAGATATCGCTGCGGATGTCGGGTTCCAGGATGACAGTCATTTCGTGCATACGTTCCGCAAGCAATCGGGCATGACTCCTGTTCAATTTCGTTCCCTGTTCGGTCAGTAAAAAACCACGCCGGGTGGCGTGGTTTGAGAAACGTTATTCGTTGCCAAGGAAACCTTTCTTGAACGCATCGAGCAAAAACTCCAACGTGATCGGAATTACTTTCACATCCGCAGTAATTCTCCCTCCGACGGGACTCCGAGCAGGGAATTGCTTTCAAATCCGCAGTAATTCCCCCTCCGACGGGACTCCGATGAGGGAATTACTTTCACATCCGCAGTAATTCCCCCTCCGACGGGACTCCGAGCAGGGAATTACTTTCACATCCGCAGTAATTCCCCCTCCGACGGGACTCCGATGAGGGAATTGCTTTCACATCCGCAATCTCTCTCTCCGGTGGGACATCCGCCACAAAGCAAGCAATAAAAAAACACGCCCACATCGGCGTGTTTTTGAGCAATCGGCATCTTCGGACCGCATCATGATAAGATCGAAGCTTGAATATTCGCCTTCATGATCCTTCTGTCTTCTTCGGTCAACTTTGGGCAAACGAAACATTTCTCCCCGCCTTCGCGACCATCGTAGTAGCAGCAAGAAGATTTCATCACCCACTGCTCTCCGGCCTTATAAGGACTTTCCACGTAACGGATTTTGCTCATGAACGGATTTCTTCTCGAATGGAACAGTTCGGGCGGAATAGACTCGGACAGCAGCCGGACATGATGAAGGAGACTCGCCTTCATCGCCTCGGGCATAGGCGATTTCTCGGCAAAATCAACGAGATTTCCGACGATGCCGCCGAACTGTTGCCATATTGCTTCCGGCTTAAAACCTGCCGCCTTGGCGATCGCCTCTACGGCCGGTGTCACGAACTCCGAAATATAGGCGCTCCAATCGGCTAATACGAACTCGTCTCCACCGTTTTCAGGAATTTCGCTTGCAACGACTTCCACGACTTTATAACCGAGATGCGGGTGTCCATGGCCTTCTTTGTATTCGATCTGGAAAAGAATCCGATCGGCCGAAAGATCGAGCGTACATCCGTACTGCGCTAAGAAGATCAGTTTGGTCAAGCATAAATTCGCCAATGATGTACCCAAGAAGGAACCCGGCAGCTTCAGATCATACGCCTGAACCGTTGTCCCCGCGACGCGCATCAGCTCTTGCAGCCGAGGCTCGTCGAAAAACACGTTCGGATGATGCTCTTCCAGCAAATGCTCTGCGCCTTCGGGAGAGATATGTAAATAAGCTTTTGCTAAGGAAAAATCGTAAGCAATGCCCATAAAAATGCCCCAATCAATGATAATGATAATTATCCTCAATGATAGCATAAGACTGCTTCTATTCACAACGACGGCGATTCGCAACAGACTGTTTCTATTCACAACGACGGCGATTCGCATCAGCCGGCACGCAAAATGCCCCTATGGAACGATCCGTAGGGGCATTTTGCTACCGTTTTCGTTCAATTCAAGCGAATGCCGCTTAAACTGGCGCCGGCGACAAACAATCGCTCGATGCCCTTCTCGACTGTCGGGTCCGAAATAAGCGGCGGCGCTTGGTGCGGCTTCGTGCGGGCATCGATAATGACGTTGTCGCACGCCCAGTGCTTAAACACGAATCCGGCGTTAACGCCGTAAATGTCGTGCGAAGGGTTACTGCGCGTAAATGTCGCCCATAAGAAATTCGATGTTGACGCACTTAAGAACGCGCTGTCGTCACACAGAACGATCATCGGGCAGCTATCAAGAGAGCCTTGAGCGCTAATGGCATCGCATAACTGGGCAATTTCTTTTTGCGCTTGCGCGTAATCTACGAATGCCCCGCCTTGCCTCTCGATGGCGATGATACCCGGCATAACAAGCCGAGCATTGCCGAAGCCCGGAAGCTTCGTCAGCGCGCCTGGCACTTCGGTGCACAGCTCCCTCTTTTTCTCGCCGACGGCTGCGAATACGACTTTACTCCCACTGTTTAATCCCGTGCCCGAATAGTCCAGCGTGTCGATTGTCGTGTTCGTCTGAAAATGGATATCGCGGCGAAGATCAATGCGTTCAAGGATGTAGGGCAAAAACTGTTCCACCCGATGGGTATCCAGCGGTTGATCCTCTTCGGCGGTAATAAACAAATACTTCGCCAAGCTAAGCTGACCCGTACCCAGAATCCGGTTGGCGATCGTCAAAATTTCGGCCGGTTGCTTGATCGGTTCGTATGGCGTATACCTTTCGCTGCCGATCGCAAGCAATAACGGATGCACGCCGGCATCGTCTACCGCATGCACTTCTTTAACGCCGGGAATTTCTTGCCGGATCGCGCTGCCCGTCAGTTCATGAATAAGCGCGCCGAAAGCAGTATCCTCTTGAGGAGGGCGGCCAACGACCGTAAACGGGAAAATGGCGTTTGGTCTAGCGTACACTTTATGCACCCTCATCACCGGGAATGGATGCGTGAGACTGTAATAGCCGAGGTGATCGCCGAACGGTCCTTCCGGTTTCGTCTCCCCTGGATGAATCTCGCCCGTAATAACGAAATCCGCGTCGTTGCTGACGCAAAAACCGTCGATATAACTGTAGCGGAACCGGTGACCCGCCAGCAATCCCGCGAATGTTAGCTCGCTCATGCCTTCCGGTAACGGCATGACGGCAGACAGCGTATGTGCCGGAGGTCCACCAATGAAAATGCTGACTTTAAGCGGAACACCCAGTTTGTTCGCTTTATCCTGGTGTATGCCGATACCCCGGTGAATCTGATAGTGAACGCCCACTTCCCGATCCGTCACATAGTCGTTGCCGTTCAGTTGGATGCGGTACATGCCGAGATTGGCGTTCATGATGCCCGGCTTGTCCGGATTTTCCGAATACACTTGCGGCAACGTCACGAATGCGCCGCCATCGTTCGGCCAGCTCTTAATAAACGGAAGATCGGAAATGCTGATTTCTTGCAACGCGACCGGTTTGCCGTCGGTTTGCTTATGCGGAAGCGCCTTCCACGCCGCAAGGCCCGTGCCGACGTGTTTGAAAGGATTGCGGAACGCGACCATCGGATCGTTACGCAAGGCGATGACATTCCGAACCCCTTCCAATGTATGACGAAAAATAAACTTGCTCCGTTCTATCGTCCCGAACAAATTCGATACGGCGCGGAATTTGGAGCCTTTTACGTTCTCGAACAACAAGGCCGGGCCGCCGGCCTCGAACACTTTCAGATGGATCGCCGCCATCTCCAGATGAGGGTCCACTTCCTCGCGGATACGAATGAGATGCCCGTTGTTCTCCAAATCGATTATGCATTCTTCCAAGCTATGATAGGTCATATCCCTGCTCCAATCGTGAATGTCCGAATTAAATCTTCGCTTGTACGATACCGATATTGTACCATTCCCGCATGCGTTGATCTATTGACAGATCAACTGTACTACAGACATAATACAATCAAGCCAGAAAGTAGGTGAGCGCGCACGTGCTGAATTTTTACGAACTGAAGCTGAACACCCGTGATCCCGTCTATTTACAAGCAGTGCTGTACGTGAAACGGCAAATTCTGCTTCGCAACGTAACGTCCGGAGACAAATTGCCGTCCAGAAGAGAAGTCGCTTCTCAGCTAAGCATTAATCCGAACACGGTCCAGAAGGCGTTTAAGCTAATGGAGGATGAAGGATTCGTCCATACGAGCAGCACGTCAGGGAGTGTCATCTACGTCGATGACGAGATATTCTCCCGTATTGAAGCCGAGCTTACGCGCGAGCTCGTGCAATCGTTCATCGAGTCTGCTAAGGAAATCAAATTGTCGTTCAAATCGGTCGTCGAGCTGATTAGTGAACACTGGGAATAATCTGCAGATGTAATGCATGAGTTTCGCTTGTCATCCTTGTACTATGCCACTAATACAAATGAGGTGATTGCTTTGAAAGGCCTGTATCGTCTTGCCAACATTGAATTCGTCCGATGGATGCCTTTCGCAGGACCGCTGCTGATTGCGTCTTTCGTCATTCCGATATGGATGCTGCGTTCGGCAGCTTCAGATTACAACATGTTTGCGAATCATCCGCGATACGAGGATCTGTACGCCGCATCCGGTTGCGGGCTGCTGTTGCTATTCTTGCTTGCTCTTCTTTGCCTTTATTTTCTGATTACGATCTATTCAGGCTATTGGGGCAGCAAAAGCGTGTATACGTATTTGACGTTGCCGATCCGGCGCGAATCGTTGTATTGGAGCAAAATGCTCGTGTTCGCGACGTACTTGCTTTTGTTTATCGGGGTGCAGCTTCTTGTCATTAGTCTCGGTTATGCGATCTTCGCGGCCAAAGCGCATGTGTATCTGGAAGGCAGATATGCGATGAACAATGGCTTGTTCCTTGCTTTCGCCCGGTCGGACGAATTCCGGTTACTCGCACCTTATTCCTTCAGCCGTGTCCTATCTTCCGTCGGTCTTCTGACGGTGCTAATGACCGGTATATACTACGGCGCTTTATGTGAGCGAAGCCGGACGTATTGGGGGTTCGCTGCCATCGGCGTCGCCGCTCTGTTCGCGTATCGCATACTCGTCTATCGCCTGAACGAATCCGCGCATCTGTTCGAACCAAGACACCTCTATCCGAGCAGCATGCTGATGCTTGCGCTCACCGGATTTTTCATCTGGCACAGCATCCGCATCGTCAAAAATGGAAACATCGCCTAAAGAGGAGGTACAGTTATGGCCGTATGGAAAAAACACGCCGCTTTCCCTGTGTTGGCGCTGGCGATCTCCGTGATCGTCATCGTTATCACATCTGTATACTCCCGCAAAGACAACGGCACCTTTTACTGGAAAGACCTTTCCGGCAGCCGTGACGCGATCGGAATCGTCGCGATCGGAGGAGAATTGCGTGACGGATATCATCGAACTTCCTTTCGTCTGCAGAACGGCAAGTTAAGTGCACAAACGGAAGTGTTCGAGCAGGCGAGGCTTGCGGAAATGTATCGATACATTTCCGGCGGATACAAAAGAATCGGAAACAAACAGTATTATATTGACGGGCAAGGAGAGTACAGAATTCATTCGCTTATTCGTATGGCGTCCACCGGACTGTATGCAATTCCCGAGGGTACTGCAATCGTATCGCCATCCATCTACTACAGACTTAGTAACGGCGATGGCTCGCCGGCCTCAGCCAATCCGCTGGAGTATGGACTTGCAGGAATCGGGGATAAAGTATTTTTTACAGTACCTGTATCGTATGGCGCTACCGGAACGAGCGGCATTTATGAGCTCAGTTTTACCGAGTGGTACAATGCAACACAATTTCCCGACAAAAACCCGAAGCCGCGCCAACTCGCAGAAATCAGCCTCGAAGCGAACGAATCGGATGTGCCGCCCAACATTGAAATTCTCGGTTTGGAAGCCGTCGGCGATAAGCTGGCGTTATTGTCTGTGGAACACAACGAGTTGCATGTCACAAGTTACGACAGCAAGAGCGGGAAGCTGCTCGGGAAAGCGATCGTACCGCAGTTTTACTTGTCCGGACGACCGGGTTCACCCCCGTCTGATCAGGATCATACGCACGATGAACGTTACGAAGCGTATAGCGACAACGAACATGGCATTTTGAACATTAGTTTCGGGAGTTCGAAATCTTATGTGCTAAGTTTTGACTTTAATAATGGGGTTAAACTGCTGAACGCAATCACAGCTTCTTTTCCAGAAGGCGTTGACGACCCTCTGCGTTGTCTTACCGATATAAGCTACCGGGACAATAAACTTTATATCGTCAAAACATTTCGGGAGCAGCGACCCGATCCCGCGGATCCTTCCCAAGATCGCATGCTTCCTTTGCACTTCTATCTGTATGTATATGATCATGAGAAACTCGTCTATAAGGGAGAACTCGTAACCGCCTTAAACGACGATACGGCAATTCTCGGTGCTGCACGGGAGCAATTCAGCATAGAGCAAAAGGACTTTCGCTATTTCACAAACTTTACGATTGAATAACGGTCGGGAAAGGAGAACATCCATGATCGAATTGAAATATGTGAATCGTCGTTATCCGACGAGCAGCGCACTGCAATACAAGCAGATCGTCACGATTCCAACGGGCGAAATCGTCGGCGTCCTCGGAGAAAACGGCAGCGGGAAAACGACGTTGTTGAAAGCCATTATGGGCATCGGGGAATTTCGTGACGGAGAAATTACGATCGACGGGAAGCCTGTGAGAGATCAATACGAACGCATGGCGTTTATTACCGAAGAAGGCAGTTATGTGCCTGATATGTCGCCACAGAAATACGGCCGGTTTCTGGCCGAATTTTACCCAAAGTTCGATGAGACGCATTATGCCGAGCTGATCGAAGCTTACGAGCTTCCAGCGACTCGCCGTATCCGAACGTTCTCCAAAGGCCAGAAAATGAAGTTGGAGATTTGCGCCGGATTGGCAAAACGAGCGGACTATTTGATTATGGACGAACCGTTCGTCGGTAAAGATGTTTTCTCGCGGCGCGACTCCTTGAAACGAATGATCGACGGCCTGACAGGCGAAGAAACAGTGCTGCTAACAACCCACTTAATCGACGAGATCGAGAACGTGATCGACCGCGCGATCATTCTTCACAAGGGGATCATTCGAACGGACTTCTACATTGACGATATGCGGGCGCAAGGACTCAGCCTGGCGGATATTATGCAGGAAGCTCGTGAAGCAAAATTTTACTCGCCGATCCGCTGGCCGAGTTCGAACTGAAAAATACGGGGAGGTGAGCGGACATGAGAAAGCGTCAGACGCAACGCTCCCCGAACCGAGTCAACACCGTTTCCCAATGACGTCTCATCATCTCCCTCATGTAGACGTCTTCCAGCATTTCCTGATGGATGGAGATGGACGTCTTGCCCGATGGCGTGGACAGAAATCATAACATGATTGGTTGTGGACAAGGAGCAAGAATTCAGCTACGCTTTGTTCGAAATTGTTGATTCGCGAAGGAACAGGGGCAGGATAACATTGCGTATTAACGAAGACATGAAACGTTTCTTGCAAGTCGATGGCGCTGGAAAAATGTTGCTGACGCTGTGTTGCTATGGGATTGGGATGGGCATATTGGCCCCGATGAACGCCATTTATATGAGCGACAGCATCGGGTTAACGAAAGGCGAAATTGTGTCCGTATTCATCGTATCCCTGCTTCTCAATATGGGTACGACGATTACAGTCGGACTAATTAGCGATAAGCTGCGCGGGCGCAAAAATCTCGCGATCGCAGCGGCGTTGATATGCTTGATCGGGTTGTTAATCTACATGGACGCGGACAGCTACCGCCAGACTTTGATCGGAATGTGTTTGGCGAGCGCGCCGTCCGGCCTCATTATGGGCCAATTGTTCGCGATGTCTCGGAATCATTTTAGCCGATTGGCTGCGGACATTGTGGAAATGGCGCAAATATGGCTTCGTGCCGGATATAGCGTCGGATTTTTCGGCGGGCTGCTGCTTGGAGCAAACTTGTATTTGCTCGCAACGTTCAAAGGCGTCATATGGGGGAACTTCGCGGGATACGCGACACTTGTGTTGCTGCTTCTCTTCTACCGGGAAATCCCCGCCGACAAAAAAACATCAGCGCCGGGAGCCAGCGAACCGTTCTCCCTGCTGATGCTGGTTGCATTATTGATGCTTGCCTGCGCGGACGCCATTCGCGGACTGTACTTGCCGCTTGTCGTGAAATCGTTATTCGGAAAGCCGGAAATCGTGTCGTATATATGGAGCGCGCAGGCTGTATTCGAACTGCTGTTCATGACGCTGGCCGGTTATTGGGCGGCCAAATACGGCAGCCGGACGATTATTTGGCTCGGCGGTATCGGCGCACTCGTTGCTTATACGGTTTATGCGCTGCAATCGCCTTTTGTCGTTTTTTTCCTCGTCCAGCCCGTGTATTCATTCTTCGTCTCTATTCTGTACGGCGTGGCGATGGGATACGTCCAGCGCATGTTCGCCGGTCGGGCAGGATTCGGTGCCAGCTTATACGTCTTCATCTCGTTAACGGCGTCGCTGATCGGTTATTTGCTTCCACTCTTCATCGAAGGGTACGATCCGTCCCTCTTCATGATCCCGATGGCGCTCGTGTTCGTATCTTTAACGATGATCGCAACAGCGATGATTCGGGAACGTCGAGCAGCGAAGGCGACACATGCCGGTTAAGTCCGACGCATATAAGCGCGAACTGTGAGCGGCGCGAAGATCGCTACGATAACAGCTGCTCCGATGAGCGAAATGGTGAGATCCCAGCCGAAAGTACCGGAATCAGCCAACTTGCGGACAGCTGTGACGAGATGCGACACCGGGTTAATGTTGACGAACCATTGCAGCCATTTCGGCATCGTATCCGTCGGCACGAAAGCATTGGATAAGAACGTAAGCGGGAACAGTACAAGCATCGATATCCCTTGTACGCTCGAAGCTGTACGTGCGATGACGCCAAAGAAGGCGAAAATCCAGCTCATAGCCCACGAGCAGAAGATGACAAGAAGCGCGGCAATGGCGACATGACCAAGTCCGCCGTCGGGGTGATAGCCCATAATATATCCCATCGTTAGCGTCAACACGGTTGCGATCGTATAGCGGATCGTATCGGCCAGCAGCGCGCCGGCGAGCGGCGCGATTCGCGCAATCGGCAGCGATTTGAACCGATCGAACACGCCTTTGTCCATATCTTCCCGGAGCTGGACGCCGGTAACGATCGAAGTCGTAATGACGGTCTGCACGAGGATGCCGGGAATAATGACGGGCAAATAGCTGGCGACATCGCCGGAGATGGCACCGCCGAAAATGTACGTGAACATCAAGGTGAAAATAATCGGCTGAAGCGTGACGTCGAACAATTGCTCTGGCGTCCGCTTGATTTTCAGTAAGCCGCGATAAGCCATCGTGAAAGAGTTACGTATGGCCTGACCTAAGCTTGCGCGGTTTTTCAAAGGGCGGCTGGTTATTGCTTTCATGGAAGAACTGTTCATACTTTTGCCTCCTCTAGCTCTTTGGACGAACTTGCGTTTGTCGTATCTCCCTGCACCCCATGTCCCGTGATCGTCAGGAATACTTCGTCAAGCGTCGGCTTCTGCACGCTGATCTCGGATAGCGGAATGTCTGCTGCGCGAAGAGCGATCAGCAGATCGGTCACCCGGTCGGCATCGGCCATCGGCGCGGTAATTTTGGCAGCTTCCGAAGACACGCTCGAATGAACGCCCAGTACTTGATCGATCGTCCGGCGGGCCAATTCGATCTGTCCCGGATTCAGCACCCTCAGATGCAGCGACGAGTTGCCGACCGACATTTTCAGCTCGTCGACGGTGCCTTCCGCAACGACTTTACCGCGGTCGATTACCGCGATCCGGTCGGCCAGTTGATCGGCCTCGTCGAGATATTGCGTGGTCAGCAGCACGGTCGATCCCGTCTTCACCAGTCGGCGAATCGTATCCCACATTTGAGAACGGGTTCGCGGGTCGAGTCCGGTCGTCGGTTCGTCCAAGAAAATGAGCGGCGGCTGCGAAATCAGACTTGCGGCCAAATCCAATCTGCGCCTCATGCCTCCCGAGAAGTTTTTGAGCGGGCGTTTCGCCGCTTCCGTCAAGCCGAATTCCTCGAGCAGATCCGCTGCTTTGCGCTTCGACTCCGCACGTCCCAGACCGAGCAGCCGGGAGAAAATAATCAAATTTTCCGTAGCGCTAAGCGACTCGTCAACCGAGGCATACTGACCGGTCACTCCGATCAACTGGCGAACAATATGCGATTCCTTCACCACATCGTGACCGAATATCCGCGCCGAACCTGCATCCGGCCGAAGCAATGTCGCCAGCATGCTGATGGTCGTCGTTTTGCCCGCCCCGTTCGGCCCCAGCACGCCATAGATCGAGCCAGCGCGCACTTTCAGGTCGACGCCATCCACCGCCCGGTTGTCTCCGAACACTTTAACAAGTCCGTTCGCCTCGACTGCCCAATCGCCATTGTTCGGCGTTATCTGATCATTAATCATCCGTGTCATTGCGATTCCTCCTGTAACTGATTTCTAACGTCATCGTATATGTGCAGTATGAACTGAATGTGAACGAGTCGGCATCGGTCGCAAGATGGCTTCTTGTCTCCGCCTCAAGGGGCCTTTCCGTGAAAATGACAACCAAAAAGGCTGTTCCTTCGGAACATTATCCGATAGGAACAGCCTTATTTGATCGCAGCCACCCTCTACTCCCTCTCGAGCAAGTCATAATCCGGCGAGCGTCTGAATGTCTCATACGTATTTTGCATGACGCGAAAACGTACGAGATTCTCCTCAGAGTCACCCGTTCTCCGGTTGTTCGCTAGTAAGGCAAGCCGTTGGTTATGAAGCGAAGACGCTTCGCTCCGGGTTCGGCAAGTACGCAGCGATTGTTCATACGATCGACGTTCCTGCTCCGCTTGCGATGCTTTGCGATACAGATCCGGATCAAGTGTTTTCAATTCTTCCAGTTCGGCATCTGTCAGCGGCTTGCCTAATTGATGCTTGTCCCGCAATGATTGTACGCGAATGCGCGTCCGCTCTTGCTCGTCGGGTATACCAGGCAACAAATGGATGTCCCGTACGTTGAGACCTTTTGGCTTAAGTCCTTGGTTAAGGCCGATCAATGGTGAATGAGAAGGAATCTTCATTCTGCTTCACCTCCCTATATCTTTACTATCGTACAAGGCCGCCAAAAATTGTATAGTGCGCCTTCAGTCAACGCTTCAACGCCTTTTCGTCCACTTGATTCCCTGTCACAATTTTATCCGCTGGCATGAGTAGAACGCAGAATGCCGCAAGCGCCACCGGGACAAGCGCCCATAGGAACGTACGGGCAATCGAGGAAGATAGCGCATCGATGAGCGTGCTCAGCATATGCGGAGATAATTCGGCGCGATGGGCAGGCGTTAATGCCGAACGGGGATCCACCAGGGCACTCCCCATCTTGTCGTTAAAGTAATTCCGCTGAATAATGCCAAATACGGTAATCCCTATTGACATCCCCATCGAGCGAAGGAAAGCAACGGAAGAAGTCGCGGCTCCGCGTTGCCGCATCTCGAAAGGATGGACGGCCGCTTGCATCAAGACGGACATCGATACGCCAATCCCCATCCCGGCAACAACCATGCACACCGTTGTCATTAAACGCGTCGAAGAAGGGGATAACCCGCTAAGTAAATAAATACCGACGATAAACAAGAGAACCGAACCGATCATTAGATTCCTGAAACTTGTCCTCGTCGTTAGTCTGCCGCCGATTTGACTGAACAAAACTCCAGCTAACAGCATCGGCATCAGGATCATGCCCGAGCCGGTCGCGGATCCGCCGAAAACGCCTTGAACGAAAAACGGAACATACACCGTAGCGACTACAAAGCCGATCCCGTAAAAAAACGAAGTACCGACACTGGCTGCAAACAGGCGGTTTCTGAACATCCGGAACGAAACGATCGGCGCTTCCGCCCTTATCTCGGCCGTAATGAATATGGTTAACAAGACAGCAAGTAACAGGAACAGCCCCAGTATGATGCCCGAATCCCATGCATACCGAGTACCGCCAAGTTCGAGCGCAAACATCAGGCTGACGATCGCGCCGATCAGAGAGGTTGCTCCCAGCCAATCGATTTTCTGCCGAGAATGCGTCAATGATTCTTTATAAAACACGACTGTGAGCGCGCAAGCGACAATGCCAATAGGCACGTTCACGTAGAAAATCCAGTGCCATCCCAGGTGGTCCGATATGAAGGCGCCAAGCAGCGGGCCGAAAATGCCGGATGCGCCGAACACCGCCCCGGATATGCCCGATATTTTGCCGCGTTTTTCCGGAGGGAAAATATCGAACAGAATCGTCAGAGCGATCGGGAAAATGGCTCCGCCGCCGATGCCCTGAATCGCTCTGAACACGCTAAGCTGCAAAATGCTTGACGCAAGCCCGCACAGAATGGATCCTGTGAGAAACACCGCAAGGCCGAATACGAAAAAACGTTTACGTCCATACATATCGGATAGTTTTCCGAAAATCGGCGTGCCTGCCATCGATGTTACCAAATAAGCGGAAGTTACCCATACGAAGTCATCCATCCCGCCGAGATCGGACACAATTGTGCTCATCGATGTCGCGACAATCGTGTTGTCCATAGACGGCATCAGAATAGCAAGCATTAATCCGGCGACGATATAGTTGACTTTCTTCCCATGTTCGGACATAAGAACCCTCCTCCAGCCAATCCCCGGCATCGTTACGGCTTTCCTTCTTGCGGAACATCCGGTACAATCGGGATACGACGGTTAGTTATTATAAGCAACCATATTAATAAGTTACTTATAATAAGTTTACGTAGTATTTATTTTGACGTCAAGGAGTTTTCCTATGCCTAATTCGGATACAAATGCGCTGGACGCGCTCATTCGCACTGCTCACTATGTAAAACATGAATTCGAAACACGATTGTCCGCTATGGACTTGCCCGCCTTCCTTACTGGGCCGCGACTTCGCCTGTTAATCTCCGTATCCGAATCGGAACCGATCAGAATGAGCGATCTGGCTGCAGCGATGGACATTAAAGCCATTACAGTTACCCAATTCGTCGATGCGCTGGAGAAAGAACATCTGATCGTCCGAATTCCCGACCCTAACGATCGACGCGCAACGCTTGTGAAACTGACCGACGCGGCTCGTCCTCTGATCGAACAAGGGCGGGCGGCAGCGGCCAAAGTAAAAGAAGAGCTGCTGCAATCGCTGCCCCTGGAATCTCGCAATCAGCTGGTCGCACTTCTCACGCAACTCGTAGGCAAAGAAAGATAAGGCGACGCAGCACGCCGGGCTCCTGTGGGCAATAGCCCGGAAAAACCGGGCTACGTAGCGCTGACAGCCGGTTTCTCGAGCAGTAGCCCGGAAAAACCTGGCTACGCAGCGACGAAAGCTGATTTCTTGGGCAATAGCCCGGAAAAATCGGGCTAAACAACGCCGACAGCCGGTTTCTCGAGCAGTAGCCCGGAAAAACCTGGCTACGCAGCGACGAAAGCTGATTTCTTGGGCAATAGCCCTGAAAAACCTGGCTACGCAGCGACGAAAGCTGTTTTCTTTGGGCAAGGCCCGGTAAAACCGGGAATAGACCAAAAAAATGCAATAACGGCGCTGGATAAATCCCAAGCGCCGCCATTTTTCAAAGAAGATTATTTACAGATCAAACCTAAACGGCTTGGCCGGAAGCCCCGCACTGCTGTACAGGTTCACTTCTACGTAATCCGTCCAGGCGAATCGGATTTCGAGCGAGCGCGCCTTCTCGATCGCTTCGCTATCGATGCGCAGAGCGTTACCGCGAACGTCGACTTCGAAGTCCGTCGTCTCTTCCCCATCAATGAACAGTTGCAATCCGTTCAACTGATCCCCATTAACGACCAGACCAGCTCCAGCATGAAGGAACGCGATGCTCACGCTTGCGCCAACGCGCATAATCTCGCTAGTCTCCGACGCCTCGCAGAGCACGTCTTGCCCGTACACTTTGCCTCTTGCCAGCAATGCGAGTCGTTCCCCGACAGGGCGCTTGTTTTTCGGATGGATGTCCCAGATCATTCCCCCATCCATCACGCTCGCCATATATACAAGAGGAACCGTCTTCGATACGAGCTCTTGCTGCTCCCTCACGATCGGATAGTTAACTCCTTTGGAAGAAAACCATGCGCGGAAAGGCGCCAATTGGACGGAAAGGAATGGCAGCTCGTCTTGCCATTCCGCTCTCCAGCAAGCGATAAGCGCCGTAAACAATTTGCCGTACAAGTTAGGCTTGACCGCGTCGGATTCCCCTTGATACCAGAGCACGCCGCGCGCGGTATACCCGGCAATCTGCTTCACCATCGCATGAAAGAGGCGAGCCGGCCGATTGAAAAACTTCGGGCCGATCAAATCCTTTACGCTTGGATCCGATTCCGCGGTGTATTCCACCGGTTGCTCCGTGAACTCGTGCCCGACTAACCAATCCATGTATTCTCTGTGCTCGGGCCCTTGCATGGACGCCTGCAGTTCCTGGAATTGGCGCTCGTACTCTACCAGATCGAGGTCTCTGGTAGCTTCCTCGTATTCTCGCAAGTAGATGCTTAAATCTTCATCCCGCTCCAAATACTGTTCGCCAAGCCAGGTAGATGCGGTCGTACCGCCCCAGTTGCAGCCGACAATCCCTACGGGGACGTTTAAGCTTTCATTGATTTTGAGCGCGAAATAATAACCTATCGCCGAATAATAACCCGCGTTATCCGGATCGCAAGTTCTCCAGAAGCCGTAATCGCTGAAGTCCCCGTCTTTCTCTTGTCCTTCGTAACACAATTTCGGCGTGTCGAAAAAACGAATCGAGGGATTGTTGGCTGAAGAGACGGAATGGGCGGCTTCGGCATCCAGTCTCAATACATATTCCATATTGGATTGCCCGCCCGCGATCCACACTTCACCGATGGCGACGTTACGAATGACGAGTCGCTCTCCCGTAGCAGCAGAGGATACGCTCATCTCGCAGCTTTCGACCGCTTCCATTGGAGGCAGCACGGCCGTCCATACGCCGTCGACCGGACTGACGGTCATCTGCGCATGGCCGAGCGCGACGGTAATCGCGTCTCCATCTGCACCCTTGCCCCATACTTTAATGTTTTTGCCCCGTTGCAGAACCATATTATCTGAAAAAATAGCGTTCAAAACAAATGTCTTCGGCAATACCGTCTCCATCCGGCACCTCTCCCTCGTTATTCAGAAACGCCCTAGAAATATCCGTTTACTATTTTAGAAAACTTTCAAACTTTCTTTGTACGTATCGACACTATCTTTCGTCAAGAAAATTGTACCGGAATCCATAATGGAAGTCACCGTATCGCCGGCAAAATGACTATGAATGCTTTCGACGGCTTGATAACCCATGCGATAGAAGTTTTGCACTTTGCTCGCCCAAATGTATCCGTCTTTAATATTGTCGACCGTTTCCTGGATGTCGTCGATTCCGAGTACCGTAATTTTATCTTTCAAACCTAGCTCTTTCATTGCCTTAGCCGCTTCTACGCCCGCATTCGCGTTAAGTGCGATAACGGCGTTTACGTCCGGGTTCGCTTTGAAAATATCCGTGAACTTCTGTACGCCGACGAGCATGTCGCCTTTATCGGCTTCGACGACGCTCACTTTCATGTCCGGATACTTTTCTTCGAACCGCTTCACGATCGCGTCTTTCATTTCCGCTTGGACTTGAATGTCTAGCGCAACCATCATAATGGCGACGTTCCCTTTGCCGTTCATTTTCGAAGCGAGTTTATCTGCAGCGTCTTTGCCGTAAGTCGCGGCATCGGTGCCGATATAGGCCAAGCGAGTGTCAGCAGGCGTGTCGGAGTTCAAGTTAACGATCGGGATGCCCGCGTCTTTGATTTTTTTGTATACGTTGCCGAAAGCTTCCCAGTTGAGCGGCACGGTGACGATCGCGTCGGCTTTTTGCACGACGGCATTTTCCAATTCTTTAACCATTGCCGTTGCATCAATCGTGGAAGGTCCAACTTCGACGATTTTGTAGCCGTATTTTTTGGCTGCGTCTTTTAAGCCTTCATGAGCCTGAATGAAAACCGGATGTCCGACGAGCGGGTTGACGTAAATGATCGTCTTCGGATCTTCTTTCGCGCTTGGCGAAGCTTGTCCGCTTGCGCTAGGCGAAGCGTTATTGCTGTTGTTGTTTTTGCCGCATGCCGCGAGAACGAGGACCATAACCGCAACCAAAGCCCATATCAATGTCCGTTTTTTCATGTTGAACCCTCCATAAATGTTTTTTTATATTAGTAAGCGACGTCTGATAGGACGATCGCCTCTAACCGTTAGTTGGCAACCATCCTGGAAGCGGACCCGGTTGCGATTTTCATTACTTTCTCTTGCGTCGCTTCTTCTTGGGTCAGCGTGCCGCCGATTATGCCGTTCGCCATAATGATGAACCGATCGGACATCGCAAGCAGTTCCGGCAAGTCGGAAGAAATCATAATGATCGCGACGCCACTCTCCGCAAGTTCAGTCAGGAGATTGTAAATTTCGACTTTGGCTCCGACGTCGATGCCTCGCGTCGGTTCGTCCACGATCAATATTTTGATATTGGTCATGAGCCATTTCGCCAGAACGATTTTTTGCTGGTTGCCGCCGCTGAGTCCGAGGATGCTCGCTTTGATGCCTTGCGCCTTTACAAGCAATTTCGAGTAATAGGACTGGGCGAGCGTCTCTTCCGCGGATTTGTTGATGATGCCTCCGGAAGAAATTTTGCCCAGGTTGGCAAGCGTCATGTTCTCCCGCAAATTCATCGTGCCTACGAATCCGGTCGCTTTCCGATTTTCCGTCACGAGGCCGATGCCATGCTTGATCGCGTCAAGCGGCTTACGAATATCCGTTTCCTTGCCTTGGATGAATACTTTCCCGCTCGCTTTAGGAATAGCGCCGAATATGGCATTGACGATCTCGCTTCTCCCGGCGCCGACAAGTCCGGCAATGCCGAGAATTTCCCCTTTGCGCACCTGGAATCCGACGTCGGTCACAATTTGTTTTCCCGCCGAGTAGGGATGGGGAACGCTTAACCCCTCCACCCTAAGCATTTCTTCGCCGATCGGCACCTTTTTCTTCGGATACATCGTTTCGATTTTACGACCGACCATATCTTCCACGACTCGATTGATATCCGCACCCGGTCCGGGGCTAGTCGAGATGACGTTGCCATCCCGCATAACCGTAATCCGATCCGCAATGGAGAACACTTCGTCCAGCTTGTGGGAAATATAGATGGATGAAATCCCTTTCGCCTTCAAGTCGCGAATAACGTTCAGCAGGTTGTTCGCTTCCGTCTCGGTTAATGCTGACGTCGGCTCGTCCAGCACCAATATTTTCGGGTTCCGCATAAACGCCCTGGCGATGGAAATCAATTGCTGCTGACTCGTATTCAAGTTGCGAACCGTCTCTTTCGGCGAGACCGTCAAGCCTACCAGCTTCAAATAACGTTCAGCGGTTTCGTTTACCTTTTTCCAATCGACGGCGAACTTGTTTTTGATAGGCCATTTGCCTAGAAACAAGTTTTCGGCAACGGTTAGATCGAGATGCAAGCTGATCTCCTGATAAATCATCTCGATGCCGGCTTTCTCGGAATCCCGGGTCGTTTCGAACTGCTGTTGCACGTTGTCGACGTAGACTTGGCCTTCGTAGCTGCTTTTCGGATAACTGCCGCTAAGGATTTTCATCAGCGTCGATTTGCCGGCCCCGTTCTCCCCGACGATGGCGAGAATCTCTTGATGTTCCAGGTCGAGGTTAACGCCTTTGAGCGCGTATACGCCGTTAAAAGCTTTTGCGATGCCTTCCATGACCAGCGCTTTCGCCATCAGACACCCTCCTTTGTCATGCTCCTTGCTTTCTTCGCTTGTAGAGGTCGAGCCCTACGGCCAAAATTATGACGAGACCGACAGTGAACTGCTGCCAGTAAGCCGATACGTGAACAAGCGTCATACCGTTGGCGAGTATGTTCATGAACAGCGCCCCGAGAACGGTTCCGAGTATCGTGCCCGCTCCACCGAACAAGCTTGTCCCCCCGATAATGACGGCAGAGATAACTTCCATCTCGAAGGAAACGCCGATATTCGGCTGGGCGGATCCGAGGCGAGAAGTCGTTAAAATACCGGTAACTGCGCTTAACGCGCCGACGATAATATAGACGACCAGTTTAACGCGATTGACGTTAATGCCGGACAGACGCGCCGTTTCTTCGTTACCACCGACAGCGTACACCGATCTGCCGAATACGGTGCGGGTTAATACGAAATGTCCGATCACCGCCAAGATAAGAGCTATAAAAACGGAATAATTGATGCCGAACGCGACGCCTTGATCGATTTTGCCGAAAGCTTCAGGCAGCGGGTATACCGGGGTACCTTTCGTAATGATGAGCACGAGGCCGCGTCCCATATACATCGTTCCGAGCGTTGTAATGAGCGGCGGAATTTTGAACTTCACGACGATAAAGCCATTAATCCATCCGCCTACAGCGCCAACGCCGATGCCGATCAGTAGCGCCAGCGGAATCGGAACGCCTTCCCGCAAGCATATACCGGTAAACAAGCTGCCCAGCGCCAGAAACGAACCGACGGACAGATCGAGCCCGGCCGACACGAGGACAAAAGTCATCCCAATGGCGACGATCAGCGTAAACGAGGTGTTATGCAGCACGTTCATAATGTTATCGAAGGAGAAAAATACCGGATTAATAAGGCCGACGATCAACGAGATCAGAACGACGGTCAGAAAGATGCCGGACTCCGATACGCTTAGCAGTCTCTTTATACTTTTCATAGGTTAACCTCCTGAAGTCGTTGATCGTATCATCAGCGATATCGTTGAATAAGCGCTTTCAAGCGGCATGTCGGTTCGTCCTCTCATATCGTCGACATCGGTCTGTATTGTTCGTATATTTTCCATTGAGACGTCAGTGAAACTTCGCGTTGCTCATGCCCGGGGTTGGAAGTTACCCAATCGGCGATATGCCGGAGCACTTCGCTCCATATCATTTCCACCGTATAATAGGGAATTCTCGGAATTGACGTCGACACCGCCTGATCCTTTAGCTGTCTTGCTTCCATGCACAGACGATCGAGGGACGCTTGCATAATTTGCCCGCCAAGCATGGGCGATGCTTCATCCGCATCTGTGCCGAGCGCCAACCTGCCGCCCGATCCGGGAACGTCTTCATAGTGGAGCGCGCCCATGTCTACGAGATCCGGCCGAATGTACATCAGCTGCGAAATCTCGTATTTACCAGCATGATCTCCGTCGTAAATGCCCTCCACCAGTTCGGGATCGCTCCGCACCCAGATTTTCACGGGGACGCGCTCCATGAACTTTTCTGCAGCAAGACGGATATCTTTCTGGTTGCCGCCGCCGTGTCCGGTCAGAACGACAATTTTCCGAAACCCCGCATTCACGAACGCCCTTAGCTGATAGAGGAAAAAGTGCAGAAATATCGCCGGCGGTACGCTCGTCATATGCGGATTTTCTTCGCCGATCGTTTCCTCGAGCCATTTCGCATGGTTGCCGGATTCGTGAATGTGGTAGCCCATGGAAGGCGCTACGATTCCTCCGATTCTTTCGGCCGCCTGCCGGCATAACCACTCCGCTTTTATCGTGTCCAGACCGAAGGCGCTCACTTGCCCATGCGGTTCGCACAACCCGAGCGGGAGATAGACGAGCGGAAATTTCGCCAACCGCCTTTTGAATTCATACGGCAACAGTTCCGACCATAACGTCTTAACGCCAGTATTTGGTTTCATAGAAATTCCTCACCCATCTGTGATATCTTCGGATTTCCTCAAAGATCCCATCCGGCAGAGGTTCTCTATCGACAGCAGCGATGTTCTCGTTCGCGTACCGGGCAACATGCATCGAGCTGACCGCCGTCGTCACTCCTGGGTGATGCAGGACGAATTTGATCGCGAGCTCCGCCAACGTATTCGCAAATTGCGGAACGAATTCGGCGCGGAGCCGTTCGACGCGTTCGATATATAGATGGCGGGGTAAATAATCGAAATATGTTTTTCGGAAATCTCCATCTTCGAACACGGTGTCTTGCTGCAAAAATCCGGTCAAGCCGCCTTCATCCAGAATACATCGCGCGATCACCGCAACGTTGTTATCTTGGCACAGAGGAATGAGGCAATCGAGCGGCAGCGGATCAAAAATATGAAACACCGTTTGCACGGAATCGATCTTCCCGCTCTGCACAAGCGACAAAGCAATATCGTGACGCTGGTCGGGTATCGATACGCCTATACCGCGAATTTTCCCCTCTTCCTTCAGTCGCAGCAATTCGTCCATCCAATAATCGACGTGGTCCCAATGCGGCCAATACTGATGCAGCTGCATCAGGTCGATTGTCTCAACACCCAATTGCCTCAGGGAAATTTCCGTACTCTCCCTAAGCCAGCCTTGCGGAAAAGCCGATTGCACAGGAACAGGACCGCCCCAGCCGTTCTCGTCTTTCGACTGGATTTTGGAAGCGATAAACGGCCTATCGCCTTTCCATTCACGCAAAGCGATACCGAGAATACGTTCCGACTCGCCATAGTTTCTGGCGGTATCGATAAAGTTAACCCCTTGTTCCAAGCTGTTAACGATCGAGCGAACCAGTTCCCCTTCGTCATGACGGCCGAACACTCCGCCAAGGCCCATGGCACCGTACCCGAGACGCGAGACGCGATCCCCTAATTTGCCGAACGTGTTATATTTCATAGAGACTTCATCCCCTTCCGGATTCAAGAAATGGACCGCAGCAACTCTCTCAGCTTGAAGCCAGGATCGGTCAACTCTGCTAGATTCGGTACAGCCTTCGCGGCAATTAGCTTCTCTGCGAGGCGCAAGTCTTTCGAGATCGTTCCTTCGGAACCGATGCCGCTTGCCGAGACTAATCGTCCGTCTTGTGCCAAGTGGAAAATAAGCTGCCCTGAGCTTCCGACATTGCGATGGACGTTCGTTTCGGAACCGTCAGTCAATCCGGTCACTTCGAGCGTCTCATCGTATTGATCGGACCAAAACCAAGGAATTCCGACATAAGGCGTGTTTCCGCCTAACATGTTTGCGGCGACATGAGCTCCCTGATCTTGCGCGTTACGCCATGCTTCCAGCCTGATTCTACGTCCGCCATAGAGCGGATGCGGGAACGAGCAGCAATCGCCAGCCGCGAAAATATCCGGATCGCTTGTTCTGAGATATTCATCCGCTTTAATGCCGTTGTCGGTGTCCAGTCCGCCGGCCTCGGCGAGTGTCGTCTCGGGAATCGCGCCGATCCCGGCTAGCACGACATCACTCTCCACAAGGCTTCCGTCCGCCAGCGTAATGGCGTAACCGCCGCCAACCCGAACGATATATTCGATCATGTTGCCGATCTTGAATTCGACGCCTGCGTTGCGGTGCAATAACTCAACTCGATCCGCAATTTCCTTCGGAACGCCGCGCATCAGAATTCGAGGACCGACTTCAATTAACGTCACCCGGCAACCTTTGCGAATCGAACTGGCCGCCACCTCTAGACCAATGAATCCTCCGCCGATAATGGCGATATGCTGACCCGGCTGTAGCCTGTCGCGCAGCTTGACAGCATCCGCGAATTTGCGCAAGTAAAGCGCATCTTTCGCGCCTCCGCCCTTCACATTCAATTGTCTCGGCCTCGCGCCAGTTGCAAGCAGCAACCGCTCGTAGAAGATCAGTCGCCCGCTTGCAAGCTCGATAAAGTGGCTTGAGCGATCCAGATTTACCGCCGTTTCCCCGGATAACAGCCGAATACCGTATTCGTTCAGCTTCTCCTGCGCGGCGATCGTAACCGGCGCCTGTTCTTCCTCCGTATACAATTGATATTTCGAAAGCGGCGGACGTTCGTAAGGAAGCTGATTCTCGTCTCCGACGACCGTTATCGTCCCTTTCCAGCCTTGGTCCCGAAGCTCGAGCGCCGCTCTGACGCCGGCTTCCCCCGCCCCAACGATGACCATACCGTATTCGCCCATGCGCATGCTCCCCGTTTCAGATATGAATGTACACTGTGCTACCTTCGATTTTCACGGGATACGTTCTCAGATCGACGCACACCGGTGCTCGCTTGGCCGAGCCCGTCGGAATATCGAACCGCCCGTTATGCTTCGGACATTCGATAACGCTGCCCATCACGAGTCCGTTCGATAAATGAAACTTCTCGTGCGTACAATAACCATCCGATGCATAGAAATCTCCTTTATCCGTGCGATAAATCGCAAACGTTCGGTCTTCATGATCGAACCGAATGACGTCTTCTTCATCGATGTCATCTATGCCGCACACTTCAACCCATCGGGATTCGCTCATGAAATATCGCTCCTTAAATTCAGATTGTGTTCGATCCCGTGCATATACGGTCGGGCTGTGCTAGGCAACGGCTTGACGACCACATAGGACGGATCGTCCTTCTGCTTCCTCAAGGCGGCGATCACTTCCTTCAACGCTGCCGTGAAGCTTCTGCGGGCTTCCGGGCAGTCAGCCTTCATCTCATCGTGAAGTTTGGCCAGCGCGTGATACGGAACCATCGGAAACATATGGTGTTCGACATGATAGTTCATGTTCCAATAGAGGAAACGAAGAATCGGATTCATATAGATCGTCCGCGAGTTCAGACGATGATCGAGCACGTCTTCGTAAAGCCCCAAATGCTGTGTCATACCGAATCCTAACGTAAGAATAAAGCCATAAAATGAAGGCAGAATGACGAACATCGCAGGCAGGATGCTGCCGGCATAGAAGCAAGAGGCGATGACGGCCAAGAAGATCAACATATATACGCGTGCTTCGCGGAACACTTTCTTATGCTCGGAAGCCGGAATATACTCTTGCTCCTGCTTCTCCAGTTTGCCGAACGCATGCAAGAAAAATCGCTTGATTTCGATCGGACCGCCGTACAGATCGAACACTTGCATCCATAAGATCTTCCATAGCGGCGGCCGTTCGGTGACGATTTCGGGGTCTCTGCCGACGATGATCGTATCCGTATGATGTCGCGCATGGCTCCAGCGCCACGGCGTTGCCGAACGCAAAACCATGAAAGAAGCGATCTGATAAATCACTTCGTTCATCCACGGCGTTTTGAACGCCGTTCCGTGACCACACTCGTGCCATCTCGAATCTCCCGGGGTCGTGTACAAGATGCCGTAAGCAAGAAAAGCCGGAATCGCCCACCATGTTCCCCAGGACACATAGCACGCATAACCGAGTGCGATTAAACCGACAAACCAAATGATCGTATCCCGTATCGCCGGGCCGTTCTTGCGCTTCATCAGTTCTTTTAACTTCGCGCGTGGAATCGGCGTCGTGTACCATTCGGCGGCCACCAAGCCTTTCTCTTCGGCGCGTTTGCTTTCTTGTCCGGTAATGCTGTAGTCGCGTTTCTGAACGACGATTGCCACTGTTAGAACCCTCCTCCGAAGTGTGCCCGGGCACATAAAAGATCAAAAAAAGGACATCTCGCCGAACTATAAACTTTCGGAAATGTAAATATGCGTATCCGTATAATAATTCACTTGATCAGGGCGCTTACCCATAAAAATCAGATCGTAAAGCAGCCGCAAAGACAAGTACCCTTGTTGCCGCGGGTTTTGAACGATTGTGAAATCGATGATTCGATCGCTCAGCCCTTCTCTCGTCTCGGGGATGAGGTCGTTGCTGATCACTTTGATTTTGCCTGCTTTGCCTTGCTTCTTGAGAACGTCGATCGCAGCGTCAATTGGACCGGTCGCCAAATAAAGCCCCGCAATATCAGGATGCTCGGTTAGCGCCTGACTGAGTTTGGCATGCGTCTCTTCGTAACGATCGAAGCCTTCGATGATTTGGATGATGTCGAATTTCTTCTCTTTGTTGGCCGACGCTTCCTTAAACCCTTGTACTCTGGAACGATGGGCATGAAACTTCAGGTTGCCCGTCAAGATCAGCACTTTCGCCGCTGCCGGCAACATTTTGTCCATCAGTTCGGCCGCCACTTTACCGCTCTTATACAAGTCCTGACCGACGAAACAAACGCGTTTACTGTTCTCCACGTCGGAATTGAACGTAATGACCGGTACGCCTTGTTCGGCAGCTCTATCGATGTTCTCCCGGACGATCTGGTCGTCCATCACCGAGAACATGATGCCATTCGCGCCTGCGCTTACCAGCTCTCTAATCGCTGCTGCGCCTTCTTCCGGCGTCTTGTTGTCCACGTAGCGGTATTCCAGCCGGATACCGAAACTTTTTAACTCTTCGGCGGCCATCTCGATGCCGACTCGGATTTCGTCGAAAAATGGGATATCCCGAGGTGGCATAATGATGCCGAACAATACTGGTTTCTTGCTGTAAGCGAGTCCCTTGCCGGCTGCATTCGGAACATAATTCAGCTCGCGTGCGATCTCGAGTACCCGCTCCCGGACTTCCGGTTTTACCCGCGGTCTGCCGTTCAGCACCCGATCAACCGTTCCTCTTGAAACGCCGGCTTTCTCTGCGATTTCCCGTATAGTGACGACCAAGTTATAACCACCCCATCTTGCTATTTCGAAAATGCCTCATCTTCAATCCATAAGCTGGTTGCAAAACCGATTTCTTCACCTGGCGCTATCCCTCTGACACCAGTCAACCGGTGATCGTAAGGAAGATTAAATCCGTCTGTGACGCATGTATACGGTTCTAACGAAACGGCCGATGCCCAGTCGGGTCGGAATAATACGACGAAAGGGAATTGATGGTCGAATCGATAAGCGATCGTATAGCGCTCATTGCTCATACTAATATAACACGTATGATCGGCTTCTTCATGGAGAGATAGAAGCGAGCAACCTTGCTTCGGATAATCCGCGAACGGAAGGCCGTCGTTCAGCTGTTCACTGAACGGTGTAACCGACGGTTCGCCCTTCACGAATGCTTCATTCGTCACAGGCCATTCCGCGACAGCCGGAATGCGAACGGTAATGCCTTCTTCCTCGGAGGGAAGATGAAAATACGGATGGAACCCGAATGCGAACGGCGATACCAACTCTCCCTCGTTGACGATAGATCCTAGCGCGTGCAGTTGTCCGTCAAAGAGCCGGTAAGTGATCGTAAAGGTCAGCCGATGAGGAAAATAGGCCAGCATATCGGGATGAGCTTCGTACTTGAAGCGGCTTGTGACGAACGCCCCGGTCGCTTCGGATGCTCCAAATTCCGTCACTTCCCACGGTCTGGCGCCGATCTCCCCGTGCAAATGGTAAAGGGATCTTTCGTTTAGCGGCAATCGGTATTCCTGTCCCTTATAGGTGAATGTTCCATTCTTCACGCGATTTGGCGGAAAAAGGATCGGGGTTCCGTATTCGGAATACCCGAACGGTTGCCGTTTCAGTTCGCTCAGGCTTGGGGGCGGCATAATCGCTTGGCGTCCTTTGCTCTCGAAACGAAAGAGATTATTTCCGACGTCCGATACAATGTCTGCGACGGATCCGGATAACGCGTCGCTTAATTCGATCGTCGCAAATCCTTCTTTCATTACGCGATCAGCCGAATATCGGCTCATTGAACCACCTGCCTTCCACAATGTGCCCGCGCACACATTAAGGTAAAAAAAACGGCTTCACTGCTGAAACCTTATTTCGTCTTTACCCTGTGTATGCTGTTCATCAATTATGTGCCCGCGCACACCTTTGATGAATTCATTGTAAAGCAGTTCAATAAAATGCGCAAGCCCCAATTTGTAAGCGCATTATTAGGGCAAGAGTTATTGCGAATAAGTGCAAAATCCCCGCTATCGCGAAGGCGGGGACTCGTGCTAGAAGGCTCTCGTTCTCGTAAACAGCCAGCCGCACGTAAACAATACGCAGCTTGATAGAAAGGTAATGCCGAAGCCCTGCAGCAACGAATCATTATATAGAAGTACCTTAAATCCGTCCCCCAGACTCGACCGAAGCGTCGGAATAGATGTCATAATGGGAATCGCAGCGATGAATACGACCCAGAGGATCCAACCCGTCACATGCCGTATACCGGAAAACAATAAGTTAAACACGGACATCAGCAGCAAATATATCCCAAGCTGGTACACGAACATACCGGCCACACCGAACTGATCCCAATGGAATATTTCAAGAATGTTCATGTACCTGCTGTGCAGCGAATCGGACAAGCCGATCTCCAGCTTCAGCCATGCAATGTTAAATACAGCAAATATAATCGCCCAAAAGACATACGAGATTAACAACCCCGTATAATACTCTTTCCGCGTAGCCCCCAAGTTAATGATCCTCTTGAAAGATGCAAACGGCAGGACAGTCGATGCGAGTACAAGAAAAACGGTCATTATATTGCTTGCGGATACATGGCTATTCTCACCTTCAGGTAGAGATAGCAGCAAGATGATGTCCACCAGAAGACTGATTGCCACTAAACCCGCTACGCCACACAAATAAAGTCTTAATTGCAGTCGGGAAGCTTTCAACAGCATTTTCAACTTATTCAATGTGTTCCCCTCCATCAATTAAATAAGCGAAAAATTTCTGCAAAGGTAATCCTTCAATTGAGATTCCTTGATCATGAGCCAACGCCCGATCCTCTTCGTCAAAGGAATCGAATACGGCAGCAAGGATGCTGTTACCGTACGCCTCCCGGTAAATGACCCGTTTTTCACTGGTCCATTTCTCCATCGCTTCTTTGCTGCCTTTCAGCATAAAAGATTTCGAGCGGATCGCGTCGGCATCATCGTTCAGCAAAACGTTGCCGCCCTCGACAATGACGATGTTCTCTACGACTTTGGCGATCTCGTCGATCAGATGGGAAGAAAGAACAATCGTCCGCGGGATAACGTCCAATACAGCAAAGCCAAAGCGCTGACCGAAGCGCCTAGGATGCACACGCCGTTCCATCCCGCGTAGGCGTATACAGCAGTCGAAGCGATCGAACCGACGGCGCTTCCGATCGAATAGAATATCATATAGCCCGCGGTAAGGCGGCTGCGCGATTCCGGGCGAACACTCATAATCATGCTCTGGTTCGTGACATGAACGGCCTGCACCGCGAAGTCCAACACGATAATGCCGACGATCAATCCCCATAGCGAGAATTCGATTAAGCTGATCGGCAACCACGATAGTAACAGCAGAGCCAGTGCGATTCCCGTCGTTCTCTGGCCTAATCCTCTGTCCGCCAGACGCCCCGCCTTAGCTGCCGCTAATGCTCCGGCAACTCCGACAAGACCGAACAACCCGATCTCGCTGTATGAAAACGCAAATGGCGGCACGCTCAGAGGTAATACCAACGAAGTCCATAATATGCTGAATGCGGTGAAAATGAGTAGCGCCAGCACGCCACGAATCCGGAGAATCCTTTCTTGCTTAAACAAATAAATAACCGAGCGAAGCAAGCCGAAGTAAGATATCGTCGCTCTTTCGCACCTTATATTAGGCAAAGCCCGGAATAAAGCAACCGCCAGAAGGAGCGTCGCTCCAGCAGAGGCGAGGTAAACTGCACGCCAACCTGCTGCATCCGCCAAGATGCCGGCAACCGTTCGAGCAAGCAAAATCCCGATCACGATGCCGCTTGTCACCACGCCGATCACCCGCCCGCGATCGGCCGGGGCGGCTAACGACGCTGCAAAAGCGACAAGCGTCTGCGTCACAACCGCCAGCAGCCCTACTCCGGCCATGCCCGCAAGTAATACCGCGATCGTGGGGGCCAAACCAACCGTCACTAACGCCAATACGGATAATAGCATTTGGCCCGCGATAAGCCGCCGTTGATTCATCAAGTCACCTAGCGGCACCAGGAGAATCAAGCCCAAAGCATAGCAAATCTGGGTAACGGTGATGATCATTCCGATCGCTGAGCGATCAATGCTGAACTCGCCCGCTATGGCATCCAGAAGCGGTTGCGCGAAGTAGATGTTCGCAACTGCCATCCCACATGCGACTGCAAACAAGAGCGTCATAAAACGAGACATGGCAAATCCCAATTTCGTCATTTTTACTCTTCACACCTTCCATTTCTCTATTTCTCAGCTCATTAACGTACCGAACGGTACAAAATTAATTTGACTTTTACAGTAGATCATTTCTTTGTTCTCTGTCAATACATTACTACTCCAGCACGATAATTGACAAACCCCCTGGCCTGGAATTAAGATAAATCATACTAATCAGTATGTTATGAAAAGAGGGATGGTCCATGGCACGACTCCGAGAATTTAACGAGGAACAAGCGCTGGATGCCGCCATGCAGTTATTTTGGGAAAAAGGATACGAAGCCGCATCGTTAACCGATTTGACGTCTCGCATGGGCATCCAGCGTCCTAGCATCTATTCGGCCTTCGGAGATAAGAAACAGCTGTTCGAATCCTCGCTGCGCAAATATACGACATCTCATGCATCGCACATGCGAGCCAAGCTTCAGCGACATTCCTCCGTGAAAGAGGCGTTTCGAAACCTGTTCGAAGATTTGATTGCAGAGGAATACAAAGAGGAACGTCCGAGCAAAGGATGCTTCTGCATCAATACGATGGTTGAACTCGCCCCGCACGACGAGAAATTCGCAATCTTGACCAGAGAGCATCAGCTGTATCTATCGGTCATTTTTCAAGAAACGATCGAACGGGGCGTACGTTCAAATGAGCTCTCGACCGGAATGAACCCTAAAGCTTTAGCGCAAACGTTGGTCGTTGCTTTAATCGGACTGACCGTGATCATGAAATCGCGACCTGACCGCTCGTTTGCCGATCATTCCGTTGCCTGTATACTTTCATTGCTTTCTTGATCGGTGAACGTAAAAAAACACGCCGGAGAGGGCGTGTTGAAGGTGTTAAAGTCTATTTATTTAACGCGTGTCGAAAGCCGTCTCGCCATGAGCACGCCGGAGTCCAGCCCTGTATCAACGCCTTGTCGTTTGAAGCGCCTCTTTCCCATCTGCCATGCTCCCGACGATATGTAGGTTCAGGGGCGCCTATCATTTCTGCATACACCGGCAGCCACTCCGTCCCGGCGGCAGGCTCGTGATCGACGATGTTATAGGCGCCGGACGGCCACGCCAGCGCGAGTCGCGTTGCCTTCGCTGCATCACTGACGTGAACGAAAGAAGCGATCCCTTCAGTCGCGTTCAGTTGACGTTGACGCACTTGCTCTGCCATATAACCGTCCGGAGCGTACCATGTCCCGGCGCCGTAAAACAATCCATAGCGAAGAATGACATGCTCCGGCATTTCCGCAGCAGCGCTTTCCAAAGCGCAGATCCCTTCAACTGTCGTTTTTCTCGGATCGGGGGCTTCCAGATCAAGCGGACATTCCTCCGAGGCAGGTCCGTCGCCAGCTAAATAAGCCCACGATATGCTTTGAACGATCATTTTGTTCACGCCCGCTGCCAGGGAAGCGTCCACGAGATTTCGCGTCCCCTCCTTGCGGATTTTTGCATTATCGGCGAAATTCCTCGCCCCTAGCGAAGTCAGTTGATGAATGACGACATCCGGTTTAGTTTCTTGCAGAGCATCGAACATGGCTTCCCGGTCGAAGACATCGAGAATGATCGGTTTGGCTCCTAGATCGGACAAGCTCGCAGCACCGCCCGCATTTCGCGTAAATCCGGTCACTTCATGACCGTCCTGGATTAGCAGCGGAATCAGCGCTCTGCCGATGACTCCGCTTGCCCCTGCTACTGCAATTTTCATGTCGGTTTAACCTCCGTTCTTCGTTTGTTTCTCCCCGGGAAAGGAATTACCCCTATCGCGCCGAACACGCCGAAAACAATAAATGCACAACCAATCAGATGATAATAGGCCAGCTTTTCGTTCAAGAAGATGATGCCTGCCAGTATCGAGACAAACGTCCCAAGATTCGTAAACATGCTCATTTTATACGCTTCAATCTTGGACAATAAATAATTGGACATGATGGAAGACAGGAGCGAAGAAATGAGGCCGATATACAACAACGATGCGACAAACACCGGATTCGTCATGGGTTCCCACAGCTTATCGAGCGTACCCGCGCTCGCGTGTTTGCCAAGAGCCAGCGCGTCGAACAAAATGCATCCCATCAGCATCATCACGTAACTCATTTGCATCGGCGAAAAGTCGTTTCTGTACCATCGGGCAAGTACGCCATACAACGACAAGGCGAAGACCGACACGATGATCAAAATGATACCTGTAATGCTTGTCCCATGAACGGAGCCGCCGCTCATCACGACAATGAAAACAACCCCGCCGACCGAGATCAGCACCGATAGCTTTTGCCCCATGGACGTACTTTCCTTAAGGATCATGGAAGCCATAATCAGTGTAAAAATGGGCGCGGTCGCCTGAAAGATCGCAGCCTCGGAAGAGGCCGTATAGGTAAGCCCCCATGCTTGAAAAGCGAAAAACGCCGCCGGATACAGAAGACCGATCGGAATGATACGCCACCAACTGCCGCCTCGCCGATCAAGCTTTATCCACCCGGCGCGTATCGGGATAGCCAGACCGATAAACGCGATGGTGAAACGCCATGCCAACGTATCGATCGGATCTGCGTAATCCAGAGCCAGCTTCGTAAATAAAAAAGCGAAGCCGATGATGAGCGCATATAGCAGCGCAAGCAAATATACTGTTCGTGATTTAGACAAATGAACTTCCTCCTTGCTGACTGTACAAGCCGGCCGACTTTGTAGTATGTATTTAGTATGGGGGCTGTAACAGTGTGATTCAATGATGATTTATGTATACTGTACCGGTACAATTATTGTAAGAGGTGCGAAACGGTGAAAAAATACATCGAATTGGTCAGAGAAATTGAATCCCAATTGGAAAATGAAACGATACGCGGAGGGCAAAGACTGCCTTCCATTCGAGAAATGTCCGATCAATTCGCCTGCAGTAAAAGCACGGTCATCAAAGCCTATATGGAACTGGAAAGGCTTCATCTCATCTATAGCGTTCCCCAAAGCGGATACTATGCAGTAGTAAAAAAACCAGAGTCGGAACAAATGCGGAACCGGACGATGATCGATTTCACATTGGCCTCCCCCGACCCGGGTTTATTTCCTTATTTGGATTTTCAACACTGCCTGAATAAAGCAATCGACATGTACAGGAATCATTTATTCTCTTACGGGGTATCACCCGGATTGCCTTCATTGTTACAAGTTTTGAGCAAACATCTGGCCAACGATCAAGTATTTGCCCGTCCCGATCAGCTCACGATTACGTCAGGCATTCAGCAAGCGCTATCGATTCTGACCGCTATGCCGTTCCCGAACGGGAAGCGTACCGTATTGATGGAACAACCTAGTTATCATTTGTTTATTCAATTATTGCAGACGCAAGGCATTCCGGTTCAAGGGATTGCCAGAACCGAACAGGGAATCGATCTGGACCAATTGGAATCCTGGTTTCGGACAGGGGAAATCAAGCTGTTTTATACGATGCCTCGGTTTCATAACCCTCTGGGTACCTCTTTCACGGAAAAGACGAAAAAAGCCATTGCCGAATTAGCAGAGCGGTATGGCGTGTATGTGGTGGAAGACGATTATTTGGCCGATCTGGAGAAAGATACGAAGGCAGATCCGATCTATGCTTACCGTGCATCACACGTCATTTACTTACGCAGTTTTTCTAAAATACTGTTCCCCGGTCTACGTCTTGGTCTAGCTGTGCTCCCTCAAGAACTTCAAGCCACTTTTAACCTGTATAAACAATTATCAGATATCGATAGTTCTATGTTGTCGCAAGCTGCTCTCGAAATCTATTTGCAGAACGGCATGTTTGATCGGCGCAAACATAAAATTGTGACTTCCTATCATAATCGTATGTCTCTTTTGAATCGCGCACTGGAAAAACATAACGATTTGAATGATGTACGCTATGCAGCAGTTCGGTACGGCGTTCATACGCATATGACCTTCGCGAAGTCTCTGCCTATTCAGACCTTGTTGGACCGTCTGCGCAAAAGGAACATTTTACTGAAAAAACTTGACCAATGCTTCATTGACGCTTTCGAGAAAACACCGATGTTGAAGTTGAGCATCTCAGGCGTGGAGGAAGCCCGAATCGATGAAGGGGTTCGAGCGATTTTTGAAGAAATTCGCCGGATGATTTGAGAAAGGACCTCAAGCCTTGAAGAGCGGGGGCTGAGGTCCTCTTCTCGGAGAAATCGGTTCTAAGAGGGGCACTGGAATTATCTTTTATGTCCAAGCAGTTATGCTTTTGCCAATCGTATCGGTCACCATTGCATTTCCAGCAGCGTCTGTGACCGTGCCGTTGCCGCCCGCTGTGTATGTTACGGTGACGCCAACCGAGGATGAAGCAGACAGATTGCTTACGGTAAGTACGACTTGATCGGGTGTTCCTCCTGGCGCAATCTTCGATACGGTGTATTGAATGCCCGGGTTGGCTTTATCGCGAACCGTGAATCCGCCGTCGTTGGATTTCGTAACAGTTGCGGCCGCCGCAACTTCATCCAGGATGACCGTAATTTGAGTATCACTATTCCTAAAAGCAAGCGACAGCGCAGGCGGCGTCGTATCGGGCGCAGCCGATACCGCGTTCGTTACCGTTTGATAGGAAAAGGATGCAAGAATGCCGCCGTCGGCCGCTGTCATTTCATCTGGGGAATGCTGAAGAAACGCTACCTTAACTTGTTGTCCGCTCGTTATCGGAGCCGCAAGCGTCAGGTCGATTTTGGTTGTGTCGTTGTTCAGCGCCGCCGCTGTTAAAGCAACATTAGCCGTTGGATAGAAGTTGTCTACATACACCTTAAAATAAGATTTTTTATCCGCCGGGTCGGCCATCGCTTTGTTGAACGTTACGGTGACGATCGTTCCCGCCGCATTCGTCGTTGCACTTACAAATACAGGCGCTGCTCCCGGCGTCATGACCGCATTCGTCACGTTTTTAGCTGCGAACGTTGCAAGTACGCCGGTGTCGGCTGCCGCAATTGTCCCGGCCGTATAGGCTACGGTTACGGTTTGGCCGACCGTTACAGGAGTCGCCAGCGTCAAGTTAATTTTGTTCGTATTTCCATTTAATGCTGCCGCTGTCACAGCATTCGCTGCGCCGTTTGCCTGCACCGTGAATTGACTATGCTTGCCGGCCGGATCTGCCATCGGCTTGTCGAATGTTACGGTTACGATTGTGCCCGCCGTATTCGTCGTCGCACTTACGAAAGTAGGCGCCATTGCCGGTGCCGCATTCGTCACGTTTTGCGCTGCGAACGTTGCAAGCACGCCGGTGTCGACTGCCGTAATCGTGCCTGCCGTATAGGCTACGGTTACGGTTTGGCCGGCCGTCACGGCAGTCGCCAGCGTCAAGTCGATTTTGTTCGTATTATTATTTAATGCTGCCGCTGTCACAATTTTCGCTGTGCCGTTTGCCTGCACCGTGAATTGACTATGCTTGCCGGCCGGATCGGCCATCGGCTTGTCGAATGTCACGGTTACGATTGTGCCCGCCGTATTCGTCGTGGCGCTTACGAATGCAGGTGCCGTTATGACCGCAGGCTCCGACGGCGTCGGGGGCTGCGGTGCCCGCACCATGTTCGCAACGGGCTGATCCGTGAACGATGCGAGAACTCCCTTGTCTGCTGCGGCGACTTTTCCTGCCGCGTATACATACGCTATTGTGACCGTATCTCCGGCTTTCACAGCAGTCGCCAGCGTCAAATCGATTTTGTTCGCTCCATTCAGCGCTGCTGCTTTTAATAAGTTAGGCCGTCCATTTACATTGACCGCAAATTGACTTTGCATCCCTGTCGGATCTGCCAACGGTTTATTGAACGTTACTGTGACGATCGTACCCGCTGCATTGGTCTCCGCGCTTAAGAACGCGGGAGACTCTACCGTCACCGCATTCGTTACATTTTGTGCCGCAAACGATGCAAGCTGCCCCTTGTCTGCCGAAGTCACCATACCCGCCGTATAAGCTACCGTTACCGTTTGTCCTTTTGTCACCGGTGCCCCTAGCGTCAGGTCAATTTTGTTTTGGGCCGCGTTCAACGCTGCAGCTGACACGAATACGGATTTGCCGTTAACGTTAACCTTAAATGAACCATGAGAGCCTGCCGGATTCGTCATCGGCTTGTCGAACGTTACGGACACCCTTGAACCTGCCTCATCGGTCGTCGCGCTTACGAATTTGGGTTTTGCAACCGGAATCGTTACAGGAAGCGAAAAAGGGATTATCGGGAATGCGTCCTTTGCAAGATATTGGGCTTCCCCGAGCGACTTCGAATATGAATACGAGACCATGACCTCTTGTCCGGCTTTCACAGGTTCCTTCAGTTGTAAATCGATTTGACTTGCGCCGTTCAGCACTGCCTCTTCCACCATAATGGTCTTTTTATTCGTATATCTATCCACTTCCACGATAAATTGTTTTTCATAGCCCCTGGGACTTGCTACCGGTTTGTTGAATTTTATGGTTACAATCGTCCCCTCTATATTGGTCGTTGCACTTACAGGCGACGATCCGCTCATCGTTACCGTATTCGATAGATTTGAATCTGCGGAAGTCATTCCTGCAACGTTCTTTGCTCTGATCGTGAACCTGTAATCCTCTCCCGGCTTTAGATTTTTGACGATGTTTTGGACGAGATCGGTCGTTTGGCCGCCCGGATACGTCGTCACTGTGTAACCGGTTATAAAAGATTGTTCTTGTGGCTGTGTAAAATGTATAATGGCCTCGCGATCTCCATTACTTCTCGCCATTGTGATTGTTGGTGTTGAAGGCGCTAATAACGTAGAACCCGGCTGTATTTCGAATAAAATACCGTCCGGTGAAGTATACAAAATCGCTTTGTCGATTGTCCCGTTGCCGACAACGTGTACAGGAGCCCCAACTTCCATTTCTTTAACATTCGCACCGTTCTCTAAACTGACTGTACTCCCCCCGGCATTGGAGCCGACGTTCACTACTTGTATTTGCCCGCCCTGGACGAAGATTTTCGTCGGAGCGTTCATATTGACCGTTTGAATGCCACCTAGTACAGGACTGTTCGGCACATCTCTTTGCTGAATGATTACCGGGGTTGTCACATTAATAATCTGAATGGTAGATCCAACGACTTCGAGACGCACGGATCCATATTGGGAAGTATAAACCTCGGCAAACACATTAATTAATGTGCTGAAGTCAATATGAATGGAGTTCTCGCCGCCGCCGTTTACGAATGTTGCCCCCTGTACGGTTACATGGTCCAAGTACGCATCGCCGTCTCCAACGGAAGCCGCTATCCTTAAGTTTCCTGTTATCTCCATATTCCTCAATGTTACGCCGGGCGCCGTAATCGTTACATTGCCCGCAATCGTTTCCGTTCCGGTATCGGGACCATACGTTCCCTCTTTATCGTATACAACGCCAATGATGCGCTGCAGCGTTACGATCGCTTCCGCCCGGGTAATCGGACGTTCCGGCCTGAAGCTGCCGTCAGCGTAACCGCTCATGATGCGATTGCCGACGACCGCGCCGATCACTTCCTTGCTCCACGACGGGAAAGATGCGCTATCTGCCAGCGCTGCCGCCGCTCCCGAATCGCCTTGCAGCTTCTGCAGCCGATACACGATCGAGGCTGCTTCCTGACGGCTGATCTTGTTGCCCCAGCGTATCGTCTGGTCATCATACCCTTGCACATAACCCGCCTTGATCGCGATTTGCACGTCATGATACGCCCAATCGGAAGCTTTCAAATCTTTGAAATGCACTTCCGCGCGCGCCGTAAAATGAAAAGCCCGGTTGATGAGCGCCATGAACTCCGCTCGCGTGATCTCGCGGTCCGGCTTTACCGAGCCGTCGCCGTATCCCGAGATTAAGCCTTGCTGCATCCAATCGTTCAACTGTACCTCTGCCCAATGCCCCTTTGTATCGGTGGCCGCAGCGGCGCCAAAGGCGGACGTAAAAGCCACAAACAGCAAAACAATCGCGAGGAAAAACGTTGCGACTCTTCTTATTTTCATCATAAATGCCCCCAGTCTCGGTTGCTTGTAAACACGTCCATTATACGCAGTGACGCTAAAAGCAAACTGAAAATAAAACGCCGGAAGGCTGCTAGCCGTCCGACGTACGATTTAACCACTCATAGGGATTTAGCGCTATACGTTCAATATCGGCATCAAAGGGGGCGTCCAGTTCTTTACGAAAGATTTCCTCTTCCACATATGCAGCGTATTTGCGAGCTTCGTCTGCGTTTTCCATAAGCAAATGCAGGGCGATCATCTTCGTATGGACACGCTCGTCATAAGGAAACAGGTTCGTCCATTTTTGCAGCATGGGCATAGCGCTCCGATAACGCCTCAATTGCACATAGGTATGGACGATCTTCTCAAGCAGTGCCGCATAACTGTACTCCAACTCCGCCTGCCGCTGAGCAGCCCAGTCATAAGCGTGAGCTTGCAAATATCCGCCCCGATACAGCTCTGCCGCTCGTTCGGCATGCGTGAGATCGAACGCTCCGCTATTGATTTGTCTGCATGCTAGCTCATACTTATACAAATCGCAAAGGTCCGGGGATAGCCGCAACCGGTAACTCCCGCTGCCTCCCTTGGATTGCTCGACTACGTCGAAAAGACCGCACGCTTCCAGATCTTTGCGCAGTTGATAGACGGTGCTGTACAAGTTCGCCTGTGTCCGCACAGGATCGCGATCATGCCACAGCGCCTCCATAATTTGCGCCTTGTCGACCGGTTCACGATTGTGATGGACCAAATAGGCCAGCAACTCCTCCGACTTGGAATTGCGAAACTTGACGGGCTGATCGCCCGACATAATCGCGAATCGGCCGAAGCAGCGAATCGACACGCCTTGATATTCGCCCCAGTCTGCCGGGAATCGTTGTTGACGCTGCAAGCAGCGCTGCAGCGTTCGTTGCATGCGTTCCTCGGCAACCGGCTTCAACAAGTAATCGATCGCATTCGCATCGAACGCCTTCACCGCATATTCGTCATAAGCAGTCACGAATGCAATGTAGACGCCCTCCCGAATCGATTGAATCGTTTGGGCCAGTTGCAGCCCATGGCTGTCCGGCATTTCCATATCGAGCAGCACAAGATCAACCGCTTCGATCCGCAGCCGTTCCAGAAACGCATCCGCATCCGTAAACAAACCGCAAATTTCTACGTCCGCAAATGTCCGCAGCACTCTTTCCAATTGTCTTAACGCAGGCAACTCGTCATCGACGGCCATCACTCGAATCATTCTTGTCCTCTCCCGTCGTCGGGAAATCGTAGCGTCACTCTCGTTCCTTGACCTTCCTTGCTGGCAATATCGAGCCCATAACCGTACATCCTCATCATTCGCTGTTGAATGTTGCGCAGTCCTACCCCGCCCGGACGGTCCCTGTCCGTGAACAGCGCTTGCAGCAGCGACTCCGACATTCCCATCCCGTCATCTTCAATCGTTATGAGGACAAACCGTTCTTCCCGCCGTACCGAAACGTCGACCGTTCCTCCCTTTTTACGTTTCATGACGCCATGGCGCACCGCATTTTCCACGATCGGTTGGAGAGCAAGCGGAGGGAGCATGCAGTCTACTCCTTCTTCTATTGTATAGACTACACGCAGCCTGTCTCCGAAACGCGCTTTCTCGATGTCCAAATACGATTCCGTCAGTTCCAGTTCTTGGTTCAGCGGCACCAACTTGTCCAGATGATTAAAATCAAAGCTGCTTCGCAAATATCGGCTTAGCTTGATAAGCAGATGATACGTCGTCTTCGGTTCATCCAGCGATAGGGAAACAAGCGTATTCAGCGTATTATACAGAAAATGCGGTTTGATCTGCGCTTGCAAGAACGCCATTTCCGAAGCGACCGCCTCTTCCGCAGACCGCTTCATATCTAGCAGCGTTCGCACGCGAGCCCTCAGCTCCACCGAATAGAACGGTTTCGTCAAAAAATCGTTAGCACCGGCGCCGAAACCGTTCAGCATGTCTTCCGGTTCGGTTTTCGCCGTCGCCAGAAGCACGGGCAGTTCGGAGAGCGAATATCTTTGCCGGATTCTCCTGCATGTCTCGTAGCCTGACAATCCCGGCATCATCACATCAAGAACGATCAGATCGATCTGCCGCCGATGACTTTCCAGCACATTAAGCGCTTCTTCTCCTCGGCGGGCAACAAGCACCTCGTACGGTTCGCTCGTCAATGCGCCGATGACGACTTGCAAATTCACCGGATCGTCGTCCACCGCCAGAATCGTATATTGACTGTTTCGATTAGACCTTTGCTCAGCGGTGGCCGCAATGAACGGCTCGGGCATTCTTCCGTCTGCAATAGCGTTTTTTCCGTTCCGGATCTCGGCGGCTTGCTCGTTCTCGTCTCCGATCGGAATCGTAAATGAAAACGTCGAGCCTTTGCTCGGTTCGGACGCAACAATAATCGTGCCGCCGTGAAGCTCTACCAGCCGTTTCGTAATACCTAGCCCGAGACCTGCCCCGCCGTATGCCTTCTCTTCGGTTGTGCCGATCTGCTCGAACGATTGGAAAATGAGCTCCCGCTTCTCCTCGGGAATCCCGATGCCCGTATCGGATACGTGCATAAGCAGCATATCGCCGTCCCGCTGAGCCGACACGATAATCTCGCCACGCTCCGTATACTTGATCGCATTGCCGATCAAGTTGTACAAAATTTGCAGAAGACGATTCTCGTCAGCACGAGCGTATGGAAGCTCGTCAGGCCAGCGGAACTCGAGGCGGATCGGCTTCGTCCCGATATAATGGCGGAACACTTCCAGATTGGCGGCCATGACTCCCCGTACGTCCACGTTACGCAGATGCAGGATGATGTCGCGGTTTCTCAAGCGGGAGAAATCGAGAATATCATCGATGAGAGCGGCCAATCTGCGGGCGACAGACAAAACGGAGCCCAGGTTAGCCCGTTGAATGTCGTTCAAGTTGTCGGTGCCGCTATCGATGACCGACTGCGACAGATTGATAATTCCATGAATCGGCGTTCTCAGTTCGTGCGACGTATTGGCGAGAAATTCGTCTTTTAGGCGGTCCTGGGAAATGAGCTTCTCCGACATCGTCTCGATTGTTCGAAAAGCGTTCGAGAAACGTCTTGATAGCGCTATAGCCTCGATACCGATCATGGCAATCATGCCGATATGTGCAATAGGGATGCCGCCGCCATGATAAAGCTGCGGGTTCAGCAGGAACAGGATGTCGTGCACGAGTCCGGCAAGCGACACCGAAGTTCCGATAATGTGCAGCCATGCGCCTTCCCTTTTTCTCCATGCCGCGACGGCGAGGCCGAACAAATTGTAACCGCTGCTGAACCATGCCAATAGATGAAAAGCGGAAATCCATTTCGTATACATTTCCGTAGGTAGCAGAACAGCAGACAAAATAAATCCGCTTCCGATCCAGACGGTCGGATATACGATCTTCTTCGAAAAATCGTCCGGATACAAGTGGCGTCTATAAAGCGCTCCGAACACAATTCCGCCGTAATACGTAACATGCTCCAAAAATATGACCAACCGGATATCGGCGGAAGGGAGCAGTTGCAGGAGGAACACATCTTTGACAGCCAGCAGCCGAATCGCGACCATTAAGCAAAGAAGCCCGAAATAAAGCGCCGATCGACTTCTGCGGTTCTGAAGAAAAATAAAAATATGATACAAGCCGATCATGAGCGAACTGCCGAGAACAATCATTTCGACTGCGAACTGCTGCTTGTCAGAAGCAAATATTTGTTCCTCGGTACCCAGTTCCATCGCGTACCATGTGCCGCCCTCGGGGTACAAATAGTTGGATACTTGAACGATGATGTCAAAGGTAGGGCCGGGAGGCTGAAAGACGACGGTCCTCGGCGCATAAGCCGCTACCGCTTCTTCGCTGGATTGTGCCACTTTACCGCTGGCGGCTACTGTCCGTCCGTCGATCATCACCTTATTCGCAGTCGACATAATCGGAACGGTCAAAGCCAATGAATCGGGCACCTTGTCCGCATCGAGCTTTACTTTCAATCGATACGTCGCAAATCCGTAACCGGGCAATCGCTTACCATCTATTCGGTATTGGTCCCACACGGCAGGCACGGATGTTACAGCGTCCGGCACAGGAGCACCCGGTTTATCCCAATCTTCGCTCGCGAGCAAGCGCTGCCAATAAAACCCCCACTCACCGGCAAGCTTGACGGACCCTTGGCTGCCCATATCCCAATTCGTCAAATCCAACACGCCATGTACCGCTTTCGGCGGAGGGTTCGTCTGCGTCGACGGCGGCAGCAGCAGAAGGACCGATGCTATCAGTACGAACGCTAGGCCGGCCACTGCTCCTAAGACGTTCTTATAACGGATGCGAGATCGTTTCATAGTATCCTCTTTGGATTGGTATCGTTGTCTCCTCCCATTTTAATGCATTTCTGCCGACTTTGAGAAACCTATTTTGATAGACTGCGTCTATATACTGAACTTCCTGGAATATTTGCGATTATCGCTTTTACAAAACAAAGCAGCAAGCCATACAGGAATGGGAAACATCTCAATGGCCGAAGGAGCAAGTATTGACTAAGGCAGAAGTGATAAAAGACTGGGAAAAGTTCTATAGAAGAAAATAAGCGAAAGCGCCGGTCAGGGAAGCCCGGCGCTTTCGCTTAAGATCATCACTAGCACAATAACTTCGAGTTCCCTGCACGCAAAGATGTTACCACGGAAGTTCTTCTTGCTTGTGGAAAAACCCGCCTGTCGGGCCGTCAGCCGGCAACGTCGCCAGCCATACGGACGTTTCGGCGCCTTCGCTTACCTCCATCGGGGCATCCATGATTGGCCCTTAGGCGCTCCTGCAACTTTGCTATGTTGCTTCTTTGTTTAAGGCAACGCTATCCCAGCAGGATTGAATCAGCTGCCGAATCAGCTCGTCGTTTATTTCCAGTTGCCCGTTTAAAGCCCCTTTTACCACGTACACCAGCGAACCATAATGCATCTGCACCATCACGTGCGGATCCAAGTGATCCTTGAATACTTTCGCGTCGATTGCCTCCTGGTAAAGCTTGTCGAGCGGCCCGCACCAGCCGGCGTCGTAGCTCATCTGCTTGATCTCGGCGCGAATATACGGTGAGAAGGAATACTGCTCTATGAACTGGAATCCCTGCGGATACTCCAGCGAAACCCTAATTAATTTCTCCCATGCCCGCTCCAGTCGAATCCGAATCGGCTCATCTGTGAAAAATCCGTCCAGTACCTGCTCCCCGTTAAACTTCACGATCCCTCTATACAGCTCATTAATAATGGCTTCTTTGCTGTCAAAATAATGATAAATGCTGCCTGTCGACACGCCGGATTTCTTGGCGATTAACGACATTGACGTCGCCTGCAGTTCCTTCTCGATGATCAAATGTAAAGTCGTCTCAAGAACCGCCCGTTGAACCTTGTTATACGAAACAAACATCCTCAGCCCCCCATTCGAATGAATGTTTCGGCATCGCCGTGCCCTTTTTCATTCTCATGTTAGGCATCCCCATCTCCCTTGTCAAGCCGAGGAAGGCTACCGAGCAGCTTATCGATAATTGTGAGCGATTGTCTCCAAGTATTGTTCAATCGGCACCGATCTACGCAGCTCCATCAAATCTTTCCCCGCCTGGCCAACCAACGTGCGGAACTGCATGGTTCGACCAGTTGCAACGGCCTCTATCGCGTCGACGATAATTCGGGGGTCATCTAACGACTCGGGATTGGCGCTGGCGTTTGCCATCATTTTGCTTACTTTGTCAGTCAGAACGTCGTAAGCAGAGATTGCATCATTGCGGGTCCAGGAAGTGTTGTTCACAAAGTTGTTACCGGCCGATCCCCCTTGCTCGATTAGCCTAAGCTCGATATTCATCGGTTTGAACTCGTAGTACAAGCCTTCCGTCAAGCCTTCGAGCGCAAATTTGGACATATTATAGAGAGAACCTAAAGGAACCGCAGTCGTCACGCCCATGAACGAGCTGATATTGACGAACATCCCGCCGCCATTCGCACGGAAATGCGGCAAAAATCCGCGTATCACATTCATCGCCCCGCGAACATTAACGGCGAACTGCCAGTCGATCTGTTCCTCTGTCGCCAGTTCAAGCGCTCCGTACACACCCATTCCCGCATTATTAACGACTACGTCGATTTTTCCGAACGCTTCGATCGCCTGCGCGACCGCCGAACGGACCTGATTCGGATCAGTTACATCCAGCTTGAACAACCGGATATTCTCATATGCTTGCAACTCCGTTTCCTTCTCCGGCGAACGCATCGTTGCCGCCACTCGCCAACCTAATTGAGCAAAGCGAATAGCCGTAAGCTTGCCGAGACCCGAACTTGTGCCTGTGATGAAAATGGTCTTTTGATCCATATTTAACTAACCTCCACGCGCAGTAGATTGAACGATCATTCTAATGGATATAAAAAAATAAAACGAATTAGAATGATCGTTCGATCTAATTATTGCGCGGTCATCTCCCCTTTGTCAAGCAGAGACTAGCTCTGGCAAGGACAATCACCACACAAAGGCCGATGCAGCGTTCAAATCGGCCACATGATAGCCTTCAAAAAAGATGGATTAAACAACAGGGGAAGCGGCAAAACAAGCCAAACAAATGTCCACACGCGCCCTAACCACGGGATACTGGCTATGAAGAAGCCCTTTCCCTCCAGTACACGCTCCGCTACAATCCCGATCCCATGAATGACAAAATAGAGCAATGGCATTCCGAAGCTTTGTCGGACGGGTAACGAGATCGCCAACTCATGCATAATGCCCGAAAATAAAAAGGAAATGAAGGCCGCCCCGTTTTTGCCGATAATACCAAGCAACGGACGATAAACGCTCAAAGTCGTCATTTCCGAGAAAGCCAAATTCCAGCGTTTACTCCAAAATTCGTTTAAGCTCTTCGCCATTACCGGATTGCGAAACAGCTGCTGGCAATCAAATCCTGCCCATCTCCATGCACCGGCCCATATGTTCAATAAACCAAAATGGCCGGCAAAACTGATCCCTGTCAGCAGCAGCGCGGTTGTCCCAATTGAGCTGTAACTGGACAAAATAATGAGCAGGAGACCGAGCAGCAATCTTGCGATTCCCATTTTCATATACTTCGGGGCGTCCCTGTAAGGCTCCGCCTTCCGTTTCGCGAAAACATAAGGCTTCATCCCGATCCAGAAGTGAAAGGCCACCCAGCGCAGCACGGGTAACCGGCCTTGTGTTCGACTGGAGCATTCCACATAAGTAACGGATTTCATGGCATATAGCAGCACCACGATAATGACGATCATCCTGGTTACGGCTGGTTGAGCGAACACAATCCGATCGGCCAGCATGAGCGCGAATGCGGCCATTCCCCAGGCGAGGCTGCGTTTGATGACCATCGATTGCAGTAAAGCGATTCGATACCCGAGCACCGGAATGCAGGCACAGATGAGCGCAATCAAAGCAGGTATCATGGCGTCCCCCAGACACATAAGAAAGCCGCGCCGCCGTACACAATCGTGAAAAAAACGAAGCAGAGGGAAAGCAGCCATTCTCCGTAACGATATATCCCGCCGTTCGGTATGCCTTTTTTATCGTAATATAAAAACTGTATGCCCAGACGCGCTCCCCAATATAGCGTAATGAAGAGGCATATGGCCACAGCCAGTCCAGAGCCATCCGTCAAGCTCGGAGCCAAACAGATCGACAGCACCGCAAAAAACAAATTGGTACAAAAAATGTACGCCGCATACGTCCAGAACACTTGCTTGATTAGCGTTCGAACGGACAATAACTCATCGCGCCATTGAAGCAAATAAGGCACGGCAAGACTGCCGACAGCGACGCCCAACTGCAAATACCCCGCCCACCTGATTAGTTCCGTCCACTCGTTCATTATCTGGCTCATTCGATAACCTCCTCTCCCGTATCAATAAACCGCTCTCTCAAACCCGCCTCCGGAAGCTTGCAAACCTCTCTTCTGCCGAACAAGCGATTGCGGCGACGCGCAATGCCGTCATATACTTTGTCTCTCAACTTCACGGGAATGACGACAAGTCCATATAGAAGCCGCCAGCCCCCATCAAGCTTGCGGAAAACACGCAAAGCCGCTCCCGACTTCGTGTAGTAACGCCCGTCTTGTATGAGAACGAACGTATCCGGGTTATTCACAGGCAACTCGCCTTGTTCCAACAGCTGACGACCAACATTCGATTGCAAAGGGACGAACCGGAATCGCCCCGCCCTGTCCCGTTTGTACACAAATTGTGCTAATCCATGACAGAGCGTACATTCACCGTCAATGAGCAAATACATGAACGCCTTCGTATCCATAACGTGCTGCTTCATCCCAAGTCCCCTCCTTTCACTTGAATTGTAGCCGGTTCGCCGCCCTTTGCTCAGTTCCAACTTCTATAGGCGGATGCCAAAAAAGGTACTACATGACGTAGTACCCCGCGTTAATGAGCGAACAGAAATATCTCTCCCTACTGCCCTTCTTTATTCCTTGCGCTCTCTTCGAAACAGCCCCTTCCGCTTCACGATTTCAACGGCTTCTTTGCTGCTTTTGACACCGAACTTTTTCAGTATTTTGTTCACCTGATTTTTGAGCGTGCTTTCGGCTTTATACAATTCGCGTTCAATTTGAGCCTGCGTATACCCTTGCTCGATCAGCTCGAACACTTCGCGTTCCGCATCCGTTAGTTGCTTCAGTTGTTCTTGCCGCTTTAATCTGGATAACTCTTTCAGCAACGCGTCCATTGCCGCCGAATGATGGTAGGCGCTGCGAATCGTATGCGGCAATTCCATAAACCGGGTTTTGTCCAAATAATGAATGGCTCCCGCTGTAAAAGCCTGCGTAATGACGTGTTCATCGGTTAATGAGGTCAGCATAATGATTTTGGCAGGACGAATTTCCAGTATTTCGACTGCAGCATAGATGCCGTCCAAACCATTTTCGGTCAGCTGAATATCCATCAATACGACATCGAACGCTAACGTATGCGCCAGTCGGATCGCTTCTTCCGCGCTCGCAGCAGAACCGACCACCAGCAAATCCTCTTCCTTATTTACAAAAGCGGTAATCGCTTTAACCCAATCCGGATCATCCTCTACGAGGAACACTTTAATGTGGTTCATTCGGACTTCCCTTCGTTCGCTTGAATGATTTTGTGGCGAGGAATAAAAAGTTCGACCGCAGTGCCGATATGCTCGCGGCTTCTTACCCGAACCGAGCCGCCGCTTTTCCGCATCACATTGTGGACATATGAGAGGCCGAGACCGAAATTCCGCGAGCGGTTTTTCGTACTGAAAAAGGGTTCAAAAACCTGAGCCAGCCGATGCGCCGGAATTCCCGCTCCATTATCCTCCACGGTCAGCAAAAGCCCTTTCTTATTCGCGTCCAGCCGAATCTCGACATTTCCTCTAGCGGAAGGCAGCGCCTCTATCGCATTCGACAGCAGGTTGTTAACCACCTCTTTCATATGTACAGGATCACAAAGGACTAGCGGGCGGACCACGTAATTAGCCGTTATATTCAAGCTTTGATCGTTCGACAATAATGGCTGTCCCTGGCTTCGGCATTCATCGCATAGTTGATCCAGCCGGCACGGCTGCTCTCGGAGAACAATTTCTTTCGTCTTGTCGTGAATGCGAGAGACCATAGCCAGCATATGCCCGGATGCGCTTGCGATGATATCCAGATGCTGTTGGGACACATCGTCGTTTGCCGGAATAGATGCTTTTAAGTTCGCAGAGCTGATGGCGATTTTGCCGATTTCATTTTTCAACGTATGATTTAGCAATGCTGATCCCGAGCCCGCCGCCTTCATCGCACCTTCCAGAGGATCCCGCTCAAACCGCAGTTTGACGCCAAGCACGCTGTACAGAAACGTCCCTAGCAAACCTGCGGCAAGAGAATAACCAATGAATACGGATATATAGTTAAAAAAATCGAAATCAGGCCATATCGCCCTCGCTCCGTAAATCAACACGAGCACAGCCAGCAGCGTTGGCACGACAATAATGGCAGTAATCAAGCGTTTCTTCTTATTTGGGCGATCTCTTTCCTGGAGAAATGATGCAATCATCGCGTAGCAAGAAGCTAGATAATAAGGTGCGGCCCATGCGAGTAAAAGCTGATCATTCAACGTATATTCCGCAGACAAGCAAGTCGATGCCAGCATCATGCCTACCGGAAGCAGCAACACTCGCTTATACACTCTCATTTTAGCCGGAGCAACTCCTCCATACACCAGACTAAATATAAGCACCGCGTATGGCGTCCAAACAAGGTTAATAAACTGCGTCGCTTGCGCCCCAAAGTCGAAATGAGCTTTATGCAGGGAATCCGTTACCCCGCCGATAGCGGCGCAACTCAAAAAGAAAGCAGCCCAACGATTCGTTTCGCTTCGGATATCATTAAACAAAATAACAACAGCAGCCAGCAATAAAGCAAAAAAGTAATAAAGCATCTTTCCCAGCTCCGTTTGGTTGTGCAGTTGGCGATGTGTGCTTTTCTTTTAACGATACCATACAATGGTGCATTCATAGATGAAATCTTCAATAGTACACCGTGAAAATACGCCGAGGATCAAACAAATCTTTTAAGATTTCTTTAAGATTTCTACTCCTACAGGCTTGCTACAATAAAAATATTAATAGAGCACAAGCCAAGGAGCGAATAATTGTGAAGAAGAAATATTTCTCGCTGATGACAGCCCTTCTGCTATTTGTCATGGCGCTGGCACCGGCTATCGTTGCTGTGCAGAAAGCTACGGCGGCGGACGATGAGTGGGTTGACATCAGTACGGCCGCCGAACTGGATGCGATCAGAAGCGACAACGGCCTTGTCAAAAACTACAGATTAACCGCGGATATTGATCTTTCCAGTTATTCGAGTTGGGATCCGATTGGCGTTTACTTAAATAAGCCGTTTATCGGCAAGTTCGATGGGCAAGGACATACGATCGCTAATTTGCGGATTGATCTGCCCGGCACAAACAATATCGGACTGTTTGCCTACACAAAAGGAGCCACCATTACCAATGTACATCTAACGAATGTAAACATCATCGGTGAACAGTATGTCGGGGGCCTCGTTGGTCAGCTTTCGGATTCCAACTTATCGAGCGTGTCTATTTCCGGTACCGTTAAGGGAAACCGCTCAGTTGGCGGCCTAGTCGGATACAACGATGGATCCAGCATTAGCGACAGTTATACGACAGGGTTCATAGCCGGGGGGACGACTCCGAATTCAGAATTTGGCGGCATCGCGGGCCATGCAACTTTCCTTGGCAATACGTTAAATGAGTTCCGCAACGTATACTCCAATGCCGAAGTCTATGCCAGTTCTGAATCCGGAGGACTTATTGGACTAGCAGAGGGCTATCCTCGGGTGTACAACGCCTACTGGGATACGCAGACAAGCGGACGCTCCACATCTTCAGGCGGCGGTACAGGGCGTGCGACAGCCGAGATGATGCACCAAACGGCATTCACTGGCTGGGATTTTACGAACACTTGGGGCATTGTCGAAGGTGTCACGTATCCTCTGAGCCGCAGCCAATACGATAGCATTGCGTTAGCTTCATTAACTGTGAAAAACACGGCTAACGACGCGGCAATTCCACTCGACCGCTCCTTCTCCGGCAACTATGGCCTGTACAAAGCCCAAGTAATAAGCCAGGTCGATCACATTAACATTGAGGGCACCGCAATACAAGGAACTTCCGCCGTATCGATCGTCGGAAACGGCGGTTCGAATACTGTCGCTCTTGTCCCGGGAGAGAATGTCATCGCGATCCGCGTCACGGCATATACAGGATTAACCGCGGATTATAAGCTAACCGTCACGAGAGATGCAGGTACGGCCCAGATCCCTCACCGGATCACAACGGCAGCTCAGCTAGCCGACATTGGCAAAGCCGGTTCAAATTATGTTTTGACCCAAACCTACAGACTGGATGCAGACTTGGATTTATCCAACTATGCCTCGGGCAGTGGTTGGCTGCCGATCGGCAGCAGCGCATCTCCTTTCAAGGGCGTGTTTGACGGCAATCATCATACAATTGCCCATTTGACGATCAACCGTCCCGGCACGGACGATGTCGGGCTTTTTGGAAATACGGATGGTGCAACGATTACCGGTCTGGCTCTTACAAACGCGAACGTAACCGGTCATGATCATGTTGGCGGGCTTATCGGCACGTCCAACGATACACTTGTTAGCCATACAGCGGTTCAGGGCGAGGTTTATGGCAACGACAAAGTGGCCGGCTTGATCGGCAGCCAGAGCGGCGCCGGAGGATCAGTCGACTACTCCTACTCGACTGCGAAAGTCGAAGCACCGGTCGGAAGTATGACCGGCGGCCTCGTCGCACATTCGGTCGGCGCAACTGTGTCCCGTTCTTTCTGGGACATGGACACGAGTCGGCAAGCGCAGTCCGACGGCGGCGGCACGGGCAAAACAACTAATGAAATGAAAAAGAAAGCGACTTACGCCGCCGACGGCTGGTTGTTCGGCAACGGACAAAGCTGGGACATGATCGAAGACACCGGCTATCCGGTGCCATTGTCCAGCTTTGCGAACGTAACGCTTAGCGGCTTAATGCTCAGTACGCCCGGCGCGACCCATACGTTAGGCAGCTTTAGCACACATACGGGCGCCTACACGGCAACCTTGAGCACACCGGTGACAACGGCTGCAATCACTGCAACGCCAACTACGGCAGGCGCATCGGTTACCTTCAACGGCTCCGCCTCCAGCAGCCTTAATCTCCACCTGGGCAGTAACCTCATCGATGTGCTTGTCACTGCGCCGGACGGCGCGTCGCAAGGTTTGTATCGCCTGACACTTACTGTCCCGACACCGCAAATGCAATCGGTACAGGTACCTGCGGACGGGATGTATGGCGTCGGCCAAGAGCTTGATTTTACTGTTACCTATGACCATCCGGTTGATGTTACGGGAACACCGACCCTCCCGATCCGCTTGAATGGCACGGACACCGCCGCTGTCTATGCCGGACAACCGCCAGGGCAATCAGCTCAGCTTACTTTCACTTACATTGTGAAGGCGGGGGATCTTGACTCCGATGGCATTACCGTGGGCAGCGTGCTTAAGGCTGACGCGCCTGCAGCCATTACAGCCATCGGCGACTCGGTTCCATTGGCGCTGGCCGGCGTACCTTCGCTGAGCGGTGTGCTGATCGACGGCGTAGCGCCGACGATCGGCTTGACGCGGTCAACAACCGCGCCGACAAACGGACCGCTTAAGATAAGCGTAGCGGCTGATGGAACAGGCAGCGCGCTCGCCAGTTTGCGTTGGGCGCCGGGCGATTTGACTGTCGGCGATTTCGCGGACCCGTTATTCGGAACAGCAGTACCCGTGTCGAACGAGATTTCGGTTACGGAAAATGGAAAATACACCGTGTATGCTGCGGACTCAGCAGGCAATAAACAATCGGTCTCTATTGCCATTACCAATATTGTCGCGCCGACGTCCAATACGGGTCCCCCTACGCTGCCGGCAGGCCAGTTCCAAGTCGTACCAGGACAATCTTATACGCTCACGTTCGGCACTCTCACGTTGCATATTCCGGCGAACGCGATTACACAACCGATGATCATTTCTTTGAAGGATGCAACCGGCGATGCCGAAAAGCTGCTCGGCCAAGGCCAAAAGCTGTACAGCAACGCGTTTAGCTTAACGAAAAGCGTTCCCGGCACGTTCGCTGCTCCTGTTACATTGAAGCTGCAAGCTAATTCGAGCAACGCTGTTGCCGGACAGCGCATTATCCTGTTCTACTATGACGAATCCGCCAAGCAGTGGAAGCCGCTTCCGAGCAAGTCGGAGGGCAACACTATCGCAGGCGAGACCGACCACTTCACCCTGTTTGCCGCTTTGTCCGTGCCAACTAACGTTGAAACTTCGTTTACGGACGTTGCCGGCCACTGGGCGGAAAAGGACATTCTCAGCAGCGCGGGACAGGGCTGGGTCAGCGGCTATCCGGACGGCACATTCCTGCCGAACAAAGCGGTGACTCGCGCAGAGTTCGCTGTCATGCTAAGCAAAACGCTCCGCTTGCCCCCTGCTGCAGACTTGCCGTTCACGGATGCGAAGGCCATCCCGGATTGGGCTGCCGCTTCCGTTGCCGCAGCGACGAAGGCTGGCATTCTGAGCGGCTACGGAGACCGCTCATTCCGCCCGGAAGTGAATATCACGCGCGCCGAAGCCGCAGCGATGATCGTAAGAGCTGCCGGGCTGCCAGCCTTGCCGACTGCCGCCACCGGCTTTGCCGACGACGCGAACATCGCCAACTGGGCCAAAGGCTGGATCTCCGCAGCCGCAGGGGCGAATCTCATGCAAGGCCAAGGAAAAAATGTCTTCCATCCGCAGGCAACGACAACGAGAGCCGAAGCGGCCGTGCTCCTGCAGCGGCTGGCTGCGGCGCTTCAGTAATATTCTAAGTGAAAGAGCCTTGGCATCCCGCCAAGGCTCTTTCACTTATGGCCTGCGGCCTGCTTGTCCGAAAAAACGACGCTTTAACTTTAGTTCCTAAATTGCAGAACAACTTGAGCTTCCGCGCCAGAGGTCGAAACATAAACCGTTTCTCTGGACTTATCGTATGTTCCGCCGATGACGCCAATGGCAAGTTTTCCTTCGGGATGCGGCAAACGAATTTCTACCTTCTCCGGCCGGCGATCGGAGTGAAATGCAATAATTGCTGTGATAAGTCCATGAGCGACATCGGACTCTATCTGCATCGAGAAGGGACCGAAATAGCTGGCAGCTTGGCGAAGAGAAATGCTTTTTCCTTGTTCCAGCCAAGCTCTCGGTATTCCTTGCAGAAGCCTTAAGCTGCAGCCTTCCTCCATATATAACATCCAGCGGCATTGCATGAGAAACCAGCCTTCTTCATGCGTTTTATGCGGGCTGGCATGGAAGTAGTGCTCCCAGAAGGAATACGTTTCTCTGTCTGCCAGTCCGGCGAGCCCGTTATAGAAGGCTTTGAGGAAAGCCTTCGTCTCCCCTCGCTTGAGATGAACCCAAGGGTGGATGCTGTAATAGGGCTGACTTAACGCCACATTGCGCAGGCACATCAACTCGCTTTGAACATTCAGCAAAAAGGAGGTTTCTTGCTCGTCCGGCTCAAGTATTTCCTGGAACACAAGATATAACGGTCCGAGAAGCGAATCCCTTGCCACCATGGAGCCATGTGTTCCCCACTTGCCGCCTTCCGCATATAAGGACACCGGTCCGCGGTAATCTGCCCAAGGCGCACAAGTTGGCACCCAGCTTCCATCGCCAAGCGGTACGACGGGCGACCGCGACATCGTCTGCTTGAACGATAATCGAATATCGTGTTTCAACTGACTCGCATCGCGGCCGATTTGTTCCGCTAGTTGCTTATCTTCATCCGCGAGGATCTCTTCCAATCTCTTCAGCCCCAAGTAGGCATACCCATTCAACATATAGGAGCGGAACGGATCTTCCGGATCAGCGGTTTTCCCCTCCAGCATCCCGTACCCCTTGCCAACGAGATCTTCGCGAAGGTTGCGATTGCGCCAGTTCATTAGATACTCATAGGCTTTAACCAGGTTCGGCTTTATTTTCTTCAGCCAGATGTTGTTCCTCGTGTAGCGGTAATGCTCGCCAATGCTCCACAACGCGGCCCCTGTCTCAAGCATGTACCCGTTAAAATTTTGCATAAATCCGTTGTCGTGCTGCTTATCCAGAAAAAACTGAAGGGACCGTTCGGCAAGCCCGTGCGCTCCCGCCGAATCCAAATACTGAATAATGGGCGAACTCTCGGAACCGATCGCGGTATAGATTCCGATGGCCGGGACGACCGTGTGCTCCGGCTCGATTCCATAACAGATCAAGTCCAGATGATTCAAGCCGGCTTGCATCATTTCCTCGATTCTTCTCTCCGGCAGCTTCACCTCGACGCTATTATTCAGTTTGGATTTCCAGAAGAGCAGACACTCCCGATGTCTGGCCTTAAAGTCTTGCCGGGAAAGAGACTTCGCCCGTTCACCAGTTATCGGCCGATGAGGAATATAAAATTCGAAAGTAACCGATTCGCCGGGCTTCAGCAAAACCGCCGTTTCCTCCTGCAGCATAGGCTGCCCGTTAAGCTTGGAGACGGCAAACACGCGATCCGCTGCGAATAAGCCGAATCCTGTATCCCCATCGAATTCATAGGGAATTTTCGCCGGGAACGGGCTTTTGAACCAAGCATATCGTGGCACACGAGACTTATTGGTTGCCACGGTCATGGCGTAATAGACGGTCTCTTCAGACGGAAAAAAGTCAATCTGCTCGAGCTTCTCGAACTGTTCTCTCTGCTGTGGAGTGAACATGTACTCCCCGCCGAATTGGTCTGCGGCAAGATAATGGGTTCCGCGCAAAGTATCGGCATTTAACGGGCTTGCTTCATAGGATACGAAAGCTGTATTGTCGTATTGGATTTCGTCGTCATGAATCGTGCAAAGCGCAATCGGGAATTTGCCTTCTTCCAGCTTGCGGGATACTCGATATTCGCAACCGATTCCCCGTCCAAGCAAATAATGATAGTGAATCGTCTCTTGCGGAGCTTCGGGAATCTCCACTCTCCGGTCATGAAACCTCGGACGCACACTATCCCAGCTGCGGGTGAAGTCACTATCTCCCATTCCACGGAAGTCAGCCTCGAATATCCGTACATCTCTCGATAAGCCAAGCCAAATCGGAGATCTTAATGGTCTGGTAGCTGCGGCTGCCCTCTCGTAAGTTTCTTCCGGTTCGGATTCAATTCGTTGCAGATGAGTCGATAAGCCGCGTCCGGCAATTTCCTGAACGACCTGATCGAATTCAAGAAGTTGATCCGCTTCGGTGACAATGACGCCGTATTCCCGGATGTAAATCGGATAATCTGCCGTTACATCGCGCAAGAAAAAGCTGAATGAGCGACTGCCTGCTCCGATCGACACCATTGTCGCGCAAGCGCCCTGCTTCGTATCCCCGCCGGTAATCGTTAGCTCCAAACGCCCGGGACCGACGATATGGAACCTATGCGAATTGTTATCATAGGCTCCATGACCGGATAAAATATTTCCCTCAACCCTGTCGGCATGTTCGATAGATACGGTGCCCTCGCTGACGTTATCTTTCCACAGGATCGCAATTTTGTTCAAATCAAGCACCTCTATCGTATCGTTTACCTTATCTAAGACTTACATGTTCACCGAGCACGACTTCAATTCCCTCAGGCGCATAATAACTCAGTTTCACCCCGGATTTGGTCCGTTCCCACTCTACATCGATTCTGCCCTCGGGAACAGGCACAGATCCTCTAGCCCACTTCAGATGGCATGGCTTCGGATCGATCAATGCCTTGGTGAAACCCGGAGTCAAGGGGCGCACGCCAAGAATCTGGGATCCCAGAAAATACCCCGGGGCCGTAGACCAAGCATGACAATAACTGCGCGTCGGACCAACCATATTCGGCCGACTGACGGTTTCCCAGCAGCTCTCCGTCCCCTCATCGATCATCTGTCCCCATACTTCGCCGATCCGTTCAACGATTTGCTCTTGACGGTCGATACGCGATAAAGCTTCAAAGTAAAAGAACAGCATAAATGGGTTAACGATCTGCACGAATGAATCAGGCGGCTGCTTCAGAGCATGCTCCAGTTTCTGCTTTCTGATCCCTTCCGCACAGTTGGCCAAGTAAACCATCACTTGCGTTTGCATGCTGAAGACGTTCGATGACGTTCCGTCCGCATGTAAGCAATCGACGTACGCCTGCTTGGTTTCATCCCACAACCAACGATTAATGGCCTTCGTTATTTTCTCGGCCAATTGCTTCCACAATGCCGCGTCCTGTTCAAGCGTCAGCCAATTGGCAATGGATGCCATCGACTCCAGCGCACTGACCAAGCTCGCGTTCAGATGAGTAACGATCCCGTCATCGGGCGTATCCATCGCAGCCCACTCCAGCATGTTCCAGGCATCAATTTGCAGAAGATCCCGATCGTTCAATCTGGAAACAAAGCCTTCCATGTTCGCCTTTAAACTCGGATACATTTCCTTCAGAAAGTCATCGTCTCCGGCGTATACGTAATACTCCTTGCAAGCGGCAACCCATAACAAGGACCAAGCCGACAGCACGTTTTGCCAGCCGCTAGGTACTTGAGATTCCGTGATGGGCGACCGTTGCAAGGAACCCGCAACCAATCGCAAACAACGGCGAATCAAGGGATATGATCCATAATTATAATAATTAACCAATGATACATTCCTCGCGTCTCCCACCCAGAAAGTTTGCTCATAGACCGGGCAATCGACGAAGGTATCCTCCATGCATGCGAGCAGCGTTTGCTGGGAAATTTCCCAAATCCGGTTCAGCTTCCAGTCGGAACATTCCATTCGACCGACCGAAGTGACGGGGTACGTACTGAACTGGATTTGGATTCCGTATACTTTAACCGGAGCCCTCGCATTCCTGAACGTAACGTATAAATATCGGAATCCGCGCCGAACAAGCGACCGATACGATTGCTTGCCGCTTCGCGCCACATATCGCAGCGTATTATTCATCCCTTCCGTATGCTCGGGTACGAGGTCCGCCCCCACTCTTTCCACCCCGTAACAATCGACAACCGTACCTTGCGCCGCTTCCAATTCAAACTGAATGTATCCCGTCACTTCTTGTCCGAAATCGAGCAACACCTCGATATCGCCCGAATCGTCCGGATTCAGAATACTATACGAAGAATTCGGCATGATCATATGCTGAAGTTCGGGCGTGATCTGAAACTCTTGCTTAACGTCTTTGTACCGGTTTGGCATATACACATTGTCCAAGCAAATCTGCTCGGGAGCAATGGGGCGAATATACTCTGAATACCGCAGCAGGTCCCCCCATTCCTTCGCCTGCCATGCCCTCTCGAACCGTTCATCCGTATCCCATGGTTCCTCTTGTCGAGGAATCTTTTCCCCAAGCTGTAACAACGACTGACTACGAAACGGGCCGACGGTAACGAAGCTAATCTCAGGGTGCTCCGGCACAACGAACGAGACGGGCTGTTCGGCATCGATATGGAAAAATACGGAACCAAGATGGAACGGCTCGCTAATTCTTAGGAGACATAGATTTGCGCCTTCGCGAAGATGAATCGCAACTTCCCTGCTGGGCGGCACCTTGTAGACAATTCCGTTCACAGCAATGCTGCCGTAAGCGGACAACCAGCTATCCCATGGAAACGAGATCAAGATCGACATTTCTTTCGGTGAAACAAGGTGGCAGGCAACCAGCCCTAATACTCTTCTGGGGTTGGCATCTCTGCTGTCCGGGAAGAAATTCGGCTGCAGGTCGAGAGAGACGGGCTGTCCTCTTGGAACAACCCGCCGTACCCCTTCTATCCTGCGAGGATAAGTGAGTACTTCCTGAAGATGAGGAATATCCCGTTTAGTAACGGTAAGCCATGGCAAGCTTTCATCCGATCCTAGCTCTATCGCATTATCCCAGTCCCGGTCATCGAACTCGCGATCCTTCCATCCTTCGTCCATCCCGTTCGCATCGTAGATCTCCGTCCAGGCCAACTGGCAACAAATCCGTTCGGCGCTTCTTGCGTACCCGTCATGGGAATGAACGCGCCAGGAGCTATCGCTTCCGATCACCGTCGCCATGCCGCCGCCAACGGAAAGCACTAATTGAGCAAGCAAACCTCCCCTGCCCTCCAGATATTGAAAAGTAGAAATCCCATAGTGCTGAACAAGGATGGCTACGACATTATCCTGCGGCTGCAAATACTCTCTAATATCATAGGTGTCGTAGAATGGAGCCGACGGCCATCCTCTCACGGGGCCCATCCCGATATACGTGCCATTGACATAGGCTACATATTTGCTGTCGGCCGTTATATGAAGCAATGCCTCATCGGCCGGCTCGGACAACATAAAACTTTTGCGAAGGATGACCCAATGATTTCTCTTCCGAGGATCTCCGCCATCCCATATCCACTTGGCCTTCCCGTCCCTGAACGGCTCTCTATCATGCAAGGAGTTCATTGCAACGATTGGTCATCGCCCCTTACTCTCTTAAGTTACAGATCCATAAAAACTGTACTAATCATAAATCGAAAGAGAACTAAACGTAATGTTCAATCTTTACGGGTTTTCAGGTAAAATTTTTACTACTCTTCGTATGTAACAGGAAACCATTCCCCTGCAAACACATCTCCGTCTTTCGGCTTCATGAGCCCGACATTCATATGATCGTCCGATGATGTGCCGGCTTTGTATTTGGTTTCACCCGCCATCAAATGGACGGTGAGCGAACGGCGGGGATTATCAGTGCTGTTTGCTCCGCTTCCATGCAACGCAAGCGCATGGTGAAAGCTGACTTGACCCGCTTTCATGATCAGAGGGACAGGCGCAAACGGGACGTCGTCGGGCAAATTCAATTCACGCCTTTGTTTTTCCAAATCCTGTTCGAAAAAATTATTCACATTAAACAGACCCGATTGGTGAGAGCCCGGAATAACCTGCATACATCCATTGTCCAGATTGACATCGTCGAATGCGATCCAGGCCGTAATCAATGTAGGCTCGGCAGCACACTGCCAATAGGCATAATCCTGATGCCATCCCACATTCGCCATCGCTGAGGAATTTGCCCCGCCCGGCTTATACAGCAGTTGATCATGCCATATCCGTACCGTATTCGTGCCCATCAATTGCGCTGCTATTTGTCCGATCACAGGGTCTTGCGCCAATGCGCTTAACGTGTAATCCGCCCAGTAGCTGTTGTTCGTCTGACGCATACCTGGTTCTCCTTGCCAATAGGTCCAAGGTGCTTTGCCGGTCTCGAATTGTCCGGCGTATACTTGGTCCATATGGTGCTTCAGCTTTTCCAGACGCTCGTCATCGATGATTTTTGGGGAAATCCAGTACCCTCGTTCCTTATAGAAAGCAATATCCTCATCCGTCGGCATCCGTTCATCAACACGTTCTCTCATTTTCATAACCTCCTGATTTTTAGAACCTTCATTTCTATCTCATGCGGATGCTGTAACGGCTATCCTTAGAATGGTTGCCTGTCATGAAAGTCCGTTCCTGCTAAAATTGTAAGCGGATTTCCGCAGAACCGGTAAAATCGTCAATACGGACCGTTTCTTGTTGTGCCGAATAAGTACCGCCGACTACACTGACGGCCGTTCTGCCATCGGGGTGCGGAAGACGCACCGTTACCGATTTCGGCCTTCTATCTGCGGTACCGGTTATTTGGGCAACAATTACGCCTCTCTCCAGCTGAGATTCAACATAGAGGGACACCGGCCCGAAGTACGAGGCAACTTCGCGAAGCTCGATGACTTTTCCATCTTCCAACCAGTTCCGCGGAATTCCCGGGAGAAGTTTAAGCATCTCCCCCTCCTCCATGTAAAGCATCCAGCGCGTTTGCATGAGAAACCAACCTTCTTCATGCGTCTTATGCGGACTGGCATGAAAAAAATGCTCCCAAAAGGTGTAAGTTTCCCTGTCTGCCAATCCGGAGAACCCGTTATAATAAGCCTTTAAGAATGCCTTCACCTCTCCGCGTTTCAAGTGTACCCACGGATGAATGCTATAGTAAGGTTGGCTAAACGCCACATTGCCCGTACACATCAGTTCGCTATGGACATTCAACAGAAAATCCGCCGCAACCTCGTCCGGCCGTATAATCTCATGGAAAAGCAGATACAGCGGGCCAAGCAACGAGTCGCGCGTAAAGACGGATCCATGCGTAAACCATTTTCCGCCTTCGGCGAACAGGGACAACGGCCCACGGTATTCCACCCAAGGAGGCGCGCTTGGCACCCAGCTCCCGTCACCCAGCGGTACGACCGGCGAACGGGCGAGCGTCCGGAAGAAAGCGGCTCTAATATGTTCTCTAAAGGTTTCCGCCGTTTCGCGGATTTCCCCGGATAACGCCGGATCGGAAGCGGCAAGCATTTCCGCAAGTCGGCTAATCCCCATGCAAGCATAGCCATTGAGCATAAAAGAACGGAATGGATCTTCGGGATCGGCTGTTTTCCCTTCCAACATCCCGTACCCTTTCCCTTGCAGCTCTTCGGTTAAATTCCGTTCCCGCCATTTCAGCAAATAATCGTATGATTTCAGCAGTTTGGGTTTGATTTGCGCAATCCACGACTCGTCCCGGGTATATCTGTAATGTTCGCCGATACTCCATAATACAGCTCCCGTTTCCAGCATGTATTCGCCGAAATTTTGAATAAATCCGTCATCGTGCTGTTTATCTAGAAAGAAGGTCAAGGCTCTTCTTGCCGTCTCCTGCAAGCCAATCGAATCGAAAAATTGAATAATGGGTGAGCTTTCCGAACCGATCGCCGTATACACGCCAATCGTAGGAACGAGCGTTTCCTGCGGTTCCAAGCCATAAGTAACAAGATCCAAATGCAGCAAACCGGCTTTCACCATTTCATCTAAGCGTTGTTCCGGCAAATGAATGCTCGAAGCAAGGGAAAGCTTATCCTTCCAGAATTTCCGGCACTCTTCGAGTCTTGCCGAAAAATTTTGTTCGGCTAATCGAACGGCACGCTGCCGGGAAATCGGACGATGCGGCAAATAAAATTCAATAACGGCGCTTTCGCCCGGTTTGATTAACAGAGCCGTCTCTTCGCTTGTCAGCTGTCTGCCGTTGCATTTGGAAACGGCGAAGACACGATCATCGCTGTAGGATGCGAATCCGCAACTTCCGTCAAAATCATAATCCAGCAACGTCCCCCATGCATTCGGAGTCACGTTCTTAAACCATGCATACCGTGGGACAGAAGCCGTATTTACAGCCTCCACCCTAAAATAAAGAATCGTCTCCTCTTCACGATTCATTTCCCGATGCAAGTGTTCCTGACGCAGTTCCTCCTGCTCCTCCGTTAGCATATGTCCCGTTCCATAGCTATCCGATACCGAATAATGGGTCCCGCGATGGGTCTGGCTATTTAATTCGCTGTTTTCATAGGAAACAAAAGAGGTCGTATGGTAGGTGATATCGTCGTCTACGATCTTCGCATGAAGAATCGGCAATTTTCCTGCGTCGAGACGTCTTGTCACTTCGCTTTTGCAGCCGATCCCGCGCCCTAACATAAAACTATAGCGAACCGGTTTGTTATCGTTCTCCGCAAGCGGAACTTCATACCCGTGGAAACGCGGCTGGATCCAGTCCCACAACCGGTCTTCCGAACCGACTCCTCGAAAGCTGACGCCGAAAATGCGTATATCTCGGGATAAACCAAGCCAGGTTTGGCTAGGAAGATCTCTGGTTTGTTTCGAAGAGAGGTCAAAGTTATGTTCCTGTTCGGAGCGAATCTGTTGCAACTGCGTTAACAGACCTTGACTCCGAATATCATGCTCCACTTGCGAGTATGACCTCTCATCCTCACCATCTGTAACGATGACGCCATATACCGGGATATAGATCGGGTAAGCTTGACAAACATCGCGCAAAAAGAAGCTGAACGGATTGGAATCGGTTTGCACGCTAACGATAACCGGTTCTTCATTTGGCAAGTTCGTTTCCTCGATGTGAAGCTCCAGCCTGCAAGGCCCTTTACAAGAGAAAGCCCCATTTTCCGAAGAGTAGCTTCCTTCGCCTTTAACGATTGCTCCACTAATGATCTTCCCGCCTGTTACCTCTGCAATCCCTGAGTGATCGTCATCTTTCCACTCCACAGCAATAAGTTTACTCATGCTCGTAATCGCTCTCCTTTTTCTCTATAAAGTAATTGGACCAAAAACAACGAGAGGAATTCCCATTCCGTCTTTGACGTTTACGGTCGGATTAAAGCCTGCTCCGTGTTGAAGTTGGCTTTCCGCAGGTACGGTTTGTTCAAACACGATCCTGATCTTCTGCCTATCCTCCGTCAGCGTGGCGAGATGTCCGAAAATTTGACCGCCTTTACCCACGCGAAATCCGAATACTTTATCTACGGCAGACAGCTTCCCGTTTATACCAGCTAAAGAAATGACCAACTCGGAACGATCTTGATTCCAGCTAAAATGAACGGGACGGGGTCCGGGATGGCAAACGGGTTGCTTATAAGCCAGCTTTAATGCTTGCCATGCCATTCGCCTACCTATAGCACGAAGAGAGGAAGTATCTACATGAATAGCATCCGCCAGTTTAGCATCAATCGTCGGCACCATCGCCGAATTGGAAATATGCGATTCCAACGCTAACTGATCCTGTTGGATTTGGTCCCACAAATCGGGGTAGGGCCACCTCTCGTCGGGCTCCAAAACGAAAAACACGGAAAGTTGGGCGTAAATGAAAGGCAGTTCCGGATCGCCGATATCGTGTCTGAGATTAGCTACCCAGTTCTTCATTCGTTCAACGTATAAAGGGGCCGAATCCTCGAAGGTTTCGCCTTCGCCTTGATACCATAAGCAGCCTTTCACTTTGCCTCCGAGCTTTTTTATTTTGCGCAGCATGGCGCCGTAGAGAGAACAGCCTGCCAAATCGGCAAGAGCGGGATCCCACTGAGCCATGCTTGTTCCGCCATGTGCGCACATGATAAGTCCGATGGGAATATTCATGTGTTTCCTCAGTTCTTTGGCAAAGGGAATACCTAAACCCGCTCCTTTGGCTCTATCTCTTCTCTCTTGGCGAATGGCAAGGGGGAGATCAACTTCGGCAATGCGCCAATGAACGGGATCCACGGACTCGTTCGGCCAACAGAGCGGATCATGGGCCACGTCCCATCTATCGCTCATATAGAAGCAGCTGATTCCGACCTCCGGTTGATCAACGTCAACAAGCTGGCCGCAGCCTTCCATGTTGGACTGACCGGCCAAAATCCACAAATCGCCCACAAATACGGGTTCAATAGAACAATAGGTTAACGCAGACTCGCCTCCCACCCGGAAATCCAACCGATATTTCCCAATTTCAATTGAATTAATCGTTCCGATGAAGGTGTCGCCTTCCGATACCCCCATGTACTGCCATGGAGACGGAGAATCTTCTGCCACTACGCGAGCTTCCACGATCCCCATCGCTTGGAGGGATACAAGTTCGAATGGAATGGCTGCTTTATTATGCTCCTCTCGCTGGTACACCCTATGAGCTGCAGGTCCTTTCACAATAAGGGGGTTCAGTTGTTCGGGCGTGTTCATCTGCGTCCTCGTTCCTCCGAAAATCTACTCTTTGACACTGCCTACTACGATCCCTTTCATGAAAAAACGTTGCAAGAAGGGATACAGCATCAGGATCGGAAGAGCACCGACGAAGATTTGTGCCGCTTTGCTCGTACGATCGGAAACACTCTGCAGCATGGCAGGATCTGTAGTGCTCAAAAATTCCATATCCCGCTCGATAACAACCGTCCTTAAATAGCTTTGCAGCGGATAATTGGAAGGTGAATTCATATAAATAATCCCGTCAAACCAAGAGTTCCAATGTCCTACGGTAGAAAAGAGCGTCAACGTAGCAATAGCGGGAGCAGAGAGCGGGATATAAATTTTCCATAGGACACTCCAGTGCCCGGCTCCGTCCATGAATGCCGCTTCCTCAAGTTCTTTGGGCAGATTGCGAAAAAAGTTAAGCAGCAGCACGACGCTAAAAACGGGGACCGCACCGGGCAGCACAAGAGCCCAGATCGTATCCATGATTCCTGTATACCTTACGATCATATATGCAGGAACCAGCCCACCGCCGATAAGTACCGTGAACACGAAAAACCAGGCATAAAACGTTCGCAACCGAAAGAATTGCAATTCCTTGGATAACGGATATCCGATCAGAACGGTCATTAACATGTTGACGGATACGCCTGCAGCTATACGCTGTAAAGTCACATACATGGAAGCGACGAATTCTGATTTATTCAGAACATATCGATAGGAATCCAGCGTAACTTCAACAGGCCACAAACTGACAAAGCCGCCTGCAGCCGCTGATTTGGAACTTAGCGAAACGGCAAAAATATGAATAAGAGGAACCAAGCACAGGATGGATAAGGAGATTAGCAGCGTGTAATTGCTTATGATAAAGACACGCCGTCCAATGGAGATGCGCTCGACCAAATGGATCACTTCCTTCTAAAATATCCGGTAATTCGCGAAACGGTAGGCCAAATAATAAGAACAAGATATGAGAAGGAAAGAAACAATCGATTTGAACAGCCCCACTGCCGTAGCGATACTATATTGCGCGTTGACCATTCCCAGACGATAGACAAAGGTGTCGATAATATCACCGCTTTCGTAAACCAACGGGTTATACAGCGTAAACACCTGCTCGAATCCCGCATTTAAGACTTGACCCAGACTTAGCGTAACCATTAGCACGATAATGGGCAGTATTGCCGGAATTGTGATACTCCAGGTTTGCCGCCAACGGTTTGCTCCATCTACTACGGCAGCTTCATAAAGCGCGGGATTGATTCCGGAAAGGGCAGCTAGGAAAACAATCGTGCTGAATCCGAATTCCTTCCATATATCGGATATGACCAATGTAAACGGAAACCATTGAACGTTCCCAAGGAAAAAAATCGGCTTGAACCCGAAAAAAGTAATCATCTGATTTACGATCCCGCCGGATGGAGAGAGAATATCGATCATGACTCCGCCCAAAATAATCCAGGAGAGGAAATGAGGCAAATAAATCAAGGTTTGAATGCCTCTCTTGATCACTTCTATTCTCAACTCATTTAATAGCAAAGAAACGATAATCGGTGTCAACAATCCTCCAATGATTTTCATAGAAGCAATAAAAAGAGTGTTCCATAGAACTCTGGATAAATTGGGCATATTTAAAATATAGGAGAAATTGTCCAGACCAACCCACGAAGATTGAAAAAAACCATGAACAGGTTTAAAATCCTCGAAGGCCATTACAAGACCGAACATAGGTCCGTATTGATAGACAAGAACAATCAGAATACCGGGAAGAACCATCATATGCAGCGGGATTTCCGTTTTCCATGATCTCACGTTAAAAACCTCCTCCCTGATCTTTCGATCAGGGATTAGAATATAAATCAATCCTCACAAACTACTTCTTGGATGAATACCAGTCATTCACCTCTTTGGTCATTTCGTCTCCGCCCAGTTTCTTCCACTGATCCACGAACTTATCGAACTCGTCGATCGGTGCCGCACCCATGATTATTTTGGTGAAAACCTCTGTTTGCAACTCGGATAATATGGAACTCTTCGAAATCATTGTCGGTGTGGATCCGTTAAATTCATTAAAGAGAATAAGGTCATGGCTATTGTAGTAATCGATGACCGACATTGAACCGCCCTCTCCATATTCCCTTAAATAGGCCCATGAATTGATATCTTCCGGGTATTTTTTTATTTCATCATGAAGCGTTTTCTCATCTCCATTTAATTTGCTGGCATCATTCGTTTTAAGAGCTTCTAGGATATTGTGATACCAAATCAGATGGATGTCGTGCGGAATGATTCTGACTAACGCGTACATGGCCACCGCGAGGCTAGTGCCGTCAGTGTTGGGAGCATTGAATAGTTTCGGATCCGGATCCGTGCCATACCCTTTTTCCAAATAATAATTACCCATCTTCACGATCGCTTCAGGATGTTCATAACCCTTTTTGACAACGTAAAAACCGATGACCGGATCCGATGCGATAGGACGTGCCGGATTGTTATCTACCGACACGATCGGAAGCGCTTTCCATTCGGAACCTGGATTTTGCTTAATACTGTCTACCAGGGGATTAAACGGGTTCCAGACAACCCCATAGAAAAGACCCAACTTCCCGCTAATCGCGAGTTCCGCTTCTTTATTCCATGGTTTTACCGCAAATTCAGGATCAATCTGACCCTTTTTATACATATTTTGCAGTTCCTGCAGCGCATTCTTCATTTCAGGCTGGATGCTGCCATTTACCAATTGACCGTCGGATCCCTTAATCCACTTATTTGGGTAGGCATGGTAGCCATTGAAGAAACCTAGCAGATCCCCGAATGCGCCATCAACATAGCCCTGGGCCAATGCCAATCCGAATGTATCCTTCTTTCCATTTCCATCCGGATCCTGGGTTGTAAACGCTTCAGAGACTTTCAGAACGTCCTGCATCGTTTTCGGTTCAGGCAAATTCAGCTTTTTCAACCAGTCTGTGCGCACATATAGTATTTTGGAGTTGGCAATGGCGGTCGAAAGAAACGGTATCGCATAAAGCTTGCCTTGATATTTAGCCAAATCCATGGCTATGCCGCCATCTTTAGTAAGAACTTCTTTTGTAAAAGGCGTAGCATATTTATCGTAAGCTTCACTCAGATCTTCCAACATATTATTCTCAACCAAAGACTGGAATTCTTTTAACCCTACCATCATCACATCCGGAATTGATTTCGAGGCAATGGAAATGTTAAGTTTTTCCGCATACTGGGCGGAGTCGACAGCCCATAAGTTCTTTACTTTAATCCCTAATTTTTCCTCATAAGCCCGGGTCCAAACGTTGTTATCCAACGAATCATTATCAAGATATTTAAATGTCGAATCTACGGCTCTTACCGAAGTAACCTCAATAGGCGGATCGTATTTCCCCATTGGATCGATCTCTTTCGCAGATGCCTCTGCGTCACTGGTCTGCCCGGCTGTTTGTTTAGTGTCTGGCTCGCTGCTGTTTTCTTTTTTCGAACAAGCGCTAACAATCAAAATGGATAAAATAACCATTACCGAAAGGATAGCATTTACTCTTCTTCGCGACATTTAGTTACCCCCGACATATGGATTGGAAATGGGCCCTTTTCCTACTTTAAGGATAACGAAGTACGATTGGGTTGTATTTATCGGAATCTTTACATTCTGTTTGGAAATAGACTAATTCAACGAGCTCCTGTATTCCTGAGGCGTGAATCCGGTATGCTTCTTAAAAAATTGCGTAAAGTAGGGATGAGAATCAAACCCTAGCGAAGCCGTGATTTCCTGAATTTTAAACTTCGGGTTTTTCAACATTTCTTTCGCTTTCGACACTTTTACCCCGTTAATATATTCGGATATATTCATTCCGGTAATCTGTTTATACAGACGCGAAAGATAGGTAGGATTCATATATACGAACTCTCCCAATGTTATTAATGTCACATCTTTGCTGATATGATCATGGATATAACGATGAATTCGCGCAATGAATTCACTGGTGCGGTCTTTGTTGTTATCCTCGCACTGATCGGCCGAGCGGTCTGAAGTAATGGTTTTCTCCGTTAAAAGAAACTCCTCCCCTGATCCCAAGCTATAGTTGGGTAATGCACGTAAAAGCTTGAACTTATTAGCTGCATCTTGCCATAAGATATACTCGCTGGCCATCGCGAAAGAAATTTTGATTTTCAGCATTTCTCTGCATGTTCTCTGTATGGATTCGAAAGAATCATGTATGGATTGGATCTTACACTCCCTATCGTGCGGTTGAATAAACCAAATCAACTTCGAACTTTCATAAACAACCGATAGGGAAGATGCCGTGTGAGCAAGGAATTCCTCTGAAATATTTTGGACGGCATACAACAGTAAAGATTTGTCAGAAAAACTGTGATTCTGATTCCAATGCTCGATCTGTCCTATAATGATCGTGACGGGAGCCTCGCCTTTCAGAGGGAACTCTAATTCGACGAATTGGGTAATTATCGAGTCCATCGAAACTTTTTCCTTGTGCAGCAGCTCCAATAAAAATTGTTTCCAAAGCGATGCTCTTGCCAATTTCATTTTCTGCCTGGCTTCATTCAGATACTCCCTGTTTCTGATTTCTTCTTTTATCTGCTGCATGGTCTTTTGCACAACCTCCAAAATTTTTCCATACCCCTCCGTTTTCATAATATAGTCGACAGCCCCGTTGCGAAGGGCAGTGTGAACGTACTCGAAGTCGTCATATCCGGTTAGAAATATCACTTTGCTTCTTGGCCACAGTTTCAGCACTTTTTCCTGCAGTTCGATTCCGGTCATACCTGGCATGCGAATATCCGTTATAACGATGTCCATTCTGTATTTTTGCAACAAGTCGATTGCCTCGATTGCATTATTAGCCTTATAAAGTTCCAAATCCGCATGATTATTGTTTAAGTATCCACTGACGCCATTCACGATAATTTCCTCATCGTCCACGATCATGATCCTGCACATGGTAGCCGCCTTCCTTCATTATCCTGATTTCGACCGATAATCCTCCGTATTCGCTTCTGGAAAGCCTAATCCCCGCCCCGGACCCGTACATGATTTGCAGACGATGATGAATATTGATAATTCCCGTACTTTCCATTCCATCCGTATAATGGATTAATTGTTGCTGGAGCTGAAGCAATTGAGCATCTTCCAACATCTCGCCGTTATCTTCGACCTTTAATACAACAACATCATCCTGTTCTACAAAACTGATATGCAAAATACCGCCTGCCAATTTCTGATCCATTCCATATCTGAAAGCATTCTCCACGATCGGCTGCAAAATGATTCTGGGAACGCGCATCGGCTTAATGGCGTCAGGAAGTTCTCCGAAAAATACCCGAAGCCGTTTGGAAAATCGGGTTTGTTGAATATACGTATACGCTCGAACGTGATCCACCTCTGTTTCCAGCGTGGCATGATCCATCGCATTTCTGGTAATGTATTGGAAGTATTTTCCGAGATTCCCGGAAAATTGATCCAGCTGCTCATCATCGTACTTTTGCACCATTTCATTTAAAATAAAAAAGCTGTTATACAGAAAATGCGGATTGATTTGAGATTGCAACTGCTTAAGCTTGGAACGTTGCGCGCGTATTTTTTGTTCATACACTTCCCGTAAAGTAATCCTCAGCTTCTCTACCATGGCATTAAATTGCTTATACAAGTAGTCGAATTCATCATTCCTGTTCTGAATGATCGTCACTTGTAAATTCCCGTCCTCCAGTTGACGGAATGAACGTACGAGCTTATGCAGCGGTTGATGAATGAAACGATAAATCCAGAAGGAGAAAAACAAAATAATGACAATCGAAATGCCGCATAGCAGCCAAAACCAATATTTGTATTTGATCAGTGTCCCGAAAATTTCATTCTCCGGAACTAAAATCACCAAATAAGCATCCAAGAGACCAGACCTGTTTCTTACCGTCATAAACTTCTCGCGATCCAATTCAATCCTCTTGATCCCGCTTTCGCCTACAAGAGTTTGGACTAAAGTCTGTCTGTCTATGGGATTCAGAGCCTTAAAATTAGCGATTGTCCAATTCGGATGAACGATCATCGCTCCCCCGCGTGCATAATCAATAAAATGAAGAAGCGACTCTTTAATTTTCGCAAAGGAAAAATCAACGCTTATCATAAACACGGGAGATTTCTGGTTCGGAAGCTGCATGGGAGGGTATACAACTGTCGACAGCATACCTTCCTTCCATTGAATGATCGGCGAATCGGACTTCATAGACGATTGAAATAAGATTTCGAAATCTTCCTCCGAAAGGCTGTCGATCGGAGACGACCCAGTTGTTAACGTTCGGCGAATGATCGGAATGTATACGCTTACGCTTTGGATGAAACTTCCCGTGCTTCGGATCACGTTCATTTGGTTCAATACGGTTAGAATAGCCTGACTTCTTTCATAATCCGTCATCGCATCTCCCACCGCGCTTAATCGCACTAAATTTTTCTGGTTAATCAATTCCTTCTGTAAGCTGACGGTCCGCGATATTTCCGTTTCCAATGAACTCAGATAAAAATCCGTTTGGGAAGCCATCGATTTGGAAATCTCTTTGTTGACGCTTAATGCCCCTTCCTTATTCATCATCAAATTCAGACCGTATAAAGGGGTTATTACCAACAGAAATGCAAAAATTAATTTAGTAAGGATCGAGAACTTAAAGTCTTTTCTGAAAAGCATATCAACACGCCCCTTAACTTAAAGGGGAAAACGGGCTGTTCCCCTGGAACAGCCCGTTTTCCCTAGCCCTCTAGCTTTTAGCTTTCCATTCCCATCAGGACTTATCTACAAGACGAATAAACATGTCGTCAAACCAAGCTGTCCCGTTCACGCCGATAAGCTGCGCTTCTAGATTAAGCGATACGGCATTCGGCGGGAGGGTGATTTTACCCGTTACGTAAGTCCAATCTTTCGTCCCCGATAAAGTCGGCGTAATATAGATGTTCATCCAATTGCCGTTCGAATCCATGGCGATCGCTTCGAACTGCGCGCCCATACCACCTGCCGTTACGCCGGAGGTCTTGATCCAGCCGCCGAACTCGTATTCTTTGCCTGCTTGCAGGTTCGTTCTGTTCGTATACCAGATGGAGTTTTGATTGGAGCCGTTGGTTATTTTCAGCGACTTTTTCCCTTGGTATACCGTACCGGTATCCCATGTGAACGGCGTTCCGGCCGATGTCCAACTCGCCCAGCCGCTCGGAGTGCCCGAACCTAATTCCGCTCCCGCATTACTTAGGCCCGTGTCCGCAACGCTCAGTTCGAAATCGTCGAACCAAGCCGTGCCCGTGGCGGAATACAGATTGCCTTCCAGCAACAGATGCACAGTACCCGCAGGCGGATTAAAGGCAAGCTCGACTTTCTTCCAATCATTCGTCCCCGTGACGTACGGAATCCGGTAAACCGCAAGAACATTGTAAGCTGCATCCTTGGCCTCCACGGAAATATAGGCCCCTTGCGTCCCAGAGACGGAAGAAGTCTTCATCCACCCCGACCATATATAGGTGCTGGCAAGATCCAGATTGTCTACGACCGTGATCCAAGCCGAATTGTCCGTTGCGGAATTCGTCATTTTCAGCGACTTGCTTCCCCAATGCGCAACGCTGGAATCCCATTGGAACGAGCCGTGTCCGTTAGCGTTCCAATTGCTCCAACCGGTAGGCGCCGTTGTTCCCGTCTCTACGCCGCCGTTCGAATTAAGAGCTTGCTTAGGAAATTTCATCGTGAACGTTTCGCCGCTGTTGACTTGAAATCTGGAATAATACCCGCGGAAACGAGAGCCGTTCTTCAGCAGTACCGATTTACTCCCCCCGAACTCATACCGGATGGATTGGGAGGACGGAGGTTGATAGAGAGTCAAACTCGTCGTGTTCTTCGTATAAGTGAATCCGGGCACCGTATCGCTAATCGTATTCTTGGTGCCATCCGACCAAGTGGCCGTTGTCAGGTTCCTTGCGACGATATCGCCCGCTTCGATGAGGTAACCTCCGCTGTTCAAACCTTCGACTTTCATTTCGATCCGATCGTTATAGAAGTCGTAGGTGAGCGCCGTATCTCCGACAACGGTCCTGATTTTCTTATGCGTGGATGAGAGATCGGTGTAAGTGACCGAATCAGCCGCATACATTTGACTGAGCGACCCCGCTAGCGCGATATCCGGTTGAAGCTCCAGACGGATGTCATCAAACCAAGCCGTTCCGCTGTTTCCGTACATTAAGGCTCCCAGCAGGATCGAAGCTGTTCCCGCGGGCGGATGCACCCTGGAAGTGAAGTTTAACCAGCCATGCGTACCCACGTTCGATGCGCCGTCGAAAGCGCCATCCGCACCAAGGTTCGCCCCGCTGGCATCTAAATATTGAACATTGAGAAAGACGCCCTGTCCTCCGTTAGAGGGTCCGGTTACGTTATCCGTCTTCACCCAATAGGAAACCTCGTACTCTTTCCCTGCGGTTATGCCGGGTATCGACTGCAGCCATACGGCGTTGGCCGACGTGGACGAATTTTGGATTTTCAACGAACGATTGCCGCTATGCGTAACGGAAGTATCCCAAGTAAAAGTACCTCCGCCGCCAGTCCACGTCGACCAATTGCTCGGACCGGTCGTACCGCTCTCTGCCCCGCCGTTCTGTACCACGTTGGAGAATGCCGATGCGCTGTACTTTAAGACCAAAGGAACGGAGTATCGATCGATTTCCTGGTTGAGTCTATTGTAGCCAAGCTGGTCTTGCAGGAAGCCGATCGTTCCGGAGGCTTTATCCAGCCTGACTTTATACCCGCCCTCATAATCGGCGTTAATCTCGTAATAGGTTCCCGATGAATCTACCGTCATCGCATTCGTATAAGATTCATTTCCGATCGTGACGGAAGCCTGGGGCGAATATGCGCCCTCATTCTCCGAGGTGTCGACCGCCGATACTTTGTAATAATAGGTCTTGCCCTGCTCTACGTTTTTATCGTCGAACTGCGGTGCTCCCCCGGGCTTGATCCATCTTTCTCCGATTTTGTTCGTCCGCGATGGAGTAAAATTGCTAACCTCGCTTCGATAAATTCGATAATAAGCCAAGTCGGACTCGGTATTCGCCGTCCAAGTCAATGTGGATTTCTTGAAATCAGAAGTACTCGCGCTTGTTCCCGCAACCTGACCGGGAGCGGTGCCGTCCGGGATATCGGTATAGAAGTAAACGGTATTCGCCGGTATCGTATCCGTGAAGGAAGTACCGTTCACCGTTTGCGAAGCAAAGCTGGCCGGAAGCTCGCCGAACTTATCGACCATATCGAGCTGCGATCGCGAAAATTGATATTTTTTGAACGTCGTGTTAATCGCGTTCTCGAGGGTAAAAGACACGTCCGCCGCATTGTCCGACCAGTTCACGACAACAATCGTATGCTTGCCGTTCGCGGTCTTGATGATGGCGGGAATAACGGCTTCATTGGATGTCGTGGCCTGATAGGCTGTAGATCCTCGCGGGATGAATTTATGCGCCAAAGCGGTCGCCTTGTAGGTTGGCTTCACCGTAAAGTTCTCTTGTTTGCTTCCGATAATTCCGTAACCATAGTCGCCAAAGCTCGTCGACGTCTGATTGGTGGGTCCCGGCCATATATCTTCGGCGAACGACCATCTGCCGAATTCGGTAATTCCGATTCTTAGCCCGTTCGCCATTAACGCGACGGCATTGATTCCATCCTCGGGCGTGCGAATGCTTCCGGTGGAGAAATAGTCCGTAATCATGAAGGGTTTATCCGCGCCGTTCGGATCGTTAGTTTTGATTGCATTCAGAAAACCTGTCATTTGCGAGACGAAAGTGCCATCCGTCGCATCCTTCTTCGTCGAGCCCGAATGGATCGAATACGCATCGATGCTTGACGGGACATCCAGAGATAACTCCGACAGCCAATCCCCGGCATCGTAATCGGACGAGCCGATCTCCGGCGCTACAAGCTTTACGTATTGCAGGAGATTCTCGCTTTGCAGCCGATTGTGAATGGCGATCATCGAATTTTTGTAATTCGTGATTTTGCTGACGCCGGGCGGAGACATGAAATAGTTGTTCGGCTCTCCCGCTACAGAGAAATATTTGACGTTAGTAAACCCTTTGACGACCGTCAATTGCTTGACTAAAGCCGCGGCATGCTCGGCGTACTCGGGTATTTTCCCATCCCCCGGACCGCTTAACGGCTCCACGGGAGAAGCGATCAACCACGGGTACATCAGCGTTGGTTCCTGATAAATAATATCAACGAAGCAATCGACTCCCGCTTGTTGGAAAGCCTCGATATATTTGTACAAGCTCTGCATTCCAACGCTGTTCCAAGTAAACCCCGCGTCGTTCATGACAGCCGGATCGGAATTGTCGTTAACCGGCTCGAACCAATCCCCGTTCACCCACAGCCTTGCGATGGTCGAGCCGGTTTTCTTGAACTGCGTAACCAATGAAGCTAAATCGTCATCATTAAAATCCTTGACTTGCATGTTAGGAAGGTAGCCGAAAGGCATAACCGTTCCTCCCATGCCGCTGGTCGTGCCGTTAAACGATTTCGTGTTATTTTTCAAAGCAATACTTACGCTGGTGTTGGCATGAGCATAATCCGCGCCTGCGAACAACATGGGAATCGAAGCTAATAAGCAGCAGCACGCAATCAGAAGCAGGCTTGATTTCTTAAAGATCATTAAGAACCCTCCTTATCGATTGAGAATGCAAATGTAAGCCTAAGCCGATTTCCTTTTCCCGCTCAGCCTTTTAAGGCCCCTGCGGTAATGCCCCGAATAAAAAACCTTTGCACGGACAAGAACAACACGACCATTGGAAAAATCGAAATCAACAGCCCCGCGAACATATTCGGCCAGTGGACGTGATACTGCCCTTTGAAAGCATAGGTAACAACCGTCAAAGTCACCTTATCTGGCTTCTGCAAAAACAACAACGCCATCGTAAACTCGTTCCACAAGCTTAGGATCATCAATACGGCAATGGTCGCCGTCGCCGGCTTAAGGAGAGGAAAGACGATACGGAAAAAAATTCGATAGCGGCCGTATCCGTCAATAAGCGCGGCTTCTTCCAATTCATACGGCACGGTCTTGATAAACCCGCTGTAGAAGAAAATCGGGAAAGAGAGCATGATTCCCCCGTAGACGAGAATCAAACCGAGCCCTTGATTCATTAACCCTAGCCACATGACCTCTTTGTACAAAGTAATAATCGCCAGTTGATACGGAATCATCAAGCCCGCCAAAAAGAAAAAATACATGAAGGAGTATAGCTTCGTTTTCTTTCGGGCGATGGGGTATGCTGCCAACGAAGAAACAAGAATAATTAAAATAATGGACACGAGCGTAATCCATACGCTGTTCAGGAGCGGCTGGTAAAACTTCAGCTTGTAAATCGCGTTTGTCATATTATCCAGCGTGAATTCGGAAGGGCTCGGGAAACCAAAAGGACGTTCGGCCATTCCCTCTCTCGTCTTGAACGCATCGACAATCATAAGAAAGACCGGATAGAACGAGAGCGCTCCGACAACGACCAGAAGCAACTCCAAAGAAAGATAGTATTTTTTCAACTTCATGACTCCACCTCTCTGCTTCTGAGAAATTTCGTCAAGAGATTGGAAACGATCAAAATAACGACGAACAGCACGACGGCAATCGCGGAACCATACCCGAATTCGGCCATACCGCTAAACGCTTTGCGGAACAAAATGCTGGCGAACGTTTCCGTCGAGTAGCCAGGCCCCCCGCCGGTCGTCGCATATATGACATCGAATGTTTTCATGCCTCCAATGACACATAGAACTACGTTGATCGTAATCGCCGGACCGATTAACGGGAAGGTAATGTGCTTAAACTTCTGCGCATAGTTGGCTCCGTCGATCGAAGCCGCTTCGTAATACGATTCCGATATGCTCTGCAAGCCTGACAAATAAATGACCATTGAGTAACCTACGTTCTGCCAAATCATGATAAACATAATCGCATACAACGCAGTGTCGGGATTTCCGAGCCAATCCTGTGCAAGCGCGGATAACCCGATACTTTTCAGCAACGCGTTAATAATGCCGTCGATCGGATTATATAAATAGCTCCAGATAAAACCGACAGCCAGCGTACTGATGACCGCCGGAAGGAAAAAGACCGTCCGTAATAGTTTGCGAAGCTTAATATTTCCGTTCAGCGCCTCTGCCAAAGCCAACGCGAATACGTTCTGAACGACAGTTACGATCACGACAAGCAGAACGGTATTGGTAATGGCGTCGATTAGCGCCTCGTCGCTGAAAATGCGAACGTAATTGCGAAACCCGACGTAATCGATCTCTTTGGATAACCCGGTCCAGTCCGTGAAGCTGTAATATAAGCTTCCGACGGAAGGATAAATGAAGAAAACGCAGTACAGCACGAGCGCGGGAACCAGAAATGAGAACCATGTCAACACGTTTGCTTTATTCCTGTTCAACTTTTGCCTCCTTACCGAAAGTGCGGCTTCGCTCATCTCAAGAAAGAATCGAAGCCGCACCTGTAAGACCCTTTATTTTTTTAACGCTTTCGCTTGTTCAACCGCTTTGTCCATCGCAATCAGAATATCTTCGACCGTGCCTTTGCCTGCGTATACATCCTGGAACGTCTTCATGAACGCATCCGAGACGCCCGGCGGCCAGCCCGCATTCGCGAATTGCCATGTTTTCATTTTCGCGAGGTAGGAGGTCATGTCGTTCTGTACGGGATCAAAGTCGTTCTTCACGCCATCGATCGTGGAGATGGACTTCGCTTGATCCGTCCAAGTCTGCGCGTAGGCTTTATCCGTCCACGCCGCCAAGTACTTCTTGCCTTCCTCCAGATTTTTGCTCGAGCTGGACAAGGCCATGATCTGCCCGACGTTCAGCGCCATCCAATTTTCCTCGCCGGGCTTGTTGCCAGGGAACGGGAACATGCCCAAATCCAAGTTCGGATTGGCCGCTCTGGCGACGCTGACTCCGAACGTTCCGTTAATCGTCATCGCCGCTTCTCCGCGTGCGAACATCTCGACGCTTTGCTGATCGCCTACGCCTAGAGCATTGTCCGTGAAATAACCTTTTTCTTTCAGCTCGAACGGAATGCTCAAAGCTCTCTTCCAGCCTTCGGAGTTGAACTTGGTTTGTCCCGTCAGCAGTCCGTTATCGAACTGTTGATCTTTGGCATATACCGAAGTCGGCGCGATTTGGAAAGGCAAAAACAGCGTTAAATAAGAATCCTTGATCCCGTAAGAAATCGGCGTGATGTTCTTTGCTTTAAGCGCTTCGCATACTTGCAGGAATTCGTCGTAATTGGTCGGCACGGACAATCCGTTGTCGGCGAAAATCTTCTTGTTGTATAACACGACAAGAGACACGAGATCGTACGGAATTCCGTAAACCCTGCCGTTGATTTTCGCTCCATCTAGCGCCCCCGGCAGGATGTTTTTCACGAATGGCTCGTCCGTCAAATCTACGACAAAGTCGTTTTTGACTTGCGCGATCAACTCGGTTGCACCCATGGCCGTCGTGAAAATATCCGGCGGATCCCCGCTCAGCAGCTTCGTTTGCAGCATATTGAAATACTGGTCGGAAGCCACATTATTAATGTCGATCTTGACGTTCGGATGTTCCGATTCGTATTTTTTCTTAAACAGGTCATAACCTTCACCGACATCCGGAACGCGCCACGTCATGTGGGAAAGCGTCACCGATTTGGCCGGTTTTGCGCTGGCCGTTGAAGTAGCAGAGTTGCTTGCGGATGGCGTGGCATTCGTATCGTTGTTTGATTTGCCACAAGCGGCTAGCACGGATATGCAGAGTAGGCTGATTAAGCCCGCTTTCATTTTGTTTTTCATCGATAGACCCCTTCCGTTCCATTCGATTAGGTTGGCTATGATCAACGGCGCCATTGATTTAACTTGCCAACTGCCCTTATTATAGATTCAATTATTTAATAAATTAATGTTCAAACTTTACGGATGTATGGGTAATATTTTTACTCGGAAGTTAGCGGGGTGACGTTGTCAGGTGAAGAAACTACTAAACAGCCTCTTGAATTATTCAAGAAACATAGGGATCATCAAGAAATTTATCCTATTTTATCTCATTACGATTTTTATCCCTGTCATCATTATCTATTACGTTTCGTATACGAATACCGTAAACCTGATTCAAAGAGAGATTCAAACTTCGCTGTCGAGCCTGTCCGTCCAGGTCAATAACAATTTGGAGGACTGGTTAAAGAAGATGGACAGCATGACCTCTACGATGTATACGTCCGCGCTGCTCAATACGCTGAGCAAGGAAAAATATGAAACCGATTCCCTGGAATTCGTTAATGATCACCGTGAATTCGATAAATTTTTTATGTACGTACTCACGCAATCCAATGAAATCGCGAGCATCTACGTTTTTACGCAAAATAAAAACATGTTTTACAAATCTTATGCAGGATCCGTGAAGCTTCACTACGATCCGGAGGGCGAAGAATGGTATTCCCGCACGCTCAATAACAAAGGAAAGACAACCTTCTTCGGTCTCCATGATCCGTGGCCATTATCTAGCGGCAAAGGCAACGTCTTCTCCTTCTCCAGGGAAATTCGCAACATGGAAGGCGAGCACTTGGGCGTACTTCTCGTTGATATTAAGCTTAATTCCATCAGCCAACTGATCAGCAGATCCGCCGATACGTACAACAGCAAATTTCTTGTTATGGACAATAACGGGAACCTCGTTTATCACGATAAAGAGATCGAATTTGCTAACGATGAGAACGCCCTGGCGAAATTAAACCATTCCGATACTCAGCCGTCTACCACTGTCATTAACGGAAAAACCTTTCATTTGACATCGCAAACTTCCGACATCTCCGGTTGGAAAATCATTAGCGTCACTCCGGAACAATCGTTTAATCAGCATACGCTAAAACTGTTCGTGTTCTATGCGATCATCACGGCGATTTCGGTGTTTGTATTCTCGTTCATGCTGCTCCTCCTGTACTTGACGATTTATAGACCTATCTACAGACTCAATCATTCCATGAAGAAGGTAGAAGCCGGCGACTTTAGCGTACAGATGCGAGGACTTGCCAAAGATGAAATCGGACAATTGAATACAAGCTTTAATCAGATGGTCGTCAAGGTGAAGGACTTGATTGAAAGCGAATACAAAGCTACGATCTTGCGCAAGGATGCTGAACTTAAGGCGTTACAGGCTCAGATCAATCCCCATTTTCTGTACAACACGTTGCAACTGATTAGCAGCATAGCCGTCGTAAAAAAGATCCCTGAAATTAATCGCGCCTCCTTGTCTCTCGGCTATATGCTCAGGTACAGTATTCAATCGTCGGGCGACCTCGTGCCCTTCAAGCAAGAGCTGGAGCATGTCACAAGTTATTTGGCCATTCAGAAGATCCGGTTGGAGGACGAAGTATCGATTAACGTCGATGTAGGACATGGAGTTGAAGAACTTGAAATTATGAAGCTCACCCTCCAGCCTATCGTAGAAAATGCGTTCCAGCATGGCATAGATAAGAGACGCGTTCATGGCATAGTCGAGCTCAAAGCGGAGGCGGTCAACGATCAGTTAATCATCAGCATTAGGGACAACGGAATCGGAATGAGTGAGGAAACTCTGAGAAATCTGATGACTTCCCTGGAGAGCAGTGTCGATCATCTGCCTAACAACGGGAAAGAGAATATCGGCCTTAGCAATGTGTATTCGAGATTGAAATTGCATTACGGCGCAAAGTGCGCCATTCGGATCAGTAGTCAATACGGGGAAGGCACGGAGGTTATCATCACGGTTCCAGCCATTAAACATCAAGGGGAAAAACATCATGTATAAAATCATGCTAGTCGATGATGAAGTATGGGTTCGCAGATCTCTCAAGGAGCAAATTCATTGGAGCGCACTACATGCGGAGTTCTGTTGCGAAGCTGCAGATGGGGAAAACGCTTATCGCCTTGCTATGGATTTGCGTCCGGATATCATTATTACGGATATCAAGATGCCGCTTATGGACGGCATCGAATTCATGGACGCCCTGCAAAGGGATTTACCGCACATCAAAGTCATTGTCATTAGCGGCTATTCCGAATTCGAGTACGTACAGAAGGCAATGGTGCGTAAAGCGACCAACTACATTTTGAAACCCATTGAGGAGCAGGCTCTTAACGAATCCCTGTCTTTGGCGATTAACGAAATTTGGAACACTCGTCTGGAACGAGAGGAAAAAATAAATCTTCAAATGACATTAAATCAGAACCTTCCCGCGCTTCTAGAACAATACTTGAATCGGATCATATCGGATACAGGAATTACGGGCAAGCAATTCCTTACTCTCCTGACCGATCTGGATATTCAGTTTGACAGGAGCAGCAGCTTTCTCATCGCCGTTATCCATACGCATAACTACGAGCAACTGCTAAACACCAAATTCAACAACGATGATGTGTTGCTTAACTACTCCATGAACAACATTATTAGCAAGTCCGGCGAGGGCTCTACCGAATTATTGTCTGCCCGTAACATCAAGAATAAGAACGAACATATCGTGTTGCTGAGCTGCTTCTCGCCTGCTTCAATGCACGAAGGGGAAGAAAAGTCCTCGCCGCGAGAACTGTTGCATACCATCCTCGATAATCTCAGGAGTTATCTTGGGGCCGACGCTAGTGCAGGAATCGGGGCCGCCTATGAACGGATAGAGAACATGACCAACTCCTATGTTGAAGCCACTCATGCATTAAAGCAGTTGAGGGTTCGCGATGCTCGAGGAGTCATATTGTACGAGGAAGTCAGAAAAAAGGATAAGGAACCGAAAGACGATATCATTGGGAAAATCGTTGAATATATGAAATCGAATTTTAAGGAACCGATAACTCTTGAAACGGTTGCAGAGCGTTTTGCTCTTAATTCTTCGTACCTCAGCCGGTTATTCAAGCAGGAGTGCGGCGAAAATTTTATCGATTTTCTTACTCGAATCAGAATTGAAAAGGCAAGCAAGCTCATGCTCAATCCTCATCTCAAAACGTATGAAATCGCTGAAATCGTCGGTTATGAGAACACCAATTACTTCAGCAAAGTGTTCAAGAAAATCATCGGACTGTCCCCGACCGAATATAGAGAGAAATTTATACAGGACTGAAAAAACACGTCCGAGCGGATTTTACTCCACTCGGGCGTGTGGGCGATCTAAGACTCGGATCAGCTTACAGTTGTGCTATCGTGCAAGGTTTCCAGCATCGCATAAAAATAACGGGGCTCGCCAGTTTGAAAATAGTTATACCACGCCTCTAACGTATTCTGCGCAAAGAGATCAAGATGAAGAATGACCTCGCGAGCCAGTTCGAGTCCCCCTGCTGCACTCGTAGTGATCAAATTGCGATCCTTTACGATTTTCTCGTCCCTGTACAAAGCTTTTCCTTCATACGTTGGGGAGAAGAGGGTCAAATAATCCAAGCTATTGCTCGTATGCTGACGGTCGTTCAACAAGCCGGCATCGGCAAGCGCGAGCGTCGCGCCGCATATGGCGGCAACGTTGCCTCCGCTGTCGAGCAATTGTTTAGCCCTTGCAATAATAGGCGCATGCTCGGGATTTTTCCATGTATCCGCGCCGGGCAGAAGCAGAATCGCAACTTCATCGTCCACAACGTCCTCGATCGTCACATCGGGTACAATCGTCAAACCTCCCTTAGTTACAATTGGGCTTTTGGAAGACCCAACTGTTTTGACAGGGATGCTGCTCCCGCGATTTTTGAAATATTGCCCGGAATTCAGCTCCGCTGTCACATAACCAAGCTCCCAATCCGCCATCGTATCCAATACATAAACATATGCGTTTTTCATAAACTCTTCTCCTTAGGCATTGTAATATTGTTCAATGAACGACTTCAGTTCGTTTGCATAAAGTTCAGGGGCTTCTAATACTCCAAAATGACCGCCATAGAGCATACGCTTGAAGCTTTGCACATGAAAATTTCTCTCCGCCCATTCCCGCGGAAATTGAATTTCTCGAGGAAATAGAGCAATTCCCGCCGGGACTGTGCCTTTCTTTGCGAGCGCGGAAGCCGCTTCCTTCTCTTGATTCATCGTCGCGGTCAACCAGTACATTCGCGCGGCCGATCCGGCCGTCCCGGTCAACCAGTAAATCATCAAATTGGTCAACAACTCGTCCTTTCCGCCGAAAGCTTTTTCGACGCCAACATCGCCTGCGCCAGAATGAATCATGCTGATGATCCATGCCGCAAAGCCAACAGGAGAATCGTTCAGCGAATAGGCTAGCGTTTGCGGTTTGGTAGCTTGCAGCCTCAAATAAGCCCCCTCTGAACCGACCCATGATTGCGTACTTCGGATAAATTGCCGCTCAGCTTCACTCAACGACGCAGGGTCCTCTTTACCTGTTGGATAACCCGCATCCGTTAGAAAAATGGCTCGCACGACATCCGGGTACCGATTGGAGATCTCAGAAACAATTCCGGTACCGATATCGCCTCCGCAAGCCGCAAAATGCGTGTAGCCTAGTATTTGCGTCATCAACTTGTCGAACAATTCTGCCACCTTGATCGGCGTTGTCGTTCTGCGATCCGAGAATCCGAATCCGGGAATCGACGGTACAATCAGATCGAAGTCTCCGGATAGCAGCGGAATGACCTTGTGATAGCGATAAAAACCGTCCGGCCAACCGTGAACGAGCAGCAGCGGTATTGCATTTCGTTTTGGGCTTTTGACATGTACGAAATGTATCCACGTATCATCGACCAGCGTCTTGAAATGCGGCAATTCGTTTAATTGGGTTTCATGAGTACGCCAGTCATACTGCGTTTTCCAATAGTCCGTCAGCTCTCGTAAATAATGCAGATCCGTTCCCATCGACCATCCTGCGTCTTCAGGATCGTCGGGCCAACGGGTTTGGTTTAGCCGCACTTTCAAGTGATCAAGTTCTTCCTGAGGAAAATGAATTTGAAATAATTGTATGATGCTCTCCCCTTCCTACAATTGATTGCCCATTATGATTTCATTGTAGGGGAGGGGATTAAGCGGGTATTGTAAATTTTTTACCTTACAACGTTGATTAAAGAGGGATATGGTTCGGATGAAGGCTTTTTTTATTTCGATATTCCATCGGAGAAAGACCGGAGAAGGCTTGAAACTCTTTGATGAAGTGCGGCTGATCGTAATAATTGCACTTTACGGCCAGATCAGCCCAGTCTATCGGGTCGGGCTGCCGGATCCAACGAACAGCCGATTGAAAACGTACAATTCGGCCATATTTTTTGGGCGTCATCCCCACTTCCATTTTAAATAAATGGATAAATGTCTTGGCGCTCATGTTGACCTGGTCAACGATGTCTGCTATCGAATGAAACTGATCCGGTTGCTCTAATGAAGCAAGCGCAAACTGCACGGCGGCATTCGCTGGCTGTGAGGACGAGCACTTCATCAAGAGATATTTCTCAAGTATGCGAAACCGCTCTGCCGAAGACACGGTATACAACAGTTCATCTCGCAGATCCGTGGCTAAGCTTCCCCATAGGTCAGTTAACGAGGCATGCGTGTTTTGCAATTCTATTGAAGGCAGCCCAAGAAACGACGCAACTTTGCCACGCTTAAAGTGCACTCCGATCATCGATCGCTCGTTGCCCGAATCCGTGATGAAATATTCGCTCTGCGGTCCGCTGATCACGGAAGCTTCGAGTCGCTTCTTCTCTCGGGACCGATCGCTAATATGCGTTCTATTCTGGCCAAGCTCAATGACGAGATCGACAGATCCGTCAGGAAGAGTAAGCCTTCTCGCGCTTGGAGGATTCATGCCGTCAAATTGCCAAAAGTATGCGACAAACGAAGACAAAGGAGGCTTCGGAACATAGGTTTGGAATCGCATGAGATTCACCGGCCCGTCTTTCCACTATTTTTCATAGAGAATTCATGAAATTCAATATAATCTACTTTCCTTCGTATTGAGGCCTCTCTGCCCCCGATTCCTGTTATGAGAAATAATCACACTCGAGAACAACAATCCGTCCTTGTAATTAAGATTCATTTTTAGGCATTCTCCGTATCATTGGCTTGCTTCGAACTTCTACGACAATGTTCTGGTTTGACGTATGATAAACAAAACATTCATTCTTTGCATCGAAAAGCTCTTTCCATGCTGCCTCTGCGTCCGGAATCGGTTTGATAACCGCAACTTCTTCCACATGAAGTTTGTTATCCTCAAAATGGGACTTCAATTCTTCTACCAGTACGAATTGGTCAGGGAAAAGATCCCTCACTTCGGACCACAGCATGTTGCTCACCCTCTCGATATAATCACCGTTTTCTTATATTTTATCATTGTTTGAATGCCGTGAGTATACTGCGATCGGGTAACTATCTTGATGCCCCTGCTGGGCGTAACTCTAATGAAAAATGCTTCTTGCGAGTTCTAAGAACTTAGCAAGAAGCATTTTTATTTTAGCTTTTTAGTTTCTTCCAGTATTCATAAGAGTGAACGACGACGCCATCATATGAAGAGTAGGACGACAATAGCTTGGGCAGTTTCGCTAGCTCTTTCTCCATATAGGCATTTCCTTCTTCGTAGAAGGATACGAAGTCCCCTTCGTTGCTCTTTTTCGTTTCTACGCCAATCAACACCTTTTTACCTAAAGCATCTGCTGCGGTCATAACTTTAGGAACAAGGGTTGAAATGCTATTCGATCCATCTGCATGATCCCGGTACGCCATGACGGTTACGGAGTCGTGCTTGGAGATGAGCCATTTGCTGATCGAAGTTTTAGGGTCATTAGGGATAGGTGTCTTGTCAAGCCAGAAAGGAATGTCGCAAGACACTTGGAGCGTTGAGTCTCGCTTGACGTATTCCATATAAGCCTCAACATTTCCCATCCACTGTTTGATCACGTCCGCCTGCTGCTTGCTCTTCCATGCAGTAAGGGTGTACGGCTCAATATCAAGATGAATGCCGCTTATGGTTTCCTTACTTGTGACTGCTTTATTATACTTGATCACCCAATTGGCCAATTCGAAAATCCGAGTCCGATTTTCTTTCAAGCCCCAATTTGCTTTTCCGCCTAAAGCTTCGATTTCGATTCCTGCAGCGCGCGCCCTTTTGATAAACGGTTGATAATAAGCGGCTTTCTTGGTTGGATCGATCTTCAGGTACAGCAGGTTTACGCCATGATTCTTGGCAAACGATAAGATTTGATCAGGCTCGGTGACGATCAATGAGGAGTCCCAAAGCCAGGTCCCTCTTCGCGGAGGATCCTGGGAAGAGAATCCCGTCAAAATCGTAGCCACAAACATGAGCAGGCAAACTGCCGAAAGATGTACAAGCTTCATTTTATTCCGTTCACTCCAATCGACCTTCCAATAATCACCTCATCTTATCGCGCCCCTTCGATCATCTCAATAGTCCGATCAAACCAAATTGAAGACCAATTCTTCCTTAATGACCTCGACGATATGATCGACAAACCCTGCAAGCTCTTGCTCATTCGGGCCTTCTGCCATGACCCGCACAATCGGTTCCGTCCCCGATTGACGAACCAGCACTCTACCGCTTCCGTCCATTTTAGTCTCTACTGACTTGATAGCTTCTTCAATTTTTGGATTCCCTGTCAATTTCGACTTGTCCTCTACTTGAACGTTCACCAGAAGTTGTGGGTACTTGGTCATGCGCTCGGCATGTTCGCTCAGCGATCCGGAAGCGGACTTCAGCACATCCATCAACTGGATAGCACAGAGCATTCCGTCCCCGGTCGTATTATAATCCAGCATGACGATATGACCTGACTGCTCACCGCCAAGGTTATATCCGCCTTGTACCATTTCCTCCAACACATAGCGATCTCCGACTTTGGTTTGTTTGGCTTCGACTCCATTTTCCTCAAGCGCCTTATAGAAGCCCAGGTTGCTCATCACAGTAGAGACCACCGTATTGTTATTCAGTCGATGGCGATCCTTCATGAATCCGGCCAGAATGAAGAGGATATGATCCCCGTCCACGATCGTTCCCTTTTCATCGACGGCAATAAGCCGATCCGCATCCCCGTCGAAGGAAAGGCCTAGATTGGCCCGATGTTCCACAACTGCCCGTTGAACCGCTTCCGGATGAGTTGAGCCGCAGTCCTCGTTAATATTCAACCCGTCCGGTCGATGAGCTAGGACAATCGTCTCGGCACCCAAATCTCGGAAAAGCTGAGGCGCAAGCATGGAAGCCGCCCCATTGGCGCAATCCACTACGACTTTAAGCCCTTCGAACCGATTGTTAACCGTGGACTTGAGATAAGAAATATATTCTTGTCCGCCTTCGAGATCATCTTGTACGCTGCCAACACCACTGCCAATCGGGCGAGGGATGAGATCCTCATCCGATTCAAGAAGCGCTTCAATCTCCGCTTCCATTTCATCCGACAGCTTAAATCCGTCGCCTCCGAAAAATTTAATCCCGTTATCCTCTACAGGATTATGAGAAGCGGAAATCATAACCCCTGCATCCGCTCCCCTTGCTCTCGTCAAGTACGCTACACCCGGCGTAGAGATGATGCCTAATCGTACAACATCTGCACCGATAGACAATAACCCTGCAACAAGAGACGCTTCCAGCATTTCACCCGAAATGCGGGTATCCCGTCCGATTACGATTTTAGGGCGTTTCCCCGGCTTGCTCCGAGTTAGCGCATATCCGCCTGATCGGCCTAGTCGAAACACCAATTCAGGCGTTAATTCTCTATTGGCAACGCCTCGTACTCCATCCGTACCAAAATATTTACCCATACGTATCGTCCCTTCCCTTACGATCTCGAGGCTTTTTCCCAGTTTTTGTAGTCATGGATCGCAAAGCCTTCATAGCCGGCATACCACCGCATGACGATATGGCTGAGCTGCATTTGCCGATGCAGGCTGGATTCGCCCTTCTTATAAAAGGAAATGTGCTCCCCTTCATCCGAAGGGACCATTTCCAGACCTATGAGCACAGGTTTCCCTGCTTGAGTTCCTTCTTTAATCATCGGGAGCGCATTAGCTATGATCCCGTTTCCCCCGATGGCGAAATTCCGATAATCCATAAGCACAACGCGGTCAAGCCGCTCGAGCATCCAAGCGCCCACGTTACCGCTTCCGCTATCGCCGGCAGGAATCGTATGAATCCAGAAAGGGAGATCGGCTGATACTCGCAAGATTAGATCCCGCTTCGCCATTTTGACCAAATCGTCCACATTCCCCATCCATTGGCGTACGATATCGCCGCGATCCTGATCCCATTCCTTTAGCAGATAAGGTTCAATGTCCACGTGGATGCCGTCAAAAGCAGCTTGCTCACCCGCAGCGCTTTGATAACCTTTCATCCATCCGATAAAAGCTTCAATATCCTCTACATGATCGGTTAATCCCCAGGCCGGATCCCCGCCCAACGCCTCGACTTCAATCCCTAAACGATGGGCTTCCTCGACGAAAACTCGATACGGTTCATAGTCTTCTGACTTACGATCGATGTGCAGGAAGATCACGTTCACGCCTTGCTCTTCGGCAAAAGCGAGCATTTTACTTTTGTCTTGCATCAAAGTCGTTGTGTCCCATACCCAGGTGCCTTTAATCGGCGGCTTTTCCAATCCCCATTTCAGCATTAAAACCGTTGCGATCACCAGGCAGATGAGCATGGTGATCATAATCCTTTTAAGCGCCAACAGGAACTTCCACATCTTTAGAATGGATTCCGGTTCCTAGCTTATGGATGTTATCCGACTTGATCTCCGCAAAGGCGTTGCGCGTATCAATGATCGGAACTCCCATGTCGGCTAGCTCATGATAGCTGAAGCTTCGGTGATTGGTGATGAGCACCATGCAATCATATTGGGCAAAAACTTCCGGATCGTATTTTACTGTCTGAACGATGCGGCCGTGCTCGTCTTTGAACGATGTCGCGTACGGATCGTAATACTCGACTTTCGCCCCGCTTTTGCGGAACAATTCATAGATTTCCAGGCCAGGAGATTCGCGTAGATCGTCGATATCCGGCTTATAGGACATGCCTAATAGGAGGACTTTCGAGTTGCGGATCGATTTCGCATACACATTTAACACTTGAGCTGTTTTGTTCAGCACATATTCCGGCATATTGTCGTTAATCGATTGGGCCAATTCGATAAACTTGCTATAGAAACGGAATTCTTTGGCTTTCCAAGACAAATACATCGGATCCAGCGGTATGCAGTGACCGCCGATTCCCGGCCCCGGATAGAAAGACATGAATCCGAACGGTTTCGTAGAAGCCGCTCGAATCACTTCCCACACGTCAATGGCCATTCGATCGCACATCATGGCCAATTCGTTGACGAAAGCGATATTGACGCTACGGAACGTATTTTCAAGCAGTTTGGACATCTCAGCTACTTTAGGCGAAGAAACTGGAACGACGGTTTCGACCACGTTGTTATACAAATTTACGCCTAACTCTTTGCATTTCTCGGTCGTTCCGCCAATGACCTTGGGCGTATTGTACGTATTGTAGTTGGGATTACCCGGGTCCACGCGTTCCGGCGAGAAACAGAGGAAGAAATCCCGACCTACCGTTAAGCCTAGAGCCTCAAGCTCATATTCGATTAACTCTTCCGTCGTTCCGGGATACGTCGTGCTTTCAAGGACAATCAAAGTTCCTTTTTTGATATATTTCTTAATCTCGTTCACAACGCTCACGATAAAGGAAGTGTCGGGATCTTGATTCTCGCTGAGCGGCGTCGGTACGCAAATGCTGATCGTATCCAATTCCCGAATCGTTTCATAGCGGTCCGTTGGCACGAATCTCCCGCTGCTCACGGCATCGCCCACTACAGAACCTGGAACATCTTGAATATAGGACTCTCCATGAAGAAGAGACTCTACTTTACGGCTATCCAAATCGATGCCGTATACGGTAAAACCGCCTTTCACCATTTCCATCGCTAACGGCAATCCTACGTACCCCAGGCCAACGACGCCTACTTTCGCCGTTTTATTTTGCAAGCTTTCTTTTAAAGTGTTATAGATCATGTGGTATCCGCTCCTCGAATTCGCCATTTTAATGGGTTGTAGTTAGTCTTTTCACTTTCCATTCCAATTCAGAGATCGAAAGCGGCTTTGTTACGTAGTCGGCAGCCCCAGATTCATAAGCGCGACTCATGCTTCCTACGGGCTGCTTGTCCGTCAGAACGATCACCTTGCTTTCATTCGCATCCCGTTGAATGCTGCGGATGAGTTGGTATCCATCGAGGATAGGCAAATTCAATTCGGTAATGACGAGTTCCGGTAATCGTCGAAAGTATTCATCGTAAGCCTCTTGTCCATCTCTGGCCTCATATACGCGATATCCTTTTAACTCCAGTCGGATCTTGATGAATTCGCGAACGATATCGTCGGTGTCGGCAATCAGAACGGATGTCGCGGCATTGGCCGCCGTAAAAAAGCGAATGTCATCATCGCTCCCTTTGCTCTGGATGGTCTGTTGAATGAAATCCGCGATCGCCGACTCGGTCGGTTTTCCACTCCCCGGAAAGCTTGATACAATCAATTGCCCCTGCAGCAGATTCTGTTTTTGGAGTAAATCTTTCAGCACCAGAGAAGCATAATGTGTGCTGCCCAATGTCCCATTACCCAGCACGGCACACAATATTTGATTCGAATCGTCATAGAAAAATTGCACCTCAAGAGACGCATCGTTTTGACTCATCAGTCGTTTCGCCTGCTCGAGCGAATTGGGGGTTATATTCGCGCAAGGAGCCAAGATGACGCCGCACGAAGCGTTTTTCTTAGTCGCCGAGTGAATGTATTGTAAAAGCTGTAACGTGAATTCCTGTATGCTATTGCGGATCACAATGGCCATATTCTCCACTCCTTTAATCTATATACTTGAGATTTATTTATTGAAATTGGTTCTAACCATCGTTCCCCACGAATTATTGTTGCGGAAGAAGTCGATGTGCCCCAAAAATCTCCACAGAACGCCTACTTGACGATAGCCGAGAAACATAAGGAGCGAGTAAAGCATCATTTTATTGAGATCACTCAGTTTCGGATAGCGGCTAAACGCTTTTTCCTCGATAAATAAAGCGCCAAGACTAAGAATGAAGCAAGAGAAAAAGTTCACTAGCATAAACACAACGACTGTTTTCCAATCTGCCATATTCAGCAGCCAATAACCGATCATGGCGATCAAACCGCTCAAGCGGAAGTAAGGGTTTAAAGTCTCAAAAATAATGTTATAGGGAAGCGTTAAAAATCCGAACACCTTGTATCGAGGGCGGAAGATCATATGGATGCCTTCTTCGATCATGTTCTTCAAGTTACCGCGTCCCCAACGCATCCGCTGACTGCTTAAAATCCGATAAGTATCCGGAGCTTGCGTCCAGCACACGGCATCCGGGCAAAAAGCGACTCTATAAGGTATTTTGTTCTCCAGGCAATAACGATGAAGCTTGATGACGATGTTCATGTCTTCCCCGGGGTATCCGCCGCGGTAACCGCCTACGGCAATCACTTTATCTTTTTGAAAGACGCCGAAAGCACCGGATACAATGATCAACCCGTTAATGGCACTCCAGCCGATCCGACCGCCTAAGAAAGCTTTGATATACTCTACATTCTGGAGAGCAGGCCACATTTTTTTCGGGAATTTGATGTTTTTGACTATTCCGTCTTCTACTGTACAACTGTTGACGATTCGAACATTTCCGCCGACCGCAACCGTATCTTCAGGGTTTTCCATATATACTCTGGCGATTCTCGTCAAAGCATCTTTCTCCAGAAGCGAATCCGCATCAATGGTCGAAATCAGAGGATAGTGAGAAAGGTTAATCCCCGCGTTCAAGGAGTCCGCTTTCCCTCCATTTTCTTTATCGATGAAATACAAATTCGGATATTCGGGATTATGATAATAACCTCTGACCTTTTCTGTTTTCACGTGTTTGGCGACAAACGGCTTGATTTCTTTGAGTTGAAACTCCTCGATCATGATCTGAGCAGTATCGTCTTTGGAACCGTCATTCACGACGATGACCTCATATTCGGGATAATTCAAAGCCAATAACGATCGTACATTTTCTTTAATCGTTAATTCTTCGTTATAGGCAGGGACTAACAATGACACCGGCGGAACATGTTCGGAGCCGGATAACTTCTGTACGCGATTGTATTTGATCCCTCTTTGGAGAGGGAACGTATGACGAATCGATAAGCCGAAGATCAGGAAATAAACGAAAGTAATCGCGAGTGCATAATACATAGCAAAGTAACCATATCCCAACAAAAAGTCGCGTATGTGGTGCAATGCTTGTTGAATATAAAAATCTAGCATTCTCATGCTTGTTTCCTCCTAAACCGATAAGCTACACGACACGATAGATTCGTTTGTTCTTTCCGAACGTTTTTTCGTAATGGTAGGATAGCGAATTATACCGTGTCAGTTGGTCATGATCATGGAGCTGTTTGGAGAGAGACTTGATTTCTTCCTCAATCAGCATTTGAAGATACATCCCTTGCTCCGATCCTCTTACTTCCGCGGCGACTCCGCACAACTGGGCGATTCCTGCTTCCCCAAGAACCAATAATCCTTTCGCACTGGCAACGGATACCCGCTTACTTTCATCCAATAATGCGTCTTTCATGACATGGATATACGTCACCAGTTTCAGATCAGAGATCGCTTGAACGATTTGGACACGCACTTCATCCAACGGATGCTGTTGCAGTTTTTGAACGACGTTTCTAGGTAAAAAGTGAACGGATTTCAGATAGATTTCCACGGCTTTATGTTGAATGGTTGTATCCGAGGAATCGATGAGACGATAGACAGCTGAAGCCACTGTCGGCTCGGTATAGTCTTTCAATCCGCACAGCCCGATATGAATGAAATCGTTGCTTTCCCGCTGAATAAATTCCGCAAACAGTGCCCCATGGTCGATATCCGCTTCTTTAATCATGTCAACAAGCAAATCGTAAAATCCTTTGTTATGACTCAGTAGAATCTGTACCATTTCCTTCACATCCCGTTCATCGCGAGCGCACTTCGCAATGGAGCGAGCGATGACAAAGAGGGAAGAATTCAGTTTATGCGTTCGGAGTAGCTTGAGCAGATCCGGAACGGCTTCCTGAACTCTCATACAGCCCAAATGATAAGCCGCATCGATTTTCCCAGTATAAGATCCTTTCTTCAGACGATTCAGATGGTATTGCACTAACCCCAGCTGTTCGCAGAGCTCCATGCATCTTTGGCGAGGTGTTCCGGTAAAATTCTCGATCATATCATTCAAGCGCTCTTGTATCACTTCTTGTTCCACTTTGTTCAATAAAAACGGCGGTGCTTGTAAGGGTCCTTCTGCTTCGATATTAACCAGGACATAAGTAAGGTAATCTTTGATTTTGACTTCAAACTTGCGCCTTAATCTGGTTTTTCTTAACGTTCTGATTTTCATGAAATAAACGACGAAGGCGAAAACAATATTCAAAAGGATAAGAACATACAAAATTTTGATCGCCGCTTCGAGATTGTTATACAAATCGAATCATTCCTTCATTCGTTTTACTTGGATACCGGTTGATCCGCCTCATGCATCGCTTCCTGCATCAGCGAATAGCTTTGTTTTGGACGTTCCACATATTTGACATCGACATCTTCCCACCTTTTCCAAGTGTAAAGCGGGAGTTGCGATACCGGATAAGGGTTGTCCCCTTCGAGTCCGACGACTTCCTTCGAATCTTTACGGACAATCCATGGAACAATACGAACGCCTTCGACTTTCTCGGATTCAAACTGTTTCGTTCCCGTATCTTCGTAGCTAATGACACTAAGTGAGCTTGGATCGCTGAACCCTAGCAGCGCCCACGGAATACGAATTTCCAATTCATTCCCTTTGGCCTGCCACATCGCCTTTGAATTATAGTTCGGATCTTGCGGATCGCTAGATCCTCTCAACATGTCTCCGACTCCGATATCGCCGAAGGGATGATTGACTCGGGAATCCGGTTTTTCGAGCAAGTAATTAACGACCAATTTCCATGGATTAAAAATACCGCTATCGTCCTGCAGTTCTTTGGGATCATAAGGAAGTATTTTCGATAGCTTGCCATATAAGCGGGTATGGAAGTCATAATTGGAAGCAATCATCATCTGCCCTTTATCCTGGTTTCCGATTTCGAGCAGCGTTTCCAATCCTTCATCCAGCGTCTTTCCTTGGAGCTGAGGTGCATGGCGATTGCCGCCCTTTAAAGTGTCGAATCCGAAATAGATTGAATTTTTGGATAAATCCAAAGGTTCAGATAATTTTATCGAGAGATATAGATACCCTTCATCATGCGTTGCCCATATTCCATTGAAACCATCGATATGAAGATCAAGCTTCGTCTTATCCTTATCATCGAGCTTGTCCCAGTCCGAAGCATCCCCGTCAATATGAATGACATCGTCTTTACTTGGATACATGCCGAGCACCCCAAAATGGGATTCGTTCGTTAGCGTGTTATACCAATAAGCCCGTCGGTCGGGAATGTCGTAGTACATCGTGTTCCAGGTTTTCTTGAACCATTCGTCCTGCCATGTAAACAAGATCGCGCCGGAATAGCCTTCCTGATGGATTTCCCGGAACATATCCGCATCCATCTCCCCTTGGGTCTTGTCGTCGTGGCCACCTTGATTGCGTCCGAGCATGCCTGTATGGGCAACGCCTTGCGAGGCGGGAACGCCAAACTCGGTAATCATAACCGGCATATCGCTATGGTATTCCTTCAACTTGTGAAGATAGGTTTTGTAGCTATCCACCTCGCCTTTAACGTTCTTCATCGTTTGGAACGACTTGTCAAAGGTGAAGAAGTCAGGGTAATAAGGGTAGACGTGATAGGAGGCAAAATAACCGGCTTCCCAATCTACGGCTGCGATATGCGTCGGATCGACGCTGACCATATCTTCAGCAACCAGTGGCTCGCCAGGATGTTCGAGCGGGTCGGTGGTCACCCAATTCGAGAATGCAATCGGGTGCTGCCATCCGTGATTTGCTTCCGTTGTGGCTGTGATGTCGACCATCTCGGCCAACCATTTTTCAAAGGGATTCGCCCCGGGTTTGCTCTGAAAATGGTCTCCTTTATAATCAGCTGTACCCACATTGCTCTTATTCGTTTTATCCACCATAACTGGATCCCATTCTGTGCCGACGATCCATCCCATGAGATACGGGCCTGCATTAAATACGTAATTCCCGCTGGCTTTACCGGAATGCTCTTCGGCATCAAGATCGATATTTCCGTATACCGCTTCTACAGCGTCTTGAACCTCTTTCTCGAACTTCTGTTTTACTTGCGGATCAAAAGCATTCTGACCTGCAATCAATTGTTCTTCCGGGCTCCATATGCCTTGGATGAAAAAGAGCGGATTATCCTGATGCTTCGCATTATAGCGGACCAAAGATTCGTAAAACTCCGGCTTTAAGATGGTGTACACGCGAATGACGTTGGCGCCCATCTCTTGAATCATCTTAAACCATCTCATATAGTCGTCTTTCGAAATCTCAAGTTCGCCTGGGAAATGTCCTGGAACAGTAGCTCCCATATTGACCCCTTTAGCAAAGTATGGTTTCCATATTTGGTTTTGGAATTGCTCGATTTGTGTCCCGTTCGTTTTGAACTTTATCTTAAATCCGTTACCGATTTCGGCGCTCTCTACTTTAGCCATAGGCGGCATCAACCAATAAACGGCCGCTCCGCCCACGATTACAGTAGCAAGTCCGAATTTGAAAAGTCGGCTTTTGAATAACTTTTTCATAGCAATGATGCTCTCCCCCCGTTGAGACCACCATAATGTAGCACAGTGCGACAAGTCGCATCAACAAATCCTGCACGATATTGGCATTAACAATTTTTTAGAACTTTAATGTTTGGCGGAAATCATATTAGGCCAAAAAGCGGTCTGAACACCGTTTGAATCGTACATTTTCGAAAAATGCATTTTCTCATTTAACAGCAAAAAGAACAGCCTGCACTGCAAGCTGTTTAAGGATGTGATTCAAAAACCACACCTTTTCTCTGTAACATAAAGGTGATATTATGAGTACTATAGGTTACAAGTAACGCAGTTGGAGGGTTCTCGACGATGAGTGAGGATGTTCTAGAGAATATGATAAAAGTTCAACGAGCCAAAATGAATTTGACACAAGAACAGTTAGCAGATTTGATTGGGGTCACCAGGAAGACCGTCAACACAATTGAAAACGGCAAGTTCATACCGAGTACAGTGTTAGCCATTAAGATGGCAAGAGTTTTTGGTCTTCCGGTTGAGGAATTGTTTACTTTGAAATAAATGCGGTGCTTTTCCACGAGCCTTTACTCAGCCTGTAATAATTATACTTCTCGCCATCTAACTCAATCCTATTTTGAAATTCGAAACCGCATTTTTGTATGACTCTATTTGACGGTATGTTGCGTAAAAGAGCAATTGCATTGAGCACTTCGACGTTCGTGTTCTCGAACAAATACTTGATTAACCCTTGAGCCGCTTGAGTCGTATACCCCTGACTTCGATGATCTTTTGATATTGCAAACATGATCTCTCGATTAGGAGGCGGCAATTCGTCCTTTATTCCCGTGCAACACCAACCGATAAACTCTCCCGATTCCTTTAAAATAATTCCCAATCGAAGACGGAGTTCACCGATATTCCCGTCAGTTGTAACCGTATTAAGAAACTGCTTATTTTCTGGTATCTCGTAATTTAGAAACCAATCTTCCCGCTGCTCTTTAGATACATTCCAACCCGGTAAAAATTCATTAATTTCAGATTGCCAGGTTAAAGAATGAAAACTGTCTAAATCAGCAGTTATAAACTCTCTTAAAATAATATGTTTACAATCAATAATGAAAACTTTTTCTCGCCCAGTAGAATGGATGTTATTACTCATCATTGACTCCTTTAGTAGCATAATTGCCATTACTAAACGTCGGTGTTTTTGTTCTACGACGGCACAATTGACTAACAAAAGTCCGATATGCAGGCTCCTGAGCAGTTGATAGGGTGATCCCGTAACGCTATTCTCTCCCGCAGGGGCTTTCGCTTGTTTGTGAATTGTGCCGTCGTAGTTTTTTTATCATAGCGCAAGAATGGACTAACAAAACATATAAAAGATGATTCAGAATCATTTATTACAAAATAAATCACATCATATGATGTGATTTTTTGTGATTTCTTTCTGCGGTTCTGATGTTTTCGGCTTCCTGAATTTTCGCCCAAACGCAGATATTATGGCGGTAAAAATAATTCCTGGCTCCGTATATACAACTGCCGTTGTTCGATTAATGAGTAACATCGTCGAAATTCCGCAATAGACGCTGTTCCAGTCCTCTTTCATCTCTTTTCAGTTCCTGCATGATCGGTATACTCATATCGGTATTAGGGTTGTATTTAAGGCCCCAGTGCATAATGGCAAATACCGCGGGAAACAGATCAAGGGTTTTCTGTGTTGGACGGTACATGGTCTGTGCGCGGTTTGTATCGCCTTCTATTCTGACGAGCATGCCTGCTTCAACGAGTGCTTGAAGCCTCGCGCTCAAAATATTAGTTGAGATACGCTCACGCGAAGCAAGAAACTCGCGATAATATCTCTTGTTGTGAATGAGGACGTCACGCAGGATGATCAAACTCCAAGGATCGCCCCAGATATCTAGCGCATATACAATTGGACAAACCGAAGATGTTCGCTTTTTCATGACTTGATTATACAATCCATACTTGCATTTCACAAGTTCGTAATTGCAAATTGCAAGTACATAAATTATACTTGTTGTACATTACATTCAGACTAATTATCCGTGTGCCAGTACTAAACCCAAACCGAAAGGAAGTTCACAAATGAATGGTAATCATTTCAGCGTTGTGGAAGCAGGTCCTTTTAACAATCTATTGAGTACGTCGAAGGATCCGATCCCAGGAAAATACTTTCTGAAGGACAAGCTTGGACTAACCGGCATGGAAGTTTCACTGAACCAACTGCCGGAGGGAGGCTCTATTCCGTTCTATCACACTCATCGCGAGAATGAGGAATTATATCTTTTCACTGGAGGCCAAGGGCAATTTCAGGTGGATGGACAGATTTTCGATGTAAAGGAAGGAACGGTTATTCGTGTTTCTCCTGAAGGTGAGCGCACGCTTCGCAATAACGGTACCGGAGATTTGTTTTTCATCATCGTTCAAGTCCAGGCAGGCAGTCTCAAACAATGGGTAATGACGGATGGCGTTATACTTGATAAACCGGTGACTTGGCAGGAATAGGGTCTCGCGACGCCGAAGAAACGGCTGCCCGCTTAATGGTGCAGCCGTTTCTCTTTCCAGTCGCTAACCCGCAAATTATTCAGAGCGGTAAAGCTGGCCGCATGCCGCGTTAATGTCCGATCCGAATTGAGTTCGGACTGTGATGCCGATCCCTTTTGACTTCAAGATTCGAACAAACGCTTTAATCCGATCAAGGTCAGATTGCCGATAGCTGTCTGGCGTAACTTCGGTCGAATTAAACGGAATCAAGTTAACGTGGTAGAGATGATCCACAGGTCCCCTTCCCCTTAACAACTCGGCAACCGCTTCCGCATGTTCTGTTGTGTCATTAACTCCACGAAGAAGAATATACGCAATATATACCTTTCTCCCCGTAAGCCGGATGTGTTGATCCAACGCCTTTAGCACGTCACGGATCGGGAATCGGTCGTTGATCGGCATCAGTTCACTTCGCTGATCGTCGAACGGCGAATGCAGCGAGAAAGTTAGATTGACCTGCGGAAATTCACGTGTTAGCTTGTCGATCCCCGGCAACAGGCCAATGGTCGAAATCGTAATTCGTCGATGTCCTAAACCAAAGAGATGCGGGTCGGTCAATATCGTCATTGCATCAAAAATATACGGGTTAGCGAGCGCCTCCCCCATGCCCATGAATGAGACGCTGTCCAAGGCGTGGCCGTTCAAGCGAAAGTACAGCAATTGGTCCGTTATTTCGTCGGCGGTCAGATTTCGTTTCAGGCCGATCGTACCGGTGGCGCAAAACTTGCACCCGAATCCGCAGCCGCACTGCGTGGAAATACAATACGATTTCCACCCTCGCTCATAGGTAAGACGTACAGCCTCCACTCGTTCGCCACCCTCAATGGCAAACAGCACCTTGCTGACCTGTTTCGATGTGAGTTCCTTTACCGGAACGATGCTGCAGACGTTCGGACCAAGCAGCCGGCTCAACTCGTCGCGCAAAGATTTGGGAAGTATGGTCATCCGTTCGTATTCGCCGACGTTTTGCTTGAAAATCGCGTCCATCATCTGAGCATACCGATACTCTGGCTGCTTCAATTCGGACAACATTCGCCGAATGGTTTCATATTTTGAGGTTATTCTCATGTCTTCTCCTTACCGCCGGAGAAGTTTACAGTCGGATCGCTACGTGCACCTGTCGATGGATTGGTAAACCTCCGGCAACCGATTTGTTATTATGTGAACCGCTTCGCCTAACAGAAACCGGTTCACGTAATCATCTACTACCTCAATCGTCATCGTTTTCACCCTTTCAAGAATGATTAGTCCTTCAATTCCACAATCTTTGTCGCGATATGCTTGCAAAACTCGCTGTCATGCTCCACAAATAGAATGGTCGGAGAATGCTCCAGAAGCAGCTCTTCGATTTGCATCCGGGAAATGACGTCGACAAAATTGAGCGGTTCGTCCCAAACATGCAAATGAACCCGCTCGCAAAGGCTTTTCGCGATCAGCACCTTCTTCTTCTGACCACCGCTATAAGAAGCGATGTCCTTTTCGAATTGCAAGCGCGAAAAATCGAGTTTCCGTAAAATCGCTTTGAACAAGCTTTCGTCAATCCCGCTGCTTTTGGCGAATTCAGACAAATTGCCCCGCAAGTGCGATGTGTCCTGCGAAACGTATGATATTTTCAACTGGCTTCCTCTTCGAAGCGTCCCGGCAAATGGAATTTCCTCGCCGTAAATCAATTTGAGCAAGCTGGATTTGCCTGAGCCGTTCGGACCGGAGAGCGCAATGCGGTCCCCTTGCTCGATAGTAAAGCCAACATCGCGGCAAACCTCTTTCTCGCCGTAATGAATCGAAACGCGGTCGAGCTCGACTAATTGTTGTTTGTGATATACCAATTGGGATATTTTCAGGCTTTCCGAGCTTTCGACGTTGTTAAGCAAATGGGATCTTTCCTCGATCGCGGATTGTTGCCTTTGCTCGATCGACTTGGACCTCTTCATCATTTTGGCGGCTTTGTGACCGATGTACCCTTTATCGACCTTGGAACCGGAGTTGCGGGTGCCGTTTTTTGTTTTTTCCACTTCGTGCGACCAATTACTCGTCCGCTTGGCCGCATCGGATAGCCGCTTGATGTCCTTTCTCAGCTTGTCGTTCTCGGCCATCTCAAAGTTATCCTGTCGTTGTTTGTTCTCACACCAGTCGGAAAAGTTTCCTTTCTGAATTTCGATTTTCGTCTTGTTGATCGAAAGAACGTGGTCCACGCAGTTGTCGAGAAACGCCCGGTCGTGCGACACCAATATAAACCCGCTCTTGCCCTTCAAGTAATCGCTGACCAGCTTCCGAGCATGCAGATCCAGATGGTTCGTCGGCTCGTCAATGAGCAAGAAACTGTTTTCCTTCAAAAACAAAGCCGCCAGCAGCACTTTCGTTTGTTCTCCGTTGGACAACGATTCGAACGGTCTGTACAACACGTCTTCCGACACCTTCAGCAGCGAAAGTTCGCGTTGAAGCCGCCAGTACTCATAATCCGAATAAATGTCGGCGACGATGTCGACGGTGTTGTTCTCTTTGTGTTCAACGTGGAATGGGAAATACTCGCAGCTGACGTTGGACGAAATCGTTCCGCTGTATTCGTACTTCCCGAGCAGCAGATTGAGGAACGTGGTCTTGCCCCGGCCATTTCTCCCCGTAAAGCCCAATTTCCAGTCGGTATCGATTTGAAAGCTTACATTCTCAAAGATGTTATCGTAACTGCCGTCATAAGCAAACCTTAGGTTCGATACCTTGATCAATGACATGTGTGGTCAGTCTCCTTTTTTTCAAAATAAAAAGAGCTACAAGAAAGTTACCTTTCTTGTAGCTCAAAAAAACACGGCATATCCAACCTAGTGAAGGGTATGGTACGGGTATATTTTCTGAGTGAAAAGAATAAGGTAACTTTCTTGCCATGAAAAATAAAACAAACTCTGTTTTATTCTTCAAAAAGCGGCAAGAAATATTACATTATCCTCTTCAACTCCAATCGTTAAGTGTATGCACGATCTTAACATACCCGCTTCGACAATTCAACATCCATCGGACTAATTCGGGACATCATGTCCCGGAATCGCGCATTTATTTGTACTAAATCCCGGGATGAAGTCATCTTAAGCCTCGGGCATTGTTGCATCGGAAACACCCGCATAGTAATCTAGAAGAAGACGGTTTCACGCTTTATCTGGAAGGAGCGAATTCGTTGAGGCTTGCAATGATCATTCGAATCCTATTGATCCCGGGGATACTAGCCATTTCCTTGACAGCGGCGCTCCCGCTTTCGCACGAAGCAGTTGCAAGCTCGCCCCTTGCCGCGAATGGGGACAGGCAAGCGCTCGTCGATCGCTACGAACATATGAAACCGAAACAATGGGGAGACAAAATCGCCGGTGTCATGACCCACCTCGATACAAAAGACAAAGTCATCGCCCTGACCTTCGACGCTTGCGGAGGCCCCCATGGAAACGGCTACGATAAAAAACTGATCGACTTTCTCGTTCAAGAACATATTCCCGCTACCTTGTTCGTGAATGCGCGGTGGATCGACGCTAACCCAAAGACATTTATGGATCTGGCGCAAAATCCTTTGTTCGAAATCGAGAATCACGGATACGAGCATCGTCCGCTTTCGGTCACTGGCAAAGCCGCCTATGGCATCCGCGGAACGAAAGATGCTTCCCAAGTTGTCGACGAAATCAGTCTAAACGAGAATAAAATTGCGAAATTGACCGGTCGCAAACCGCTGTTCTTCCGCTCCGGAACGGCCTATTACGATGATATAGCCGTGCGCATCGTACACGATCTCGGTTTAAAAGCCGTGAATTACAACATACTTGGTGACGCCGGCGCAACTTATAATAAAAAACAAGTTTATAAGGCGTTGATGAAAGCGAAAAGCGGTTCAATCGTTCTCTGCCATATGAACCATCCGGAAAAAGAAACGGCGGAAGGCGTCATCAAAGCGATACCCGACTTGGAGAAAGCCGGGTTCCGATTCGTCCTTCTATCCGATTATCCACTATTGGCCAATTGACTGGCTAACCTAATATTTACAGGCTTAGTCCGGCTTAGTCCGTCCAAACTAAAACCCACACCAAAATGGCGTGGGTTTTAGTTTGACCTTAGAAGAATAACGTGGATTTATTCATTGGAGAACTTCTTCAAAATGAACTCATGGATAAACGGTTCAATCCCAGGCTGATCTTCATGGATCCATTGTTCATGAAAGACCTGGTGCTTTACCGCTTGATAGAAATCGAGCAAGGCTTGTTTTAATGTCATATTGTGCAACATGAGGAGCTTGGGATCCAGCAATTCTCTTAATACGACGTCCAGTTGGATAAGCAGGATTCTGGAATTCAGCCGACGAAAAACGCCGAGCTCCATGCCGCTGTCAAAATAGGAAATCAGCTTTTTCCGGCAACGCTCCACCCCTTCAGCAAGCTGGGCCGCTAATTCCGGATAAGCGTTGTTTAGATCGTCAAGAAAGGCATCGCTTAAATAATAAGCCAGCTTTATCGCTATTTTAAAAGTCGTGTTGAATGTTTCGCCGTAAAGCAACAATTCCTTATGCGTAGGTTCCGATTGTGCCGTTAATTTGGGAGGCGCTTCCTCCAGCACCAGTTGATCGATATAGTCAATGGCCTGGAGAACCAATGCCTCAATGATTTCATCTTTAGAAGAAAAATATTTATACATTGTTGCTTTGCTTATATCCATACATTTAGCGGCATCATCCATTTTCAACGAATTGAAGCCTTGCTTTTGAACATAAGGGAATATTTTAAAAATATGTTTTAGTTTGATTGTTTGCTTCTTGGCTTCTGCTTCGTCGAACTCTTCGCAATCCACCATACTCCCTCGCCTCCTGCCTTTATAAACGAGTATAACGCAAATGACATTCATTTCACACTGTTTTTACGAATTAAACTTTTTTAGTGTTTTTTGTTTACTTTGTATGGATGCTATGCTAAATTACTCTTATCAAATTCGATACAAAATATGGAGGAGACCATCAATGACTACGAATTCCGAGTCACTTAGCTCCGAACAACCTTTGTCCATGCGATCGTTATTAGCTCCGTTGGTCGCATTAATTATCGGCATGTTCATGGTTATTCTGGACACGACGGCCGTCAATGTCGCCATTCCCGTGCTCGCCAAAGACTTCAACAGCACGTTAAACGTCATTCAATGGACGGTTACCGGATATGCGCTTGCACAAGCGGCGGTTATCCCGCTTTCCGGCTGGATGTCGGACCGTTTTGGCGCTAAACGCATATTTATTATTTCCATCATTTTGTTCACGCTTGGGTCGATCTTATGCGCACTTGCCGGCTCCGCCGAGCAGCTTATCTTTTACCGGGTTTTACAAGGCCTTGGCGGAGGCATGGTGATGCCGATTGCCTTCTCGATGACATATCGCATCAGCCCTCCCGATAAAGTCGGCCGCATCATGGGCATGATGGGCATTCCCGTTCTGCTTGCACCGGCTCTCGGTCCGATTGTTTCCGGTTATTTGATCGACTACGTCAATTGGCAGTGGATATTCCTTATTAATGTTCCGATTGGCATCATTGCAGTATTCATGTGTATTTCGGCGCTTCCGAATTTGGCGAAGAAAGCTTCGGCTCCGCTCGATTTGCTCGGCATGGCGCTCGCGCCTCTTGCCTTCGGCGGCCTTTCTTACGGCATTAGCGAGGGAAGCACAAGCTGGCATTCCGCGAATACGATCATCGGTCTTTCTGTTGGCGCAGTCGCGTTAATCTTGTTTGTTATTGTCGAGCTGACCCGCAAAAATGAACCTTTACTTGAATTGAGAGTATTCCGTTCTTCCCAATTCACGCGAGGAATCCTCCTGCAATGGGCTTTGCAGTTCACGATGTTCGGAATTGTATTTGCCGTACCTTATTTCATGCAACAATTAATGGGAATGAGCGCTCTCGAAGCCGGCTTATGGACATTGCCGCATGCGATTGCAGCGGGCATCGCAATGCCGATCGGCGGCCGTTTGTACGACCGAATCGGCGCAAGGCCTCTCGTCATGACCGGATTAGTGTTTGCGGGAATCGGGGCTTATCTTCTCTCCTTCATCGACCCGGGCAACAGTCCTTGGATGTTCCTCGTTCCTCGTGCCTTGATCGGTTTAGGGATGGGCCTGTCGTTCCTCGCCTTGAACACCCATCTGATTCAAAACGCGCCAAGAGAACTTGTCGGTCGAGTTACATCTCTGACTAGCGCGGCACAGCAGGTTGTGACTTCTTTCGCCGTCGCCGGACTTACGACTTTCATTGTGAGCCGTACCGGCCATTATGTAAGCCAAGGTAAAACAGCAATGCCTAACGCCATGACGCACGCTTATCATAATGCTTATGTTTTGCTTGCGGTGCTTGCGGCAGTCAGCGTGCTTTTGGCGGCAACGCTTAAACGCAACGTTGCCGCTCGTACAGAAGCTCCTGCTATGGTTGCCGAACTATCTTGATTACCTAGATGGAAGGATCACACAGTCCGAGAAATCGATTTATTAACCCGGATGCTACAAGAGCCCGCGGAATCGTTGATGATTCCGCGGGCTCCCTGTTTTGGCATGAAGAAGTTCCACTCTCCCCTTCGTCGGCATACTGTGAATTTTCCCCACCGTCACACCAGTTCCATTAGTACAAGCAATGTAACATGATTTGCATCCAAACTTCCACCGAAGCGCTCTCCGCTTGAAAATCTAACGGTTGGCACAGCCGTTAATCAGTCAAAAACAGAGCATTGATTTTCTAACGGTTGTGAGCGTCGTTATTTGGTGCACATCTCCTCGTATCGCATCAAAACAATGAAAAAGCCGCAACTACAACCGTTAGAGTCACAAATGACCAAAAATCCGCGATTTAACGGCGATGGCAACCGTTAGAATCCGCGGAATACCCAATGTATGATAAAATAATCAATAAAGCTTTATTTTCAGTCGAGAAGAGGGAGTCCCCACATTAATGGCCGTAACGATTTTAACTGTAGACGACGATAATGACTTCCAGAGAATGCTGCATATGTTTTTATCGGCAGAGGGCTTCCATGTGCTGCAGGCCTTTAACGGCGAACAATGCTTGTCCTTGTTGGAAAGCAATCATCCGGATCTTATTCTTCTGGATATTCAAATGCCGGACACGGACGGTATCACATTATGCCGCAGCATAAGAAGCTTGTTTCAGCGTCCGATCTTATTTCTAACGGGAAATAGCCAGCAACAAGACAAGCTGAATTCGCTCCAGTCCGGGGGCGACGATTATATCACGAAGCCGTTCGATCATTTGGAATTGATTGCAAGAGTGAAAGCCCATCTACGCTGGGGGATGCTGCTTACTTCGCCGCAACCATCCAGCAAGCTCTCTTTTCCTGGACTTGAAATCGACCTGGAGCGGCTAAACGTCACAGCAAACGGGCAAGCCGTCACTTTACTGGCCAAGGAACTGCATCTTCTGCTTACTCTGGCGCAAAATCAGCAGCGGGTGTATCACCCAAGACAGCTTTATGAATTAATTTGGAACGATTTATCCGGCTACTCGTCTGAACTCATTAAAGTACATATTTACAAGCTGCGCAAAAAGATCGAAGCCGATCCGATGAATCCCAAATACATCCACACGGTGAGGGGTTTCGGCTACAAATTCGATCCGAACTTGTAGCTTTGGTTAACCTTTTATTGAATAATCGGCAATGTAAAATAAAATTGACTGCCTTGCTCACGCGCGCTGTCTACCCCAATTTGTCCACCATGCCGCTCAACGATTTCCTTGGCAATTGCGAGGCCTAATCCTCTGCCCTGAGCTTCACCTTCCCGATAATGTCGAACGAATATATACTTGAGCTGTTCCTCGCCTATGCCAGTACCGGTGTCCCCCACAGTTACTTTGACGGACTGCTCACATAGCAATGCTTGAAGCGTGATCGTGCCTCCTGCGGGGGTAAATTTACATGCATTGTTGACTAAATTAACGATCACCCTTTTAATCAAATGAGGGTCCATGCGCACATCTGCATCGGCAAGAGCAGACGAAATAACGAGCTCGCAGTTATGCCCGGAGTATCGAATATCCGCCTCCATTTCCTTAAATATATCTTCGATCCAATCCCCGAACATGACCATCTCCAAAGTACGGGGGCTCTTCACACCTTCGAATTGGCTTAAAGCGAATAAGTCATCGATAAATCGGTTAACATCATGCACCTTATTGTGCACCTTGTCCAACAGCAAGACCTGCTGCTCCGGGCTTTCTGCAATCTTGATCTTAAGCGCCTGAATACCGCCTTGAACAATCGACAGCGGCGAACGAATATCATGGGCGATGTTTTGAAGCAAGTTCGTTCGCGACACTTCCGCTACGACAAGCTCCTCGTTTGCCCGCTGCAAGCTCACCGTTTGCTCTGCGACCTTCTTCTCCAACGTGGCGTTCCACTCCGATAAAGTATGCACCAGCTTGTTTTGGGCAAGCTCCTCATTTTTGCGCATTTGAGCCATAAGACCAAACAGGATAAACGCCATGAAAATGGATTCGACGATCACACCGAGCTGCGGGGCAAAGCGGGTAAACAAATTGTCGGGAAACAGACCGTATAAAAGCAATGCTTTAGGCGCAACAGTCATGATGACTTGCGGTATTCTAATGAGAGCTACCACCTGCGCGATACGGTTCCCTTTCCACGCGCATTCAATGACGCAAGCCATGGCCAAAACTAAAGTCACATACTTGAACCAAAATACAAATTGCGCCATGCCGAATGGATAAAAAAAGATAATGCCTAAGCAAACAATCGGACAAAGTGTGATCATCAACTGGCATAGGAGCTCGGTCATAAGTGCTTTTTTCGCGGGAAGCAACAATCTGTATAGGAACAAAACGCCGAACCAACGCCCCAACGTATAAGAAAGATCATAAACGGCAGAAGGCCTCTCCCAGAAAAATGTAGCGGTCGTTTGTCCTGTCCAATGATCCGTTCCAAATATCGGCAGAGAAAGTCCGTTCCAGATGAACAACCCTACGGCGAAGCTGAGAAGGCTAAGAGGGTAGTATACATAGGCAACATTGCGAACGTGCCAGTATAGCGCCAGCAAGAAAATGACAATGATAAGGACCGCTCCGAAATATAGACCATGCATCAGCAATTGCCCATACACATTGCCGTATACGGCAGACGGCTCTGTCAGTCTAAGCGGAAGAAGCATTGAACCGGATGCTTCGCAGCGAATATAGAACGTGGAAGTCTGTCCCTGTGGAAGGTTCAGCTTATAAGTTGGATAATGGCGATTGATCGGAACCGCTTCGCCGGATGCATACACTTTCATACTATCGACAAGAGAATTGTACAGGCTCAGCTCCCACTTGGCGTTGGAAGATTCGTTTCGGACGGTCACCCGCACCCAATAAGCTGACGATTTATACCCGAAGGAGGATTTCCCCTCAGCTGGTTGAAATTTCTCCTGCACATCTGGCGATTGGATGTCCTTAAGCGACCATTGCCGACTTGGATCTTCCAGAACGTCCATGTGTGCGTTAATCGAGTAATTGAGCTTGCCATCGACCAATGTAAGGCCAGAACCCCCGCTCGTCCCCTCTGCATTTGCAGCAGGAGCGACACAGAAAACACTAAATAAATAGATGAGCAGGAAACCGTATATGCTCCGCATGACAACCACCCTGGTCAATATCGATCATCGAATTTCCATTCGCCGTTCACTTCACGAATTCTCGATAGACATAATTCTTCATTGGACCTACTTTCCCCTTTAATTTGGCATACACTAAAACCCTTCCAGCGAATAAGGCGTTCGACCCGCAACAGATAAAAGCACCCCAAGCCGCAGAAAATCTACGTTTGGCGGTGCTTCCGCGACTTACTTGAGGTTAAAAATTCCTTTCCCGGTTTCCATGTTAATCGGCAATGATGAGTGTTCATGTGTGATGAGCCAGGAGTCATTTTGTTTTCTTAAACCAAATGTAAATCTGTTTGTCATTTGACGAAGCTTCTCTCCGGATTTGTTATAAGCCGCAAACCTAACCGTACAACGAACGAAAGCAAGATTTGAATTTTCCTCGACGACTAAATCATCATAATCAACTTTAAGCAATACATCTTCCTTCGTTAAACTATCAAACCACTCGTGCACGTTTTCACTCCATTGCGTGAAACCGGTACACTCCCAATTTTGCCAACAGTCATAAATATGGATATCCGATGCATAAGCAGATACAAATCTATCAACGTCTTTCTCGTTGACGGAAGATTTGTAGTTCTCTAAAACATCCAGAACATTATTAAAGCGGACACTCATCATATTCATCTCCTTATCTGTAAAATAGTCTATAACATTATAGACGAAGCTACGATAATAAAATCATCGGTTGACATAGATACTTTGGATAAGCAAGGTTGTCACCAATAGAAAACCGACCTGATAGTAGCGGGTAGATTTATTAAGCTGCCCGATATCACACTAGATCGATACTCTGCACAGAACCAATATACTCATAATTGTATATTTTGCCCGAGACCCCTGATGGTATTGCTCGGAATTTACCTTTGTCCACAAGTCCTTGGCAGTACTTAATTGCCGTCTGCTTGTGGATCTCAAGTTCTTCTGCAGCTCTCGACGGGCTGATGATACGATGATTTCGAATCGCCAATCGCATCAACTCTCGTTCGATTTTTAGGTATTTGCGCCAACTCGTCCCATCCCCTCCTCCTGTCGCTGCAAGATACTGAGCTAGAATACTTCGAACCATAGCAAGCACGAACGTTGGATTTTCTTTCATTTCATCAAGGGATATGGTGATTACGTGACAATCTTGCGATTGTAGATACAACCCTCTATTCAAATCCAATCGATACTTCGAACGATCCGTGCCATGCGATCCATAATCCATGATTTCGATGACGAATCGCAAGCTACCTAAGATCCACATAAAGTCCACGAAATACGGCCGTCCCCGCCAGTCTGTAACTTCATATTCCGGATGTAGTCCAGCAAAATGCCCCATAAGGTTCCACCATATTTGTTCTGCAAAAAAGCGATTACCGAATCCATGCCCTCTTTTCAGAGCATCTTTTCGTTCTCCGTGGCGTTTCGACAAATGTGCCTTGATCCACTTCTCATGCTCGATCACAAAACTCAAGCTACATCACCTTTCCATTCATAAAATAAGCCCCGAGTTCCCGTAATGAAAGAGGGAAATCGGGGCGTGCTTCGCCGCATTAATATTGCAATATATTGCATAAGTCGATCCTAACGGATTCGCTCCACATGATGCAACTGTTTTTTTGCAATCTTCTGCGATTGTGACTGCCTCGAGCCGAGTTTGTACGATTTTTCATACAAAGACATCCGAAGGACTATTCAGCACACTGCTTTGTACGATATTTCATACAAAACCTCTACGACGGACTATTCAGCACACTGCTTTGTACGATATTTCATACAAAACCTCTACGACGGACTATTCAGCAAACTGCTTTGTATGATATTTCATACAAATCTTTCAAAATCTAACCGTTTGTAGAATGTGCATACTCCATCGCTCGAAATATCCACATTATGGAAATTCTCCAACTCGTGTAAGACGGATTTCCAGTTCATTACTCACAATCGGCTGAAAATTGGAAGCGGGCACCGGATCATTAGTATGTAGTAGGGAAGCAAGCCATGGTCTGCCTCCTTATTTCATACTAATTACAATAACCCCGGCTACGATTATTCCGGCCCCGATCCAGCGATTGGGAGGTATGATTTCCCCAAAGATCAGCCAAGCGATCAGCAGGCCGAGTACGTAGGCCATGCTTTGCATAGGATAAGCCATGCTTAAAGGCATCCGCGACAATACCGCAAGCCATAATACCGTGGCCACAGCGTACATCCCCGCCCCCGCCATGATCCAAGGAGAGGCAAGCACTTGAAGGGCGTTGCTTATATGCAGTCCTCCGGAGCGATCCAATCCGATCTTCCACAGCGTTTGACCCGTAAGCAGAAGAAGAATGTTTAGCGATAACATTAGAATAGGCGCCATCATCGTTACATCTCCTATTCTTCGAGGTTTTGCAAACTCTTATCCATAGGAGATTTCGATTGAATCGGACGATTGATCTGACTCTCAAGAAGCGCCAATGATTGAGTTAGCTTAATGACATGACTGGTTAAATGAGAAACGGCAAGGGACAAATGAAGCAGCAGGAACAAGACAGCCACGAAGGCGAGAAGATATAGTAGCGACGGTGCATAAGACACATGAAGCATCGCAGAGAATCTGTCCAGCAAACTCGGGAATAATGAAAGCCCCATCATGAAAACGCCAAGCACTAGCCACAATATCGCATACTGTTCTCGTAACCTGCGGCTGCGGATCAGATGGAGCACCATAAAAGTAAAACCTAAGCCAATTACGAAACTAACGAAGTATATATTAGGATTCATAGCTTAAATTCAGCGCCTTTTTCTTTCGACTTTTGGCTATCAGTACCGCCAAAATGACTTTTACCATGTAATATAAAGATTGAAACGACGAGATGCTTGAAGTTCCGGTTTGACGTTCCTTCATCACGACCGGAATTTCGGTGAACGAATATCCGGAGTTATCCAGCAGCACAAGCGCTTCAACCTCCGGATAGTCCGTCGGGTACTCTTGCGAGAACAACTCGACCGCTCTTCGTCCGCATATTCTGTAACCGGAGGTCGGATCGGTGACTCTTTTCCCAAGCAGTCCAGATAATAGCTTCGCGAGCAACTCTATTCCTATCTTACGGGCAAAGGTAGATTGAAACCCCCTACGTTCCAGAAACCGTGAGCCAACGACCATATCAGCTCCCGTATCCCGCAAGGCTTTTAACATAAAATTAAAATCAGCCGGATCATGTTGACCGTCTCCATCGATCTGGGCGGCATATTGATACCCGAACTTGGCAGCATACTGGTATCCGGTTTGCATCGCGCCTCCTATTCCCAGGTTCGCCGGCAAATGGACGGTTAATGCACCTGCGGACTCCGCAAGCATGCCGGTATTGTCGCTCGAACCGTCATTAATGACAATGACGTCCGCCTCGGGCAACGTTTCCCGTATTGCTGAGATCACTTTCACGATTCCTTCAGCTTCATTATAGGCCGGTACGATAATCAATATTTTCCCTCTATCGACTTGTCTAACGATACTCATGGCGCTGTCCTCCCGATTAAATGCTGCCACTTAAAGCGGCGACCTATCCATCCGAGCATGTGAGCAACAAGCAAACTATCCATCACAATAAGCAGCGGCATCGTTATGACGTTGTAACGGTATTCCGGGACGAACGCAAGTCGCATCACCGTTATAGTCAATACCAATACGACTAGCAGCGCAGCCGGTTTACGCCAATTGCGCAACAGAACAACCGACGATACGATGGATAGCATAACAATCGCCAAGTGCAAATACGACTTGAAAGGAATGACGGAATAGTATGGTTTATGGCCGCTTCCGCCAAACATTTTCCCGTAAATATACTGCAGCTTACCGATCGTATACCATTTTAAGTAGGTACCTGTATGCTCCGTAAAACCGATCCGCAGTCGTTCCTTAGCGACTTCCATTTGAGTTTTACCCGCACGGTCGACCAAACCGTCGTCGTAGTTTTTATTCGGATAGGTTCCCGCCGCGAATGGATTCACTTGGGTAGAGGTAATGATCGGTTCGTGCAACGTAACGAGATTACGAATCAACCATGGCGAGAGCACAATGCCGGTCCCGATGCCGGCGATCAGCATCAGCTTCATCGTCATCTTGGCTTTGCGGTGCCAGAACAAATGGAGGGCAAAGCTTGCGGGCAGAACGACCAAAAATTCCGGACGAGTCAGAACAGTGAGTCCAATCATGATTCCGGCTGACAACGTCAGCTTCCAATTGTTCTTTTCGAATGCCAAGAGCTGCAAGTAAACGTAGGTCATAAACAATAAGGTCGCGAGCGATTCGGTCAATACCGCCCCATTTGTCCAGATAAAGGGAGGATACACCGCAGCTACGGCGGCTGCCGAAAGTGCCGCTATATCCCCTCCGAGCTTTTTCGCTATACGGTAGATCAACCAAAGCGTCACGAGGCTGAAGATGGCCTGCATGTAGCGAATAAGGGTCATCGGATCCTTGTTGATTAAATCAGCAACCAGATAGGAAGCAGCCATAAATAAAGGAAATCCCGGAGAAACTTGGGCATTTGGCTCCTCGCTTTTATAACCGTATACCCCCTTTTCCAACAACTGCCGCACCATAATGTCGTAATTGACCGTATCATGAGAATTGTTATGAACGGCCGAAGACAAAAAATCGAATCTTAAATAAGCTGAAACAACAAAAATCAATATTAAGGTTATTCCCGCGCCCGTCCACTTTCGCTGCATGACGAATCTCACCTCTCTGTTCGAACTTCAGTCCCGTTGAATTTCCGGGTGACGGCGTTCCGGCGGCTTCCGCCATGCTCCGGGAGACGCCCAAACAACATCCAGGCAGCCGGAAGGAATTTGGCCGAGAACGCGACGGCAGCTAAAGAGCCCGATAACATGACGATCCAACTGCCCAAATACTTCATGTGCGACATCCAAGATATGCCGTAATCCGGCATGAACCGGTCGTAAATATACAGGAACAATAAATGAATTAAGTAAATGCCAAACGAGTATTGACCTATCGGCTGCAATAGTCTGGATAGCGAAGTCGGAAAGCGGCGATAGATGAAAAATGCCGCTTGAACGATCACCAGCGCTGCCGTTATCGAATGAAAGTTCCACAGAAACTCGTACAGCATGGAGTTATAACGAACGCCATTAGCTCGAGCTTGATAATAAATCGAGACGTGAGCCAGAGCGATGGTCAGCCACGTTGCCCACAAAAGCCCCCAACCCAATACGCGGCTAAGGCTTGCGTTTGCTTTAGAAACGACGATCCAATTTTTGATTTTCGGATAATAAATCCCCAGCGCCGCCCCAAGGAAAAAGAACGAAAAGTAAGACAGCGACCAGCTTCCTTTGTTCGTGACTTGCCAATAATACTTATTTAACAAAACGAAGCTCCATTGAACGATAAAGCCGATCGGAATGAGAAAATGCACCATTCGCGCCCAACGCTTCGTTGCCCATAACAGAACAGGAAACAACACGTAAAACTGAATGCTAATGAAGACAAAGTACAGGTGTGCGTAAGCTTTTCCGGTGATCAGCTTTTTCCAGAAGGTAGCCAAGGCATCCGCATCAAACAAAACCTCATTCGCGCTGTAACGCACCATGACGAAGTAAATCACCGAGAAAAGGGCATAGGGCACGAGAATGTAGAGCAATCTTTTTTTGTAAAAGGAACTAATCAGTTTGCCATCCAGCGGCCTACAATAATAGCTGTAAAATAGGACAAAACTGCTTAGAAAAATAAACGTCGGGGTTCCGACTTTGGCAAAAATGTTTAAAAAATTGTAGAACCAGTAGTAGCCGGAGTGTTGCATTGCAATCGTGGCTGATGCGCTGGCATGCACGGTCAACACGCATAAAATGGCTAGAGCTCGCACGAGCTGAAGCTCCGGAATACGATCTTGGTCACGATTAGCTTTCATATTCATAGCCTCAAACCTTCCTCTAATGGGTGTAAAGTAAGCTTATTATAGAAGGAGGTTCTTACCGATTTCAGTATCAACAACTTAAGATTCGTTTAAGTATTGTTTAAGGAATTAATAAAACAAAAACACCTTCAAAATTGTCGTCCACATCTTACGATGTCGAGACATGCTCTTGAAAGTGTTTTGATTTTGAATCACTTTTATGGGGTTATTTTCCGGAGGGGGTATCTATCAGCCTTTGACCGCCCCCGCCGACAATCCCTTCACGAAGAAACGCTGGAAGCTCAAGAACAAGAGCAGAATGGGCAGCATTGTGATCGTGATGCCCCCGAACAGCAGACTTAAGTCCCCCATTCCGCGTCCGGCGAAAAATTTGTAAAGGCTGATGCTGATCGTTGGGTAATCCACGGCATTGAGGATTACCAGCGGCAACTGCAAATCGTTCCACACATAAATGAATTGCAAAATGATCAGCGATGCCGTCACTGGTTTGACTAGCGGGAAGATGATGCGGAAGAACGTATGCGCCGGCGAACTGCCGTCGATATAAGCCGACTCTTCCAGATCGAACGGCAAGCTGCGCATGAAACCGCTGAACATGAAGATGCAGAAAGGCGACAACACGGCGACATACATCAGCGAGATACCCATAATGGTATTTTGCAAGGATAGGCTTTTCAAGAGAAATACGATCGGAATGAGTACCGACTGCACCGGGATCAGGATGGCCGATGCGTACACCCAATACAGTGTATTGAAGATCGGGTGTCGGATGCGTGCCACGGCGTAAGCAGCCATCGCGGACAAGCAGATGGCAAAAAGAAGCGCGATGCCGCCGATCGAAAACGTGATGCCGTATGCCTTGAGCGTATTCAGCTTCTCAAAAGCTCTTGCGATATTGCCGAAGCCGACAGAGAATTCGGGTAGCGCAAGGGGCGCGGTGACAATTTGTTTGTGACTCTTGAACGCATTGATCATGATCAAATACAAGGGAATCGACACGATCACCCCGAGTAAACAGGCAAACAGCTCGAAGACGGCCTTTTTCAAGATTTTCACCTAAGACACCCCCTGTTCATATTTACGGGACATCGCGATGAAAAATAGCGTCACGACCAGTGCGACAATTGTCAGGACGAACGACGACGCCAAGCCGTACGACAATTCGCTTGAAGCGAACGCGTAGCGATAGATCCGGATGGCCATTGTCTCGCTTGAATTGGCCGGACCGCCGCCCGTCAGCGCAAACGGCAAGTCGAATATACGTATGCCGTTGGCGAGGCCGATCAGCACGTTCACGGTAATTCCCGGCGCAATCATGGGCAAGGTGATCGAGAAGAACTTCCTGACCTTGGTGGCGCCGTCGATGCTGGCCGCTTCCTTGAGTTCGGCGGGAACGCCCTGCAAAGCGGCAAGATAAATGATCATAACCGGCCCGATCCCTTGCCACACGGTAATGAAAATAAGGGAGTACACGACATAGTCGGGTGAATCGATCCAAGGAATATTGACGTTGGCGCCGCTCAGTTTTGTCAGCAAACCATTCAGCAACCCGGTATTCGCATCGAAAATATACCGCCAAACAAACGCTGCAACGACAACCGGGATGATGTTCGGAATGTAGAATAAGGCGCGTAAAATGTTTTTGGTTTTAAGCGCTTGATCCAGCATCATCGCCAGCAGCAACCCGATGGCGTTGGCCAGGAAAGCTGTGGAAATCCCGATCATGAGCGTTCGGGTCAGCGACTCGGTGAACACCTTGTCCTGAAAAATATCCCGGTAATTTTGGAATCCGATGAACCGGTAGGCCCCGATCCCCTTCCAATCCGTTAAGCTGTAATAGAAGGACTGGACGATCGGGAAAATCAGAAAGATCGCGATGACGGCTGTGATAGGGATAACGAACGCAACACCTGTAATAAACATTTTTCTTTGCATAGGGAAGCCCCCTATTCATTCGGATACATTGCTGGCTCTTAGTCGCATATGTGAATACGTCTTACCCGTTATTTCGCTTTCGTCTTGTTATATTCCGAAATAAACTTGTCGATCGCTTTGTCGAGATCGCCTTTGAACGTATATTCTTGCGCCGCGTTGCCGAGTGCAATCCAAGTCGCGCCAGGGATTGGACCTGTATTGGCGAACGAGATCACCCGATCTGTCTGCAACCAATTCGGCACGTCGCTATACGCTTCGTCGGGCTTGCCCACTCCCGGCATGGCCGAGAGCGAACCTGCGGCCTCATTTAATTTTCCGTAAATCTCCTTGCTGAAGAGCCAATTCAAGAATACTTTCGCTTCCTCAACATGCTGACTCTTGGCATTGATGGCGAAACCGTCTTCCGGCACGAATACATAAGCGTTCTTCTCGTCCGTTTCATAAGGCAGATTGATAAAACCGAAATCGAGGTCCGTGTTAAGCTCGTGTAACGTTTTCGCTTCCCATGTGCCCCCCAGCAGCATAGCGGCATCTCCATTGGCGAACGATTGCTGCGCGATCGCGTATTCGTTCGTAAAGCTGCCCGTGCGCACGAATTCGTTCAGATCTTTGAACCGCTTGAATCCTTCCTCCAGAATGGCACGATTGTCCGGCAGGCTCCAATCAACGCTGTTGGACAGATAGGCTTGCTTGAACGCGTCGTTTTTCACTGCATGCGCGCCGAACGTCCAATGGAACACATTGCCGATCCCGGTCTCCCATTTCGAGGAGTATACGAGCAGGTCCTTGCCTTTTTCCTTCAATTTCTTACCGGCATCCATCAGTTGATCCCATGTTTGGGGCGGCTCGTTATAGCCGACGTCTTTCAGCATCGCTTTGTTGTAGTTTAAGCCGAGCACGCCGAGGCCGTTAGTGAAGATCGCCTGCTTGTCCTTCAAGGAAGTCGCTTTACGGATGGATTCGGAGAAGTTCTGACTTGCCTCCAGTTTGCTCAGATCGTAGATATATCCTGCCTTATCGGCCATGGTGGTGGTGTCGTGGCCGATATTCAGTTGGTAGATGTCCGGCAATTCGCCGGTGGCAATGCGTGTGCGCAACGTATCGAACAGGCTGCCGTCGGGAAGGGTTTCCACCTTGATTTTAATATTTTGATGACTACTCTCGAACTCCTCAATCAACTTATCTTGGATGTGATTGAACACCGATTCCGCTAACATCATGGACACTTCCGCTTTATCGTTCCCGCTGCTTGTCGTTCCGCCGTCTTTACCGCCTCCCGAACAAGCGGCCAGCAAGCTTGAGAGCATAACTACGGTAACGCCAGCACTCGTCAACTTCTTCAACCTCATGGTTGCATTATTCATGTTTACATTCCCCCTGTTTGTCATGTCATTCTGTGTCCAGTTATAATTTGATAATTTGATCCGCATACGAGCCGCTTTTGCGGAATTCCGGCATATCCATCGTCCGGCCGCCATTCATGACGGACAGCTCGGACAGAAGCGCTACTGCCGTCCATTCACAGGCGTCGTAAACATCGATGGCAGGTTTCTCCAAACCTTTAACGGCATTTACGAAATCCTCAACGACAAAGTAATCACTCCCCCAGTGTTTGGCATTTTTCTGCTCCTCCGTTGCGTTCTTGTAGCGATCAGGCAAGTATTCATGAAAATCGCTTAACGGGCGCCACTTCCTGTCATACTCGGAATCGCCCCCCATCCATTCCAGCCATAACTGATGCTGACCGCCTTCGACGCCGCTCCTCGCTTCGAAGCATCCTTTCGTGCCTTGCAAGCTGTAGTTAATGCCGAGAGGCCGCTTCGATATGCAATCGACGCGAATCTTGATCAGCTTGCCGCTTTCCATCTGGCAGACCGTAATCGTCGTGTCTTCCTGACGAAAACGGGAATCCGTATGCCAGCCCGTACCAAAAGTAGAAACGGATTTAATCCGGTCGCCTTCGAACCATTTCATGACCGGTCCGAGACTATGCGTCGGATAGAAATTCCCGCGCTTGCCCAATTGCCAATACTTACGCCAGGTTGGCGCCGATTTTTTCGCGGCGTTCTCGCGGTTAAATTGGTACGCCAAGCTGCGGACATCGTGAATGTACTCTCCCTCGCCAAAGTAAACTTCACCGAAGACACCCTGCTTAACCATATTCGTAATGATCTGATTCTCAGGGATATAACAATAGTTTTCCGCCATCATATACACTTTTTTGGACGACTCAACAGCTTCCTTCAACCACCATAGTTCGTCCATCGTGACTCCCGCCGTAACTTCGCACAACACATGCTTGCCCGCATTCAGAGCCGCGATTGTTTGCGGTACGTGCAGATGCATAGGGGTAGAGATGACGACGGCATCGATGTCCGACTCTAGTATATCCTCGAAAATCCGATACGTACGGGGTATGCCGTGTTCGCGCGCTGCCTCCTGAACGTAATCTCCGTCCAAATCGCAAAGCGCTACGACTTCCGTATCGGGATTGCTCTGAAAGCCCAGAAGCGTGCTAAGTCCCCTTGCCCCGACAATTCCCACTTTAATGGTCATATCAATCTCCCTGTTCAATCAGTTTAATAATTGGAAGCGCCTTCAATAATGGCCAGCCAACGCGATCATGTACTTCCCACGGTGTTTAGACAAGCCGGACTTCTAAGCCCTTTTCCTTGATGGCTTCGATCTCATCCTTGTTTGCGTTATGATTTGAGATCAGACAATCCATTTTATCGACCGTCTCGATGCGGGCGAAGTTGGCCCGGCCGATCTTTGAATAGTCGGCAACCAAAATTGTTTTGTCGACGAGCGCAATCATTCTCCGGTACAGCTCCGCTTCCAGGTGATGATAGGTCGTCACCCCAAATTCAGAGCTGACGCCGTCCGACGACAAAATAAGCTTGTCCGCCTTGTACCGATTTAACTGGGCAATAGCATCGTCACCTGTAGTGAATTGGTACCCCAAATTGATATTGCCGCCTAGTATGACGACTACATTAAGGTTTCGATGGAAACCGGCTTCATGGACTACGGGCAACGAATTCGTAATGATGATCAGGTTCTTGTGATTTTTCAGTTCTTGCATTACATATAGCGGGGTCGTACCGGAACCGATGATAACCGTATCGCCGTCCGAGATCATAGCGGCCGCTTCCACAGCGATTTTTCTCTTCTCCTCGCCGTTCACCGCTGATCGGTCATGAAACGTCATATTGTAGTAGCTTTTGTATGTGCTGATCGCTCCGCCATGTACGCGTTGCAATGCTCCCTGCTCTTCAAGAACGTCAAGGTCAATACGAATTGTCACTTCAGAGATGCCGAACAGCTTGCTTAAGTCGTTAACTTTCACTTTGCCTTCGCGATGCAGTAACTCCAGAATCCGATTTCTTCTTTTATCGATATCAAGATCTTTCACATCATGCTCATGCATGAACATTCCTCCAGGATTAGACGATAGGATGGACCAATTCGTCGGAACGGCCGCGTTGCTCCTCGCGGATCGCCAGTAACGTCTCGTCCATACTGTATAATAGGTAGTCTATCATTTCCCTGGTGGCGATTGTAGGTGGCTTCGTAAGCGCTGCAGGCGGGCAGCTTGCTTTGTAAGTTTGAGCGCTAACATCAATACATGCTTCGTTCAGCACCTTGGTGAATTGCGTGACAGTCTGCGCTTCGCGGAAGAAGATCGTCGACAAGTGTCCCAGCCCTTCCGTCCGGTCGATGAAGTCCGGATAGCGTACCGCCAAGTCCCGCAGCTTGTCTTCATAGTATTGACCAATGTTGCGTATGTGGCTGCCGTTCTCTTCCGTGAACTTCATTGTTATCAAATAGGCCAGCGCCGCCAGTTCCTCCTGTCCGTTCGTAACCAGTGCGCCGAATTGGTTAAGTGTATCCATGGCCGCTGTCGTAATGATGCGAGAAGCTGGATATTGGCCGCCTGGGAAACCTTTTCCGATGACCACGAAATCGGGATTCAACTTGTATTCCCGGAACAGATACATAGGCGGATACCACATGCAAGATTGAATTTCATCACACATGATCGGAGTGTCGTGTTCGTGGCACAGTGCATAAACTTTCTGTAAATACTTAGGCTCGAGCTTGATGCCGCCGTAATTCATCAGAATGATTTCGTGCAGAAACCCCGCTGCCTTATACGGCGGCTTGTTGTACTGTTCGAATTTCGTCTGAAAATCTTCCCAGTCGTTGATTCGAACCGGACAAACCTTCAATATCCCCGCCTGCTCTAGCTTTTCTCCCAGTCCGGGCCACATGTCGCGCATGATCTGAGCGAAAATCGTAGTCCCATGGTAGTTCGCCTTGCCCCCGCCGTCGTGGTCCGCCATCACGAAAAATACCGGCGTAAGGTTCCCGTATTTTGGCTGACCAAAAGTTTCATCCAATCGATAAAACCGAGCCAGCATCATTTTAATGCCCGCTTCGCAAGCTAATGTTCCGGTCTCAAGATTGAGGACACGATTCAACATTTGTGGTTCTTGGGAAGCGAGAGCGGCATCCAATTCGTCCGTCTCTTCAGGACGAAATCCATTGATCGTCCGGACAAGCTCCCGTTCAAGAAACCGGGTAATGTAGCCGCGGGTGTTATTATGAGTCGCATTCGTAATGCCGAGTGCCCTTGCGTTGTCAATCAGCCGATACCCGGGAAAATTGTGACCGAGCGGTGTATGGTAGTGCTCGCTCTTTGCCGCAAGGTACAACCTGCCGTCTTCACCTAAGCGGAGACCTCCCAGACCGCCGATCGGACTCGCTTTCGTATTGGTTGCGCTTCCAAAAGCATTCGTAGGTGCTCCTTCAAGCGACGATTCCAGAGCAGAGACGTACGGCTTGCCAACATACGTCAACAATTGATTCGTAAAACTAACGTATTCCTCCGGCAAAAACTCAACCTCTTCGTGCGCCAACCGCTCGGCTTCCTTGAGGTTGAGCCCCAACAAGGAAGTGGCACCTGCGATGACGCTGTTCATATAGGACGAGCCTAACAACTGAACCAAAGACAGCTTCACTGAGTTCAATCAATCCACCTCGCTTCCCTGGTAGCCATGTTGTTTTTTTATTTCGTTTTTATTTTATTTATGTTTCGTTAATCTGTCAATAATATTATTTATATCTTCGTATCGGTTTCGTTTTCCATTTGTTAAGGGGCAAAACTGAATCTTACTCGGTGGAGATGATGACCCTTATCAAACACTTTAATGGTGGACCATAGCGAGATCGAATATCTGACCTCTTCGCTGCTAGTAAAGCGCTGTCCAATTAACCTCTAACGCCCGCCAGTTATCACAGGAGATCGATACTTTGCACAGAACCAATATACTCATATTTGTATTTTTTGCCCTTGTGGATCTCAAGTTCGTCTGCAGCTCTCGAGTGACTACCTCGGGCCGCGTATGTACGATTTTTCATACAAAAACCATCCGGCGGACTACATCTTACGTCGCTTTGTATGATTTTTCGTACAGAACCTTTGGGACGGACTATTCAGTTCACCACTTTGTATGATATTTCGTACAAAACCTCTACATTGGCTATTTAGCACACCGCTTTGTATGATATTTCGCACAAAAAAATTTCGTTCCCTATGCGCGGAGTGCCCCGACCTCTTCGCTGCTGAAGATCGACACAAGCTGAAGATCGACGATTGACAGCCAGAAAGGCTGCAACATATAATATGGGAAAACGTTGTACCATAATAGAACAAAGTCGTTCGCATTTCGCTTAGCCATTGTGCCGCATTTTTTTTGAAATTTGGTACAACGTTTTCCCAATCCTCAACAGAGGTGATTTTACCATGACCATACAACTGAAGGATATTGCCAAGTATCTGAACGTGTCCGTGTCTTCGGTGTCCAAGACCATTAACGGTACCGGCCGGGTCGGCAAAGAAACGCGCGAACGGATTATGAAGGCGATCGAAGAGCTGGGCTACCAACCGAACGAGGTTGCGCGCAGCCTTAAGCGTAAGAGTGCTAATTCGCTTGGCGTCATCGTCTCGGACTTGTCCAATCCTTTCTATTCGAAAGTAATTAAAGGGATAGAGAGCGTAGCCAGCCGCAACGATCATCACGTCATTGTGTGCAACTCAAACGAAGATGCGCACAAGGAAGAGGAATATGTCAAGCTGCTGATGCAGAATCGCGTAAGCGGTCTGATCATCGCCTCGGTCGGCGGCAATCCAAAAGCGCTTAAGCCGTATATCCGATCGGGTATCCCCTTCGTCTTCATCGACAACGAGCCGCGCATAGACGAACAATATAATCTTGTGACGATCGATAACATCAAAGCAAGCTACGAATTGACGCAGCATCTTCTGGATCAGGGTCACCGACATTTGGCGATCATCACCGGCCCTCTCGATCAATCGACCGCGCTCGAGCGCAAACTAGGCTTTGAAAAGTGCCTATCGGACAACGGCGTAACAATGTCGGAGCAGTGGGTCGGCAGCGGCGAGTTCAAACAAGCCTCCGGTTACGCGATCATGAAAGATTGGCTGAAACGGGACCAGCTTCCGACGGCGTTGTTCGCGGCCAACGATTTTCTGCTGTATGGAGCGACCAAGGCGCTGTACGAGCGCGGACTACGCATCCCGGACGACATGGCGGTCGCCTGCTTTGACGCGGATGACGAAACCGGATTGATCCGCCCGCGACTCACCTCGGTCGTTCAGCCAGCCTACGACATTGGCGCAGCCGCTGCCGAGATGATCATGAGGAGAAAGCAAGAAGGAGCCCCTCGCCAAGCCGAGCGAATCGTACTAGAGTCGTCGTTCCGACCGAACGAGTCAAGTTTAAAAGGGAGGTGAACACAATGAGCAAGGAAAACGGTAACCGCCTATGGGTATTTCCGGATTGCGAGCTTCCGCCGGCCGGGGATTTCCCGCTGAAGGGACACGAATCCGTCATCGTGCTGAATCAGAACCGCGAAGTTGCCCACTTGACGATTACGCTGTATTTTACCGATCGCGATCCCGTCACGGATATTCGGTTGACCGTGGAAAGCGAGCGCGTCCGCTGTCTTCGGCTGGACAACCCGGATGACCTGGCAGGCTTCGTAGTCCCCCGGGAAACGCAATATTCCCTGAAGCTGGAGAGCGATGTGCCGATCGTCGTGCAATACGGCCGGTTGGATACTCGTCAAACGAACATGGCCTTCTATGCCACAACCGGCTTCAGTCTATAACCAGATCCGCATCTGCAAGCCTTGGAGGAGAATCCGTGAAGGACAGCATACACGTTATATTCGGCTTTGATATGGAGACCGATGTCGGGAGCTTCACCCCGTATTACGACGGCGTCAAAAATGCAACTGGCCCGCTGATCGAGGTATTTGAGCGTAAGAACATCAAAGGTACGTTCTTCTATACCGGAGACGCGGCCAGAAGAAATCCGGACAGTGTCGCTCTCGTGCGAGATAGCGGGAACGAGGTGGGTACCCACTCCCTGTTTCACGAGACGGTAGGCGACCAACTGTTCCCGATTCCCGGCGTTGTTCCGCTGCTGGCGGAAGAGGTGCCGTTTCGGATCCGCAAGGCAACGGAATGGGTGCAGGAGGTGCTGGGCAGTCAACCGGTTTCCTTCCGCTGTCCGCGATTGTGGAGCTCGACGGCGGTCGTCAACGCTCTAGAAGAGTTGAACTACGCGGTGGACGCCTCGTACCCGATGTATTTTTACCGCGAGCGGCTTGTCCCCTATCATCCTTCTCGCGAGGATTGGACTCAAGAAGGGGATCTTAATATTTTGCAAATCCCTAATTTCGCGGATATGACGATGAAGAGCAAGGACCCGGGACTGGAGCGCGATCGCGACCAATGGCCGCTGTTCAGAACGAAAGGCGCCGACGCGCTCATGCAGCGCGTTCACAGCTTTATCCGCTTTATGCGGGAGAAGGATTTGCCTGTTGTGCTCTGTTTTTATTTTCATCCGTGGGAGTTCATTCCGATTCACAAAAGCTACAAATACGGGGAATGCACGGTAACGCCGGACCGATTCATCACGCTCAACTGCGGTGATAAAGCGATGGAAGAGTTCGGTCTGTTGATCGATCGGCTGAAAGATTTGGGCGCCGAATTCCATCGGGCCGATGATTTTGCGGTGAAGTGGCATCGTTATACGACAGCACAGTCCAGAACATGAAACCCGGCATCACCATGCGTTGAGGACAGCCAAACGATAAGGGAGCGAAGAAAATGACACAGCACGTCAAAATTCCGGATTACGAGTACACGGAACGGATTCAGAAGGCGGCAAAGCTCGTTGCGGAACGGGGACTCGATATTCTCGTCGTTAACTCTAATGAGGCGGATTATGCGAACGCCCGCTACTTCAGCGGCTTCTGGCCTTTGTTTGAACGCGCCGGAGTGGCGATCTCGGCAAGCGGGGACGCTGCATTGATGGTCGGACCGGAAAGCACGGTGTATGCGGCGGACTTCGGCAAGATCGACAAGATTTTTTGCCTGATGGAATACCGCGAATCCGCTAATCCCAGCTATCCCGAGATCAAGCCCGATACTTATAACGATGTGTTCAAGTCGATCGGCGTTACCGGCGCGAAGCTGCGGATTGGCGTTGCTAGCTTCCTGGACACGACGGTTGTCATGATGGAAGGGCTCCGCAGCAGCTTTCCGGAAGCGGAAATCGTCCGCGCCGACGACATTATGGTCGAGCTGCGCACAATCAAATCCGACAATGAATTGGCTTGCATGCGCGAGGGCTTCAGAATTACGGAGTTGGCCACTGCCGAGGTCATCCGACAAATTCGGCCCGGTGTAACCGAGTGTCAGATGGTCGGAATAGCCCAACGCGTTATTTACGAGAACGGCGCGGAATACGAAGGGCTCCCGATGTATATTTTCAGCGAAAAATCGACCCGGCACGCCATTTCCCGCTCCTCCCATCGCGTGATCAATAAGGGCGACATCGTGCAACTCAACTTGTCGGCCAAGGTGGACGGCTATTCACCGGCAATCGGTTTGCCGATCAGCATGGGCAAGCTAACTCCTGAACGGCGTCAATCTATTGAATTTGGGCTCAAAGCGCACGAATGGACGCAGAGCAAGCTGAAAGCCGGAGTCGTCGCGAGCGATATTGCCAAAGGATTCCTGCAATTTTATAAGGATAACGGCTATGGAGAAAATTATTTATACGGCCCCTGTCATGGCACCGGCATGATCGAGGTGGAAGCGCCATGGATGGAGACGTCTTCAGACTATATTTTACGCCCGAATATGACTTTCCAGATCGATACATTCTTCATGACTAATTCGTTCGGCGTCCGTTGGGAGAAAGGCGTCGTCATTCGCGAGAACGGCTGCGAGCCTTTATGCAGCCCAATTGGGCGAATTCACGAGTTGGAGTTTTAGCCGCATGCCGACAATAACGACTATTCGGCTAGAAACTTGCCGGTTCGAACGTGAACCGGCTTTGCTGCTTGAGCACGGGGGACTGTGCGCCCACGTCTTCCGTTACCGGTCCGGCGTCTGCGCTGTAAAGCTAACGAACGCGGAAGGAAATTTGGTGGTGCTGCCCTATCAAGGACAGCAAATTTGGTCGATGGACTTCGCCGGCAGATCACTGGCGATGAAGTCGACGTTCGACGAACCCCAGGAGACACGCGATTTTCTGTCCACCTACGGGGCGTTCCTTCTGCATTGCGGGATGAGGGCGATGGGCAATCCCGGAAAGGCTGACGATCATCCCGTGCACGGCGAGTTACCCAATGCGCCATTCCAGGATGCGTGGCTGCGTGCAGGCGAGGATACTGAGGGCGCATACTTGGAAATCGGAGGGTCCTACCGGCATACGCTGGCATTTACTTGCGATTACCGCGTCGAAACGGCGGTCCGGTTGTACGAACAGGCGACAACGGTTCGCATAACAGTTAGTTTGACGAATCTACGATCGGAACCGCTGGAATACATGTATTTGGCGCATCTCAATTTTCGGCCTGTCGATTACGGCAGGCTTGTATACAGCGCGCCAAATGGTGAGGGGCAGGTTGGGATGCGGCAGCCGAATCCAGAGCTCATAAGTCGGAATCCAGCATACGGAGCATTCATCGACAAAGTGGCGAAAAATCCCGCACTGATTGACGTGCTCGACCCTACATTCCCGATCAACCCCGAAATTGTCCTCAATTATCGCTATGTAGCGGATGAGGAGGGCTGGGCTCATAGCATGCAAGTTCGACCGGACGGGTACGCGGATTATGTGAAGCATCGGCCGGACGAACTCCCCCAGGTGGTTCGATGGATTGCCAGAACCGGCCACGAGCAGGCGCTTGGACTCGCTTTACCTGCGACAGCCACTGCCGAAGGATACAGCGCGGAAAAAAGAAAAGGCAATGTGCGCCAGTTAGCTTCGCACCAGTCCATCTCCTTTCATTACGAAGCCGGGCTGCTTTCGCCGGAGCAAACCGCCGACATGGAACGCCGGATCACATCAATCCTGAACGCTGAAGATGCTGAACGGTTATAATGACTGTCTGTTGACGACAAGTAAAGGACCTCAGCCCCCATTGGGAATGAGGTCCTTCTTAGCCTAACTTGAAACGCGTCAATTAAAATAGTTGCACAAGCCGCCTTCCAAAGAGTTGGTCCAACTATTATTGTGTTTTTTCGCTTCTTTCATCGTGGAGAAGTCGGAATGTGTAATTATAAGCTCCGTCTTGTTTTCCTTATCAACAAAGTCGATCGTAACAAGCGTTTCCTCCGAATCGTCTCCTTCAGTCCCCCATTTCCAAGTGAACGAAAGCTTTTCATTCGGAACGATTTCTACATAACGACCTACTAACGTATGAATCTTACCATTGGGAGCTTGCATATGAAAAAGGTATTTCCCTCCAATGGAGACGTCCATTTGGCCAATGGTCGTCGTAAAACCCGTTAGCCCCCACCATTGCTTTAACTGTTCTTCCCTTGTCCAAGCCAGGTACACGATTTCCTTGCTAGCATTGTAGACACGGCGAAGCTCAAGGAAAAACTTCCCACCTTGCATTGATATCATGAATCGGGCCTCCGTTAGTTTTCTTTAGGTTGATTATCCAAAAAAAGTTCAAGGTTATCCATTTGAGCAGTCCAAAACTTCCTGAGGTCCATCAACCACTCATGAGCGTTCTCCACTGCTTGTGGATTTAGACCATAATATCGATAAGTCCCTTCCTTACGAACTGAAACTAAACCGGCCTTTTCCAACACCCTCAGGTGTTTAGAAACGGCCGGCAACGACATCTTAAAAGGCATAGCCAAATTCATAACCGTCATTTCTTCAACGGCTAGGCGCCTTATGATTTCTCTTCTCGTGGGGTCTGAAAGGACTTGAAATACATCATTTAATTGTTCTTCGTTATATTTAACCATATGTTTAATTTTATGTAGGTGTTTAACTAAAGTCAAGGCATGAAAAAAGAGCCGAACGATCAGGGTTAGGTACCTGAATCTCGTCGGCTCTTGTTTGTTTTCTTTAGAAGCCACTAGCAACTTCTCGCGCTTTCCGAACTGCTTTTTCTTTGATCGCTGACGCTTGGTTGGGATCTGCAGCCATGCCTTCAACGAAGATGCCCTCAAAGCTAGGGACTTCAAAAAACGCCATAATGGCATTCAAGTGGCGATGACCCATTTCAAAGTCCGCAAGAGCTGAGCCAGGTGATAATACGCTTCCGCTTGCCTGAATGTGAACCGCCTTTTTATCTCGCAACAAGCCGACACGGCCTTCACCGGGAACATACTTAAACGTTTTTCCTGCAACGCAAATAGAGTCGATGTATGCTTTCATAACAGGCGGAAATGAATAATTCCATATTGGATTTACAAATATATACTTATCTGCAGCGACGAATTGATCGACAAGTTCACCTAAACGACCTATTTTCGCTTTTTCCGCACCCGTTAATGCATCAAAAACAGCGCCTGCCCCAAGCTTTCCCCAACCGCTAAACACATCAGCGTCAAGCTCCGGAATATTCATTTGGTATAGGTCAAGATGAATAACTTCATCATTAGGATTTGCGGACAGGTATGCCTGTACGAATTCTTTACCAATTGCCAGACTATACGATGTTTCATGATCGTTCGGATTTGCTGTGATATATAAAACGGTTGCCATAATCGAATTACCCACCTTTATTTGAGTTGAGAAAAATAGTTAAGAAAAATAATAACGCTAAACTTTTGCGACACGTATCTCATCATTGCTTACCACCCGCGAACGATGCTCATCGCATCTGAAAGTAAATCGAATCAACACCTCCCACTACTTTTCTATTGAGACTCATTCAACTTCGAACATTTCTAAGTCATTATTTAACCAATTGGTTATTTAACTTATTGGTTAAATATAAAAGAGTTTTTATTTCTTGTCAAGCAGTTATCTCTTGAGCTTTTGATCGAGCGGAACCGAAGATCGCATTGCGGAACGACTATCCAGAATGGTTCAATAAAACTAGTCCTTTAAAACAAAAAACACGCCTCGCGGCGTGTCGGTGGTTTTTGTTTGGTGGACCCTAGCGGGATCGAACCGCTGACCTCTTCGCTGCCAGCGAAGCGCTCTCCCGCATTGGTCGGTTTCACTGCCATGGCCATCCGAAGAATATGCTTCTATGACAACTCAAGATCCAAAACTTGACGAAGCCACTCAGCCACCTGATGCGGAGCTTCCAAAGGGTATTGATGACCATAGGGGATGAAGGTTGTATCGAAGTGCTTGAATCGTTCCGGAATATGATGTGCTGCATCCCGGTCACCCCAATGGATTCGTACTTTTTGGGCGTTCCATAATTCAGGTTTTAGCTGGAAAGACTGGACTTGCGTTAACGCTGACATGACCATTGCGTTAGTAGAACGAATGCGGGCCGACTTCAGATCATGAATGACGTAGTTCGAGTAGTGATCCAGCCGTTCGCTGTACGCGATAAAGTCATTGGCTTTCAGCAATGTTTTTCTGAACGCGGAGCGAGATATAAGTTTCAAAATCGACCTGGTAACACCTGCATATTTATATTTGGCATGAATGGGATGCAGTACGGGCTGCAATAGCACGAGTTGCCTGATCTGCTGGTCGATTCTTTCCATGACCTTAGCAGCGATAAGTCCGCCGAACGAATGACCAATCAAAATAACAGGGCGATTCAGCTCGTGAATCATTTCGATCACAGCCTCTACATAGCCGTCCATCAGAGAAGAATGATGATGACGCGGTGAATGACCGAATCCGGGAAGGTCCACCAGCCAAGTATTGACATCATTCAATTGTTTCGCTATTGGAACGAAACAATCGGCCCCGCTGAATGTTCCGTGCAGAAAAATAACCGGTGTACCGTGATTCTCTTTTTCCAACGAAATCAGTTTGGATCTTCTGCGTTGCACGAACCCTTCGCGGTGCTCGGATGAGGGGTGGCTTAACCGGAAATCAAGATCGGCGATTACGTAGGGAAGCGTGGTCGGAACAACGGATGTCCGTACCCCGTTCTTACGCTCAATTTCAAACTTCGAGGTAACCGGGAATTCCGATTTCACGAGAAAATGCATCGATTCTTTGGGAATTCCCAATAGCTTGCCGATGCCAAGTCTTAATAAAGACTTCAACAAAGCAAGCGGAATTGTGCCGAAAGGCGGCGCCACTCCCATCTCCATCGCAATTTGCCTGATCAATGAACGGATTGACGGACTATCCTGCTTGGGATCCAATAAATAATACGTATTACTCGCAAGCTCCTTTGTTTGCACTAAGTTAACAATGAATGATGCGACATGATCAACATGTACCAACGGCAGCCAGTAGTCCTTGCCTCCTGGAACGAGTGGCATAAGATTCCTTCTCACAGAATCTACCAGTATACTAAGACCACCAATCTGCTCCGTAATTCCCGAGTAAGAATGGCCGATGACGGTACTGGGATTAACCGTGGACAGCGGAATGCCTAACGGTTTTAGTGCTTTTCGTATATAAGAGTCCGCTTGAAATTTCAATTTCTCATACGGGGGAGATTTCTCAAGAACGGCATCCAGATTGTGAAAAGCATTTTGCTCGTTATATGGACTCATATAGCCAACAACGTGAATGAATTGCTTCAATCCTTTCTTCATATGGATTTTTTCGGAAAGTTCGGCCAATTCGATGGCAGGATTAAGAAAAGCTTGCTCTGCCTCAATCTGGCTTAACTCAATATTCATGGGACCGCCCGCATGAATGATGATATCGGAATTTTGTATTCGTTTGTAATCGTTCGCGGAAAGCCCTAATTTCGGTTTCGACAAATCTCCTATTACTGCAGTAACGTGTTGCGGCGCCTCAAGCAAATGTAACCGCCCGAGGGTATGTTGAAAGCGATCAAGACTTCGCACGAGTACAATAATGTCGTGATTTCTGGATATTAACTCGGCAAGAATATGCCTACCGATGTAACCCGTCCCGCCAGTCAGGAATATTTTCAATTGAATCATCTGCCTTTCGATTCATTTATTAGTACTGAATAGTGCTATTCGGTGCAAAAAAAAATGACTTAAGTAACTAATCACTTAAGCATCGAAGCTAAAGCTTGAATAAGATTCTGTGCTAGCATTGGATTGTTGGTGGCCTTGGTTAGGAATAGCGCTCCTTCGATGGAGGTGACAATCAATGCCGCTGTCTCTTGGACGGGCAGATTCCGGCTCAATTCTTTCTTTTCCATGCCTTCTTCCAGCAGCTTCTCAACAACTTGTAGTTGTTTATCGAAGAATGCTTTTATTTTAGCTCTCGCTTCCGAAGAGGAATGGGAAGTCTGCGTATAAAGTGTCAGGAACGGACATCCACCAACATAATCGATTTGTTCATTATCCTCCGTGAGGATTCGAAATAGTCGCTCCATTTTTGCAGGAATGGACATGTCTTGCATCAAGGTACGGGATATTCGTTCTTCATACCGCGAGATCAATTGGTCGACAATTGCTAACAAAAGCTCCTCCTTACTTTTATAGTGGTAATAAATGTTGGTTTTTGAAACTTTGCTGAGGGCAACAATTTCGTCCATGCTTGTCACTTGAAACCCTTTTGTTAGAAATAAGGTCGATGCGGTCTGCAGGACGATATCTTTGTTTGAAATGCTTGATCTTTTGTTTGTCATATTGCTACTATACAGTACTACAAAATGTATGTCAAACCCTGTTTGTGATTGGAAATGATACTCGAACATTATGTGGTCCTTTCCTCCATGAGGTTGTGTTGTCCTCACTTCACAGGTACTACGACCCCCTCCGCCTCCCTTCCCGCAGCTTGCCACTTCACTTTTTGGGCTTATAGGGTCGCTCTTTACGATGCGGCAGGATTCACTTCATGTTACGGCCTGCTGATTTGCTCGCACTCCCACAGGGAATTACTTTGTCACGGGGCTTCAACCTTAGGATCTCTCCACCAGTCCTAACTTGGCTAGGCGCGCGCCAAAATAAAACCGCAACCTTCGCAGGTTGCGTGGGTTTTAAATATATGGTGGACCCTAGCGGAATAACGATATTTTGATTAAACTTGCTAACGATGATCAATCGACGATGCAGATCCCAGCGGTAAATATCGATGCCGTACTCGTCCGCCTTCGGCTCCCTGCGGTGCGGAACGCCCCAATTTGGTTCGATCTTTCGCGAGGCCACACAAAATAAAAAACGCATCAGTATTTGGATGCGTGAGTTTACATTTTGGTGGACCCTAGCGGGATCGAACCGCTGACCTCTTCGCTGCCAGCGAAGCGCTCTCCCAGCTGAGCTAAGGGCCCGGGATAATTGTCACGAATCGTGACGACAAGAATGAGTATATCACAGGAAAAAAGCGCATGTCAACGTATTTCCCACAACACGCATTTCCCACTTGAGCTGTTTTCTGGGCAATCAATTACGAATACAAGAGTCGCTGTGGTGAGCCGTAGTTGTGTTTAGTCCAACTAATTGCCTGCTACTTTTCCTTACTCCCCAAGTTTCACTCAAAGAGGCAAGGCGGATAAGACGACCCCGTCGCCTTATCGGCCCCGCTCTTCCCTAGACCCTATATCCCGTGCTTACTCATCAGCGAGTTAAGCTCCTTCATGAACATGTCGATGTCCTTGAATTGACGATAGACGGACGCGAACCGGACATATGCGACTTCGTCAACGCCGTAAAGATGCTGCATCATCGCTTCGCCGATCTGCCGGCTTTCGACTTCTGCGCTGGCCGTGTTGCGGAGCTCCCGTTCGACATCGCTGACGATAACTTCGAGCTGAGCGACTGACACCGGACGTTTCTCGCAAGCGCGCAGCAAACCGCGAAGCACCTTGTCTCGATTGAACTCCTCGCGGCTTCCGTCTTTCTTAATGACGATAAGCGGTGTTTCCTCGACGGTCTCGAACGTCGTAAACCTGCGGCTGCACTTCTCGCACTCGCGACGGCGGCGAATCGATTTATTGTCGTTGGCCGGCCGAGAATCCAGCACTTTCGTGCCGCTGAAGTCACAATGAGGGCATTTCATGACGCGAATTCGCCTCCTTCAAATTTTTTTTTGCATTTCCAAGGCTTCCCTTACATGAACGAGACAATAAAGCACATAATACTGTTACCAACCGCAAGGAGGTGAATCAACAATGGCTTCCGAACAAAACAACAACAGAAGCAACCAACTGCTCGTACCACAAGCGACTGCCGGATTGGCTCAACTCAAATTCGAAGCAGCGCAAGAACTGGGTATCGCCATTCCACAAGATGGCTACCAAGGCAACATGACAACGAAAGACAACGGTTCGATCGGTGGTAACATTACCCGCCGCTTGGTGCAAATCGCTGAGCAACAATTGGCCGGCCGTTAATCGCTAACGGTTACAATTGAAGGCACTCAATACCGAGAAGCTTTGAGGCGATTACGCTTCAAGGCTTCTCTTCCGATTGCGGGCATACAACGGTAAGGCCCGGCCTATCTCCCGGCAATCAGAGCTTTTCGTATATTTTCGCATATTTCTTATAATAATACATCACTCGTTGCACGTAATGTCTCGTTTCGCCATAAGGAATATCGCGTACCGTCTGTTCTTGTCCATCCCAGACGCCTTTGTCCAGCCACTGCCGGACTTTGCCCGGCCCCGCATTGTACGCGGCCAAGGAAATAACCAAGCTACCGTCAAATTGTCTCGTCAGCTCTTTCATGTACCAAGCACCCAAGCGGATACCTGCACCCGCCTCATTTCCCGCATCTTTCACGGTCAAATCCCCGAAGTTATCCTTTTTCAATATCCATTCCGCCGTATCTGGCATTAACTGCATAATGCCCACGGCTCCCTTGGGAGAAACCGCATTTACTTTATAATTCGATTCGACCCGGATAATTGCCGCGATCAACAGTGGATCGAGCCCGTAATGCGCTGCATTGTCCTTGATCTCTTCCGTATATTTGATCGGATAAATTTTTTTTCCCAGCCAGTCCGACTGCACAAACAATACGCCCAACACGATCAAAATCAAAGGAATGATTATTCTTTTCCGTTTCGCTTTCTTCATCTTACCGCTCATTCCAACCTCATTTCTCGCCAGAAGCGTTCCACTTGCTCTTCCGTCCGCTCCCGTTCGCCGCCGTTATCGATAACGATGTCGGCGCGCCGTCTCTTCTCCTCGATATCCATCTGCGCATCAAGCCGGCGTCCGGCGTCTTCCGAATTAAATCCGTCACGCTCAACCAATCGCTTTAATTGCAGCGATCTTGGAACATATACGACCATTACTTTTTCAAAATAATGCTCAAGCCCCGATTCGAACAACAACGGAACATCAACGACAACAAGCTTGTCCGGCGAAGTTCGCTCGTAATCGGTCATCCGGTTTTTCATCACTTGACGAATGGCCGGGTGAAGGATCGCTTCGAGCGCCTTCCGTTCGTTTGTATTTGCGAAAACAAGCGAGCCAAGCTTCTTCCTGTCTAGTGAACCGTCCTCGCGGATAACGGACGGGCCGAACCTGTCCACGATCGCGGACAGGGACGGTTGCCCAGGTTCTACGATCTCCCGGGCAATGATGTCCAGATCGATCAACAGTGCGCCTCGCTGCTTCAACATACTCGCGACCGTACTCTTGCCCGTAGCGATACCGCCTGTTAAACCGATGTTCATGTCCCGACTCTTCCTTTAAGTAAATATGGCTTATAGAGGTTTTATACGAACAACTTGAATATGCCCATGGCAATAAGAATAATACCTGGCATCGCGGACAAATGCTTCACCCAGCGCCAATCCGACACCCAGTAACCGACTCTCGTCCCCGACCATAGAAACAATCCGCTCGAGAACGCAATAAGACACGCCGTAATTCCCGGTGGAAACCCCAGCAATGCCGCCCCGATCCCCGCGCCAAACGCGTCAAGCGACAGCGCCAGACCAAGGAAGAACGCTTCGCCAGAGCTTATTATGCCCGAACGATCGACGTCCGCTGCGGACGGCGTACGTAAGATCTGCACGATGAAGCCAAACAGCTTCAGCTCGATCTTTAGCACGGGCGCCTGCTCTCCGTTCGTAGGGGGCGCCTCTTCACGCCGTATTTCTTCCTCCGACTTCCCAGCGCCTCTTCCCCGAATAAGCTGCATAAGAGCTGCGACACCGATACCGATCAGAATGACCGCGCCAAGCGCCGATGCACCGTGCGGAGGCAACCACTTCGTCAGTGCGACGCCGAGCATCATAGATAGAAAAATAACGAGACCGGAGCAGATAGAAATGATTACGACTGAAGGAAGCGGAATTTTGATTTTGCGAACGCCGTACGTCATGCCGACGCCGAAACCATCCAGGCTAACGGCGACGGACAATAGAACTAGCGATGCGACAGGTGCCATCATTTCTGTTCCCCCTGCATTGGATGCTGACCTGGCGAGCACGCTAAAGCCGTCAGGTTCTGTTCATCCTATGCACAGGAACAGGGGATTGCCCCGATATCGGCGTTTTTTTCTATGCGAATGCCTATTCTGACGAGCCGTCCAGCCTTTGTTTGACCGCATTGTTCCGTACGTAACGTTTGGCAGCATCCCCTCTGGAGACGTCTTGCGCGGCCGATTTGTTTCTCGGGCCTTTCTGACATACCGGGCAAGTATGGGTGCCCCGTCCACCGACGACAGTGCGTTCGATCGGTGTACCGCAAGTCAGGCAGGGCTCCCCTGTTCTTCCGTAAGCTTTCAGCGCATGTTGAAACATGCCCATCTCGCCTTGCCCGTTCACATAAGATTTAATGGAGGAGCCTCCGGCTTCCACCGCGGCAGCCAACGTCTGCACAATAGCAGAGTGTAGCCGATCCTGCTCGCTCTTCGTCAGTTCATCTGCCGGTCTCTCGGGATGAATGCCTGCCAAGTGCAGCGCTTCGTCCACGTAGATATTGCCGAGACCGACGATTACTTCTTGATTAAGCAGAAGCGGCTTGATTTTCGTCGACCGGCGGCCAAGCGCGAGGCGGAACGCATCGGGCGTAAATCCGCCTTCCAAAGGCTCCAATCCCAGTTTATTCAGCGGAGGCGACCTTAATTCTTCTCCTTCCAAGAACAGATGCATCGTGCCGAACTGCCTCACATCTTTATATCGAAGTTCCGTTCCGTCCGTAAAATGAAACACGACATGCGTATGCTTCTCCGTCGGCTCATCCTCGCGGTATACGCCGAACCGCCCCTCCATCCGAAGATGTGAGACGAGCACGAGCCCATCCAGAACGAAGCGGAGAAATTTTCCACGCCTTTCGACGGACGTAAACGTTCTTCCTTCCAGCATGGCGGCGAACGCTTGCGGATCATCCGGCTTCTGCAAAATGCGTGGCAACGTTGCAGTCACGCCCGCGATCGTCTTGCCGACGATCAACTCATTAAGCGTCCGACGAACCGTCTCCACTTCCGGTAATTCCGGCATCGACCTTCGCCCCTTCTATGATGTTGTTCGGCGATTTCGCCGTTTATTTCGCTTCGTACCAATTCGTGCCGACGCTTACGTCCGCAAGCAGCGGAACATCTAGCGGCAAGGCCTTGCTCATCACTTCGGGAACGAGTTCCTTCATAATCTCGAGCTCGTCCGCAGGCACTTCGAACACCAATTCGTCATGCACCTGCAGCAGCATGCGGCTTTGCAATCCGCGATCCCGCAGCGCTTCGCTCATCCGCATCATCGCCAGCTTAATAATATCGGCAGCTGTGCCTTGAATCGGCGTGTTCATCGCGGTCCGCTCGGCGAAAGAACGCAAATTGAAGTTCGAATGGTTGATTTCCGGCAAATACCGGCGGCGATCGAACAACGTCGTCACATAGCCGTCCTTGCGGGCTTTTTCCACAATATCGACCATATAGCGTTTGACGCCCGGGAATGCTTGGAAATATTGCTCTATAAACTCTGCGGCTTCCCGTCTCGTAATATTCAAGTTCTGGGAAAGGCCGTAGTCGCTGATGCCGTAGACGATGCCGAAATTAACCGCCTTCGCCTGACGTCTCATGTTGGCGTCCACCTGGCTCGACTCCACGCGGAATACGTCCATCGCTGTTTTTGTGTGAACGTCCATTCCTTTAAGGAAAGCTTCTTTTAGCCCTTCGTCTCCGGAAATATGCGCGAGTACGCGCAGCTCGATCTGCGAGTAGTCGGCGGCTAAAATGCTCCAGCCCGGCTCCGAAGGCACAAATGCCTTACGGATCTGACGGCCTTCCTCCAGACGGATCGGGATGTTCTGCAAGTTAGGGAATTGGCTCGACAATCTGCCGGTAGCCGCGATCGTCTGCTTGTAGAACGTATGAATTTTGCCGTCTTCCGGACGAATCTCCTTCGTAAGCCCTTCGATATAGGTGGACTGCAGCTTCGACAGTTGGCGGTAATGCACGATCAGACGAACCGCCTCGTGGTAAGGCTCGAGTTTCTCGAGCACTTCCGCATCGGTCGAGTAGCCTGTCTTTGTCTTCTTAACAACCGGAAGTTCAAGACGGTCGAACAGCACTTCGCCGAGTTGCTTCGTCGAACCGATATTGAACTCGAAGCCGGCCGCGGCATAGATCGCGTTAGTCGTCTCCTCGATCCGGCGTTGGAACTCGGTGCCGAGTTCGGCAAGCGCGTTCGCATTAACCGTAATCCCTTGCTTCTCCATTCCAGCAAGCACAATGGACAGCGGGAGTTCAAGTTCGTAGTACAGATTGTGCATGCGAAGAGACTCGAGCTTCTCCGCGAGAAGCGATTTTAATCGGCGAACCGCATCCACTTTCGCCGCGAGATGTTTAGCAAGCTCCGCTTCAGCGGGAACGCGGAATTTCGCGCCTTTGCCGTACACCGAATCGTCGGATAGAATCGGCGGTAAGTTCAGTCGCTGCAGCAAGCCGTGCAACGACGGATCAGCTTCTGTCGGATCGAGCAAATAAGCCGCGAGCTGCACATCGAAAGTCTGCCCGCGCAAGGCGATGCCGCTACGCGCCAGCACCAGCTCCGAGCGATGCGTGTCATAGCCCGTTTTCGTAGCGCTCTCATCTTCAAGCCACTGGATGAACGGAACGGCTTCCGGAGATCGGAGTTCAGCGAAAGGTACGACGTAACATGTCGTGCCCGCAACGATCGCAAGACCGATGCCTTCCGTTTGATGCGGATTATCGCCATAAGCTTCGACGATAAGTGCCTCGGCTTCGGACAAAGCATCATTTAGGCCAGCCCAACCGTCCGCAGAGACGCTGACGACATCGTACTTCGACGCCGTTTCCGCCGATAACGCGATTTCCTCTTTGTTCGCCTCACCGAGATTAAGCCGTTCGGACAGCGCTCGGAACTCGAGCTTGCGGAACGCTGTCGCGAGCGAAGCGTTCTCGTAGCCGTTCCACACGATATCATCAAGCGTTCGTTCGAGCGGCACTTCGCGGAAAATAGTCGCCAGCTTCTTGCTCATGCGAGCGCTGTCCATGTTGGCTTCGATATTGTCGCGGAGCTTACCTTTGACTTCTTCCACGCGATCCAACACATTCTCGACTGTGCCGAACTCCTGCAACAGCTTCAGCGCCGTTTTCTCCCCAACGCCAGGGACGCCGGGAATATTATCGCTCGCGTCTCCCATAAGGCCTTTCAGATCGATGATCTGCGCCGGCGATATCCCATACTTCTCTCCGATCGCTTCCGGCGTGTAACGCTCGACGTCGCTGACGCCCTTGCGCGTAATCAGCACGCTAACATGATCGGACGCCAGTTGCAGCATGTCCTTATCCCCTGACACGACAACCGCCGACTTGCCTTGGTCTTCTGCCAATTTCGAAAGAGTGCCTATAATATCGTCCGCTTCGTAACCCGCCAATTCGAATTGCGGAATCGAAAACGCCTGCAGCAGTTCCTTCAATAGAGGAAATTGTTCCGATAGCTCCGGCGGCGTCTTCTGACGTCCGCCTTTATATTCCGCGTAGCCTTCGTGGCGAAACGTCACTTTGCCCGCGTCGAAAGCGACGAGCACATGGCTCGGCTTCTCTTCTTCGAGCACTTTGAGCAGCATCGTCGTAAATCCGAGCACAGCGTTCGTATGCAAGCCGCTGCTATTCGTCAGCGGAGGCAGCGCGTAAAACGCGCGAAAGATAATACTGTTGCCGTCGATCAACACCAGCTTGTCCGTTTTGTTATTTCCGTTGCTCATGCCGCTCGTCCACCTCACCGTCATAAATTCGCATAAAATCATTTTACCATATGCCTTAACGGGTCGCACCCCGAACGAACGAAAACGATAGCGATTAACTCCAAGTGTCACAATAAAAATCCCCAAAGCCAATTAAGCTTTGGGGAGTGCTCCTGGATACATCGCGGCTGGATATTCGCTTGGCCTGCCGATCAAATAACCTTGCGCGTAGTCGAAGCCCATCGCCCTGAGCAGTCGCAGCTCCTCCGGCCGTTCGATGCCTTCCGCTACCGTGCGGATGTTCATCTTCTTCGCGAAACGCACGAACGTGCGCAGCATATGTTTCTTCATTTCGTCCTGATCGGCCATTCGGACAAGCGACCGGTCGATCTTAATATAATCAGGGCTCAGCTCTACGATCGACTGCAAGGAAGAATAACCCGCGCCCGCATCGTCGATGGCGATCTCGTACCCTTGGCTCCGGTAGTGCGCCAATATTTTTTTCGCCGCTTCGAAGTCGTCGATCGAACTTCTTTCCGTCAATTCAAAAACGACTTGACCCGGAAAAAGCCCGCGCTCGGTCAACAGGCGAATCGTCTGGCCCGACACGAAATGCGGATCGTTCATGATACCCATCGTGACGTTAATAAAAATTTTCTGAAGCGAGCCAAGCGTCGGGCAATGTCTGATCGCCTTCTCCCTGGCGAGACGATCGAGCGAGAACGCCCGATTACTTTTCTCCGCATAGCGGAACAAAGCGAGAGGTCCATCAAACAAGCTGCCTTCCGGGCAGCGGGTCAACGCTTCGTAACCGAACGTTTTCCCATCGACGAGCCGCATAATCGGCTGATAGACGCTGCGGATGCTGCTTTCCGCAAGCAACCGGTCTAGCTCGAGCCGCAAGTCCCAATCCTGCTGATCGACTCGAGAATCCCGCATTTGCATCATCGCCTTCTGAACGCCTTCATAGACGATGTCTTTCGCACTGGACGTCGACCAATCCCGCAATCGGGCACACCCGATGCCCCGCTCTCGAGAGCGCAAATAAGATGCGGACGAGTTATCATTCAAAGAAGAGATCGAAGCTCCGCTTCCCGCTTCCGCGATCATCGCCTCCCGCACGCGGCGGGCCAAACCGCGCAAATACGGCTCGCTTTCCTCTTCGGCGATCCCCTCCGGCATAACCGCATACAGCCACAGATGTCCGCCGACTTCGTCTCCGTACCAAATATCCCCACGTCCCATGGACGCATCCAACCATTCCGGCCATCCGTAGCCGTCATCCCGATTAACGGAAGTAAGCGCGCTCGGTCGTTCGTGGAGATCGATGCCGATAATGCCGATCGATCGATGATGGGTCGCTCGCTCCAACGAGCGCTCCAAACCAAACCATGACGTATTCATTCGAGTAGCCACCATCTTCCGCATATTGAATCATATCGCCTAAACCGTCTTCTGTAATGTATCAAATAGATGTAAACGCGACCGACATATTTTGTTAATACCCGATTAAATTCGATTGCATCAAACCAACTGATTCCGCAAGCCAAGCCTTTCCTGAACGATCGAATTGCCCGCGATTTTCTTCGCTTTTTTCTTAAGCAGCGCCGCCTTCTCCGACAACGTCTCCGGCGTCAATCCTTCCGACGACTCGCAGCGCAGCAGCGATATCGACATCGATAGACCGGTCGCCTCAACCGCCCGTCCAGACCGGTCCTCGATCGGAGCGACTCGCCCTTTGTCCTCGTATGCAGCGATGCCTCGTTCGAACCTTGCGATCATGTCGGCCGCCAGTTCTTCCGCATCTGCGCCCGAGCAGATCGCTATGAAGTCGTCCCCACCGATGTGGCCGACGAAACTTTCCGCCGTCTCTCTCGCCCTGACCGTCTCAAGCAACGTTTCTCCGGTATAACGAATGACGTCGTCTCCGCGTTGGAAGCCGTAATGGTCGTTATACCATTTGAAATGGTCCAAGTCGGCGTACAATACATCGAACGGACGGCCATCCGCCAGCCTGCGGACGATTTCCCTTCGAATCGGTTCGTTGCCGGGTAATCCTGTCAGCGGATTCGCCCATTGCGCGTCCGCCATTCGCGTTTTCGTTACCCACTCGAGCAACGCCTGAATCGATGTAATTCCCGTCACGATACCTTCCCGAGTAATGATAACCGCATCATACAGCTTGTCCGGTTCGCGGGCCATCGCCATCTGCGATGCCTGATCGACGGATATCGATTCGTCGACAATCATCGGATGCGCATCCATGATTTTGCCGACGGAACGGTTCCAGTAGAGCGGCAAGCCGAATTGTCCGGACAGAAGCTGATGAAGCTTTTCTTTCATAAGTAAGCCGACCGGCTTGCCGTTTTCTGTTATAACGATGCCTTGCTCCACTCGGTGCATTTCGAAATATCTCGATACTTCCGACACTTGCGCGTCCCGACTGAACTGCATGACCGGGGACGCAAGCTCCGACAACGCGCCGGACGCCCCTTTGTATTTCCTTTTCACCCGCTGACGGATGGCTTGACCGACCTTTTGGCCCGATGAAACGTATCCTTCGTGGTCGTTCCCGATCCATGCGCCTTGCGCATAATTCACGCCGCCGTCTATGAGCGCGGGAAGTTTGTCTTCCCGGTTCAACCCTCCTGCGATCAAGACGATCTGCTCTTTTCTCGCAATGGCGATCAATGCTTGCAACAAACTTTCCTCTACGGAATCGATCGAGCTGCCGTCGCTCCCGCCGACATCGATAGTCGCGTAATCCGGATGGAGATCCTTCATTCGACGCAGGGATGACATGTTCGGCTGGACGCCCGGCAAGGCGATTCGGAACCCTTGCGTGCGGTAGTGGCTCAGCGCGGCCTTCGCCGTTGCAACTGATTCGTCCCCTCCTCCAACAAGGACCAGCACAACATGTTCGCTGCGCAGATTCGCAGCCTCAATTCTTCTCAGCGTGCTGCCGGGATATAGCCTTGGGTCGTAAATAATTTTGGCCGGCACGGGAAGGAATAGTTTAATATCCCCGTTGCGGGAAGGGAACCCTCGAATGGCTGCTTCCCGGAACTTGCGATCGTTCTCGAACAGCCTCCCGTCGTGATCTGCCAGCTCATAGAACGTTTTCGCATCGATCTCCGCACCGTTCCTCCGACTGACCGGAATGGCTTCGTAGCCATAAAGCGAGCCGTCCAGAAGGGAGACGATCGGCCGGTAGCGGACATCGACATTTTCCTCTGCCGGATGAATGCCCATCTCGGACAGCGGCAGCCGAACGATCGGCCCTCCCGCGAATGTCAACTGCTGCCACGCGCGCTCGTATGCGCCAATAATTGCGCTTTCCCAAGCTTTCATAGACATCGTTGCGTGCATGCCTCGGACGGCATTCGCCTCCACGATCCAGGCGAACCCGCAACGAAGCGAACTGCCAAGCTCAAGCGAAGCCGGCAATCGGTGCTCTTTCAAGACGCGAACCGCCATATCCCGGAGCAAGAAAGCCATTCTGCCCGCCTCAGCTTCTGCCGCTCCTGCGTCCCCATCTTCTACGTCCGGGAAAGCTACCGCTAACGTTAATGTCGTCTCGCTTACGTTCCATTGCGTTAACGTGTCCGTTACCTTCACGAGACGCAGCGCGATCGCTTCGAGCGATCGACGAACTCGGGCTTGCCCCCTGCCCGTCCACTCGGCTTGTTGACCTCTCTCCCACCTAAGCAGAAAAAGACCGCTTGCCTGCCATTCGCCATGTTCGTCTGCCCAACCTGCCGCCAGCGATGTCATGTGACTTTCCATTTCTTGGATCATGCCTCCACGCCTCCGGTCCAGATGATTGCGTTCGACATCAATATACAAAAAGTAACATAATTCTGTTCGCGGAAATGCGGCTCTTTGTTAACGCTGCGTAAATGTAAGGCAAAAAACCGCCAATGCTTCATTGGCGGTTTTTGGGGCACTACAAGCAAATTGTATATTATTGGTTCAGGTCCGGACGTTTGCCTGTCATTAAATAAACGACGCTCTCCGCAATGTTCGTAGCATGGTCTGCGATCCGCTCAATGTAGCGGCCGACGAAGCTGAGCAGCATGGCCTGACTGACGATTTTCGGATTCTCAGCCATAAACGTTAGCATTTCGCGAATGATTTGCGCATACAACGCGTCGACTTGATCGTCATCTTTCGCGCTTTTGTACGCGAGGTCGATGTTCTCGTCCACGTACGATTGCAGCGATTCTTGAATCATAACCGCAACAATTTCCGCCATACGAGGCAGATCGATAAGCGGCTTCATTAGCGGCTGACCGTCCAAGCGAATAACGACTTTTGCGATGTCGACGGACAAGTCGCCCATGCGCTCGAGGTCGGACGAAATTTTGAAAGCGATCAGAATGCGGCGCAAGTCTTTAGCAACCGGCTGCTGCGTAGCAATCAGCTTCGCGCCGATCTCGCCGATTTTCTCCTCCAACTGATTAAGCTGAATATCCGATTTGACGATCGCTTTGGCGCTTTCCGCATCGCTGTTTTTGAGCGCCTCCATCGAATCGATAAGCGCCTTCTCTACCCGATCGCCCATTTCCGCGAGTAATTTCGTCATTTCTTCCAAGCCGTGATCGAATTCCAAACGTTTTACCATCATCCGAATTCATCCTCTCCCGGTTTCAGCCGAACCGTCCGCTAATGTAATCTTCCGTGCGTTGATCGGTCGGGTTGGAGAACAGTTGCTCCGTCTCCGAATACTCGACGACTTCCCCGTTCAGGAAAAACACGGTTTGTTGCGATACGCGCGCCGCCTGGTGCATGTTATGCGTGACCATGACGATCGTGTAGCGGTCTTTCAATTCCTGCGCAAGCTCCTCGATTTTTAACGTGGAGATCGGATCGAGCGCAGAAGTCGCTTCGTCCATCAGCAGAATATCGGGCTCGACCGCGAGGGCGCGGGCGATGCACAGCCGCTGTTGCTGACCGCCGGAGATACTGTTCGCGGAACGCTTCAAGTGATCCTTTACTTCGTTCCAGAGCGCTGCCGATCGCAAGCTTGTTTCGACGATCTCGTCCAGCTTCTTGCGATCGGAGATGCCATGAAGTCTTGGGCCGTAAGCGACATTGTCATATATCGATTTTGGAAAAGGGTTCGGCTGTTGAAACACCATTCCGACGCGCTTGCGAAGCGTCTCGACGTCTACTTCTTTCGAATAGATGTCGGTGCCCGCGATTTCTACTTTGCCTTCGATGCGAGTTCCGGGAATCATGTCGTTCATTCGGTTGAACGTCCGAAGCAGCGTCGATTTGCCGCAGCCGGACGGTCCGATGAAAGCCGTGATCGCCTTCTCCGGAATTTCCATGTTGACATGCTTCAGCGCGTGAAATTCCCCGTAAAACAAATCCAGGTCATTGATTTCGATAATGGAGTTCATAGCCGATTCTCCTCGTCAGTTGGTGGAAAACCCGTTTATCCGAACCGCCCGGTAATGTAATCGTTCGTTTCCGGTTTATGCGGATTCGTAAAAATCGTAGTCGTCGCATCGTATTCCACGACTTCCCCATTCAGGAAAAATGCCGTCTTATCCGATACGCGAGCCGCTTGATGCATGTTGTGCGTTACGATAATGATGCAATAATCCTGCTTCAGTTCCGCGATCAGCTCTTCGACTTTGGCGGTCGATACCGGATCGAGCGCGGAAGCCGGTTCGTCCATCAGAATGATGTCGGGCTTGACCGCGATCGAACGCGCGATGCACAGCCGCTGCTGCTGACCGCCGGATAACGCAAGCGCCGAGTTGTGCAGCCGATCTTTCGTTTCGTCCCATAGCGCCGCTTTGCGAAGCGACTGCTCGACGATGGCGTCCAGCTCGCTTTTCTTCTTCGTGCCGTGATAACGCGGACCGAAGGCAATGTTCTCGTAGATGGACTTGTGGAAAGGATTCGGCTTCTGCCACACCATGCCGATCCGTTGGCGGAGCGATACGACGTCTGTTGTCGGGCTATTGATGTTTTTATCTTTGATCCAAATATCTCCCGTCACTTTACAGCCCGGAATCAGATCGTTCATTCGATTCAAGCTGCGGAGGAACGTCGACTTGCCGCAGCCGGATGGGCCGATCAACGCCGTGACCTGCTTCTCTTCGAAAGAAAGCGAAATGTTTTTGACAGCTACCCGTTCCCCGTAAGCGACGCTAAGGTTAACGGCAGATAATCCGGTGTTCTGGCTCATGTCGGTAACCTCCTATTTATTTGATCGCCGTGAATTTGCGGTACAGATAACGGCCGAGCCATCTCGCGCCGAAGTTAAACAGCAGAACGGTAATGACGAGCACCGCGGATGCGCCTGCGGCGATTTGGCCGGCATCTGGCGCAAGCCCCTCGGAGTTGATTTTCCAAATATGAACCGCCAGCGTCTCCGCCGGACGGAACGGGTTCAACGGCGAGAACGGGCTGAACGGATTCCAATTGGTAAAGTCCAGTCTTGGCGAACTCATACCCGCTGTGAACAATAGCGCAGCCGCTTCGCCGAATACGCGTCCCGCCGACAAGATCGTGCCTGTCAGAATGACCGGCAACGCAATCGGCAGCATGACGGACGTTATCGTCTTCCACTTCGATAAGCCGAGCGCAAGGCTCGCTTCCTTCTGCTCGCGCGGCACGCCTTTCAAACCTTGTTCCGTAATGCGCACCATGAGCGGTAAGTTGAACACCGTTAACGCTAGCGCGCCCGAGAAGAGCGAGAACCCGAAACCGAACAAGTTAACGATGACGAGCAAGCCGAACAAACCGACAATAATCGATGGAACGGACGACAGTACCTCAACGATAAGGCGAACAGCGTTGGTCACTCGATTCGCCGGTGCGTATTCGCTCATATAGATGCCCGCGCCAAGCCCGATCGGAATCGTAATCAACATCGTTAATACGAGTAAGAACACCGAATTGAACAACTGCGGGCCGATGCCTCCGCCTTTGCGAATCGTTTCCGGCGCGGAGGTGAGGAAGTGCCAGCTAATATGACCGACGCCGCGGAACAGAATATACCCGAGCAAGCCCGCCAACAATAGAACGATAAATGCTGCGACCGTTACGAATACGCCTGTTGCGATTTTATCCGCTGTTTTCGCGTTCATGATGCCTTCCTCCCTTCGAGCCAGCGTACGATAAAGACGAAGATAAACGTCATTAGCATCAGGATGAGCGCTAGCGACCATAGGGCATTATTCGCAAGCGACCCCATTGCCGTATTGCCCATGCTGAGCGTAATCGCGCTCGTCAGCGTCGAGGCCGATTCGAAAAGCGACCGCGGAATATGCGGTGCATTGCCGATGACCATCTGGACGGCGAGCGCTTCTCCGAACGCTCTCGCGATGCCAAGTACGATACCCGTCATTAAAGCGGGCAGCGTCGTCGGAAGCACGATGCGATATATCGTTTGCCAACGCGTTGCGCCGAGCGCGAAAGAACCTTCTTTAAGCCCTTTCGGCAGCGCGGACAACGCATCGGTTGCTATCGTCGTTATGGTAGGAAGAATCATGATCGACAGGACAAGTGCGCCTGCCGCAACCCCGATGCCTTGACCAGGGAATACGTTACGGAAAAACGGCACGATGACGCTCAGGCCTACGAAGCCGTAGACAACGGACGGAATGCCCGCAAGCAGTTCGATGACCGGCTGCAAATATTTGCGGCCGCTGCGGGGAGCGATTTCGATCATAAACACCGCCGCGCAGAAGCTAAGCGGAGCCGCGATTATTGCGGCAAGAATAGAAGTGCTGAAAGAACCGAAAATAAACGGAAGAGCGCCGAGTAAAGGCGGTTCCCCTTCGGGAGCCCACTTTAATCCCGTCACCAGGTCGATAACGTTCACGCCATTGACGAAAAACGTGCTTAGCCCTTTGGAAGCGACGAAGTAAACGATGGAACAAATAGTTGTAACGAGAAACAGGATACACAAGAGCGTATAAATCTTGCCGACCCATTCCTCCGCAAGATGCGGCTTCGCATGTTGTCGTTCAGACGTTCGAGCCATAGGCCTCTCCCTTTACGCAAACCGATCAAGAGGCTAGCCGGGCTGCCTCTTGATCGGCGCAGGATATATGGAATTGCGATTATTTCGAAACGTTGCCGGTAGCGTCGCGCTTCACTTTCATTTGGCTAACAGGGATGTAGCCAAGCTCAGTTACGTCGCCGTTTTGAATTTCATCGCTTACCATGTAATCCAGGAAAGCTTTTACAGCTGCATCCGGTTCGCCTTTCGTGTACATGTGCTCGTAAGCCCATACCGGATACGTTCCGTTCGCCACATTGTCCGCAGTTGCTTCCACGTTCTCGTATTTCACTGCTTTAACGGAGTCGTCCAAGTAAGACAGTGCCAAGTAACCGATCGCTCCCGGCGTTTCGCCGACCAATTTTTTAACCGTGCCGGACGAATCTTCTTGAATCGAACCTTGCAGATCTTCCGTTTTCTGACCAATCGCAAATTTCTCGAACGTAGCGCGAGTACCGGAGCTGGACGGACGGTTGATGATTTGGATCTTCTGATCGTTGCCGCCTACGTCTTTCCAGTTCGTCACTTTGCCCGTGAAAATATCGACCAGTTGCTGTTTCGTCAAGTTGTCGACGCTCACTTCTTTGTTAACGACTGCCGACATCGCGACGACTGCAACTTGGTGATCGACGAGTTCTTTCGCTTTGTCCGCATCAAGCTTCTCTTCCGCGAATACGTCGGAGTTGCCGATTTGCGATTGACCTTCAGACACTTGCGTCAAGCCTGTGCCGCTGCCGCCAGCTTGTACTTGGATCGATACGCCGGAGTTCGCGTCCATGAATTTCTTCGAAACTTGATCTACGAGAGGCTGCAGCGCGGAAGATCCGCTCGCAAGGAAAGATCCGGAAAGATCCCCGCTTGCATTGCTTCCGCTATTATTGCTTTTGCCGCATGCGGCAAGTGTCAACGTCAACGTCAGGGCCATCGTCAGCAACAAAGGTTTTTTCATTCTAGTAGGTTCCCCTTCCAACTCTATCGATTTGGCTTACAGAACCTATTGTAGAGTCGAACGATTAACCGAATGTCTGACTAATGTTAACGCAATGTAAAAACACTCCCCTGAACATTAACAATTTCTCACAACAGATTAACGATTTTTTCTCTCTTTGATCCAGAGAGGAATCCGGAACACAATATTAAACATCAGGATGATGAATACGAGCACGGCTGCCGCTTTGTCGGAGATCGACACCGCATCCGGTACGATGGCTTCCGATTGTACGTACCAGAGATGGACAGCAAGCGTCTCGCCCGGAGAGAGCAAATTGAAATCCCACATTTCGCCCGAAGTCGTAACCCCTGCCGTTAAAATAATAACCGCGCTCTCGCCGAACGCACGACCGGCTACCAAACAAATACCCGTTATGAGTCCGCTCATCGCCGTCGGCATAAGCGCTCTGCGAATGGTCTGCAGATGAGTGGCGCCGAGCGCGAACGAAGCTTGCTTCAATTCTTTCGGAACGGCGCGGATCGACTCCTCCGTCACCCTCGTCATGACCGGCAAGTTCAGGAAGGCCAGGCTAACCGCTCCGCCGATGATCGTCAGGCCGATGCCCATCATTTCGACGAATAGCGCGATACCGAATAGACCGAAAATAATCGAAGGGACGGAAGCCAAACCTTCCACGCAGATGCGCACGAATGCGATCAGCTTGTTCGCCGGCGCGAACTCGGCGAGGTAGATACCTGCCGCCATACCAAGCGGAATGGAAATGAGCAAAGAAATGAAGAGCATGTAGAAGGAGTTGAACAATGCCGGACCGATGCCGCCGCCTTCTTCCATCTCGCTTGGCAAACCGAGGATGAAATCCCATGTTAAGCTCGGCAAGCCTTTTTTAAGTATGAGAAACAACAAACCGAAAATAAACAAGACGACGAGCGCGGAGACGAGCCATACGAAACCGGTAAACACTTTGTTTTTGGCGCGATTCCAACCTTTGCCTGTCTGGAAAGGGCTTTTCGTTGCGTTAGCCGCGACGCTCATGGTTGTGCCCCCTTACGCTGAAGCAGTCGAACTAGCACGATCATAAGAAGCGAAATAACGAGCAAAATAAATCCCATCATATAAAGCGCGTAGTTCCAGGTTGAATCGAACGGTACGTTGGCGATCTGCATAACGATGTTGCTTGTCAGCACCGAAGTTGGCTTAAAGAGCGCATTCGCGATCTGAGGCGTGTTGCCGATGACCATAACGACTGCCATCGTCTCGCCGATTGCCCTCGCCATACCGAGGATAACCGCATACATAATGCCGCTTTTCGCCGCCGGTATGACGACTTTGAACACCGTCTGGAATCTCGTCGCGCCGAGTGCGAAGGAAGCGTCCTTATATTTGCGCGGAACGGCGCTGATCGCGTCGTCGCTAATGCGGCTGATTGTCGGCAGCACCATAATCGTGAGCACGATCGCAGCTGCGAGGATACCGTCTCCCATATTCGTACCGGTTACGTCTCTGAGCAGTGGAATCAAGATCGTCATGCCGAGAAAACCGTATACGACCGACGGAATGCCGACGAGCAAGTCGAGCACCGGGCGGAGGAAATTACGCAGCCATTTCGGCGCCATCTCCGCCAGGAACACCGCGATGACAATCGAAAGCGGCACCGAAATGACCAGCGTTAAGGCAGTCAGAGCAAACGTGCCGAATATAAACACGAGCGCGCCGTAGCTGTCGTTCTCCGGCGTCCAGTCCGTAGACAGGAAAAACGTCGCGGGCGAAACGTCTTGGAACGTTAGTACGCCGGTTCGGAACATGAAGAACAAAATGCCGAATAAAATGATGCATACAAATGCGGCGCTCGCGATACATGCAATTTTGAAAAGTCGGTTATAGAACAAAAGCCTGTTTTTCCGGTCGAACGATTTGCCTGATCCGGATTTGATGCTGCCGCCGAGCTCGGAAGTCCCGGCAGTCGGGAGACGCGCAGGAGCAGTTGACTCCATTGACATCGGTATCGTCTTCCTTTCATGCAGAAACCAGCTTGGCTTCAGTTGCCGCGCTGGTTTCCGCTGTAGTTGAGTTGTGTCTATGCTGCCGAACGGTATATTACTACTTCATCGCGGAAATCGGGATGAATTTCAGCTTCTTCAGCGAACCGTTTTGGAATTTAGCGCTTTGGACGTACTCGATGAACGCTTTCGTTGCGCCCGTCGCTTCGCCCTTCGTCATGTAGTAGCCGTAGCCCCATACTTTGTACGTGCCGTTGATGACGTTCGCTTCCGTTGCGGAAACGCCGTTGATTTGCATAGCTTTCATGTTGCTCGTCACATATACGAGGTCGATGTAGCCGATTGCGTTAGGCGTCGTTTCGATGGCCGTTTTCATGTCGCCGCTCGATTTAACTTCTTTGTAGTTGCTGCCTTTCGTAATGAAGTCCGTGCCTTGCAGCGCCTTCATTTGGAAGTTAACGCGAGTACCGGAACCGAAAGCGCGGTTTACAACGATGATATCGGCGTCGGAGCCGCCAACGTCTTTCCAGTTCGTTACTTTACCGGAGAAAATGTCTTGCAATTGCTTCGTCGTCAAGTTGCTTACGCCGACGTTTTTGTTCGCAACAGCAGCGAACGGAATGACAGCGACTTTGTGCGGCACTTGGCCGTCGAATTTCTTGAAGCCCGGTACGTCCGTGGAAGCGTCCCAGTCAACTGCGCCGATGTCGGCAATGCCTTTGCGTACCGATTGCGGGCCTGTAACGGAACCAGCGGCGGAAGCGGAAATTTTTACTTTAGGGTTTAATTTCTTGAATTCGCTGGTAGCTTGAAGCGTCAGTGGAAGAAGTGCGGAAGAGCCGTTGATAACGATTTTGCCGCTAAGGGAGCTAGCTGCTCCGACTGCGGATACGGAAGAAGTGACGAGCGCGATCGCCATAGCGGCAACCGTTAACGATTTGAATAATTTCATGGATGGAAGTTCTCCTCTCGATTTTAGAAAATTCAGTTATTATTAGCGGGATGTCGGCTTCCAAAGGCCGTTGACATTCACGGACAGAATGCCGTCGTTAATGACTGCGAGCGGTGCACCGGATTTCGCGACGATTTCCGTTACGCCTTCGGATACTGTGCCGATTACGTTGGCGGAGCCGGTAGCCGCATTCACTTCGTATACGGATTGGCTCGAACCGTCGCCTTCGGTGAGCAAGTACCATTTGCCGTTTGACAGCGTCGCTTGATAGACGTCTTTCGCATCGAACAACGTTTTAACCGTTTTGTCTTTGCCGACTTGCAGCAATTTGGATTTCACGTTCGCATCGTCGCTTGCGCTGACGTATGTAACGGAAGATCCGTCTGCCGCTGCATGGATGAATACTTTGTCGTCGGTCGACGTCGTCAATTGCACCGCTTTAGCATCTTTGACAGCCGGGTCAACAACGAATTGGAACAATTGAGGCTCGGTGCCTTTCATGTCGATCGCCACGTCATCGTCCTCAACCGGCTTATTAGCGTCAGCTACGACCGCGCCCGGTTTCGTCACAGCATACGTGAACGTTTTGCCGTCAGTCGAGACGTCAAGGTTCGATTTGTAATCGACTTTGTCTTCGAGAATTTTGGTGATCTTGCCGTCAGCAAGATCCAGCTTCGCGATGACGCTGCCTTTGTCGCCTTGAAGGAAGTAGATCGCCGAAGCATCCGCAGCCCATACGAGTTCAGGTTTGATCGACGTGTCCGTGCTTACTTTCGTGGCGTTTTTGGAAGCGAGGTCGATGACGAACACTTCGCCTGCCGCATTCGTGTAAGCCGCTTTGTCGCCGTTCGGAGCCACGACCAGATCCGAAGCGTCTGCCGCATTGAGCAATTTCGTATATTGACCGGTTACGGCGTCAACGAGGTAGTCGATGCGCCCTGTCTCGGTTTCTTGGGAAGCGATCAACTTCGAAGCGTTCGCCCATTGTACGTGGTCGACGTCCGATACGAGATCCGCGTCGATCCAAGTAGCGCCCGTCACGTCTTTGTTGAACGAACCGCCAAGCGCGCCTACGAAATCTCTCATATCGATGAAGGTCGACCCGTTCACTGACTTCACGACAACGTCCAATTTTACCGCTACGCCGTCTACGTTCAGTTCATTGCTGCCAGCCTTAAACGTTGCGACATGGTCGTTCAGCTTAACCGTAACGACGCCGTTAGCCGATTGAATGTCTGCGCCAAGCTTGTCGCTCAGTTCTTTTACGGATACGAGCGTTCTGCCTTTTTCGAAAAACACGCTCAAGCTGACCGGAACGCCGTTCACGATATAACCGAACTTCGAAATCTTAACCGCGCTTGCTTTCGTTGCTGTCGCGACCGGAGCTGCGGACGCCGCAGACACGGCGGATACCCCTACGGCTAACGCGATTACAGATACAATAGACGCTTTTTTTAGCAACATCGACACTGATCACCCTTCTGAATATGGTAGGAATCATTTACTAGGTTTAGTATATTATCGATTTGTAAAGCGTTTATTCGAGTTTCGTATGCGAATTGTTAAATTTAACCGACCTTTGAGTTATGTGTCGAAAATTGTCATACTTGCAACTGGCGCATCAATTTCTTGAACGCTTCGAGCACTTCGCTGGACGTGTTTTCCGCTTCGCGCGATGCTTCGATCAGACTCGAAGCCGCTTCCCGGTTTAGCTCGGAAGAACTCCACAACTGCGCGAACGCGTCCTCCGTCTTCTTGACTTGACCGAATCCGCGATCGGCGCCTTGTTTGCCTTCGCTTACGAGTCTAGCCGCGGATTGAGCGGCTTCGGACATCGACCGAAGCTGGGAAGCGATTTGGCCGGCGGACCGTTTCGTCTGATCGGCCAGCATCCGAATTTCCTGGGCGACGACGCCGAATCCTTTGCCGTGCTCGCCTGCGCGCGCCGCTTCGATCGTTGCGTTAACCGCTAGAAGATTGCACTGATCTGCAAGATCCGATATCAATCGGATGATGCCGTCCGCAGCTGCGGTACGATGGGTTAACTCTTCGATCGCCTTTTCCTGCTTAACCGCATTCGTCGACCACAACCGGAACAATTGAAGCATGCCGTCCAGCTCTTCGCGGCCTTGATCGGTAATTTCGGCGATTCTTTCGCCGCATTCGATCGTATCGTTCGCCGCTCCGGTCACTTTGCCGACGGATTCGCTAATGCTGCCGATCATCGTCTCAGTGTCGCGAATCGTCCGAAGCTGTCTGCTGACCGCTTCACGTTGAAGCAGGCGCGATACGTTCAGCAAGTCGTTCACTGTCAGAATACCGACGAATTTGCCGTTGTCGGTCACGAGCACTGCATCGTAGAACGTCTCTTCTCCGCGAGACAGCGCCTTGTCAATCAGTTCCTGCGGAGCGACTTCGATATCGACGACAAGCGGCTTCGTTTCCATCATCTCTGAAACCGGGCGATGGCCGAACAAGGACATACCGTAGAGCGAACCAAGCAAGCGGAAAAAACGGGCTTTCATAATCAGACCGATCGGGTGATGGGCCTCGTTGCAAACGACGACGCAATCGAATTGCGTCTTGCGGCGGAACAGCGACACAAGGTCGTCGCTTTGCTGGTCAGGCGAAATGACCGGACAGCTCTTTATCCACTCGCGCATGACGATCGGCCGAAACAGCTCCTGGATCGCAGGCGCCGCTGCTTGAAGCGTTGACTGCGCCTGCTTGGCTGCTTGCTGCGGCGTAGTTACCCGTTGTTGCACGGCCGCTGGAGCTCTCAGTGCCGTGACGGACGGCCTCGGTTCGACGGTTGCCCCGACGGCTTCGTCTGCGAGCTCGGGTGATGCGGTCAGGCTCGGACTCATGAAGAGAACACCTCGGTTCTGCGTAATGTAGGAAATCATTACCTCTCCCCCTAAAGCTATCAAATCCGTGTCATCCATTTGTTCGAATACCGTTAACGGAATGTAAAGTTTGGGGCGGCGCAACATAAAGCATGCAAAAAAGCGCTTGAATGTTCTCATGGACACATTCAAGCGCTTTTTTCGATGACATACACGAAAAAATCGAACAACTCATCCCCGGACAGGGCTCGCAGGAGGCAGTTGAACGAAAAAATCGAGCAACTCACGCCTACTTATAAACAATCGGGCTTCTCTTGCGCTAACCAGTAATGAAGCAGTGTGGCAGACGCGCGTTTATACTTCGTCGATATTAACCCAAGCGCCGCGCTCGATCGACAAGTCGACCGCTTCAAGCACCTCTTGGCATTTCACGCCATCATAGAACGTTGGCGCGAATGGGGAACCGGTTGTGATGTGCTGCACGAACTCGTATACGATATGAACGAAAGCGTGCTCGTAACCGATAATGTGACCGGTCGGCCACCAGTTGCCGGCATACTTGTGGGACGGCTCCGTCGCCAGAATGCGGCGGAAGCCGGCCAAGTTCGGCTCGTCCTCGCGGAAGTACACTTCCAGCTCGTTGAGCTTCTCGAGATCCCAGCGGAGCGAGCCTTTGCTGCCGTGAATTTCGAACGTGTTATGGTTTTTGCGTCCGGCCGCGAAGCGAGAAGCGATGAACACGCCCATTGCGCCATTTTTGAAGTCGGCGAGGAAACCGGTCGCATCGTCAACCGTTACTTCGCCTTTTTCCGTCGCGGAGCCGGTGCCGGTCAAGCCGGAAGAGCCCGTCAGGATCGGACGCTCTTTCACGAACGTGCGATTATGCCCGACGACGCGATCAAATTCGCCGATCAGGAAACGGGCGAGGTCGATGCTGTGCGCGTTGATGTCGCCATGCGCACCGGAGCCAGCGATTTCTTTCTTCAGCCGCCACGCAAGCGGCGTGTTCGGATCGACGAGCCAGTCTTGCAAATAAGTCGCCCGATAGTGATGAATTTCTCCAAGACGGCCTTCGTCGATAATTTGTTTCGCAAGCTGTACGGCAGGCAGGAAGCGGTAGTTAAAGCATACAGCGTGTTTGACGCCGGCTTTCTCCGCAGCGGCGAGCATTTCGCGCCCATCCGCCAAGTTCAGCGCAAGCGGTTTCTCGCAGAATACGTGTTTGCCGGCAGCGATCGCCGCAAGCGTAATTTCCTTATGTGCGTCGCTTGGCGCATTGATGTCGACGAAGTCGATGTCATCGCGCGCGACCATTTTACGCCAGTCGGTCTCGTACGACTCCCAGCCGAACTTGGCAGCCGCGTCTTTGACGCCTTGCTCGTCGCGGCCGCAGATTGCTTTCATCACCACGTCAGCCGCCGGGTCGAAAAACATGCCGACATCTTTGTACGCATGGCTATGAGCTTTGCCCATAAATTTGTAGCCAACCATGCCAACGTTCAGTTTTTTCTCGTTTACGCCCACCACATTTCACCCGCGCTTTCCTGAAGAATAACCGAATTAAGGAATTTAGCCGCTTTCGTGAACCCTTCGTTCACGCTCATGATGCCATCCTCGTGCTCGATGCTGATCGTGCCTTCGTAGCCGACCAAACGGAGTACGCTGACGAGATCTTTCCAAAACTCCTCGTCATGTCCGTATCCGACCGTACGGAACACGAACGAGCGGTTCAAAATGTCGCCGTAATGTTTCGTATCCAGAACGCCGTTCAGCGCGACGTTGCGATTGTCGATTTTCGTGTCTTTTGCATGCACGTGATAGATACAATCGCCAAGCGCCTTGACGCACTCGATCGGATCCATGCCTTGCCAGAACAAGTGGGACGGGTCGAAGTTGACGCCGATGTTGTCTCCCGCTTCGCGACGGAGGCGCAGCGCTGTTTCCGTGTTGTAAACAAGGAAGCCTGGGTGCGACTCGATTGCGATACGAATGCCGTGCTTGCGGCAGAACGCGGATTGCTCTTTCCAATACGGAATGGCGACTTCGTTCCATTGCCATTCGAGAATAGTAAGGAAATCTTCCGGCCATGGGCAAGTAACCCAGTTCGGATATTTGGAATTCTCGGAGTCGCCCGGGCAACCCGAGAATGTGATGACTGTGTCGACGCCGAGTTTCTCCGCCAATTGGACCGTCGCGACGAAGTCGTCGTGATGAGCTTTAGCAAGCTCTTTGTTCGGATGCAGCGGATTGCCATGGCAGCTAAGCGCGCTAATCGTCAGTCCGCGGGAATCGACCGCTTCGCGAACACGGGTGATGGCCGCAGCATCGTTCACGATCGCTTGCGCGTTGACGTGAGCCGTTCCCGGGTAAGCCCCCGTGCCGATTTCAACCGATTGAAGGCCTGCAGCTTTCGCGGTGTCAAGCGCTTGTTCGAAAGATTGCTGTCCGAATAATACGATAAATACTCCTGATTTCACTGAGATTCACCAAACCCTTCATTGAAAATGTTCGTTCATTCAGCATGAAATATACTTTGCAATGTACGCGTGTTCATTATTCTCGCAAATCTATTTTACATGAAAAGGCGGGCGTCATGCTACTGTAATTTACCGCCTCCATCACGCTGCTAAACCGTATGCCAGCGGGGTGGCCAACCTCGCTAATGTTGCATTTTGCTACTATGAGACTTGGTCCACTCGCCGCACGGCTTTATACGAAGCTGATTGCTTGCCCCTTGCCTGCAGATTCATATACCGCCTCGAGAATTTCTTGTACGACAAGCGCCTGTTTCGCCGTCACGACGGGAGCTTGGTCATGCAAAATGGCGTTAATCCATGCGCGCGCTTCCTGCTCCGCCGCATCATCCGGCATCGGATTGCCTCCGAAATCTCCCGCCATCTGAATCTCCTGCGTATACAGACGACCATGCTGCTCTCCGTTGACGCGTAAACCTTTCCTCATGTCTGCCCCAGCCTTCGTCCCGCTTAAGGATACTTTCGCTTCATCCACGTCGAGCGTGTTCAGCGCCCAGCTCGACTCCAGCCATACGGTCGCGCCGTTCTTCATCGTAATCATCGCGAACGCCGAGTCTTCGACCGTGAACTTGGCCGGATCCCACGGTCCCCACAAGTTCGCTCCGCTGCCTTGTTCCGCCAGCTTTCGGTACGTCGTGCCAAGCACTGTGCGCGGTTCGTAATTATCCATCATCCAGAGAGCAAGATCGAGCGCATGCGTACCAATATCGATCAATGGGCCTCCGCCTTGTTTCTCCTTGTCGAGAAATACGCCCCAAGTCGGCACGGCGCGGCGGCGAACCGCGTGGGCTTTCGCCAAATACACTTCTCCGAGCTCACCTGCTCGACATGCCTCGTACAGCCAACGGCTGTCTGCGCGGAACCGATTCTGGTACGCGATGCTTAGCTTCTTGCCGGTACGTTCCGAAGTTTCAAGCATGCGGCGAGCGTCGTGCGACGTCCTGGCCATCGGTTTCTCACACAACACATGTTTGCCGTGTTCAAGCGCCGCGATCGAGATTTCGGCATGCGTATCGTTCGGTGTGCAGACATGCACGACATGAACGTCCGGGTCACGCAGCAACTCGTATACGTCATGGTACACCCTCGCGTCGTGTGTACCGAAACGATTTTTCGCATCATGTGCCCGGTCGGCGGCAACGTCGAAGAACGCAACCACTTGCGCTTCCGGGATTTTGGCAAGCGAAGGCAAATGTTTCCCTATGGCGATGCCGCCGCAACCGATCATGCCTACGTTAACTTTTGACAAAATACTTGTCCTCCTTGCGGGCAAGCCCTATTCAAATTACAATAAGTGTAACATACTCCGGCAATTTTCCCATTCGCCCTTCTACGAGAATATTATGTGATTTTGTCATTTAAGGGGATGAACCGCGCCCGTGCAAGCGACCAGAGAAAAGATCCAGTACGAGAATCCGCTGCTTTCTTTGCGCATCTGGCAACAGACCCGCAATCGCTCCGGTTCGGTGCCTTGGCATTATCATCCTGAATGTGAGCTGTTTCTTATTCAAGAAGGAGAACTAACCGTCGACCTGATTGACGAGACGTTCGAGATGAAAGCGGGAGACGTCGTTATTCTCGGTAACTCCCAACTGCACCGCGACACTAGCCCAGAAGGTAAACTTACGTATATCGTGCTTCAATTCGACTTGAATACGTGCTTCGACCAAAGCACAATCCCTTATTTGCAATATTTTAACGAGACGAAAGTGCCGCTTAGCGCGATGAATTACATTTTCCGTGAAAATCCCGAGGCACGTGCCGCAGCCGCCGAATGTATCCGACAAATTCATCAAGAAGCGCTGCAAAAGGAAAACGGTTATGAATTGGCCGTCAACATGCTGATCAAGAAGCTGCTTCTTATCCTTATTCGCAACGATTATCGAGGGCTGCTAGCGGATCAGGACCGGGTCGAGCGCATTCGGCTCAAACCTGTCCTCGATTTCGTCGAAGCGAGCATCGAAGATCGGATTACGGTGGATGAAGCTTGCAGGCTGGCGAATATGAGTTATTATTATTTCGTAAAATTTTTCAAACGCATCATGGGGCTCAGCTTCACGGAATACGTCAATTTCCGTAAAATCAAAAGAGCGGAGCAACTTCTCCTCACCCGCGATATGAGCGTCAGCGAAGTCGGCGATCATATCGGCATGGCCAATATGGCCCATTTCTACAAAATGTTCAAACGTTTTAATGGCTGCTCCCCGAAGGAATACCAACGCAAAATGCTTGCGTGGGGGCGGAAATAAGCTATCGGATCGCGAAGCACGCGCCGTTCTCCCTGGGTTACCCGGGGCGGACGGCTTTTTATTTTACTCCGGGGAAGGGTGGATTTATTACGATGGGCGACATTTTAACCATGCACGCGGATATGCGTTCTTCATATGACGAATGGATGGCGGGGCTGCTTACACTCAGCTCCGGCGAACGAAAAAGGAAGCTGCTCCGAGATAGACCGCATGCCGAGACGGCTTTTTTAATCCATGTCTGGTGGCCGACATTCGGGCATTTTAATCACTTGGAAGCCGAGTTTGAAATACGGGACTTCAAAGACGGTTGGCGTTATCTCGATTTCGCTTACATCACCGAAGGATTCAAAATATGTATCGAGATTGACGGATTCGGTCCTCATGCTCGGAACATCAATCGCACGCAATTCGCCGACCAGCTTATGCGCCAAAATCATCTCGTCATCGACGGCTGGATCGTCATCCGCTTTTCCTACGACGACATCATCGAGCGACCTCGTTTCTGCCAACAGATTATTCAGCAACTGTTCGGAAAACTCGGGATTATGGGATCGCACGCCCTTCCCTCACTTACGCCTTTGCAATCCGCGATCATAAGGTTAGCTGCTTCCTTGCCAGTTCCGCTAAAACCTCAAGACGCAGCGGCCCAACTGAACGTCCATCGCATTACCATTGCGCGAAACATTCAGCCGCTGGTCCAGATGGGGCTGCTTATCCCGACAAGATCTGATGTGAAACGTGTTTGCAGCTACCGGATTAACAAAGCGGCCTTGCCGAAATCACTACAATGAAGTCGTGGACGACCTTCTTTGCCGTTCCATTGTTGCATTTGCTACAATGAGCCTGCCGACGGCGGCTTTGCCCGCTCCATTGTTGCATTTTGCTACAATGAGCTTGCCTGCGTCGGCTTTACCCACCCTATTGTTGCATTTTGCTACAAAGAGACATAGACGCTCCCGAATTGCCTCGTCATTGTTGCATTTTGCAACAATGAGCTTGCCTGCGTCAGCAATGCCCGCCCTATTGCTGCATTTTGCAGCAATAGGAGCCCGAGGCACACCTACCGAAGCAAAAAAAACCTCGTCCGGCCTTAACGGCTCGACGAGGTTGCTTTGCGGTTGATGAACAGCTTGTACCCAACGCCGCGGATCGAATCGATCTGAACGCTTTGCTGGCCCAGTTCTAGTTTTTTGCGAAGCGAGCTGACGTGAACGTCTACCGTACGCTGGCCGCCGATATAATCGAATCCCCAGACGACGTTCATCAGATCGTCGCGAGTAATAACGATGCCCGGTCTCTCGGCCAAATACAGCAGCACTTCGAACTCTTTCGGGCGCAGCGTGATCCACTGGCCGTTCGAGAACACTTCATACTTGTCCGGGAAGATTTGCAGGTCGCCGATCGTGATGACCTTCTCCCCGCCTGTCGCCATTGACGGCTTGCTCTCTTCGTTACGCGACCGCCTCAGCACGGCAGACGTGCGCGCAAGCAGTTCCGCTACACCGAACGGCTTCGTAATATAGTCGTCCGCACCCAGTTTCAGCCCTTGGACGACTTCCTCTTCCGCGTTCCTCGCGGTCAAAATAATGACCGGCGTCTTCACGCCGTTCTGCCTCAGCTTCTGGAGAACTTCGAACCCGTTCATGCCGGGCAGCATCAAATCAAGAAAAATAATGGCGTACGATTCATGAATCGCCTTGTGCAGCCCTTCGGCGCCGTTGCCGACGACTTCTGTCTCGTAGCCTTCTTGGGATAGATTATAGGTTACAAGACGTGCGAGAGTCGGTTCATCTTCGATAATCAATACTTTATCCGACATGCGCCCCTCCGGTCCAGCAGGATTTTCCCCGCTTGTTTAAATCTCTTCCCTAGTTTTATCATACCACTGTAAACCGTTCGTCATGCAAATATTAACGCAACGTAAAATAGCGTTTTATTGGCATGATCGTTAAGGTTGAATGAGCGGAAGCTCCAGAATAAACTGCGACCCTATACCGACTGTGCTTTCGACCCGGATCGTTCCGTGATGCAGTTCCGTCAGGTGTTTGACGATCGACAAACCGAGACCTGTGCCGCCTGAGCTCCGCGATCTTGCCTTATCTACACGGTAAAATCGTTCGAAGATACGCGGAATATCTTTCTTCGGAATGCCGATGCCGGTGTCCGATACGGTTAACCGTACGAACTCCTCCGCACCGTCCTCTGGCGTAACGACGAACGCCCGGACTTTGACTTTGCCGCCATCCGGCGTGTAATTGATGCCATTTTGCATCAAGTTCATGACAATCTGGCCAAGCCGATCTTCATCCGCTTCCAGGAACAAGCCTTCTTCGACCTGAACGTCCAGTTCGATGTTTTTTCTCGCGGCCTCGGTTCCCAGCAATTCGGTCATCCGCGCGAGGAAAGCTGGCAGCTCGATTGGCGAGAACTGAAGCGGAGCTCGCCTTGATTCGATTTTGGACAACTCAAGAATGTCGCCGATAAGCCGGTTCAGTCGGTCGCTCTCGTCTTGAATAATCGTCAGGAAAGACCTGGCCGTCTCGGGATCGTTCACTGCTCCCGCAAGCAGAGTCTCGGCGAAACCTTTTACTGCAGCGACCGGCGTCTTCAGTTCATGAGAAACATTAGCGACGAACTCGCTTCGCATTCTCTCCAGCTTACGGATCGCTGAGACGTCCTGCATGACGAGAAGCAGTCCCGGTTCATCCTCTCCGCTCATTTTCATCGGAACAATATTAATTTCTAGCAGCCGTTCTTCCGGATAATACACCGTCAGTTCATCATGAAGCGGCATCGGGCTCGCCAAGCTTTCGCGGATGAGACCCGTCAACTCATAATGCTGCTTAATTTCTGAATAACTTCTTCCCACCCGTTCCCGAGCCGTGCCGCCTAACAAGAACTCGGCTTGCTTACTGAACAGCGTAATCCGGCCATCGTGCGCGATCATGACAACGCCGCTTATCATATTGTCCAGTACATCTTGCAGGCGAGTACCGTTTTGCCGAATCTCGTCCAGTTGGCCTTGCAAGCTGCCCGCCATCGCGTTCAAAGCCCGGGCAAGCTCGCTCATCTCATCCCGACCGGACTCCGGCACACGTATGGCGTAATCCATGTTGGCCATCCGTTTCGCGGCTGTTGTCATCCGCTCGAGAGGCCTCGTGACGCTAAGCGCGACACGATAGCTGACCACAACTGCAACGGCGAAGAGCAAGAGCAAGCCGAATATGAGCGCAAGCCACATATTATCCAGGCTTCGTTCAATATCGCCAAGGCTCATCGACAGCCGGATGATGCCTTTCGCTGGTCCGCCGTTCTCCCCGCCAACTTTGAGCGCGACATACATCATGTTCTCGCGCAATGTGTCGCTATAACGGACACTCGTTCCCGTTCCGCCCTCGAGCGCTTCGCGGATCTCTTCCCGGGAAAGATGGTTGTCCATCGTCGCCGGCTCATGATCGGAGTCACCCATCACTTTGCCGTTCAGATCGATATAGGTCACCCGCATGCCGGCGATTTCTTTGAACCGCTTGGCTTCTTGCTCCAGGTAGGCTGACTGCTCAGCCACATCACCGTCCTCTGGCCACGGCGTAGCCGCGTTAAGCACATGGAGTTCGCGAATCATATGGTCCCGTAGCGCGTTCTGATGATTTCGTTGATACGAATTTCCCATGAGCAATCCCGCGGCCAATACGGAAAATCCGATTAGCAGGACAAACAGTGTGGTCAGCTTTAGCCTAAACTTGGTCATATATACTCCTTAGGATGACGTGAATCGTCCGAACAGCCGCATTATGCAAATACAGGGTCCTTGAACTGAGCCAGCTTCGCTTTGGAATCCTTGTCCACATCAGCGTGCAGGCTGTTGCCGTGCGCGTCCATCGTCACGATCGCGGCGAAGCCTTCAACTTGCAAATGCCACATCGCTTCTGGAATGCCGAATTCCATAAAATCGACACCGTTCACGTTCTTAATGCATTCTGCATAATATTGCGCCGCGCCGCCGACTGCATTCAAATATACGCCGCCGTGTTCCTGCAACGCCTTTAACGTCTTCGGTCCCATGCCGCCTTTGCCGATCACCGCGCGTAAACCGAATTTTTTCATAATGTCGCCTTGATAAGGTTCCTCGCGAATGCTCGTCGTCGGCCCCGCTGCCTTCACATGCCAGCCCGCCTCGTCTTTCAGCATGACCGGTCCGCAGTGATAGATGACGCCGCCGTTCAGGTCGAGCGGCGCATCGTGATCCATCAAGTGCTTATGCAGCGCATCGCGTCCCGTATGCATTTCGCCGTTCAGAATAACGACGTCGCCGACTTTTAAGCTGCGTACGTCCTCTTCGGTCAACGGCATTTGCAACACGACTTCACGCGCTTTCTCCGTTGCTTCCCCGCCTTCGTTTGCACTTGGCGTCTCCGCTTCGTTCGTCATCGCGATACCAGTGCCGCTCTCGTAGATCCATTCCTTGATCTCGTGCGACGTGCCGTCGAGAAGCACACCCTGGCGGCGATAAGCCCAGCAATTATAGGCGACGGAGACGAAAAAGCTCGCCGGCAGCCGGTTCATAACCCCGACTTTGCAGCCTAGCAGAGTCACGTTGCCGCCGAAGCCCATTGTGCCGATGCCGAGTTGGTTCGCTTTATCGAGAATATAGTCTTCGAGTTGCGCAAGCTCGGCAATCGGATTAACGTCCTCGATGTGGCGGAACAATTGTTGCTTCGCCAGCTCGTACCCCGTTGTCCGATCTCCGCCGATGCCCACGCCAATGAACCCCGCGCTGCAGCCTTGACCTTGCGCTTGGTATACCGCGTGCAACACGCATTTACGAATGCCGTCCAGATCGCGTCCGGCTTTGCCAAGTCCTTCGATTTCCGTCGGCAAGCTATACTGAATGTTCTTATTCTCGCAACCGCCGCCCTTTAGTATGAGCCGAACGTCAATTTCGTCGCGTTCCCATTGTTCGAAATGGATAACCGGCGTCCCGGGACCGAGATTGTCGCCCGTGTTCGCCCCCGTCAGCGAGTCAACGGAGTTCGTGCGCAGTTTGCCGTCTTTCGTCGCCCGGGCAATGGCCTCGCGAATTTCTTTCTTCATGACGATCTGGTTCGCGCCTACCGGCGTATGGACGATAAATGTCGGCATGCCGGTGTCTTGGCAGATCGGAGATACGTTACATTCCGCCATCTCGATATTCTGCGCGATCGTGGACAACGACAAGCCCGCCCTCGTCGCGCGGTCCTCGGCCTCGCGGGCTTTCGTTATCGTACGGCGGACGTCCGCCGGAAGGTTAGTGGAAGTTTCCACGATCAGTTGATAGACGCTTTGTTCGAATACAGAAGCCATAATTGCTGTTTCCCCTCTCTGTTCGATGTACCTCATTCCATTATATAATACTATAATGACGAGCGGCGAGCGAAAAGGAGTCCGTATGATGGCAAATCATTTTTTGGCGTATTTGTATCGGCTGCAACATATCGAAAGATGGAGTTTGATGAGAAACACGAGTTCCGAGAACGTTGCCGAGCATTCGTACCATGTGGCCATTCTCGCGCATGCGCTTGGTAATATTGCACGGGAAATATTCCATAAGGACATCAATCCAGACGAAGCGGCAGCGTACGCCTTGTTTCACGATGCGACCGAAGTGTTCACCGGAGATATTCCGACACCTGTCAAGCATCATAATCCGCGCATTCTGGCGAATTTCCGCGAAATAGAGGAACTGGCTGCCGAGCGTTTGATCGCGACCGTTCCGCTCGAATTGAAGTCCAGGTACGAGCCTCTTTTCGGCCGAAAACCGGCAAACCCGGACTTGCAGCGCCTTCTGAAAGCTGCCGACCTGCTCGATGCCTACTTGAAATGTATCAGCGAACTATCCGCTGGCAATCATGAGTTCGAGACGGCGCGCAAACAGAGCGCGGAGAAACTTAACGCGCTCGGAATGCCCGAAGTCGAGTGGTTTCTTACGAATCTCGCACCCGCTTTCGAGAAGACGCTTGACGAACTGACCGAGATCGAAGCTAACGAAGATCAGGTTTAAATCCCTTATCCCGTTACCTCGATGGCAAACGCATAGCTCGAGGAATTCTCGGATATTCTCTTCTCAACATCTTTCATCCACCAGACGGACAAACCGAAGTAATAAATACCAGGTTCAGTCGGAGCGACAAAAGAATCGCCGTCCAGCTTCACGTCTACTACGGAACCATCCGTCTCGAACAACGAAACATGCGTCTCCGATGCTGTCGGCGGTTTCGTTGCGAACGCGAATTCGATTGTCGCACCTGGAGCGACTTTCGTTGTAGGTTTATCCTTCAACATACCCGCCGGCGAAGCATAATCCGCGCATTCCGATTTTACTTGACCGTTCACGGCTTGGCCGCTCCAACAATACGAGCTCTGCATGACGGTAATCGCTGTTTGCCCCGCGACGACCGACGGCAGCGGCGGTTTGTCTCCGAACGGCTCGTAGCCGTCCTCAGTTGCCGCAGTCCGATCCACACCCGAATCGGCCACAGCTACATTGATCGACTGCTCGTTTCCGCTTTGCGTCAACTCCACGATCCACTGTTTCTTCTCGCCGTCGTAACCGACTTGCTTTACGGCAGGCACTTCATACTTCTCCGCCCGCTCATCCACAAGCGCACGGTGAATCGCTTCTGCTTCCGTCAGCTTCGCTCCTTCCGGCGTTGTCGTTGCCTTGAGCACGCTGACGCTGGCTGCGACTCCTTGCGCTGGATAACTTTCAGCGATTGCGCCTGCGGGCATCACGTCGACCCGCTGTCCGATCTGTATGTCATCCGGCGCTTTCGCGAACCAGATCGCTTCGTGATAATGCTGAGCGCCGCCGGAGCCAAAATTGCGCTCCGCAGGGCTGACGACCAATATTCGTCCATCTTCCTTTTTCACGACATAGCCGGCAAAACTCACACCTGTTCCCGACGTCTTCGCAATTGGTTTATATGCCTTCTCCTGCTTGTTCCCACAGGCGGCTAGCGCAACGGCCACCGTCAAAGCAAGCAGCGCGACGAGCGTTAATTGGGTAAACTTCATCCGAACGCCTCCTTATCCTCTTGCCTTACTGACGAGGATAAGCGTCCGAATGTTTCGGCATTAACTCAGTCGGACATCGCCACGGCTACGCGCTTTAATACTTTGTATTGCCCGAAACCCGCCAACAGAAGCAGCACGGCGAGCATCGTAAATAGCGTTTCTCCGTTCGCCCATACCAGAATTGCGCCACCAGCGATCGGTCCTAAACCACGCGATAGCATTTGGCTAGAACCGTACACCGAGAAATAAAATCCTCTCTGCTCCTCCGGTGCCAATAGCGAAACCGCCTTCTGCATGTGAGGCCCATTAACCATTTCACCGATCGTGAAGGCAAACTCTACAAGGAATAGCAGCACGACGACATTGGTATATCCATATCCAATCGCGACAAGCGCAAACACCCCGTAAGAACAGCCGATCAGAACACTGGACGCCATTGCTTCCGTTTTTTTGGCAATCCAAATTTGCAGAGCGATAACCATCAGGCCGTTAAAAGCTAGAATAGCTGCAAGAACGGTTTTGAAATGCTCGAAATTCGTCTGCAAATGCAAAGGGAAAGTCGATTCCACCTGCGCGTACAACAGACCGACCGGCAAGCTAAATAACGTCAAAGTAACAAGCGTCCGGTGTTGCTTCCATGAAAACTTCGTTCTGCTTGAACTGAGTGCGGCATGACTAACCGCTTTCCCGCCGACTTTAAGCGGCGCCGTCTCCGGCAGCTTAAGCCACACGAGCAGCATATAAGCGACGTAGGACAGTGCCGACAACAAGAACACGGCCGATGGATTCCACGAAAACATAAGTAATCCGAGAACCGGCCCAACTGCCGCTCCGACATTAAATGCGGTATGAAGCAACGCGAATATTTCCGCCCTTTTATTCGCCGTTACCATATCGGTCATCTGAGCGTTTGCCGCCGGCATATACAACGCGAATCCGATGCCGTTCACAATCGAGATAAGCGCATAATGCCATGCTTCTTCTGCGAATACGTAACCGACCATACATAACATCTGCAGCGCCAGCGCGATCATCATGAGCGGTTTCCTGCCGAAGCGGTCGCTCCATCCGCCGCCGAACCAATTCACGAAAAGTCCGCACAGCGGTTGCAAGCCAACGATAAGCATCGGCAATATAACGGAGCTTGCCAACTTGTCGTACAAATAGAGAACGAGGAACGGACGTATCATGAAACCTGTAATTGTTGTAAGCGCCACGCCTAATACACGTATCCATATGCCGCTATCGTAACGACCGAACACACTTGTTAACCATCTTTTTTCCATTGAAGCATCGCCCATTCCCGAAAAGATTTCCCCATTATAACACAGCGGATTCGGGCGGAAATAAGCAAATAACCCCAATCACGTTATCGTGAGAGGGGCTTATCGCATTGTTGCCTGGATTAGACTTTGAAAGTCGGATTCGACATCAACCAAATGATGACGAGGAAAATCACGAAAATAAGTGCGCTGATCACCTGTACGCGAGAAATATCGGAGCTTGCGCTCTCGCCCTTCACAGAGGCAGCTGCGATACGCTTCAACGGTGCCTGCACGATACCGGACAAAGCGCCGACCGCAACAAACAGAACAATCACCGCGATCATCCAGCCTACCGCGTATTTCGCTCCGCCTTCTGCATTAGAGATGAGGTAACCGCCCGTAAGCAATTGGAGAACAAGCGCGTATTGCCCGATTCGGCCCCCGGAAATAAGACCGCTTGCGAGACCCTCTTGGGCCGCTCCCGAAAGTTGTTTGAATTTGCCGACGACGAACGGAAGAATCGCATAGATTCCCATCCCGACCGCGCCGATGATGTGCAAGAAAATCATAAACGTGTACATGTCATTCCCTCCAGTCGATTCGCTAGGACAACTTTAGTATACACAAATTATGCCACTGAGCAAATTCCGAATCTTGAAAAATCATGCAGGAGCAAAAGAGGGAGCCCGCTGGCTTCCCTCTGGCTCCCTTTCGACTGCACAGGCGCTCAGCGCTTATGCATTCTCCACGATTTTGATTACGCTTCGTACCGATTCGGCGGACTTATCAAGAGCCGCTTTCTCTTCGCCCGTCAATTCGATTTCGATTATTTTCTCGATACCATCGCCGCCAAGGACAGCCAGAACGCCCATGAACAGGTTATCGTAACCGTACTCTCCTTGCAGCAACGCGATAATCGGCAAAATGCGTTTCTTGTCTTTCAAAATCGCTTCCGTCATCTGCACGAGGGAAGCGGCCGGGGCATAATACGCGCTGCCATTCCCGAGCAGGTTGACGATTTCTCCGCCGCCTACGCGAGTACGCGCCACGATGGTGTCGATCTTCTCTTTAGGTAGCAGCTTCTCGACCGGAATGCCGCCGATTGTCGTGTAACGAACAAGTGGGACCATGTCGTCGCCATGGCCGCCCAGAACGACGCCTCGTACATCTTCAACGGACACGTTGAGCGCTTCTGCCAGGAACGTGTTATAACGTGCGGTATCGAGAACGCCGGACTGGCCGATCACACGATTTTTCGGAAAACCGAGCGCCTTGTTCGCCACGTAAGTCATCGCGTCGACAGGGTTGGAAAGAATAATAACGTAAGTGTTAGGGCTCGTTGCCTTGACATTCTCGCATACCGATCTCACGATTCCTGCATTCGTATTCACGAGATCGTCCCGGCTCATGCCCGGTTTACGAGCGATGCCGGCCGTTATGATGACGACGTCGGAATTGGCGGAGTCCTCGTAGTTGGCCGTGCCGACGATGCGGGAGTCGATACCTTGAACCGGCGTCGATTCCATCATATCGAGCGCTTTGCCTTTCGTCGGGTTCTCGAGCTGTGGAATGTCGAGCAGTACGACGTCTCCCAATTCCTTCTGAGCCAGCATAAGCGCGGTCGTCGCACCTGTGAAGCCGGCACCTACAACCGTAATTTTCGCGCGTTTGATTGCCATCGTTATGTCCTCCTTTAATCGTCCCCGATGGACTTTTGCAAGTCCCCCGTCTCATTGTTCACATGAAGGCGCAATCGCAAAACAAAATTGCAAAAATACAGCAAATACTTGTACATATGCGAACAGTCTCTTCAAAAGTACCGTTTTTGCTTAAAATAATTGATCCACTATGACGTCTTCGTTAGCGCCGCTCGTATCAGCTCTGCCGTATGGTTCGCATTGACGTTCTCGAACACGAACTCACACTTGCTTCTATAGGTAACCTCATCGGAATAGTGCTCCAGATAACGATCTATGACTTCGAATGACACGCCTTTGCTTTCCAAACGCTCGCGCATCGTTGTTTTGTCTACGTATATAAAAATTCTAACCGCAAGGCCGACGAATTGTTTGACGATGGCATCTGCACCGACGCGGTTTAGTACGAGATAGACGCTCTTGCCAGCCGCGTTGGCGGCTTCCAATTCGTGGTGCAGCACCCCGTAACGGTTGCCGTCGATGTCCGCAGTTTGCGCGAACTTCCCTTCCTTATCCCACGCATCGAATTGCTCGCGACTCACATAACGATAATCCTCATCCGGAAGAGAAGGATTTCTTGGCGCTCGGGTCGTGCAGGATCGAACAAAGGTCCATCCGAGCTCGCCTCCGACTTTGCGGGCAATCGTCTTGCGCCCCGCGCCGCTCGTTCCCGTGAAAATATAGATGGATGGCCTAGACATGCAAGCGCCTCCTCTCGTTATAACCTATATATCGGTAAAATTTTGCAGGTTTGAGATAGGAAACGGGCCTGATACGCACGAAACCGCCTCACTAGGATGGCGGTTTCGTCGAGTGCTCTTATTTGAATCTCCCGTGAAAGGAAACTTAGAAGTTCTTGATGATCTCGTCAGCGAATGCCGAGCATTTCACTTCTGTCGCGCCTTCCATCAGACGAGCGAAGTCATAAGTAACAACTTTGTTGTTGATCGATTTTTCGAGACCTTTATAGATCAGGTCAGCCGCTTCTTGCCAGCCGAGGTGCTCGAACATCATAACGCCGGACAAGATAACGGAGCCCGGGTTTACGACGTCTTTGTCCGCGTATTTCGGAGCAGTACCGTGAGTTGCTTCGAAGATCGCGTGACCGGTAGCATAGTTGATGTTGGCGCCTGGAGCGATGCCAATGCCGCCGACTTGAGCAGCCAAAGCGTCGGACAAGTAGTCGCCGTTCAAGTTCAACGTCGCAATAACATCAAAATCCGTAGGACGAGTTAATACTTGTTGCAGAGCGATGTCTGCGATCGCGTCCTTGATCAAGATGCGGCCAGCGTCAAGCGCAGCCTTCTGGGAAGCGTTAGCCGCTTCTTCGCCTTGCTCTGCTTTCACGCGGTCATACTCGGACCAAGTGTATACTTTGTCGCCGAACTCTTGCTCAGCCACTTCGTAACCCCAGTTTTTGAACGCGCCTTCCGTGAACTTCATGATGTTGCCTTTGTGCACGAGCGTAACGGACTTGCGGCCGTGTTTAATGGCATATTCGATCGCCGCGCGAACGAGGCGTTTCGAACCTTCTTCGGAAACAGGCTTAATACCGATACCGGAAGTTTCAGGGAAACGGATTTTGTTAACGCCCATTTCCTTTTGCAGGAACTCAAGCACTTTTTTCACTTGCTCGGTGCCGGATTGATACTCGATGCCTGCATAGATGTCTTCCGTATTTTCGCGGAAAATGACCATGTCTACAAGCTCAGGGCGTTTTACCGGGGAAGGTACGCCGTCGAAGTAACGAACCGGGCGCAAGCACACATACAGATCGAGCTCTTGACGAAGCGCTACGTTCAAAGAACGGATGCCGCCGCCGATTGGCGTCGTCAAAGGACCTTTGATCGCGATGATCATTTCGCGGATCGCAGTCAGCGTGTCGGCAGGAAGCCACTCGCCGTAAGAATTGAATGCTTTTTCGCCTGCGAACACTTCGTACCAAGCGATTTTTTTCTCGCCGTTGTAAGCTTTCTCTACCGCTGCGTCAAGCACGCGTTTGGAAGCTTTCCAGATGTCGCGGCCCGTGCCGTCGCCTTCGATAAATGGAATGATCGGATTGTTAGGAACGTTAAGAACGCCGTTTGTTACCGTAATTTTCTCACCGGAAGTCGGTGCTGCGAATTTTTCGAGTTGCATGCGTATTCTCCTCCAGATTTAGGTCGATTTGTTGTCGTAAGAAACCGGCGTCTTGACGCCTTCAAAGGCGAAGGGAACAAGCCGCCGGATAGCTTCGTGTCGAAGAGGTAGTTCAAAAAGTCCGATGTTGATCACGAAGTGAGTCAGGGAGCTAATTCGGCATCGAATCTTGAATGCTGCACGGAACTTCCGGTGCTCACGTAGGTTTGCCTACGCTCCGCTCCTCATTCCCGTGCTTCATCCAACCTTCTCGGTGCTGAACATCGAACTTTTTGAACACGACTTAACCGCGTTCCGAGATCGGAACGTAATGCTGGTCTACCGGCCCGACGTATTCGGCGCGCGGACGGATCAGACGATTGTCTACGTATTGCTCGAGAATGTGCGCGCTCCAGCCGGATACGCGGCTGATGGCGAAGATCGGCGTGAACAAGTCGCGCGGAATGCCGAGCATCGTATAGCAAGATGCGGAGTAGAAGTCGACGTTCGGCTTCAAACCTTTCTGGCCGGTTACGAGTTCTTCGATCTTGATCGACATTTCGTACAATTCCATGTTGCCTTTCAGCTCGCCGAGCTGGCGGGACATTTGCATCAAATGTTTGGCGCGCGGATCGCCGTTTTTGTAAACGCGGTGTCCGAAGCCCATAATTTTCTCTTTGTTGTCGAGCTTGCGCTGGATGTACGATTCTACGTTAGCCAACGAACCGATCTCGTCCAACATGACCATGACCGCTTCATTGGCACCGCCATGCAGCGGACCTTTGAGCGCGCCGATCGCCGACGTAACGCCGGAATAAATGTCGGACAACGTTGCCACGGTTACGCGAGCGGCGAACGTGGAAGCGTTCAGCTCGTGATCGGCGTGCAGCACGAGCGCTCTATCCATCGCTTGTATCGCAACGGCCGCAGGCTCTTCGCCTGTCAGCATGTAAAGGAAGTTGTGCGCGACGCCTACGCCTTTCTTCGGTGCGATCGGCTCTTTGCCTTCACGAATGCGAGCATATGCCGCAACGATCGTAGGCAATTGCGCTTGCAGCTTCACCGCTTTGCGGGCGTTCGCTTCCGGGCTCATATCGTTCGCTTCGCTGTCATAGAGCGCGAGGCTCGACACTGCCGTACGGAGCGCCGCCATGGAATTACTTCCCTTCGGATACAGGCGCAAACCGGCGATCACATCATCGGGAAGCGCTGCATACTCGCTTAATTCCGCGATCAGCCCGTCCAGTTCCGATTGCGTCGGAAGCTTGCCATGCCAAAGCAAATAAGCGACTTCTTCAAACGTAGCTTTCTCGGCCAGTTCGTCGATGTTGATCCCTTGGTAAGTGAGAACGCCATCGATGATGGAACTGATGGACGATTTCGCCGCTACGATTCCTTCAAGCCCTTTCGTTGCCGTCATATCTATCTCTCCTTTATCGTCGTAATTCGGTTCCGCCTGCTTGTCTCGAGTGGACGCATATGCGGCTCCGAAAACAGTCTGCGCGAGAGCAAGAAGCTACGATATCACAATAATGAACGTAAACCGCGATTTCTTTCGCTTTTTCTGACCTTTTTTAATGATAATCGATTTTTACAGGGAATGGAACCGACCGGGACATAAAAATGCTTTATCGGCATCATAACGAATCGTTCTTGATCGGACCTCTATAGATGATGCGCCGAAACCGTATATTTATTCCATTCTGCTGGATGTGATACAATGGAGCGAAGAAAAACCGGATTTCGCTCGGCTGGAGGTCGAACTCGTGCAACATCCCGTCAATCAAGTCACCGGCATTATCGACATCGGTTCGAATACCGTCCGGCTGTCCGTCTACCATATTAATGAGAACGGCGCATACCGCGTCGTTGATCAAGGACGTTGGCCCGCACGCCTGAGCGAGCGGATGAGTTCCGATGGCACCCTTCCGGATTCCGCCGTAGACGAACTTTGCGAAGTGATGCGCCATTTCAAACGCATCTGCCAGAAACACGGGGCTAGTCGGATACGCGCTGTCGCGACGGCGGCCATCCGCCAAGCCGGCAACCGGGATGCGGTCATCGAGAAACTTCGCAAAAACGCCGGACTTTCCATCGAAATTTTGTCCGGAGAAGACGAAGCGCGCATCGGAACCCAAGCGATGTTAAATAGCTTAAGCGTTCGCGATGCATTTGTCGTTGATATCGGCGGCGGCAGCACGGAAATTACCCTAGTGCGGGATCGGAAAGTCGTGTCCGCCGTATCGTTTCCTATCGGTTGCGTCAACGTAGCCGGTCGATTCGGTCTTGGTGCTTCCCCTGTCTCGCCGACCGTCCTGACGGAAATCCAAACGGAGGCACGGCGTCTTTTCTCCCGCGAGAAATGGATTTCCCAGCACCACGGTTTGCCGCTTATCGGTCTTGGCGGTACAGTTCGCGCACTGGCCAAACTTCATCAACGCCAGACGAATTACCCGTTCCCCTATTTGCACGGTTACGAGCTGGACAAGCCAGCACTCGCTTCGACGCTCGGCAAACTTGCCAACGTGTCCGTAAGCCAAAGGCGTAAAATGCCTGGCTTGTCTAAAGATCGAGGGGAAGTTATCGTTCCCGGCATGGCGATCTTGCTCGCCGTCGTCCAACAGACGCAAGCCGACAAAGTCGTCGCTTGCGGCGCCGGTCTCCGGGACGGTCTGTTCTTCGAGACGTGCCTTCCGCATAACGAGTCGCAAGCCGATAATTACGCGCTCGAAGAGAGCATTCGGAACTTGACCGCTTTGTACCCCGCCGCACCCGCAGGGCACTTGCAACAAGTTCGCAAGCTCGCGCTCGCCTTGTACGATCCGTTGTCCGCGAGAACTTCAATGCCCGAGTCGTCCCGTACGTTGCTTGATGCCGCTTCGAGACTATTTAAGATCGGTGCGGTAATCGACTTCAACGATTGCGCGAATCATACGTTCTACATGCTTCTTCACACGCACTGGAACGGCCTTTCCCACCGGGAAATGCTTATGACTGCCGCCATCGCGGCCTACCGCGGTGCGAACACGCTTCGGCGCAAGCTGGCACCTTACCGTTCCATCATCCGCAACGGAGATGTTCAGATCATTACCAAGCTTGGCTCCTTGCTGCAACTGGCAGCCGCGCTCGACCGCAGCGAATCGCAGGCGATCACCTCGCTTGACCTCGCGATCAAAGGCAACAAACTTCGGCTGCTCGCTACCGCGGCCCATTCGCTTCCCGTCGAGAAGACGGAAGTCGACGGCATGGCCAAAGAAATCAAAAAAAATTGGGGGATTACTCCCGAACTTCAAGTTCGAGTCAAATAATCCCCCGTTCGCCTTCTCCTCACTTATTTCCTCGATGCCAGCACTGCGCCTGCCGATTTCCAGAGAGGGATATCTCCCGCAAGGAATTGGCTGCGCAGCGGCTCTTCGGCGCTCGTTACCTTCGCATAAGATCCCGTGGAAGACAGTTCTCTCGCCTTCTGATTATCCCGCAAGTTCATTTGAAGCAAATTCATCAGCATAAGCCGAATTCCCGGATCGTATACAGGGCACATCAATTCAACCCGGCGGCTCAAATTCCTCGTCATCCAATCCGCACTGGATATGTACACCTGCTCGTCTCCGCCGCCGGCGACCGCGAGAATTCTCGCGTGCTCCAAGTACCGGTCCACTATGCTAATGACCCGAATGTTCTCGCTTAATCCCGGCACGCCTGGACGCAAGCAGCACACGCCGCGGACAATGAGTTCAATCTTGACCCCTGCCTGGGAAGCTTCATACAGCTTGTCGATCATCGACTGGTTCGACAATGAGTTCATCTTGGCGATGACACGCGCCGGACGCCCAGCTTTTGCATGTTCGATTTCCGCATCGATCAGTTCGAACAGCCGCGGCCTAAGGCTGACCGGAGCCACCGCAAAGGCGGACCATAACCGCGGCGCGGAATACCCGGTCATCTCGTTAAACAATGCAGTCGCATCCGCCCCGATGTCCGGATGGCTCGTGAACAAGCCTGCGTCCGTATACAGACGTGCCGTATTCTCGTTATAATTGCCTGTCCCGACGTGCACATATCTTCTTAGCGTGTCCGCTTCCCGGCGAACGACAAGCGTTATTTTCGCATGCGTCTTCAAGCCGACAAGGCCATACACGACGTGGCATCCCGCTTTCTCAAGCTGTCTGGCCCACGCGATATTGCGCGCTTCGTCGAACCTCGCCTTGATCTCGACGACAACGGTTACTTGTTTGCCCGATTCCGCAGCCCGTGCGAGCGCCTGAATGAGCACTGAGTTCACGCTGACTCTATACAGCGTCATCTTGATCGCGAGTACATTTGGATCGTCAGCGGCCTCTAAAATGAAATCGTTGACGACTTCAAACGATTCGTAAGGGTGATAGACAAACACATCTTTCTCCCGCAGAACCGGTAAAATGTCGTCGGTTTCCTCGAATTCGACCGGGTAGACGGGTTCCTGCTTCGGATATCGCAAATGTTCGTAGTTCGGCAAAGATCCGGCGAACTTGGACAAGAAGCCAAGGTCGAGCGGTCCATCAATCTCATCCGATGTATCGTATTCCAATTCAAGTTCATCGCGGAGCAATTCCAGCGCGTCCCCATGCATGCCTTTCTCGATTTCGAGTCGAACCGGCAACCCTCTTCTGCGCCGGCGAAGTTCCTTCTCGATTTCCTGCAGCAAATCCTCCGAGCCTTCTTCATTCGGCGTCAAATCCGAATTGCGCGTCACTCGAAAGGCGTGAACGGCCTCCGTGCGAAACCCACTGAACAACAAGCCGATATGCTCCTTGATCAGGTCCTCAAGCAACAAATAGCTAAGCTTGCGGCTGTTTCTGCGCCCGGGCACAGGAACGGCGCGAGACAGAATCGACGGCACCTGCACGATTGCGCATACCGACTCTTCATCTTCCTCAGATCCCCGCCGCTCCTCTTGCTTCAGGACAACGGCCAAGTACAGCTCTTTGCTGTGCAATAACGGAAAAGGCCGGCTCTGGTCGACAGCCATCGGCGTCAATACCGGATAAACGATTTCATTAAAATAAGCGGTCATTGCATCTTTCTGATCTCCGTGCAAATCCCGGAACGTCGTGAGCGAAACGCCTTCTTTGGCAAGAAGTTTGAGCAATTCCCGATAAGTGCGGTATTGCTCCTTCACCATCATTGCCGTTCGTTTCATGAGTCGCTTGATCAAGCCTTGCGGCGTGTAGCCCGTAAAATCCGTCTTCGTGTACCCTGCTTTGCTTTGCGCCTGCAGACCGGCAACGCGAACGCTCATGAACTCGTCCAGATTGCTCTGTACGATCGACAAAAACTGAAACCGTTCGAGCAAAGGAGTTCCTGGGTCGACAGCCTCTTCCAACACCCGACGGTTGAACTCCAACCAGCTTAAATCGCGATTGATGTACTTTTTGGCACTAGACACGTTCATTCCCTCCCATCTCTATCATTATGTCGGTCGATTGTAAACGAGACGTTAACGAGAATTTAACGGAAAGTTAAAACAAACAAGTTCTTCGTTATTTATCGCTCAAAATCGTCAAAAGCCGAAGGGCCCTCCACGAAAAGTTAATCTCCCGCTCCGGAATAGCCGTTCCAGCCAGCGGTAAAGAAACAGTCTATACAACGGCCGAGTCGCCGGTATGATCATCGTTAATCCGACGATATCCGACAAGAAGCCCGGAATAATCAGTAGAATGCCTCCGGCAAGCACGCACACCCCATCGAGAAGCGTATGGCCTGGCGGCTCTCCCGCTTGCATTTGCTGTTGTGCCTGCGCCAGTACGCGCTTGCCTTCCGTACGAATAAGGCGCGTCCCGAGAAAGGCAGACAGCAATACGATCGCAAAAGTCGCCCAGCCTCCGATCCAACGACCAACCATATACATTCCCCATAATTCAAGCACGATCGCGATTAAGATCGGCGCCATCCATTTTCTTCTGATCTGCATTCGACGATTCCCCCTTATACAAAGGTCTACGCGAAGCTGCCCTTTTTCGTTTCCGCATTCCGATCTATTCGGGCAACTCGGACGATTCAGCGGACTCCGACGTCAGACCGGCTAACCGAACAAGCTTATCATACCAATCCGGAGCTTCCCGAGACAGACGGACGGGCTTCCAGCTCCCGTTCACCCAGACATGGCGCGTCCCGCCTGTCACAAGCAAAGTACCGAGCGGCTCATCGCCTTCATAACATGGTCCATATGTCTCGGTCTGATCCCCTTCGACAATGCGGGACTCAAACCGGACTCGCGCTCCCTTCATCTCGGACACCCGTGTGAACACCGTAATCCAATCGTCGTAAGCGGCTGGTTGCTTAAAAGAAGCTTCCACGTCGGTCACAGGAAGCAGCAGCCCTCGCTCTTCCATCTCCCGATAACTGATGCCCGCATGTCTGACCCATTCCGTTCTGCCGATCTCGAACCATGTCAAATAATTGGCATGGTAGACGACGCCCATCCGATCCGTTTCTTCATATCGAACACGCAACGGATGCAGAAACCATTTCCCCATATTCTGATCCCTCCTTTGGCATTTCTTTACGGAAAAGGGGTTGATATAAAAATCCCCCGCAGCGAATGCTGCGGGGAATTCGATTGATGTTGTCCAAACCTTACATCACTTTCGCTTGGCCGGAATAGATGACACCGTGCTCTGCGTAAATCGTCACTTCCATGCCGTCCTCCATTAAGGAAACGGCTTTGTCGACACCTACGACGACCGGAATGCCCAGATTCAAGCCGACGACAGCCGCATGGCATGTAATTCCGCCGCACTCGGTAATAACAGCCGCTGCTTTCTCGAAAGCAGGCATGTATTCCTTGTCCGTGGAAGGAGCAACGAGGATGGCTCCCTGAACCATTTTACGGTTCGCTTCTTCCGGCGAGTTGGCAATGACAACTTTACCGGTCGCGCTTTGCGAGCCAATGCCTTGGCCTTTGGCGATCAATTCGCCGACGTTGTGGATCTTGATCAAGTTCGTCGTACCGGAACGGCCAACCGGAACGCCAGCCGTAATGACGATCGTGTCGCCAAGATGGACGAAACCGGACTCCAAAGCGCCCTTGACGGCGATCTCGAACATTTCGTCCGTCGTTGATGCAGACACGCCCTTCACCGGAATGACGCCCCATACGAGCTGCAGACGACGAAGCACTTGCTCTTCCGGGGTAACGGCGATAATCGGTGCTTTTGGCTTATACTTGGACACCATACGAGCCGTATATCCACTCTCCGTAGACGTTACGATCGCTTTCGCGTCGAGGTCCAGCGCAGAATTCGCAACCGCTTGGCTGATTGCTTCTGTAACGGACGTTTGCTGCGCATTCGCCTGCTTCGTGAAAATCTCGCGATAGTGCAGCGCGGATTCCGCTTGCACTGCGATACGAGCCATCGTCTCTACCGATTCAGTCGGATATTTGCCCGCAGCCGTCTCTCCGGACAACATAATGGCGTCGGTGCCGTCGAAAATCGCGTTAAAGACGTCGGATGCTTCCGCACGCGTCGGGCGAGGATTGCGCTGCATGGAGTCGAGCATTTGCGTCGCAGTTATGACCGGCTTACCGGCACGGTTACACTTCTCGATCATCAGCTTCTGAACGAACGGTACTTGCTCTGCCGGAATTTCAACGCCGAGGTCTCCGCGCGCAACCATCAATCCGTCGGAAACTTCGAGAATTTCGTCGAGGTTGTCTACGCCTTGTTGGTTTTCGATTTTCGAAATGATTTGGATATGGCGGGCATCATGACGTTCGAGCAGCTCGCGAATTTCGAGCACGTCGCTTGCGCGGCGAACGAATGAAGCAGCAATGAAGTCGACGCCGATCTCGATGCCGAATTTGATGTCGCCGATATCTTTTTCCGTCAAGCCCGGCATCGAGATCGCGACGCCCGGAACGTTAACGCCTTTTTTGCTTTTGATCTGGCCGCTGTTGACGATTTGGCATTTGATTTCCGTACCTTGAATGTCAACAACCGTAAGCCCGATCAAACCATCGTCAATAAGGATCGTCGAACCGACATGAATGTCGCTCGGCAATTCTTTGTAAGTAACCGGAACACGATTGATGTCGCCGAGAATTTCTTCCGTCGTCAGAGTAATGTACTCGCCCTGGACGAGCTCAAGCGGCTCTTCCTTCAGCTTGCCTAGACGAATTTCGGGACCTTTCGTGTCAAGCAGAATGGCCACCGTTTTGTTCAATTCTTGCGAAGCTTGGCGAATCGCTTTAATCCGATTGCCATGCTCCTCGAAATCTCCGTGAGAGAAGTTGAGACGGGCAACATTCATGCCTGCCGAGATCAGCTTTTTCGTGTTCTCGAGCGATTCGCTGGAAGGGCCGATCGTACAGACAATTTTTGTTTTACGCATAATTTCTTTTTCCTCCGTTTACCTATCCATGGTCGCGTTGTATATTGGGCTATTCTAGGCGTGTCTGAATACTCGCTCAGGGGCGTCTTTCACCGCCTTTTCGCCCCCTGCTTCGTCACTTTTGCTTAACGTACCTCCGGTACGCCTTCACAAAAGTTCCTTGCATGGAACGAAAATTCGGCGAAATCTGCTGCCCTCGGAGTATTCAGACACGCTCTGGCCCTGCGGTACCGAAACGTCCAACCTTGCGGAACTTTTCGTACCGGTCTTCCCTCAGTTGGTCTGGCGTCAGCTTCACTAATTCCTGCAAGTGGCGCCATAACGTTTCCTTGATCGCTTCCGCTTGCTTCGCCTTATCGCGATGGGCGCCGCCTTGCGGTTCGGGAACAATCTCTTCGATAACACCGAACTGCAGCAAATGTTTCGCCGTAATTTTCATCGCTTCTGCCGCCTGATCCGCCTTGGAAGCATCCTTCCACAAAATCGAAGCAGCGCCGTTCGGAGAAATAACGGAATAAATCGCATTTTCAAGCATCAGGACGCGGTTTCCGACACCCAGCGCAAGAGCGCCGCCACTGCCGCCTTCCCCAATTACAAGACAAATGATCGGCACGCCGAACTGCGCCATCTCGAGCAGATTGCGCGCGATCGCTTCCGATTGGTTGCGTTCTTCAGCCGTATCTCCGGGATACGCCCCCTTCGTGTCGATGAACGTAATAATCGGACGGCCGAACTTGTTCGCTTGCCTCATGAAACGCAGCGCTTTGCGGAAGCCTTCCGGGTGGGGGCTGCCGAAAAAACGCTGAATGTTGTCCTTCGTATCTTTGCCGCGCTGGTGGCCGACAACTGTAACCGGAACGCCGTTCAGCTTCGCCAATCCGCCGACGATCGCTAAATCGTCCGCGAAGACGCGATCCCCGTGCAATTCGATAAAATCCGAAAATACGAGATTTATATAGTCCAAAGTTGTCGGGCGTTGATGATGGCGGGCCATGTGCATAATCTGGGCCGCGTTCATGTTCCCGTACACTTCGGCTTCCAACTGCTTGTAGCGTTCCTCAAGACGACCGATTTCATCGGAAAAATCGATTTGCTTCTCGGTTCCAAAATGTTTCAGTTCGTCGATCTTCTTGCGGAGTTCGGCGAGCGGCTTCTCAAAGGGAAGTTCACTGGACATCTGCCGGCTCTCCTTTCCCTGCATGCATGTCGAGTAGCTTCGTCAGCATTGTTTTCATATCTTTGCGGTGAACGACTTTATCCAATTGGCCATGCTTTAAGTTAAATTCGGCCGTCTGGAAATTGTCGGGCAACTTCTGGCGAATCGTCTGTTCGATAACGATACGTCCGGCGAAGCCGACGATCGCGCCGGGCTCGGCCAAAATATAATCTCCAAGGCTTGCAAAGCTGGCGGATACGCCGCCAAGCGTCGGATCCGTGAACACTGAAATAAACAAGCCGCCCTCCTGGTCGAACTTCGCCAGCGCCGCGCTCGTCTTGGCCATCTGCATCAAACTAAGAATACTCTCCTGCATCCGGGCTCCGCCGGAAGTGGAGAAACAGACGAAGGGCACCTTCTTCTCGGTGGCCCGTTCGATTGCGCGCGCGACTTTCTCTCCGACTACGGACCCCATACTGCCGCTGAAAAAGTCGAAGCTCATAACGCCGATGACGACCGGAAACCCGCCGATCTCGCCTTCGCCGGTGACAATGGCGTCATTCAGACCGGAGTTGGCCTTCTGCTGTTCCAGCTTGGAAGCATAACCCGGAAATTCGAGCGGATCCTCGGAAATCAAGTTTTCATCGATCTCAAAAAGACGCCCATCGTCGAGCGTCATCGCAATGCGCTCCCAGGCGTTCAAGCGGAAATGATGTCCGCAGGAAGAACAAATTTTCAAATTCTTCTCCAGTTCCTTGCTGAACTGGATCGTACCGCATTTCGGGCAACGGTTCATGAGCCCTTCGGGGATATCCCTTTTCGTCCGTTCCGAAGGAACGACGGCGTACTTTTTCTTCTGGAATAAATCCTTAAACACAACGACACCTCTCACTAGCGTTAAATGGCGACCGTCAAGCTATAGGTATCGAACTGGATTACAGGTGCAGAACACTTCCTAATACCTCTTGCACTTCCCGCACTTCGCCAGATGGGACCAATATTTCGTACTGCGGTTTCGTTAAGTTGATGGGGCGAACTTGTACGAGAAAACCTTCGTCGGTAAGACGCTTTTGTATCCGTTCGGCGATCTTAGCGGTCGGCGCGATGTAGATGACCGTCCACATGATGCGGTACCCCCAATATCAAGATCGTTCATTCGTTGCGACGGTTTAATAGTAAAAATAATACCATGAAAAGAATAAAGAAATCATAGCACACATCGCGTGAGACTAGCAACCAAACAGCGATGCAAACAGGGACGAGCGGTTGCGAGGATGGCGGAAAACATGGTGATTGGCGCTAATGATTTCTACGTGTTGATGCACGTTTATTGATGGCCTGCAAGAGGCGCATACTGCAGTGTGCTGTAGTTCGGGTTAGTCAGACTGACTTCCCGCTCGGAGCAGCCCGCACGCCCCCCGTCCCTACTCCAACGGCAACCAATCAATTACTTCAGCGATACGGGCATCCCAATATGCCCAGTTATGGTCCCCGGGACCTTCCCCGTAATTCAGAGGCAGTCCAAGTTCCAGAGCATAATCACGGAAACGAACGTTGTCCTCGTACAAGAAATCTTCGGTGCCGCATCGCTGATAAAGCAGCGGAATCGGCTTCTTGGCGACGACCCGCTCGGCAAGCGCGAACAAGTCGTTGCCGGATCCCGCGACGTCATCCGGTTGTCCTAAAGCAAGACGGATATCTCCACCGAACTCCTCTACGACGAGACGATGGACATCCAGCGCACCCGACAAACTCGCAGCAGCTGCGTAACGTTCCGGATGAGAGAGACCCAGCTTAAACGCGCCGTACCCCCCCATCGACAACCCGGCAACGAAGTTATGTTTGCGCTCCACGGACAAAGGGAAATAGGATCGAACGATGCGCGGCAATTCTTCGCTCACATATGTCCAATAAGCGCTTCCCGCCTTCATATCGGCATAGAAGCTGCGATTGACCGCCGGCATGACGACGGCTAGGCCCCTATTGGCCGCATAACGCTCAATAGACGTATTCCGGCACCATGTTGTGTGGTCGTCCGACAAACCGTGAAGCAACGTCAGCGTCGGTACAGGTCCCTTGATCGGCTGTGGAAGAATGACGTTCACGCTTACCTGGACTTGCAGCGCATCGGAAAAAAATTGACATTGAAATAAAGCCATCATTGCACGCTCCGATCAATGAAAAAGTGGAGAAAAGACTTATTAAATGTAACAGATCGTCCGCCTCTTTCAAAGCTTGTTTCTCACGATCGAAGTGATGCTCGCCCGTGTATTATTGCGCTACGATGCTGCCAGGGCCGAGCAGCTTCTCCATCTCGGCGATCAACGCAGGCGTCGGATCGACTTTGAATTCATTGCTTAGCGCGACCGTGCGGCGTTCGCGTTCGTATCGCAGCACCGTCGGCAGCTCGCCCGGATGCGACTTAAGCAATAGCTTGAGTCGGATCAACGTCGAAGGTAGCTCGTGCGGCTCGTCGATGCGAATGTAGACGCGCTGAGGACGTGCAGATGCACTTGCCTGAGCCTGAGTCTCAGTCGGAGTCGAAGAATGCGCTGCTGCAGCCATGGGCGGGGTTGAACGCCCTTGGAACGACGGTGTAAAGGACGTCCCGCCGCGCACCTGCGGTTTCAGTTGCGGCGCGGAAACTCCGCTTTGACGATTAGAATAGCCGCCGTTTCCGCTTCCATACCTGGAGCCGCTTTGTCCGATTCTTCGCAATCGCTCTACCTGTTGGGCTAAATCCGGCGCCGACAGCATCATAATATCGTCCGCCAGCAGCTTGTAATCTTCGTCGCCTTGCTGGACTTTAGCTCTGATGCATACGAGTTCGCCCTTCTTGGCGATGCTCGATGCTTTCCCCCACGTTGTCGGGAAAGCGACCAGTTCAGCCGCCATAATCCGATCCTCGATCTCTAGAAACGCCATCGATTGGCCTTTCTTCGTGACAAATGGCTTAAGCGAGACGATCATCCCCGCCGTGAACACAGTCGCCCCGTCAGCCGCTTCCGCTATATCGACGAGCCGATCCAACCGGAGCTCTTCATACCGTTCGTCGTAAACGTCGAGCGGGTGGCCGGATAAGTACAAGCCGAGCAACTCCCGTTCAAGCTCCAGCATTCGCGTCTGATTGTACGGTGGAATGTTCGGAAGCTCGACATCCCAATTCGGTGCCTCTTCCAAACCAAACAGTTCAATCTGCAAATCTTCCCGTTCCTTACGCCATCCGGCAGCCGCGACAATGGTCGGCTCAAGCGCTGCAAGCTGCTGCGCACGGTGCCCTGGCAACGATTCGAGCGCTCCCGCCTGCACGAGCGATTCGATGACACGTTTGTTGCATGTTCGCGGATCGATCCGTCTGCAAAAATCGCTCAAGCTGACGAACGGCCCATCCTTACGTTCGCGCAAAATGCTTTCGATCGCTTGCGTACCAACGTTCTTCACCCCGGCCAATCCGAAACGGATCGCTCCTTTGATGCTATCACCATCGGCCGAACGCGCAACTGGCGTAAATAACACGCCGCTTTCGTTCACATCCGGCTTCAGCACCTCGATGCCGAGACGACGGCACTCGTCCACATATTCCGCCGTCTTGCGCTGATTGCCAACGACCGACGTCAGCATCGAAGCCATGAATGCGGTCGGATAATGCGCCTTCAAATACGCCGTCTGGAATGCAAGAACTGCATAAGCGGCGGCGTGCGCGCGCGGGAAGCCGTAATCCGCGAAGCGGACGATGAGGTCATACACGCTGTGAGCGACCGACTCATCGTAGCCGAGTTTCAGACTGCCCCGAACGAAGGCAGCTCGTTGCTCATCAAGTACTTCGCGCTTTTTTTTGCTGACCGCACGCCGCAGCAGATCGGCTTCGCCTAGAGAGAAACCCGCCATCGTCGAGGCAATTTGCATAATCTGCTCCTGGTAGACGATAATGCCGTATGTGTCTCCGAGAATCCGCTCCAAGTTGCGATGCGGATATTCGACAGCGACCTGTCCATGTTTCGCGCGAATGAATTGTGGAATAAATTCCATCGGTCCCGGACGGTAGAGGGCAAGAACCGATATGATGTCCTCGAACGAGCCAGGCTTCATCTCCTTAAGCACGCGGCGGACGCCCGTCGACTCTAGCTGGAAAATCCCCGTTGTATCGCCGCGGCCAAGTAGTTCGAATGTCGGGGCGTCTTCATAGCTGACGTCTTCCCAGTGGAAATCGCTCCCGGTTTGCTCTTTGATCGAAGCAAGCGTCCGCTCGATAATGGATAACGTGCGCAAACCGAGGAAATCCATCTTGAGCAAACCGACTGACTCAAGGTTTTCCATCGAATATTGCGTCAGCGGAATGCCGTCCGTGCCTTCCTGGAGCGGCACATAATCGGTCAGTGGGTCAGATGAAATGACAACGCCTGCCGCATGCGTGGACGCATGTCTTGGCATCCCCTCGACGCGACGAGCCATCGCGATCAACTCGGCGCTAGGCGAATTTCCGTCCGCGATCGCCTTGAACTCCGAGCTTTCCTTCATAGCACGTTCGATCGACATTCCCGGCATCGGTGGTATCAACTTGGCGACCTTATCGACGTCGCCGTATGGCAAGTTCAGCACACGCCCGACGTCCCGGACCGACGCTCGCGCAGCCAGCGTTCCGAACGTAATAATCTGCGCGACATGCTCTGCCCCGTATTTCGTAACAACGTAACGAATCACTTCCTCGCGTCTTTCGTCGCTGAAGTCGATGTCGATATCGGGCATTGTCACGCGCTCCGGATTCAAAAACCGTTCGAACAGCAGCTTATGCTTGATCGGATCGACGTCTGTAATACGCAATGTATACGCGACCAGGCTTCCCGCGGACGAGCCGCGACCCGGTCCGGTCATAATGCCGTTCTCGTGCGCGAACCGGATAAAATCCCAGACGATCAGGAAGTAGTCGTCGAAGCCCATCTCCCCGATGACGCGCAACTCGTAAGCGAGCCGCTCCTCCGCCTTCGCGCGATAATCGCCATCTCGCCATTCCGGCAGCGCCTCGTATCGAGACTGCAGCCCTAGGCTGCACAGTTCCCGCAAATACCGGCCGGCCGTTCGTCCTTCCGGAAGCGGAGAAAATTCGGGCAAAATATGCCGCCCGAACTCCAATTCGAGCTCGCAGCTATCGGCAATCTTCAGCGTATTGGCGATCGCGTCCGGCACATGGCGGAACAGGCCGGCCATCTCTTCGCCGCTTTTCAGGAACAGCGCGCTTGTCGTTATTTTGAACCGTTCCGGGTCGTCGACCGTTTTGCCCGTTCCGATGCACAGCAGGACGTCTTGTAACGATGCGTCCTCTTCGTTAATGTAATGAGAGTCGTTCGTAGCAACAAGCGGAATGCCTAGCTCCTCCGACAGCTTCATAACGCCTGCGGCTATTGCTTTCTGCTCGAGAATGCCATGATCTTGAATTTCAAGGTAATAGTGCTCGCCGAACAAATCGCGATAACGGACCGCCGTCGCTTTCGCCGCTTCATAATCGCCTTCTGCCAGCTTCCTGCTCAGTTCGCTGCTCATGCAGCCGCTTAAACAGACAAGTCCTTCCGCATGCTCCGCCAACGCCTCGAAGTCGATACGAGGACGATAATAGAAACCTTCCAGATGGCCGATCGAAGTCAGCTTCATCAAATTCCGATAACCAGTCGCATTGCGCGCCAGAAGCGTCAAATGATAGATCGGCTGCTCCTTGCGAGATTGCCTTTCATGCCTCGACCCGGCTGTCACGTACGCTTCCATGCCGATAATCGGCTTGATGCCGTGCTCGAGACACGCTTTATAGAACGGGATCGCCCCATACATCACGCCGTGATCGGTTAGGGCCAGCGATTTCATGCCGAGCTCCGCCGCCTTGGCCGCCATTTCCTTAATGCGTGCCGCACCGTCCAGCAAACTGTATTCGCTATGTACGTGCAAATGAACGAAATCGCACATCGTTATCCCTCCCCCTATCCCGAAGGCTTTTATGAAACATATGTTCCTCTTCTTGCAATTGTATCATAAGGAGGCGGGAGAGTCCCATACATATGATAGAGAGGACAACCTCGGAGGAGGATTCGCATGGACGGGTTCATGACGAAAGCGGCTTTCGGCTTCTTCATCGCGTTCGGCGTCGTCGTGGGAGCGGCATTGCTGGCGGGGCTAGGCTCGGTTTTCTTATTGACGCCGCCCAAGGACAAAATGATGCAAGTGGTAGAAAACTTGAAAATATGGGCAATTGTCGCCGCAGTAGGCGGTACGATCGACCCTATCCGCGTCATCGAGTCCAACGTGACCGAAGGATATTTGGCTCCCGCGATGCATCAAGTCGGCTATATTATGTTCGCCTTCCTTGGCGCGCACCTGGGGACGGAGCTTGTCCAGTGGATGTGCCGCAGCGGGGGGTGACGATTAGTGAGGGTGCCTTCTTTTGCGAAGTTCCGAAAATTCATGCAAGTGACCGCCTTCTTCATCTGCGGTGCGATCGTCGGGGCCGCCGTCTACAATGCGATGAAGCTGGATCTAATCGACCGCGTGTACAGAGACAATTACGAACTCCGCGATCAGCTCGAGACATTGAAGAACGATATGAAACTGGCTAAGGAAACGCGGAAAGAAAACGTCGTGAGGCAAATCGTGACGATTTTGGAGCAAAACGACCGCGTAGGGACGGACATCGACATTTTGACGCAGACGGAGCTGAAAAAGAAGCTGAAGCGCGATCTCGAAATTTTCGTCGGCCTCAGCATTTACAAAATCAACACTCACGCCGAATTCGCCCGCAAACTGCTCGGTAACAAAGTGTACGAAAGCGGGGACAGAAATTATAAAGTCGTCATCCGCACGATGCTGCTCGTCGACGGAGTACTGCAAGTATGGGCATCCGCCGAGGAAGTGCCGCCGACTTGATGGGCTTTCCCACAACCGCTCCCTGCGGGCGAACCACCTCGAATTGTGGTATAATGGTCGCGATTACGGACAATCCGTCCGTCCGAGAAGGAGTTGCTCGCTGCCATGACTGCCGTTTTGCAATGGGTTTTCGGCATTTTGATCGTCGCGACCTGCTGTTCGTCCGCCTATTTCAGCTTCCGTTCCCGCCGTTCCGGCAATCGCCGCGACAGCGGCTTGTACGCTTCGCGCATGAATATCAGCATGGGCCTCATGCTCATCTTCATTGCGTTGATTCAAATGTTTATTTTCACCGGCTCGTCGGTGCGAGTCGTCGTCGGCTCGGTGTTCATGCTGCTCGGTTTGTTTAACCTGTTCGCGGGCATGCGCAACCACGCACAGTTCTCCCGGCTACCCCAATAAGCAAACAATCGACCCGGCCTCAAGCCGGGTCGATCGTTTGTGCAGTCAGCATCGCTTTCGCGACCGCTTCCCCTTCGTGCAATACTTCCACTTCCACTTTCACGTATCTTCTGCTCGCTTCGATAATGTACGGTACGATCGTTAAACTTGCGTCCACCGGCACAGTGCGAAGGAAGTAAGTCGTCATATTGTCCAGTACATGCTCGCTCTTGCGCAAGTCTTCAACAGCTCTGCTGGCCGCTTGCTGCATTAGCGTCGTCAGCACGCCTTCCGAGATTGTGCCGAGTGGACCCGACATCTGCGGCGTTGCTAGCCCGGCATAGGACGGCCGATTGTCCGCATCCCTTTGCTCTTCGAATCCGCCCCACATAAGCGCGTCGAATGTCTCTCCCAGATGCGCCGGCCGGTTGGCATACTGCATGGCGCGCAGAACTTCTCCTCGGCTGATCGTGCCGACCAGCTTCCTTTGCCTATCGACGACGGGCAGCAGTTCAATGCCTTCCGACACCATCCGGTGGGCGGCGGAAGCGACCGGCGTGCTTAACGTAACGGTCATCGGCCTGCGTGTCATCAGCTTGTCCAGCGGCTGGCCTGGAGGCGAACCGACAACGTCTTTGGACGTAATCATGCCGACGACCCGATTCCATTCGTCCAGGACTGGAAAACGCCCGTTGCCCGTCTCTTTGCTCAGCCTCTGGAAATCCGCCACCTGAGCGGATTGTTTTAAGGCATGAGAACGCGCGCCGGAACTTGGGTCAAGCAAATCCGCGATCATCATAATTTTACGTTTGATCAACTGGTCGTACATCGCACGGTTGATCATCGAAGCGACAGTGAACGTGTCGTGCTTGCATGTCAGTATCGGCAGCTTGCGCTCGTTCGCCAATTCCCTGACCTCGTCGCTCGTGCCGAACCCGCCCGTGATGAGCACGCCTGCGCCTTGCTCCAGGGCAACCCGATGCGCGTTCTCCCGATTGCCCACGATTAAGAGGCTGCCAGCGTCGATGTAAGCCATCATCTCCCCAAGCTCCATCGCCCCGATGACAAACTTGTGAAGCGTCTTCTCGAGTCCCTCCTGCCCGCCGAGCAGCCGCCCCTGAACGATTTCCAACACTTCCGCGAACGTTAACTGCTCCGGATGGCTGCGGCGTTTCCGGTCGACCCGTACCGTTCCGATCCTTTCCTTCGTGCTGACGAGCCCGAGCTGTTCCGCTTCCTTAAGCGCCCTGTAAGCCGTTCCTTCGGACACGCCGCGTTCCTTCGCCATCTGGCGAACCGGCACTTTCGTGCCGATCGGAAGCTCCCGGATATACTGGAGCAGCAGCTCGTGTTTCGTCGGCTCGTTCGTCGGAATATCGTTGCCCGGCATGGTCGATCCTCCTCTAATTTTGCAGCATTTTTAACTGATAGAACTCGCCTTGACGAGCCATCAGCTCTTCGTAAGTGCCAATCTCGACGCAGCGCCCTTGCTTCATCACTACGATTCGGTCCGCGTCTCTAATCGTCGATAACCTGTGCGCTACAATGAAGGTTGTCCGTCCTTTGACGAGTTTCTGCATTGCTTGCTGCACGAAAAATTCGGACTCATTGTCGAGAGCGGAAGTCGCTTCGTCGAGCAGAATGATCCTCGGGTCGCGAATAAGTGCGCGTGCAATGGCGATACGTTGCCGCTGGCCTCCGGAAAGCTTGCCGCCATGCTCGCCGACTTGAGTATCGATCCCGTTCGGCAATTGCGCAATGACATCCTCCAGATGGGTCATCCGGATCACTTCCGCCAGCTTCTCGTCGCTTACCGAAGGTAGTCCATATGTTATATTTTCTCGGATCGAACCGGAGAACAGAACCGTACTTTGATGAACGACCGCCAGGTGCTTCCGGTAGGCTGTCATGTCCAACTCATCCATCGGCATGCCGTCGACAAGAACTCGGCCGGAGATCGGTCGGTTAAAGCCGATAACGAGGTTCAGCACCGTCGACTTGCCGGCTCCGGAGGCACCGACCAGGGCAATGCTCTCGCCTGCTTTGACTTCCAGGTTGAAGTTGGACAAGACGTGCCGTTCCGAGTTCGGATAGCCGAAATCGACGCCTTCGAACTTGAATTGACCGTCTGCCGCCTTCAACCGCCTTTTCCCCTGATAGGCTTCCAAATCTTTGGACAGCAAAATTTCCGTCACCGAGTAAATCGATTCGAACCCTTTAGCGATGTTAGGATACACGTTGATAAGCTGAGACACTGAGTTCAAAATCATGGAAAAGAACGATTGATATAGCACAACGTCGCCTACCGGAATCTTACCCTTGTAAGCAAGAACGATCGTAAATCCGAGGCACAGCACTTGAAACAGTTGGAACGTGACCCACGCAGCGGAGCCAAAATAAGCTTCCACGATGTCAAGCCGATATCCCTTTGCACTCAACTTCTTCAGCGTCCCATCGATCTTCTCGATCTCGGTCTGTTCGAGTCCGTGCGCTCTCGTAACCGGCATCATGCCGACCATCTCCGACACTTGACCGGACATCGTTTCGATCTGCTTGCGGAATTCGTTGTTCGTTCGATGGATTTTTTTGCGGAAAAACGAAACGAAAAACAGCGCGAGCGGAATCGTCAACGCGAAAAAGCCCATAACAAGCACGTTCCGGGACGACGTAATGCAGATAGCGACGATGACGCTAATAATCGCGGGAAGAACGGACAACATGATCTGTTTCGATAGAAATTCGATCGCTTCAACGTCCCGCAACACTTTCGTTTGCAGCTTGCCGGCGGCAAGCTCCCCGTGCGCGGACATGGACAGCCTTTGCAGCTTTCGTACGAGCGTGCTGCGTAGCCCTGCTTCGACATAACGAATCGCCTTGCTCATATAGCGGATGTGCAACACGTGCGTCGGTATATTTTGCGCGATAATGACGCCGAGGACGGCGACGTTCCACCAAATTTCCCTCATGCCGAGTTCGCCCGATTTCGTCACAATGTTGATCAGGTTCGCCGTCACGATCGGCAGCACGTATATCGGCGAATGTTTGATCAGGAAATACATCATGGATAACGCCAGTTTCGTCCAATTGTCGCGATACAACAAGAAAAGCAATCGGATCGGTTTGCGCTCGGTCAACGAATCGTCGTTCAACAGGTGCTCGAAGTTGTAGGGCGGGTCTAACCGGCTTTTGCCGTGATCCGGAGAAGCGGTTGTCGCCGTTTGCATAGTTTGTTCCTCCTGAACTTGCGAATATGTAAACCTCGTTCATTGTCGTACATATTCACCCGCATGTAAACAGTCGAAACTGTCGAATTCATTCCATTATTTACTTCATTCCAAAGTTGATTTAGTATCCGAGTAGACACTTGTCTGGGGCCGGGGAGTGAGTCGCATGGAAACTGAATTTCTGAATCGAAGTTTCATCAGCACGCGGGATTGCGATTGGCAGGACGTCGGTTTTCACAACCATATGACGCTGGAGATCAGTATTCTCCTTGAGGGGCGCGGATTGGTCGAATGGCCGGATGGCAAACAATATCTGGAAGCCGGCCAACTTGCCATCGTTCCCGAGTGGGTCGATCATCGTTATGAAGGCTTCGGCTACAATCGTTATGCGGTTATTCATCTGGCAAGCATCCCTTCCGACATGAAGAAACTACTGTCCCATTTTGCCTGCGACAATAAGCCCGCTATTTTTTTCTTATCCCGTCTTGATAAGGAACGATTCGAACGCCTTTACCGCGAGTGGCTGAGAATTCAGATTTCTCACGTGAAAGAACAACGTCTGACTTCTATCGCCTGGACGGAAGTCATTCTGTTGTTCTTGCTGGAGCATTCTCGGAAAAACCAGCAGACGCTAACGATTACGAGCGCCGCCGATTATATCCGCGAGAATTTGCAGCAGCGGGTACAAATATCGAGCATTGCCGCCCTCGCCGGTTTGTCCGAGGCGGGTTTTCGCCGATTATTCGAGCAAATCTACCATATGAGTCCGAAACATTATCAACAGCAATGCCGGATGACGGAAGCCAAATGGCTGCTGAGCTCTGCGGACAAAGACCTGAAGGACATCGCGGAACGGATCGGGTTTACTCGGCTGCACTCCTTCTCCCAATGGTTCAAACAGACGGAAGGCATATCTCCCTCCGAATGGCGCAAGCAGCAGCGGCTTGGATGGTTTCCCGCCGACACGGCGGATTCGTAGCGTTTTGCGTAAATAATGACCGGATTCCAATAACGACAGGCTCTCCCGAATATCCTATTCTTCTAGGTGTAACGAAGCGGATCATCGTCCGATTCGGAATTCGGAGAGGAGCATGGCAATGACGGTCAGATTTGGTTTTATCGGGGTTGGCGGCATGGCGGAGCATCATATTCAGACATTACGCAGAATTGAGCATGCCCAGGTCACGGCAGTGTACGATATCGATCAAATTCGGTCCCAAGAAGTGGCTGAAAAGTACGGCGCCCAATCTTTCGCGAGTTACGAGCAGTTGATTCATTCAGGCGAAATCGACGCTTTATTCGTATGTACTCCTCCTTTTGCACGGTCGGGCATCGAAGAAGCGGCGGCAAGTCAAGGCATTCACCTGCTGTCGGAGAAGCCGGTCGGTTTAAGCATGGACGAAGTCCGGCAGAAAGAACGTGTCATTCGCGAATCCGGTATTATTCACACTTCCGGCTACTGTTTGCGTTATTTGGATATTGTGGCAAAAGCGAAAGCCTATTTGGCCGATAAGCAGGTAGACTTGGTGCTTGCTTATCGTGTTGAAGGGATGCCGGGCGTGAGATGGTGGAGGATGCTGGAACAATCCGGCGGACAGCTCGTCGAACAGTCCACGCATCAGCTTGATTTGATCCGTTATTTGGCGGGAGATTTTGCAGAAGTGAACGCCATTCATGAGCAAAGATACATCCGTAACATCTATCCCGACGCTACGGCCTACGATGTCGGAACCGTCTCTTTCAGATTGGAGTCGGGAGCGATCGGCAATATTACGAGCAGTTCTCTCGGAAAATACGCCGGACGCAGCGGGGTCGAATTTTTCGGCCATGACTTTTACCTTGCGATCTCAGGTGCGACATTGCGCATTAAGGACGAGCATCAAGATTTGACCGAAACGTCGGAAGTCGATTTCTATTACGAGCAAAACAAAACATTCGTCGAAGCGATTCGCTTCAACAAGCCCGATCTGCTCTTGGGCGATTATTCCGATGCTGCCGACACTTTAGCCGTCACATTGGCCGCGAATGAATCAGCCGCCATCGGCAAACCGGTCGTTCCCGGAAGGAGAGAGCCTTTTGCTAAAATCAATTAATCAATGGTGCTTCAAGCCGGATACGTCGCTGGAAAAAATTTTCGCCATCAGCAGCGAAGCCGGATACGACGCGGTCGAACTCAACTTATACGAGCCCGGCGGTATCGGGTTCACGATGGATACAACCGCTGCAGAAGCGGAGAAAGTCGGACGGTTGGCGCGGGATTATGGCCTTCAATTGCGCAGCTTGTCGACGGGGCTGTTGTGGCAAAATCCTCTATCCTCGGCAGACGCGTCAGTTCGCGCACAAGGCCGCAAGGTTGTGATCAAACAGTTGGAGCTGGCCGAGCTTCTCGGCATCGATACCGTACTTGTCGTCCCGGGATCGGTCAACCCGGAAACTTCGTACGACCAATGTTATGAACGCAGCCAGCATGAGCTCCAACTGCTTGCGCCCGAAGCGGAAAAGCGTCATACGCGCATCGGTATCGAGAACGTATGGAACAAATTTTTGCTGTCTCCGCTCGAAATGGCCGCATACGTGGACAAAATCGGTTCCGCTCACGTTGGCGTCTATTTCGATGTCGGCAACGTGCTGCTTTACGGTTATCCCGAACAGTGGATTCGAATACTAGGTTCGCGCATATTCAAAATCCATGTCAAAGACTTCCTAACCTCAGTAGGCAACGGTCACGGCTTCGTCTCCCTGCTCGCCGGGGACGTCAATTGGCACGCCGTTCGACAGGCGCTGCAGGACATCGGTTACACGGACACGCTTACCGCCGAACTGGGCATCTATGCGACCGATCCGCTTCAACTCGTCTATGACACTTCCCGTCATCTTGATGTGATCATTGGCGGCGGGGCTCGGTAAGACTCATAATCTTCCTCCCATGTCATTTTCATATGCTATAATTTATTAAAATGGAATGACAGGCGAGGTGATGCCGATGAAATGGGTAGAAATTGCCGAATCCCATCCGAGTCGTTTTGTATTAGTTGAAGCGTTGAAAGCAAGCTCCAATGATCGTGTGCGTCTATTAGAGGAAATGGCGGTTATACAGGATTACGAAAACCCACAAGAAGCATGGAATGGGTACAAGCAATTTCACAAGCTGCATCCGTCACGTGAGCTTTATGTATTCCATACGAGCCGAAACGATGTAGAAGTGGTTGAAGAGTTCTTCTCAGGCGTGCGGCAACAGACATGAAGATCGTTCTTCAGCACGGCTTGCCGATTGTTACTTTGACCTTAACCCATAAGGGTCAATCCGTCCTGTTGTCCAACGTCCTGCTTGATACCGGATGTGCCGCAACGGTTTTTGACACCGATGTGTGAAATTTGCTACGAGCAATTGATCTCAGAACTTCATATTGAAAACATCGCATTAAATGATTTTCCTATTCAACTCGGATCGATTCAAGAATCCTACGGCTTTGACGGCATATTGGGCATTGATTTTATGTTAAAAGCCAAATGCAAAACTGATTTTGAAATCATGGAAATCTCATTTGCCCTTTAGAACCAGCGATGACTTAAATGCATCGCTGGTTTTTTAATTTCGCTGAACTTACACATCAAAAAGCCTTCTCTACGCCCATGGTCCGGCAGCGAAAAGATGGCTTAGTTTATTTCCTTTACGCTCGGATTCACCAGATGAGCCGGACGATGTCCAGACATTGCATCGATCAATTGATTAGCGGCCAAGCTCGCCATCTTGATACGCGTTGCAACACTGGCGCTGCCGATGTGTGGCAAACTGACCAAGTTTGGCAAAGTCAACAACGGATGGTCGGGGACAACCGGCTCACGCTCGAATACGTCCAGGCCGGCGGCCCAGATCGTGCCGTCTCGCAGCGCTTCGTACAAGGCATCCTCATTGACAATCCCGCCACGGGCGGTATTGATAAGCACAGCTGTCGGTTTCATCTGGCGCAACTCTGCCGCACCAATCAAATCATGTGTCTGCGGCGTATAAGGGGCCAGCACACAGACGAAGTCTGATTGACGAAGCAACTCGTTCATATCGGTGTATCGAATCCCGTAAGCTTCTTCCGCCACTGGCTTTCGTGTGCGGTTGCAATACAGCACATTCATGTTAAATCCCTTTGCACGCCTGACCACCGCTTCCCCGATTCGCCCCATCCCAATAATGCCGAGGGTGGAGCCAAATACATCTTGACCCGTCAGCAACATGGGAGACCAAGTCCGCCAAGCTCCTCTGCGCAAGTATTCCGAAGCCTCCAGCAGCCGCCGTGCTGTGGCCATCAACAGCGCGAAAGTAAGGTCTGCTGTTGTTTCCGTCAGTACATCAGGTGTATTGGTCACCATGATACCGCGTCGTGTCGCAGCCTCCACATCAATGTTGTTGTATCCGACTGCCATATTACTCACTACCTTTAATCGGGGAGCCCGCTCTAATAGAGCCTCGTCGACCTGATCAGTCAATAAACAATACAAACCTTCAACATCGGCAATCTCTCGTTCCAACACATCGCGCGGCACCGGCACATCGCTCTCTGACCATACGCGCACCTCGCAGGTCTGCCGAATCATGGCTAACACTTCATCCGGGATTTGTCTTGTAACGTACACTTTTGGTTTCATATCAACCATACCTTCCAAATGACTTTTGCCAGAGCAGAGGTTTTAGATAGTTTACTATATACTTATGCGAATATACAAAACACGAACGGGATCGTTCGAATAACTGATCTAGCCTTAAGCTACTCAATTCAACCTGAATTGGAATGTTCATCATTCGTTCTGAGGATTCACATTCCCTCATGTACATGATGATGCATGATGCATTTTGAATTCAAACCAAAGGCGATAAAGTGCATCAGCCCATTTTCTTGGACCTCCGCACCACCGGAAAACCCCTTTCATATGATAAAGTTGACTGTATCCCTATACCTTGTAATCACACATTCCCGGGCAAGGAGGGGTGACAAACGTTGAAAGGCAGCGACCACAAGAGCAAATTCCTACTCACCAATCGGGAACGCGAAGTCTTCGAACTGCTCGTGCAGGATAAGACGACCCGCGACATTGCGCAGCAGTTGTTTATCAGCGAGAAAACGGTCCGCAACCACATCTCGAATGTGATGCAAAAGCTGAATGTCAAAGGTCGTTCGCAAGCGGTTGTCGAGCTTATTAAGCTCGGGGAGCTAAAGATCTAAAGCAGTCGCACGCTCATTGCCGCTTCATCGTTGGCGCAAGCCTTCTTTTTCGCTGCCGGACCGGGGGCGGAGAGAAGGCTTTTTGAGTTGTGTGGAGCCACCCAGCACGCAAAAAAGCCGCAAGCAACGGGGCTACCCGTTGCTTGCGGCTTTTTTTGCGTGAGAGCGAATGCACGAGACTATTTGTTGCGGCTGCTGCCAGAAGGCCCCGGAAACACCCGCTCGACAAGCGCGTTGAACTCGCTTAGGAACCCCTGAAGCGGATGCCCCATGCGCACATCGGCTGCGTAACCTGCCATCCGGCTTTCGAATTCCGGATTCGCGGATACGAATACGTTCTCGGTGGACGGCGATGATGCCCTGACTAAATCCGCGATTTTGTCTTTCTTCGCTTGCATCGATTCAACGCGATGCGCTCTCGCTGCTCCCGGGGCTTTCTCCTTAACGGCTACGTATGCATTATGTTCCGTAATCATGACGTAAGCCTTGTCGATTCCGGGCATCTTCGCGATTTTCGCGGCGACTTGCTCTCCAAGCTGGAGATGCGAGTTGTCATGCATGCCGACAATGTTGTTGTTGACGCGCTGTTTCCCGTATATTCGGTTTCGCTCGTTGTCACTATCGTTCGCGAACTTCGACTGCATGCCGTTGCCGATTGCGTTCGGGCGAATATTTTTGTTGCCGAGATCTCCCGTCTTTCCCATGCATCCCGAAAGCGCGAAAGCCAATGCTATTAACATGCACGTGGTAAACGTTCCGGCGCGTTTGATCTTCATTTGTTGTATGCCCCCTTGTTCGTTGCCGTATGGAAATTGGCGAACGCTTCGCCAATGCATAGCTTGCGCTCCGACATTTCGGAATATGCACAACGAATCAAGTATCACCCGTAGCCACGCCGACGAGCATTGCCCGATCATTTCAAATCTAGACGTGATCAAGTGGCATTGGGGATTCGACGTTCCGGCCATGGCTACAGGGACCGAAGACGAAATCATGAATCATTTCCGACTCTTCCGGGATGCCATTAAAGCAAGAATCGAGCATTTTGTTCAGGAAGTTCAGTAATTGCAAAAAGCTGCAGACCAAATGGATCTGCAGCTTTTTGCGATAGCCCTGCTATACCTTTTCTGCTTCGGAAAGCCAAAACTCGCCTAATAACCGCTAGGAAGCGCGAATAGTTTGCCTTCGCCTGGAGTGAAGGAGGCCGACATTTGTCCGGTCGAGCTGTTGTAATTCGTTGCCGTCTCTGTGCTGTTGGACTTAGAAATCTCTTTAACTGTGGACGGTTTCGGCGAAAGCGTGAAAGAAACCGTTCGGGGATTAACTGTATCCCTGTTCACCACGAGGACAAATTTGCGATCGTTGGCATCCGTGAAATAGCCGATTAGGAGCGGATCTGCCGCATTATCGGGCTTCAGGAAAAAACTCGCAGGCAGCGCCGTCGTGTCCGCAGGCAACGTTCCCGTATGATATACTGCTTGGGAAGTCAGTGTTTTCAACGTCGGCCCGAGCTTCAATACCTCTTGGTTGATTTGTTTATCGTATTCGTACATCGTGTTCAAACCGTCCGGGGCCATAATTTTGTTCCCGTTGTGGTCCAGAATACCGCTCGTAAAGCTCGTCTCCGCCGGGTCCACGTTCCAATACATGAAATATTGCAGTCCTTTGGCTCCGTACGCCAGATTCGTATAAATCTGAAAACGCATTTCATGCTGGTTGGGCACTCTGAGATAGCCCGGTTCTCCTTGTGACTGCAGATACGCCCAGAATTCTACCTGTCCGAGGAGCGACTGCCTGCGAACAACTTCCAGATTCGTGAAATAATCCGTGGTTACGCCGCCCCCGACCCTGAACGGATAATGGTCGAAGCTGAGAACATCTGGCTCAGTCGCTACCCATTTGTATACATAATCCTCGTACAGGGTACTGATGTTCTGGTTAATCGTCATCCAGAAATCTGAATTGATGGGGTTCCCGTTCACATAGGCTTGTCCGTCTTTGTAATATTTCGTTCCGAGCACAGATCTCACTACCCATCCGACTATCCCATTGCCACCACCAGCATGAACAAGCTCGGCAAAGTACGACGTATTGGGACTGACCGTAGCGTTCAGGACAAACTGTGGTCGGTTGTTTGCTGGTTTCGCATAATTCGGGCTTTGAGCGATCAAAGTGTTCTTGGCTGGCGAATCCCATAGCTTGAGAGAAAGATATTCATTGGACTCCCACTGGCTGCTATCGATATTGAGTTGCATGGCAGAAATATAGGAGGTTTTTGAATTCGTCTTGAATTTTTGGCCCAGAGATTGGGTCGGCGTCACGTATTCCCCTTGTGCCTGATCCATTCCGATTTGGAAGTTCGAAGCGTATGTGGGAAAAAGATTGACATAGGTACCGTGACCCGGGTCCTTCAGTCTGAAGCGCTCGATCATCGCCTGCAGCCGCGCGAACTTCTGGCCGGAAGGTTCGTCATTGACGAAATGGGCGAACAGGCCGGGATGCGTCTTGAAATGATCCGCTATATTGTCGATAACGCTGTCAGAAGGTCTGCCGTTATCCTCGTATGCATATTGCGAGAAATTCATTTTGAAGTATAGGTCTCCGCCTCCGGCGACCCGATTCTCATAGGCCGTACCACCTCCGTAAGAAGCGGAATTTGCCGTATAGCTCACCCACCCGACGCCCCAAGAAGCCGTACTCGTTAGCTCCAAATAGTAGGAATGTCCAGATTGAAGGTATTTGTTGAGAATAAAAGCTGGCTGGGCGACAGCATGGGCGGCCGTAATCGTGTAACTGCCGAGCTGCAGGCCGCGGGGGCTGGATGGCGTGCCGAATTCATACAGCGTCATTGTCAGGTCGGCGCCCGTCACCCAATATCGCGGATCCAAGTTCAACGTCACCGTCGAAAGCAGCCAGTTGCTTCCAGAAGGCGACGTGAACGTCTGACCGATAGGATTTGTGCTCGATACATAAAGACCTGAGCCCCCGTTTAATTGATTGATATTCGCACGATTGAAGTCAAGGCTGTCGTCGTAACTGAATGCTTTTAATCCGTTCCTGTAAGTGGCGTCCATCAGATTCGATACTTTGTCCAAAGTATTCGCTCCGTTGCCTCCCATGACGAACGTCGCGCCGAAATCCTTCATCTCCGTATAAATAGCATCCTCTTGATAACGGTCCGGATACGGCGGAGCCCCTACTCCGATAGGGAACGGATCAGCCTGAAGGGCCACGGCTCCGGCGGCTTGCGGCATCACCATAACTGCTATAGCGATCATAGTTCCTATGATTCCAATGAATGGCTTTCTCATCCTTGCCTGACGCTTTGTCATTATTCTCATCCTCGTTTCCTCCGAAAATAATTGCCAGATGTCATTTCCATTGAATCTCTATCGCGAGCTTTGTATTGCCGATTTCCGCCGTTCCCGTCAGCACGATGTAATAGGTGCACCATTCTTTTCTCGTCGCATAGGCGTACCGCCGAACCTCCACCTCCTTCCCGTTCAGTGTGGCGGTAATTTGGCCGACCCTCTCCGGATCGGCAAACGCAAGCTCGATTAATGTATCGGCTCCATATCCGGGAGCGAAGGCGTCCCATTCGATGAACGGCAGATGAATATCCGTTTCCAGCTTCAGCGTTCCGCTGTCCCGGTTCCAATGTGCCGGAGCCTCCGTTTTCAGTTCATGCGGTTTCACCGCTACCGCCAAAGCCGGGATGGATGAACCCAGCTCGATATCGAGCCATACGTCCGACTCTTCCGAATAAGCCCCCGACACCAACCCGCCGAGAAAGGGGCAGCCCGGCTGTGGAAGAACAATCTCTACGCCTCCGGGCAAGACCTTCCAGTGTGTAAGTTCCCGTGAAGCCGTCGTTCTTGGAAACACGACTTCCACAGTAGCAACGTGCCCTTGCTGTCCCAGAAAATGCGCTTGGGTGGGAAACGTGAACATCGGTACCATTGGAATGGGACGCGCCGAAGCTTGAGCAACGTTCTCCCCCTCCGGAAGCAACAGCTTCAGAGGTACATGCTTTCCGATCGGAGCCGTCAGCTTCATCCGGTATCCTGACATCGTCCTCTCCGCATCTGCCGGGAGACCGAACACTTTCAATCCCAACGGTTTCACGTGAGGTTTGATCTCGATATAGCGGACGCTGTGCGGAGGCATCTGGCATTCGATCATCTCTCCGTATTCCGCAAAAGGAAGTGGATGTTCCGCAATCGGACATTCCTGCGGGTATATCTCGTATAGGTCGAAGCAAGCAGTCGCGTCCGCCTTTAATCCGATGGAGCCGTCCAAGCGAATGGTCAACATGCCGGGAAACGGATTAGCATTGATCAGACAGAGGAAGCCGCGATGACCGTCCGTATGCGCGTATGCCTCCATCGCTCCAATGCCAGGACTGTCTCCGATCTGCTTCGTATGCTTCCACAACTCGAAGTTCGTGCGAATGAAGAGCAGCCATTGCCGCAGGAAAGAGACACACGAATCCCGCATAGCATAAGGAACTCTATCGAGGAACGTCCTCCATTCCCCGAGATACAAATTTGGCGTTACTGCCAATCCCTGAAGCAGACTATATTCGAAATATTGGATGTCTTCAACTCTGCTGCTTCGGGTGTAATAGTACTCGCAATTCGAATAGAATCGGTAAGGCACCATATAGGAGTTGTGAAAGCTGACCATCTGTTCCCTTCTGGTGTCGCCCATGAACTTCAACATATTCAGGTTAGGCGTATATTCCCGAACGTGAGGATCAGTTAAATAAATATTCGGATTAAACCAGACAAGCTTCGGCATCAACTCCAGCCAGTTGCCACTATTCGTCCAGATCAAATACTCGGGATGCAAATCCGCCAGCGACGTCATCAGCTCAACAAGTCCGCGCACTTGATGATAGACGTCGCCGACGGGATGGCCATGGTCTGGATCATAACAAGGATACAGAAACAACATGTCCAAGCAAATCATTTGTTCTCCATATTTGCGGTTATGCTCGACCAGCCTGCTGCGGAGAAACTCAGCATAGGCTTTATTGCCGAGACACATCTGGCCTCTCTTGCCTTCGGCATCCAGTTGGCGCCATTCCGGTCGGTCCAGACAACGTTGCTCATAATTGTAGTGTGGGCAATAAAGTTCGCCAGGATGGACGTAATCGCCGATCCGAACTCCGCGTTCCGCACCATACGCAACCAGCCGTCGAAGAGTCTCACCGACGATGGAATCGTCTTCCGGCCAGTCGAACACCCCCTCGAATACTTGATAATACTCGATGCCTGCTTCCGCACATAGATCGATCTCTCGTTCCAGTATCTCCGGCGACAACGCTAGAGTTGGGTTGTCGAACATGGAGAAGAACACCCTTCCGTCCCTCACGTCCGTCATCCGATTCGTAATGCAGGTAGTGCCGAACACTGGTCTCTCGAACCGCAGCGGAAACCGCTGCTCAATGTAAGTACTGACAGCCTCAATCTCTGCACGATCGTAATCCCCGCTAACCTCGCCGGATAACGAGCAAGCCCCGATGCTTAACGTATGGCAGGCATAACTAACTCCGGACTTTAATTCATCCAAAGGTTCGTAATAAATGCCTTCCTCCGATATTCGGCTCCCAGGATAATCCAAGGAAAGGAAAAACGATATGTTTCCCTTCCGCAGGAACAGGAAGTTGTCCTGCAGCTCCGTTGAATGAACGAGTCGGACATCAACTTTCTCCCAAATGCCGGGCATCCAACAAACCCGATCCAATCTTACGTTTCGCCCGACTGTAAGCTCTAGGGATAATACTGTGAATCCGTCGCCGCATGTCTCCTGCTTCCAACTGGTGGTCAGTTCTCCACTGGCTTCAGCGCGGAACAATGAGCCGCTTAAGTGCACGGTTTCTCCCCCCGCGCTTAATGTCACACAACCTGAAAACGTTTCCATTTTCAAAGGAAGAAATCGGGGAAGGCTCCAATCGAATTCCCCCGTTACACGCATATCTTTCGTCAAGCTAGGCACCTCTTTCGTAATCACTTAAAGGAGTTTCTGCTCAGCGGAACAGCAGAAACTCCTTGCGCTCAGAAGCCGAATTATTCCAATGGTGGTACAGTGTTCAAGTTTTTCGTTCTCTCTTCAGAAATTTCCTCATAACCAAGCTTTCTTTCTGTTTCTTGCCACTTCGCGATAATTTGCTTGATTTCATCTTCAGATTTTGCCAGGACACCGGAAACGACCATATCCTTCCATCTGGTTGCGTAACCTGCTCCTTTCTTCGTTTCAATCGGTCCAGGCAATACATAAGCAGCTCGGTCTGTGATGTAAGAGTAATTCACGGCGTCCTCGAAACCTTTGTAGCCGATGTTTTTTAACGTCTCGACGACATCCGCCCTCTTGTCATACGCAGTCGGAGCATAATATTGAACCGTGAGATCGAAGTTCGGCGACGGACTGTAGTACCAGATTCCCTCAGGAATTTTCGCACCCAAATTACCTTTGAACTTGTCGATGCTTTCTTGCGTCTCTACGATCTTTTTATCAGCGTCGTACTCCCAATCCTTGCCTTCCAGCCCGTAGTTCGTAAGTTTCCAGCCCTCGTCGCCCATCGTATATTCGAAATATTTGATCAGTGCATTTAACTTCTCCTCGGAGATAGTCTTTTTCACGATCCAATAGGAACTGACGCCGAGCATCCCTTTGCGAATATAAGCGCTGTCTAACTGCGGATTCGTTTTTTGATCGAATACGTACGTGCCAACGAACAGCGCGTTCGGATCGCTGCTTGAGATCGCATCGTTCGCGGTCATCACGTGCGAACCCCAAGTACTGAATAGGCCGACTCGACCGCTCGCGACCTTTTCCTCGAACTGGCCGTACTTCATCGTTAAGCTTTCCTTGTCGATCAATCCTTCTTTATAAAGTCTGTTATAATAATTGACGAATTCAAACAGGTTATCGGTAAATTCCATATCATGACGTTTCGCTTTGCCATCCTTATCCGTGAACCAATCGTTCAAACCAAACGTAATATTTCCTGATGAGGCCAAGGAATAAGCCGGATTGTCGAACATATATTTGTTGGTCCAGAACATCTCGCCGAAGTCAACGGACGGGATGACCTTCTGACCATTCGGCAGCTTGATCTTGTCTTTGAAAGCGATCAGCGTATTGTACAGTTCTTCCGTTGTCTTCGGAATCGGCAGACCTAACTTATCCAACCAATCTTTTCTAATCAGTGGGCCGGCTCCCGGTTTTGATGCTTTGTTCGATCCGTAATTTTGCGGAACGCGGAACAGCTTGCCGGTTTCCACATCAGAACTGATCGGTAGAAACTGCGCGACTTGGCTTTTGTAAGTCGGCATTCTATCCAATATTTCATTCCAATCGAGCAAGATGCCGTTTCTGCCCAGCGAATCGATCGTTTGCGCTGCAAGTGTTGAACTAGTCGTCATGAGAATGTCCGGCATGTCGGCTGCTTTAGTCGCTGCCCAAAGCTGCAGCTTCTTGTCCGCTTCATCAGAGCTTCCGGCTTTGATCACATCTAACTTAACTTTGAAGCCTAGCGCCTTCTCAAGCTCTGGTCCAATTCTGTCCTGTGCTTCGTCGACTGTCGGCCATCCCCAGTTGAAGGAAGATACGACAAGCTCGGCCGGTAATTTTACTGCCTCCTCCGATGGCGAGTTGCTTGAAGACGGAGTGGAAGGCGATTGCGTCTGCGCTGACTTGGATTCGCCGGCGTTATTGCCGGACTTGGAGCAACCGGCCAACGCAGATGTAGCAAGCAGTGCTACAGCCAAAACCGGCAGCATGATCTTGTTTCGTTTTCTCATGTAAACCTCTCCCTTTTTCAATATTATATAAATACCAATGTGGTACTCATATCAGTCAGAAAGCCTACCCCTTCACCGAACCGAGCATCATGCCTTTGACGAAGTATTTCTGAAGGAACGGATAAGCGACGATGACCGGGAGTGTCGTAATGACAAGCATAGCCATTTTCACGGATTCCGCCGTTACTGTCACTCTGAGGCCCGAATTCATTTTGGAGATGTAAGCGATGTTGGACGCTTCGTTCGTCTGAATGATTTTTAACAGAACGTTTTGCGCGCTCCATAACTTCTCGCTCGTCATGTAAGTAAAACCGGTGAACCAATCGTTCCAATGGAATACTCCGATGAATAACGCGATCGTCGCCAATACCGGCGCGCTTAACGGAACGATGATTTTCCAGAATACCGCGAGATCGCCCGCACCGTCGATGACGGCCGACTCTTCTAGCGCCGGCGGCAATTCATTCAAATAGGTTCGCACAATTAAAATATGGAAGGTTGCCAGCAGATGGGGCAACACGTAAACCATAACGTTATTGACCAGGCCTAACATATCCATGATCACGTAAGTCGGAATGATTCCTCCGGAGAAATACATCGGGATCAAAATCCACCAATTCAGAAACTTTCGGAATACGAAATGTTTCTTCGTCATCGCAAAGGCAAACATCGCGGTAAGCAGCAAGTGAAGAATGGAACCGACGAACACCCTGAACAACGTAATCCGGTAAGCGTCAAGAAGCTCCGCCGTTTTAAAGATTGCTTTGTAGTTTTCAATAGAGAAGTCTCTTATCCACAAATAAATGCCGCCGCGCTGTGCGTCCAATGGATCATTGAGCGATACGATCATCACGTAATAAAACGGATACAAGCATAGGAAAGCGAAAGCCAGCATCAGAAAACCATTAAAGATAGGGAACGCTTCAAACTTGCGAACTTTCATGCACGGCACCTCCGAACTTAAATAATGGAATCGCTTTTCAGCGCTTTAGCCAGATAGTTACAGGACAAGAACAGTCCAAGGCCGATAAAGGCTTGAAAAATCCCCATCGCCGTACCAATCGAATATCCCATCATCCCCATATCTTTCAAATATCTTAGGACGAGCGTATCAAGAATTTCTGCCTGACTTTGGACGGTTACGTTGGACATCGTCCACATCTGATCTTGCCCGGCTCTCATCAGACCCGATACATTCAGAATGAACAGAAGCACAATCGTATTTTTAATACCTGGCAACGAAATATGCCAAATTTGCTTAAAGCGGTTCGCCCCGTCTACTTTCGCAGCCTCGTAAAGCTGAGGGTCGATTGCGGACAACGCTGCAATGAAAATGATGGCGCTAAATCCCATGTTTTTCCATGCCTCGGTAAAAATAATGAGCGGATAAAAAGCGTCCGGATCGGCGACGAAATAAAACGGTTCGTCGATAATGCCAAGCGCAATCAAGAAGTTGTTCACCACGCCGCCATCGATAGACAGCAGCTTGTACCAAATCCCGGCGGCGATTACCCAAGAGACGAAGTACGGCAAGTAGGACGTAGTCTGAATCAGCTTCTTGAACCACCCGGATCTAATCTCGTTAATGAGTAGCGCAAACAAAACAGTTGCCGGAAAAAGGATAACAAGTTTCAGCAAGCTGATGACGACCGTATTTTTCAGAGCATTCATAAAATCTGGCATATCGAACAACGTCCGATAATTTTCAAAGCCAACGAAACCGCTTCCCCATACCCCTTTGAAGACGTCGTAATCTTGGAACGAGATAATGACTCCGTACATCGGAAAATAGGAGAAGATCAGAAAGAAAATGAAACCCGGCAGCGTAAATGCGATCAGCCATCGCTGACGATAAAGCTTACTCAAACGAAATCACCTGCTTCTATGAATTAGTTCAAATACAACATAAAATGTAAGCGCTTTCTTTTAGGTGGGTGCAGAATGTATGCCGATCATCAATTAGATCGCCAATCGCACTCTCCCCTACCGTCTGCCTTGATTTCATCATTAATGCCGCCAAGTTCGTCTCTATCCTGCCTTATACTTCTACTTTACTGCAACTTCGGTAGCTGGTTCTTGTACAATTCTTACGTGTTTCTTGGACTTTTTTTACTCTTCGTTCGCGATTCATTTGGCGTCAAACCTGTCGTTTTCTTATAAACCCTGTTGAAATACTGCTGATCGGAAAACCCAAGTCCATGCGCGATATCCGCAATATCCATGACGCCGTCTTCCAGCAGCGCCTTAGCTTTGTCGATCTTCCTGCCAGTTACATATTTCACGAATCCTTGGCCGGTGGCCGCCTTGAATACTCTCGACAAATAAGAGGGGTTAACGGTGAACTTCGCTGCAACCATCTGCAGCGTAACCTCTTCATGAACGTTTCGATCGATATAACGAATAATGCTATCAATGACCGAAAGTTGAACGGACGCGTTTCGAACGTTTCCGGCTCCCCATTCGTCCAGTTCGTCAAAGATTCGATCAATCATAGCCGTGATTAACCTGAGGACGGCATGATTGTCATCCAGACCGTCCAACACCTTACCTGAATATACTTCCTGTTCGATTTTTTCCAGAAAATCGATGTTGTTTTTGAGACAATAACGAATGACCATATTAACGTATTCGTTAAAAAGATAATCAATGGATGTTTCTTCCAAATACGCAACAACATGCTCGACGAACGCCTCATTCGCGAATTCGAGTAAGAGCGCTTTCGCCTTGACTCCACTTCTGTTTTCCAGACGTTGCTCTACAAGCTTTACTTTGAATACGAAAGATTGCGAAGCCCCGCCATTGTTCGCATATGCCTTATCGCAGCTATAACTTCCGCCGATGCCAAATGCAAACCGCTTCTTCAATGCGGCGTTAGAGCTGCGGTAAGCTGCTCTCAAATCTCCTACATCGCCCATTCCGACTGTTGCGACCATTCCAAATGCATCTTGAAGACGTTTGTGAATTCTCTCTGTTTGCCATGTGGCTGTTTGCGCGAGTTCTCTTCCCGATCTTCCAGCGAAAATAAGATAAATAGTGGGGGTGCCGAACGGATGTTCCATGATCCACCATCCGTCCGTTGAACATGTCATACTCGCACGCATTTCATCAATGATTTCGTGTTTGGATACTTCCTGATTCGACTGCAGCATAATCGCCGACACGAAATAGACGTCATAGTTAAAAATGCCGCATACCCGCTCCAAGCTTGCTCTTAACTCTATGTCGCTTTGCCGATTGGTCAGCCAGTCGTATAGCATGTTCTCGAACACAATACGTTTGTTTTCTGTTATGGCCGCTTCCGAAAGCTTCATGGTTTCAAGCTCTTTCCTGGTCGCAACGATGTCGTTCTTCAACTGCTCGACGACTTTAATCAGTTCGTGCGCCTTGACAGGCTTCAATACATAACTGGTAACGCCAAACTGCATCGCCTTAACCGCATATTCGAACTCGGCATACCCGCTGATGACAACGAACCGGATGTTCGGATAGCCAGCTCTAACCTTCTCAATCAGTTCAAGCCCGTTGATGATCGGCATTCTGATATCCGTCAGAATGAGATCCGGAATGTTGCCGTCTGCGATTAATCGAAGCGCTTCTTGACCGTTCCCCGCTTCTATAATCGATTCGAATGTAACGGAGCTGTTTCTCAATAAATAGACGATCTTCTCCAGAATAAGCGCTTCATCGTCTACAACCATTGCCTTGATCATGGGAGCACCTCATAGGATTTTCGGACTGATGATAATGACTTTGGTGCCGCTGCCCTTTTCGCTTTCGATCGAAATGCCGTAATCGCTGCCGAACAACAGCTTAAAACGCTGATTCACATTATTCAGCCCGACACCGACGCGAACTTTTTGATAATGCGCCTGTTTTTCCCCATTCATGGCATTCGTTATCGCATACAACTGCGATGAATCGATGCCGACTCCGTTATCCGCCACTTCCAGATGAACATTTTTTTCCGTAGCGAACACTTTGATCTTGATAACGTAGTTATGAGACTTTTCATTGAACGCATGCTTGATTGAATTTTCGACAACAGGTTGCAGTGTGAATCTGATCGTTTTAAAGGCAAGAACAGCATCGTCTATTTCGTAGTCCACACACAGTCTGCTCCCATAACGAAGCATAATAATTTCAAGATAGTTTTGGACGTGTTGAATTTCCGTTCTGATTTCAACGAGGTCGTTGCTTTCAATCCGCATATTGTAGCGGTAGAAGTCTGCCAGCTTTTCTACTGTTTCATAGATTTGTGCGTGATCCCGTTTGAGAGCGAGCGAACTGATCGTATCGAGCGTGTTATACAAAAAGTGGGGATTGATTTGATCTTGCAAGCTCTTGATTTCCGCTTCCTTGCGTAACACCTGATTTTCCAGCACGCTTTTCACCATCGAATTAAAGCTGCGGCTCAGTTCGCCGATCTCGTCATTGCGATTGATTTCGCTCCGGATCTGATAATTGTCCTTCTCGATCGTCTTCATCATTTTGGAGAGGCGCTTCAAATCTCTTGTGCTTCTCGTCACGAACCAATTGACGGCTACGATCAGAATGATGATGACCACGATTCCGATCACGACAATCGTCATTTGTGATTTCAGGATCTGTTGGTCAATTTTGTTTTTACTAATCAAGGAGATGACGTACCAATCCGTCGTTGCAGAATGATTAATCGTGGCGTAGAAGCTTCCGCCGTTCAGATTAAGCGTGTCGAAGGAAGACAACCTTCCGATATCTTCATTGCGAATTTCAGCATAAGAAGAAATGTTCGAGTACAAGCTGAAAATGACTTGACCGTCCCCCGTCGTAATGAGAATATCATCGAACGCTTTATTGTTAACCCCGTTAAGGAAATTCGAAAATAGATTTTTATCAGCGCTGAGCATCATAAAGTCTTTTTCTCCGGGAAAATTGCCCCACAACTTGATCGCTTGCGAGAATAGCGTATTATGGTCTTTGTCTGGCAGCAGTGAGAACCCCGGGAGCAACATCATCGATTGCTCGAAGTTGGTAATTTTCTTGTAATCGTTACTATTCATCGCTTGACGAACATGTTTGAAATCCTGACCATCTGTCAGATCCGTCGTCAATATTTCCTGTTTGTCGAATAGTACCACGGACAACGATTTGTAGCCCTTGAAAAATATCAACGATCGAATATTGTCGTAAAATCGATTGTAAGCTTCATAACCCTCGTATGTGCCCACAAACTTAGGGTCCGCGATGACGGGAAGATTAACATCTTCCGAAAGAATCATGAGCACCTTCTGCATATCGTCAACGTACATATCGATGCTGTTGCTGATTTGCACATTAAGACTCATGACGTACTGGTTGATGTTTTCCATCGTATGTTTTTTCATAAACTGCGACAGCAGCGCGCTCAGCACCGCGATAAAAACAATGCCGACCGTAACGTTAAACAAAATGAACTTCTTTCTCAGTCCGAAGAACAAATTCCGCGTGCTCGTTCTGAAGTTTTGAACGCTTTTCATCCAGTCCGAAATCCTCCTGTCGAGAAAATGGCATTAAGCACACGGAATCTGTTACTCCCTGTCGTCTTGGAGGATTATATCATAACCATTCCAGCAATTGTCCTTCGCCCGGGCTGAGCGTTATGGAGATCCATGCTCCATCCTCTTTTAGAGGTAGCGGCTGCCTGATCCCTTGTCGCCAGATGAACAAATGAAATGGGCGGCGCTCATCCGCTTTTAGGCGTAATATCGTCTCGTCCCGGAAGCTTGCATTCACGATAAACCATTTCACATGGCCAGCAGGATCCTCCAAGCCGCCGATGACGACTGCACCGCCCTCCATTTCTTCGAATGGGCTTCGATCGTACCATGTGCCTGCAGGGGCCTCACCCTCAAAATGCAACACATCGATTGACTTGCATGCCATAAATACGTTGCCCAGCTCCTTCAACTGCAAGTTGATTTGTCTGACTTCCTCATATCGCCTGGTTCGTCGGCCTTCCCGATCGATCATAGCCTCCCCGAACGACTCGGAGTGCGCATCGGGCGGCGTCCAGTACGTAAAGTACTGCAGCCCTTTGGCCCCATAAGCCAAGCTCATGTTGACTTGCCAAAGCATCTCTTCGGCGTTTGGATCTCTTAAGCTGCTGGCGATCGCCAACGTTTGAATGAACACCCAGAACGGAAGCCCGATCTCCAGCGCTTTGCTTCGCACAAGACGCAAGTTGTTGAAATAATCCGCAGTAATGACAGCTTCGTCTGCTTGTGTTGAGATTTTCAACGGATAATGGTCATAAGAGAGAATGCTTTGCGGCACTTTGTCGCAAAACTGCTTCAAATACTCGGGATACGTAGCTCCCAATTGTTGAAATGATGCGTACGTTGGATACAGATTGATGTACGCCATGCCACCGGGAAGAAGCGCGTAATAAGCTGCCGCGATATGCCCCAAACGATCGAACTGGCTAACGCCGGGTTCGTCGCAAAGATAGTGACCCAAATAGGCCGGATGGTCGCTGAACTCGCGAATGTAGTCGGCAAGCAAGGAAAAGTCTTGCAGATTGGTAACGCGGGTATCGTTCACCATATATTTCAGTCCGCATTGAAAGGAGTAATCCATCGATAAGCGAACGCTTCCCACATCGCCTTGCCAGTCGTTGAAATCGTTAATATGTGTAAATCCAGCATTACGGATTTCCTCGAATCTGGCGATGGACACCTGATCCTTCGGCGGTGAAACCCAGAAACTGATCGGCAATGTCATTTGGTCATCTCCTCAAAACGTTAAAGTGATTTCTGCGCTGCCTTCAAAAGCATCGACTCGTACGCATTCATCCGTAGCCAAGTAACGACCGCCCGAAACGGCTACCGGTTGTATGCTGTTCGGGTGAGGAAGTCGGACAGAGAGCGATTCCGGTCTGCGTGCCGAATCGCAGACGACTTTGGCCACGATTACCCGCCCACCCGCTCTGGCTTCGACATGCAAGGTGAGAGGCCCGAAATAAGTCGCTGCCCCCTTGATCTCGATGACACCGCCGTCCTTCAGCCAATTGCGCGGAATGCCCGTCAGAAGCTTGAGCTCTCTGCCTTCCTCCATATACAGCATCCAGCGGGTTTGCATCAGAAACCAAGCCTCTTCGTGCGTCTTGTGCGAGCTCGCGTGCCAGAAATGTTCCCAGAACGTATACGTTTCCCGATCCGCTAATGCAGCAAAAGTATTGTAATACGCTTTCAGGAACGGCTTGACTTCGCCGCGTTTGAGATGAATCCATGGATGAATGCTGTAATAAGGCTGGCTTAGTGCGACATTGCGCGAACACATGAATTCATGGTGTACGTTCAACATGAATTCGGCGATCATTTCGTCCGGTTGCACAACCTCCTGCAGGACGAGATACAACGGGCCGAGCAGCGAATCACGCGCAACCACCGAACCGTGGGTCAGCCACTTACCGCCTTCTGCATATAGAGACAACGGACCTTTATGTTCGACCCATGGCGGAACGGTTGGCACCCAGCTTCCATCTGACAGCGGTACGACCGGCGAACGGGCCATCGTCGCGAACAATGCCTCGCGAATATCCGTCTTTAACGCCTCCGCCTCGGTACGTATTTCGTCAGAGATCGCCGGATCGATTGAAGTCATCATTTCCGCCAATCTGCTCATACCAAGATAAGCGTACCCGCTTAACATGAAAGAGTGGAATGGATCTTCAGGATCGGCCGTTTTGCCTTCAAGCATTCCGTAGCCTTTGCCTGCCAAATCATCTCTTTTATTACGGTTTCTCCATTCCACTAAATAGTGATACGCTTTCAACAATCCCGGTTTGACTCGAACAAGCCAATCTTCATCCCTCGTATAGCGGTAATGTTCGCCAAAGCTCCACAATGCGGCCCCCGTCTCCAGCATATATCCGCCAAAGTTTTGAATGAATCCGTTTTCATGCTGCTTTTCCAGAAAAAACTGCAAAGCTCTCTCCGCCGTTCTGCTCCACCCCATTGCGTCCATGAATTGCACAATTGGCGAACTCTCGGAACCGATGGCGGTGTACACTCCGATCGTAGGCACAATCGTACCTGCCGGCTCCGTCCCGTAAGCGACGAGATCCAAGTGAAGCAGTCCCGCATTCAGCATCTCTTCCAGCCGTTTCTCGGGAAGTTTGACCGACGCGGCTCCATTTAGCTTGTCGCGCCAGAAATCACGGCACTCTTCCAGTCTCGCTTCGAAACATTGCGCCATCAGCCCCTCGGCGCGCAATCTGGAAATCGGACGATGCGGCAAATAAAATTCGAATATTGCCGTTTGGCCAGGCATGAGCAGAATAGCCGTCTCCTCATTCGTGAGCGCGTTTCCGTTTAATTTGGATACGCAGCAAACGCGCTCCTCGGAATATTGCACGAACCCGGTTTGACCATCAAATGTATAGCTTTGATCATTATTGAGGACATAAGCGTTAGGAATAACATTTTTGAACCAGGCATACCGAGGAACTTTCGCTTTGTTAGCCGCGATCACTCGGGAATACAGTACCGTTTCCTCTTCATCGTCTCCCTCATCCGAGAGCAGAAGTTCTCTCTCTGCCGCTTGCCCTTCCGTAAACATATGTCCATGCCCGAACCCGTCGGCGATCAAGTAATGAGTCCCCTTAAGCGTTGTACGGTTTAACGGACTTTTCTCGTAAGAGACAAAGCTGGTCACATGGTAGCGAATATCGTTGTCCGCAATTTCTGTATAGAGAATCGGCAAACATCCGTCTTCAAGTCTGCGAGTCACCCCCGTTGTACAGCCAATCCCTCTACCGATCATGTAGCGGTAACTGACTGGCTTCCCTTCATTTTCAGGGAGTGTTGCCTCGTGGCCGTGAAATCTTGGCTGAATCCAATCCCATAACCTCTCTTCTACCGTCTCCGCGCCTATCCCTCGAAAACCAACTTCGAAAATGCGCATATCCCGTGACACCCCGAGCCACGTTTCGCTTTTCAACTCGCGCGTATGAATGGCAGCGTTCTCAAAACTTTCTTCAGGTTCGGACTCCATCATCCGATAATCGCTTACGAGCTTCCGCTCCGCGATGTCGGTCCCGATCTGTTCGTAGGATCGTTGGTCCTCCGGCACAAGCACCGCAACTTCATAGGCCGGAATAAATATCGGCTGTACATCGTTAACGTCACGCAGGAAAAAGCTAAAAGGCCGATCCGTGTCAACCGTCACGACAGGTACATCTTTCGCGTCGGATGGAATCAGCCTAACAGCAACTTCTAATCTGAATGCCTCTTCGGCGGCGAAGAAACGTTCTCCTTCGCAACTTCCTGAACCTTGTACAATCGCCAAATGGGCAATTTCGCCGTTTGTTACCGCTATATGCCCTTGCCCTGGCCCTATACGCCATGAAATATGAAACTGAACAATCATCCCTATTCGACCTCCGGCAGTTGATGATTCATAATTTACCGCAACTGCCCATTCGAATATAGAATAATTGTTACTCTCTTTTTTGGACTTTTTTTACTTCGGTCTCTCCACTACTGCTGAAATCTCATCTTGACAGATCCGTCGATCGGTACTAAATTATAAGTAACAGATACTAATACCAGGTGCTAAAAATAAACGCATCAAGGAGCGTGGTCCAGATGAGCACCACTACCGCCGTTAACGATCGCCTAAACCATTTCGTCTCGAACGCTCGCATTGCGGCTATTGGAAGTTATGTTCCCGAAGAGACGATTACGAATGCAGATTTGGAGCGATTGGTCGACACGAACGATGAGTGGATCGTTCGCCGAACCGGTATTGAAGTTCGCCATCGCGCGGCGGATAATGAAACGACGAGCGACTTGGCTATTGCCGCCGTACGCGATCTGCTCTCCCGGTTCCCGGACGTTGTAGCGGAAGAGATCGATGCGATTCTTGTCGCCACCACGACGCCCGAGCGTCCGTTTCCGTCCGTTGCTTCTCAAGTACAGTCTGCAATCGGCGCCCGCAGCGCATTCGCGATAGACGTCAGTGCGGCATGCGCGGGTTTCGTCTCCGCGCTGCAACTCGCGAACGGGCTGCTGCTGTCCGGCACTTACCGCAAAGTGCTCGTTCTCGGCGCAGAGTCGCTGACGAGAATTACCGATTATACCGACCGTTCGACTTGTATTCTGTTCGGCGACGGTGCGGGAGCCGTACTTCTGGAAACGGCGAACGAAGGCTCGTTTCTTGCCGCCAATGCCGATACCGACGGCTCTGGTGGTATGCATGTTTACTGCGATCCGGGCGCGAAAATCGTCCAGAATGGCCGCGAAGTATACAAATGGGCGCTGACCGTCGTACCTAGCGGTGTTCAAGATTTGCTGGACCGCGCCGGTATCCCGCTTGAGAAACTCGACTGGCTTGTGCCCCACAGTGCCAATTTGCGTATGATCGAAGCAATCTGTGAACGCCTCGACCTGCCGCTTGACAAAGCCTTGCAAAGCGTTGTCTTGAACGGCAACACGTCGGCGGCTTCGATCCCACTTGCCCTCGACGCGGCCTATCGCGAAGGAAAGCTGGCGACAGGGCAACTGATGGCGCTGTACGGATTCGGCTCCGGCCTGACGCGCTCCGGCTTGCTGCTTCGCTGGACGCTCTAGTACGGAGCTTTCTTTTTCAGCGACCGATTAATTCACTCAAGCCTTCCTTCAAATCGATCGTCGCCTTCCAACTTAGTTCCGTCCAAGCTCGCTTCGGGGACAGTCTGCTCATTCGGACGTCTCCGCTACGGGCTTCTTCGTACGTTCTTCCCGCGTTTCTGCCCGTCAGCTGCTCGATCAGACCGGCGAGCCGATTGACGGATGTCGCCTTTCCGGTCGATACGTTATACGTTCCGCCGTCTCCCGCTTCAAGCGCCGCCATGTTCGCCCGAACGATATCGTCGACGTGCACAAAATCTCTGCTCTGCTCGCCGTCCCCGTGGACGACAAGCGGCAGCCTTTCCGCCGAACGTTCGAGAAAACAAGCGACGACCCCTCCCTCTCCCCGAGCCGACTGGCCCGGACCATAGACGTTAGCGTATCGCAAAATCGTATAACGAACGCCTCTATGCTCGCCTGCCATACGAATATATTGTTCTGCCGTCCATTTCGACAATCCATACGGGACGATCGGTCGACAGGCTCGAGACTCCCGGATGGCTCGGGTCGCTCCGGACGTGTTGCCATATACGGCCGACGTCGAGGAGAATACGATTTTGCTGTTCGCTTGCCGGCAGCCGTCCAGCACCCGCAACGTTCCGAGCACGTTCGTCTCCCCGTCTTCCGAAGGAGCCTGCAGGGAACTGCCTACGCCGACTTGCGCAGCCAAATGATAGACGACATCCGGAGCGAGGCACGCGATACATGTCGTCGTCTCGCGGTCTTGCACAAGCAGCCGATACAGCCTGACTCCTGGCGGAATGCGCCCCGCGTCCCCCGCTTCCAGACTGTCGATGACGATCGTCTCATGACCCGCGTCGACCAATTTCCGAACGAGCCGGTTTCCGATAAATCCCGCTCCCCCCGTCACGACGATCCGCATCCGGCACCCGTCCTTTGCCTTTTTAACGCTATTCTATGAAAAAAATCGACAGACCGATTGGACATGAACGCGAAAATAGGCCGATTACAGCGGTTCAAGCGTCGTTGCGGCAACCGCCCTGTCCACATAAACTGGTACATTCCCATCTGTCCCACTACACCAGACTGGAGGTTCTCCCGCATGTCGAACGTTCAAGAGTTGCCGCTCGTCAGCGTCATTATTCCGTACTACAATTGCCCCTATATCGACCAGGCGATCGCCAGCGCGCTGAACCAGACTTATCCTCGCGTCGAAGTCATTGTCGTCGACGACGGCTCCACCAGCCACCAGGAGAAGCTGGCTCCCTACCGCTCCCGCATCCATTACTTCGGCAAGGCTAACGGAGGCACGGCCAGCGCGCTGAACTACGCCTTGCGGGCTGCGACCGGCAAATATTTCGCGTGGAACAGTTCCGACGATCTGATGCTGCCGAACAAAATCGAACGTCAAGTCGCCTTTATGGAACAACGGACAGCGCTGATCAGCTTCACCGATTTCCATCTGATCAACGAATTCGGCCAGGTAACGATGCAGGCGCTCACCGTCAAATTCCCCAGCCTCCGCAAATTCATCGAAGCTCTGCTCACGTTCTGCCCGATCAATGGCTCCACCATCATGATGCACCGTTCCCTAAAAGACGCAGTGGGCTATTTCAATGAGGCGCTCCTCTACACACAAGATTACGAATATTGGTTAAGGGTCCATCTGAAGCGGATCGATTTCTATTTCATCAACGAAGTGCTGACGCTGTACAGGTGGCATGAAGGTATGGGGTCCGTACAAAAAAAAGACAGCGCAGACTGGGAATTTAATCTCGTCCGCAATCAATACGCGCCGCAATTAAAAGCGTTGGCAAGTCTGCTGTAAGTGACTGTTACGAAATAACCGTTCGTCCGTCCCTTGTCTTTTGCCGGATTACTGCGTCAGCTTCAACCTTGCGTAGCTCCGCTACGCAAGGTTTCTCTTCCTTGTACTCCGACAAAATCCTACGGGATATCCTTCTCGTTATTTCGCAACAGTCCCTTAGCTTCCGCCCGCGAAACGGAGGTGCGCTTTCGTGAAAGTGTTGTTTGTGTTTATCGTACCGAGCGGGGGCGTCGACACGCTGAACCGATATCGGTATGTGGCGTTGCTGCCATCGGGCATCTATGCTCATTTTCTTTATTTCAACCGCGGCAGCGGCGCTTCCAACCATCCGCCGGACATGCCGGTATTCTTCGCGTCGGACCCGCCGACGATCGGCGTTATACTGGATTACTACCAATTCGATTGCATCGTCGTCACATCGTTTTACATCCAGCTTGCCTTGTTCCGCGAGCTCGGCTACTCGAAACCGATCGTGTTCGAGATTCAAGGGTTCGGCCCTCCCGAACAAGCGCGCGCAAGTCTGATCGACGCATTCCCATTCGTGGATAAATTCGCGAACGGCATCGTTTATCCGGAAACGCCTCTAATCGGAAAATTGCTAAGCGAGTTGTACCCTTCCAAACGCCGATTTTCTTTCCCGAATCCGTTCGACGCCGAGAAATTCGCGGCCATGGCCGGTTCGCCTCAGACGCCTTTGCCTTACATCCCTCTTCTATGGGTTGGGCGGCTGGAAGACAACAAAAACTGGCAGGACTTTCTGCTGATCGGCGCCGAGACAATCAAGCGAAAACCTGGAACGAGATTATGGATGTTCGGCGACCCCGCTCTTGCCGAGCCAGGGCAGTACGACCAGTTCAGATTATTAGCCAGCCTGCTTGGCGTCCTGCATGCCATCCATCACTTGCATGATATACCGAATGCTCACATGCCCGCCTATTATTCTCTTGCCGCGCAATCAGGCGGAGTGCTCTGCATGACTTCCAAATCCGAGGGCGCGCCTTATGCCGCACTGGAAGCGCTCAGTTGCGGCTGTCCGATCGTTACGACGGATTCCGGCGGTGTCCGCTCAACCGTCTTGGCGGGCAAAACCGGGTTGTATTACGAACACGGAAATATCGAAGAAGCGGCTGACCAAATTTGTCGTGTGCTCGGCGACACGCCTCTTAGAGCCCGGATCGCCAAAGCCGGGGCCGCCCATGTCAGAAAGGAGTTCGCGATGAACCGATACGCCGCCAATTTCGCCAATATGATGTTCCTCGTCGGAGTCCCGCCATGCTGACGAGTATTCTCGTGCTGACGTTAAACAATTTAGACCAGACGATGAGATGTTTGCATAGCATCCGCACGTTCACCGACAGTCCATACGAGCTGATTTTCGTCGACAACGGCTCGACGGACGGCACCGTCACCTGGCTAGCCCAGCAACCGGACGTAAAACTGGTTGCCAACGGCTCGAACCGGGGGTTCGCAGCAGCATGCAACCAAGCCGCCGCGATGGCGTCGGGTGATCACGTCTTGCTGCTGAACAACGACACGATCGTGTCTCACCGCTGGTTATCCGTCATGCTGCAATGTTTGCATGGAGACAACCGGGTCGGTATCGTTGGACCGAAATCCAACTTCGTTCTGCCCATGCAGAAGATCCCCGCTCCTGTCGGTTCCGAGGGAGAGTATCATCTGTTCGCCCAAGGTTTTAACCGCCACAATCCCGCCTTGTGGCAAGACATCGGCGCGCTAAGCGGCTTCTGCATGCTGCTCCGCCGAAGCACCTGGCTTGCGCTCGGAGGTTTCGACGAAGCGTTCGGCGTCGGCGGCTACGAAGATATCGACCTCGGCTATCGGGCGCTTAAAGCCGGACTATTCCTTCGTCTGGCCGGAGACGTTATCGTCTATCACGAAGGCAACCGCAGCTTTGACGTCAATGCGATCGATATATACGCCGTCGCCGCGGCCAACCGCCGTCTCTTCATTCGCAAGTGGCGATTTAATCCCGAACGGTTGATTTTGAACCACGATCCCGCGTTCTTGCCCGACCGTTATGCCAGCCCACACCCTCATCACGCTCCTCAAGCGCCTCAACTGCCGAGCGGCTGGTACGGGTTGGCTGACAACGGGTGCGTGTACCGGATCGAGCGAGGGCGCAAACGCCCGATCCACTCTTACGAGACGTTCCAACGATTTAGCTTAAGCCTTGAACGAGTCGGCCGATGCGGCAACGCGATCTTGGATGGTTTGCCGGACGGGGCGCCGATTGACGCCGCGAATTTCCCCGCCGGTTATCCCGACGTGTACATCGCCCGCGATCCAGGCGGCGGCTTGTACAGCGTAGGCTACGGCATTCGCAATCCATTTCGAGACGAGAATGCGTTCCGGACTCTAGGTCTGCGTTTTGAGGAGACGATACCGGTCGCCTACGAGCAAATCTGGAGTTTGGGGGAGGGCTGGCCGATCCAAGGGAATGTGTGGGAAGAGCACGAACTGTACGACTATTTATTGTACCGGGGACCAGATGGAGGGTTGTATTATTCCGAAGGCCAGCGGCTTCGGCCGATCGTGTGGGAAGCGACGCTTGCCCGCTTCGGGTGGAGCATGGACAGGGCAATCCATTTGCCGAAGCCGCTGTTTGACCGCACGCCGATTGGTTTTCCTATAGCGTAAACAAAATCAGCCCTTGCCGTATCGCCGGCAAGGGCTGATTTTGTTTTATTCATAGCGCTCGGCAGCGTTTGACGCAAAATGTTCCGCCAGTCCGACTCCCCCGTCGATTTGCTGAGTAAGCCATGCACGGCATCAGAACCGTTGTCAAATACACTTCGTGGCCCATCCTCGCCCTCAACGTCCCCATACAAATATCAAAATATGTTCCCAAATCACTTGTTTGACTCATAGGAAGCTCACAACCGCTAGGCTATAATGATCTCGGAAAGCGCTTCCCGGGAGCGCCTATCACTTTGATCATCTGGGGGATCGCCATGTCGAAGAAACAAAACGGGCTCAAGATGGCTACGGTCTTGTCGCTGGCACTGATGTTAACAGTATTATCTGGTTGCGGCGGCGCAAATAAAAACGCTGCACCCGATTCGAGCGCAAGCAATACGGATTCCGCTTCTCACGAATCCACGCAGCCGTCGCAGGAAAAAGAAGTTACGCTTCAATTAATGGGATGGCGCAACAGCGACGACCAAGGCTTGCAGGCTTTGTTAGAAGCATTCCAAGCGAAGCATCCGACAATCAAAATCCAGTACACCAATGCCAGCACGGATAATTACACGACCGCGTTAAAAACAAAATTGCTCACCAACGACGGACCCGACGTGTTCATGGTGCATCCGGGCGGTGCGGAGTTCGTGCCACTCGCGCAAAGCGGGTTCATGGAAGATTTGAGCGGGTCTGAATGGATCGGCAACATTCAGGAGGGCGCGATGAAAGCTGCGACCTTGGACAATAAAGTATACGGAATACCGGTAGATCAGAACTTGATCGGAATGTTTTATAACAAAAAGATTTTTAGCGATAACGGGCTGACAGTGCCGACAACCTGGTCTGATTTGATCGCCATTGCCGACAAGCTCAAAGCGAATGGCATCGCGCCGTTTTCCTTCGCGCTAGGCGATTGGCCTAAAGGTCTGCCTCCTTATTCACTGGTCGCTTCTACGGTTTTGGCCAATCATCCGAATTGGTACCAAGATCGCACCGCCGGCAAAACTTCTTTCATGGACTGGGCGCCTGCCTATGAGAAGTACCAGCAGTTGCTCGAAAACTACACTTTGGACGGCGTTAAGGGAGCAATGGGAGTCAAGTTCGACAGCAACTTGCAATTGATGATTGACGGCAAAGCCGCGATGCTGATTGAGGGAACATGGGCTTACGCGAACATTATGCAAATGGCTCCGAGCGCGGACGTTGGCCTGTTCGCCGTCAATGCGACAGACGAGCCGGCGGGTCTCGTTACGCCGCAAGGAGTAGGCACGGTCTATGCGGTCTACGCCAAGTCGGATAAGAAGGAAGCCGCCGAACAGTTCATCGCATTTCTCAGCACGCCGGAATCCTATGTGGATCCAACCGCGATTCCCGTCATCAAGGGCATAACGGATGCGCCGGCGTTCGTAAAGGAAAACATGCTGACGCTTGCCGATCAGGGCAAGTCAGCTCCATTCATTGACGTACCTTATCCTCCAGGATTTGCAGACAAAATTAACGACTCGCTTGAGCGGATTTTTGCATTAAATAAAAAACCGGAAGAAGTAATGAAGGATTGGGATAAATACTGGGACGATGCGATCCAAAAGCAGGCGAACAGCAAGTAATCCATTCCAGTCAGACTAGCAGGAGAGATTAGAGATGTCTCAAAGAAACTTCAAAGTTGCCGGCTACGTTCTCTTTCTGACGCCGGCACTTCTTTTCTTTACCGTATTGTACATGTATCCGGCGCTAAGCAGTTTTGTATATGCGTTCACGGATTGGAACGGATTTTCGCCGTCGTTTCATTTTATCGGGATAGAGAATTTCAAACAGCTGCTGGCCGATCGGCAATTCGTGAATGCGGTGCTGCATACGGTAGGCATGACAGTTGCCGGAGGCATAACCATCAACGTAGCGGGGCTTCTGATCGCCATCGTGCTCGACCGACCGGTCAGATCGATGAACCTCCTTCGAGCTCTGTACTTTGCCCCGGCGTTGTTCAGCGCGTTGGTCGTTTCTTATGTGTGGTCGTTTATTCTTGGACCGATCACAGGCCCGTTAAATCGATTGCTGCATGCCCTATTCGGATTTCCGCTCGATTTCCCTTGGCTGATGTCTCCCTCCTCCGCTTTCTGGTCAGTGGTCGGCGTTGCGAACTGGTTATCGCTCGGCACGACAATGGCCATCTATTTAGCGGGTTTGCAGAGCATTCCGCAGGAATTGCACGAAGCCGGAAAAGTGGACGGCGTCACGTTCCGCCAGCAACTGCGCTACATCACGATTCCGATGTTGGCCCCGGCTATGACAGTTACATTGATGCTGTCTCTAATCGGAGGATTACAGACGTTCGATATCGTTTTTGCGTTAACGAAAGGCGGCCCCTTCGGTTCCACCGAGACGATTATGACGCTGCTCATTCGTACGCTTACCAAAGGGCAAAGCGCGGCTTATGCAACAACGATGGGGCTTGTCCTGTTTGTACTCATTCTTGTCTTGTCGGCTATCCAATTGCGCCTGCTTCGCAGTCGGGAGGTGGAGATGTGATGGCTTGGCGTATTCGCCGGACGTGGCTTAGCCGCTTCGTTACCGTATTGTTCTGGCTGTTGGCTTTGCTTTATCTTTATCCGTTGCTGCTTATTGCCTTGTCGTCGGTCAAATCCTCTTACGAGTTGGCCTCCTCCCCTTCAGCCTGGCCCGTGAACTGGATATTCGACAATTATCGGGAAGCGATCATCAAGTCGCACTACATTCGCAGCTTGCGAAACAGCTTTCTGCTGACGGGGTTAAATCTTTTCTTTCTCGTCCTTATAGGCGTAATGGCTGCTTACGCTTTATCACGCTGGCAGTCCAAACTGGCGAATGGACTTTATTTCTACTTCGTATGCGGCATGGCAGCTCCGTTGCAGTTGGGAGTCGTGCCGCTGTACAAAATAATGCGTGACTTTCACTTGTTCGGCTCTATACCAGGTCTCGCGCTTATATACGCGGTAGCCGCATTGCCGTTCAGTATTTTTTTGTGGACCGGGTTCATCCGAGGGCTCCCGATCGAACTGGAAGAGTCCGCGCAAATAGACGGCTGTTCGATGTTGCGGCTGTTCTGGCAAATCGTATTCCCCTTGCTCAAACCGGTTACGGCAACGGTACTTATTCTGAATGCCATTGGCTCGTGGAATAATTTTCTGTATCCGCTACTGTTCCTGCCAAATCCGAATTTGTATCCGCTGCCGATGGCCATTTTCGAGTTTGTCGGACAGTATAGCAGCGATTGGCCGGGGATTTTTGCCGTCATCGCCATGATTGAAGCTCCGGTTCTGCTCTTTTATCTCATGGCTCAGAAACATATCATCAAGGGGATGACTGGCGGGGCAGTCAAAGGTTAAAATAATAGTTTATTCTACACAGGCGTTGGGCTAGGGGGAGACGGCATGTTCAGAAGATCACTGACAACCAAAATGATTGCAATCTATTTTCTGATCCTTCTCCTGCCAATCGTTCTCATATCGCTTGTGTCCTACTCGATCTATCGGAACGCCATGGAGAAGCAGTTGTTTTCATTGTCCAACCAAATTGTCGGACAGGCCAAGTCCAATCTTGATATTTATTTGCAGGAACTGACCCGTCTGACGATTACGCCATACTCCAGTCCGGAAATGATGAATTTCCTCGAAGGGCGCAGCGACGGTTCGACGGAGTGGGCGTTCAAGCAAAAAGATTTAATTCAAGGGATTTTGTTCTCGTATTTAAATGCCAACAAGGACATTGCCGGATTTTTCTTGTATGCCGATAATGGCAATCTGTTTCAGCAGAGCAATTCAACCGGATTGTTGAACCCGTATCCCCATTACTCGCAAGCGCCTTGGTACAAAGCTGCGGTTAAGGCGGACTATTCCAATATCATTCTAGGCACCCATCGTGAAGAGCAGTTGAAAACCCGACCGTATGTCTTGTCCGCAGTGCGGATTATTTACAGCATGACGACATTCAAGCCGACTGGGGCGATTGTCGTCGATATGGATGCGTCTGTTCTGAAGCGGATTACCGCGCCGCTAACATTCGGGAAACGAAGCCGCATTCTGATCGCGGACCAGAACGATCAAATCATTTACGATACCGGGAATGGGGATACGTTAGAGACGCGGCTGGATACGGATTCTTTGCATCGCGACGGTTGGTTGACTTTCCAAAGCAAACTGTCCGCCGCGCAGTGGACAATCGTAGGCGCCGTACCCGCTACGGAAATGTTGAAGCCTGTTCGAACGATCGGGCTGTGGATCGTGGTGCTGTTCGGCATCTGTTTGCTGTTCGGCGGCGTGATGGCGGCAGGGGCGACTTTTCGGGTAACGAAGCCGATCCGCACGTTGAGAGGGCTTATGCACGAAATGGAGAAGGAAAATTTTAACGCGAAGTACACGGGCCAGCAAATCGATGAGATCGGCGAGCTTGGCAGAGGCTTTAACCGCATGTCCAGTCGAATCCACGAGTTGATCCAAGATGTTTACAGGGCGGAAATTATGTCCAAGGAAGCTCAGATTGTCGCGCTCAAAACCGAGATCAATCCGCATTTTTTGTTTAATGTTCTGGAATCCGTTAGAATGCGGGCCGAATCCGGGGACAACCGATCCATATCCGTCATGATCCAATCGCTGGGCAAGCTTTTGCGCGCATCCCTTGGCGGCAGCCATGCAAAAGTATTGCTCAGTGAGGAGTTAGACAGACTGATGGACTATTACACGATCATTCGGTTGAACTATCGGGAGCGCATTCAACTCGTGAATGAAGTTCCGCCTGAGGACCTGAACTTAAAGGTGCCTTCGTTCATTTTGCAGCCCATCCTTGAGAATGCCGTCAAACACGGACTGGAGAAACAGGCGGGGACGGTCTCCGTCTGGCTCCGAACAAAGCGGGAAGAGCCGGATACGCTGGTGATCGAAATGATAAACGACGGTCCTTCCATCCCTTCCGACAAAAAGGCACGGCTGCAATTTTATTTGGAACGGACGGACGGATCTCCCGGAGACGGGATCGGCCTGTTGAATGTGCACCGCCGCATTCGGCTGTTGTACGGATCCGCGTATGGCATCGTATTGCCGGATGTGGATACAAGAGGCGTTCATATTCAAATTCGTCTTCCGGGGGGACAAGCATGATAAGGATTCTAATCGCGGATGACGATGCGTCGATACGTCGAGGCATGGAGCATCTCATCTCCCGTCTTGGGATCGAATGCGAGTGTCATGAAGCCGAAGATGGATTGCAAGCGCTGCATCGGCTGCATGAACGCTTGTTCGATCTCGCTCTCGTTGACGTTCGCATGCCCGTTATGGATGGTCTTCGGTTGCTTGAGGCGGTGAAACCCGCGTTTCCATTGACCACGTTCGTACTGATTAGCGCCTACGATGAATTTCAATATGTCCAAAAAGCTCTTCGAACGGGCGCAGCAGACTACTTGTTGAAGCCTGTCTCCGAAGAGGAACTGTCGGATGTTCTGCAGCGATTGACGCCGATCGGCGACGCCGGGCATAACAAGGAAACGAAATCCTCAGATAAAGCTTTCGATTTAAAGGGCATTCGGCCTGATATCAAGGAATCCCTAAGACTGCTTCTCACACAAGACATGGAAGACCCTTACTTGTCCGGCTGTCTTCCTGAGCACTGGCGGCGAATGGGATGGACTGTGATGGTGTATGACGCCCGCTGTGGTGGCGAATCATCGATGCTCGCATTGGAAGAAGCGAAAAGAGCGGCTAACAGTGCTGACGTCGGTCATAACGTTTGGTGGGGCGGGGCGACAGGTATGGCGTTAATGAGTGAAGCCGCTGCTACAGCCGCGGAGGGTGCGCTTCGGGCATGCATAGCGGACAAGGATCTGTCCTGGTCGGTCGGTTTTAGCTTCCTGTATTCAGGATTGACTGGCCTGCCCGCAGCGCATGATTCGGCCATCAGGGCGATGAGAAAGCGAATTTTGGATGGGCCGGGCATCTACAAAGCGGAGGCGCAAAGCCGGGCGCTGTCTTGCCTTGCTGAAGAAGGAGAAGAGTTGGCTAAGGTTTTGCTTGCCGTGCTAAAGCAAGGGAAAGCTCCGGAGGAACACGAACTGGGAACGGTGCTACACAAGCTCAAAGATTTTAGCAAAGGCGATTCGGAACGTTATCTTGCCCTCGTGGACAGAATGCTGCTGAGCGTTGCCGCGGAAATCGTACGCAACCAGGAGCGTCTGGAAGAGCTCTTCCTGGACCGTAGTTTGGAGCAACTACGGGAGTGCAGCTCCATGCGAGAAGTGATAACCCGAATCTGCCAGTTGCTGCATGAGATGGTGAAGTCCAATGACGCCAATGGGACGGACTATTACGATCGATTAGTCAAAAACGCCCAAACGTACATGATGCAACATTTGGCTGAAGATCTGTCCCTTGAAGAAATTGCGGGCGTCGTACATCTTAGCGCGGGCCATTTCAGTCGGCTGTTTCGCAAGCAGACAGGCGTCAACTTCGTTGCTTACCTGAACGATATCCGACTGAGCGAGGGCAGGCGGTTGCTCCTGACTGGCCATTACAAAGTATACGAAGCGGCAGAGCGGGTTGGATACGGCAACTGGAAGCACTTCAGCCGTTTGTTTCGGCAAAAATACGGGCAATCGCCAAATGAATTTCTAGGAAAAGGATGACGGACGACAGCAATCCGAACGGCTGCTGAAAGGCTCGATTTTAATTGAAAGCGTTCACCCACATTTAGAAGGAGAGGAATAAGCTTATGAAACAGATTTCAGGACTAAAAGTGGTTTTGACGTTGGCATTGATCGCAGTCGGGTTGTTTGGGATGGGGAGGCTGGATTCGACGGCTCATGCGGCTGGAATAACCTATTACATCAGCTCTTCCGTCGGCAACGACAGCAATTCGGGCACAAGCACCTCAGCGCCGTGGAAAACGATCTCGAAGTTGAATCAGACGACGTTTCAACCTGGCGATACGATTCTGTTCAAGAAAGGCGACGTCTGGACAGGAGAAACGCTATATCCGAAAGGCAACGGCAATTATGCGGCAGGCAACTGGATTACCGTCTCTACCTATAGCAGCGGCAATCGTCCTGTGATCAGTCCGGGTTCGAGTCAGCCTGCGGCCATTCGGTTTGACGACACTTCCTTTACGGGCGGGTGGAAAATAACCGGCCTGGACATCCAGAACGCCAAAATGGGCATATACGCTTACAAGAACCGCACGAGTTCCGCAAACGGGCTGTGGCTGGAAGATTTGAATTTTACCAATATTACCGGCAACAACATCGGCGCATCAACGAACCCTGGCTTCTACGATGCGGTCTTCTGCTCCCAGAGCATAACCGTTCATTCCGTCAACCATGTCACGATAAAAAATGTGACCTCTTCTTACTCGGATATGGGGATGCTGCTGGACTGGGGCGACGATATTACGGTGGACAACGTGCGTCTGGACCACCACTACCGGTACGGCGTATGGATGGCGAACTTGACCAATTCCGTCATGAAAAATTCGAAAGTATTGTACTCGGGTTTTCGAGACGGAATGACGTGGGGGACGGCGGGCATCCAATTCAACAACAACGCTAATACGAATATTGAAGATACGGAAGTTGCCTATACGCAAGCGCCCAACAAAAGTCCCGACGGGGTTGCGATCGACTTCGAATCCGACAATGTGAATTGTCAGGCGCTGCGCGTTAATGTGCACGACAATCAAGGGTCCGCCTTTCTGATTATGGAAAATCCGGACTGGGGGACTTTGGGGAAACAGACAGGGACGCATATTAAGGACGGCACCTTTGCCAACAACGGACTTCGAGGCGTAGCCGGGTTTATCCGTTATTATAACAACTCGGGCAATACGAGTACCGTCAGCGGCAACACCATTCTGAAAGCGTCGTCATCCCAGATGCTGAATGATATCGGAGGAGTCGACTCCTGGCCTTCTGGATGGACTGCGTCCAACAATACAATCGGGACAGTAATCCCGGCATCGGGATTTTCCAGCTTGATCGATGACAGTTCGGGCAGCATCACTTATTCTGGAAGCTGGTGGAGCGGAACTGTAGCCGGTTTTTTCAAAGATAGTGCACATTCGACCTCAACGCCCGGAAGTTATGCGGAGTATACGTTTAACGGCACCGGGATTTCCTGGGTGAGTTCGGTCAATAGCAATCTCGGTCGCGCGGACGTCACCATTGACGGCGTATTCGCCGGTAGTGTGGAACAATATTCCACTAGCGGACAGGCTATTGTGACACTGTTCCAGAAAACCGGCTTGGCCAACGGCACGCATACGATTCGCGTTACGCTGCGCGGAGACAAGTCGCCGCAGTCCGGCATGGCGTCCATGGACGTCGACGCATTTGTCGTCCTGCAACCCAACGTGACGGGGGCTATAGATGACAGCGCCTCCGGCATTACGTTTGCGGGCAGTTGGTGGGGGGGCAGCGCTTCAGGTTACTACAACCAAACCGCACATGCCAGCTCGACGGCCGGCAATTATGCTGAAGTTTCTTTTACGGGAACAGGAATTTCCTGGATCGGGGCTATGAACAGCGCTCATGGGCGAGCCGATGTTTACCTCGATGGAAATCTCGTCAACACCGTAGACACGTATGCCCGGGATGGCATTTTACAAGTTCGCCTGTATTCAGCAACAGGTCTCTCCTACGGGAGCCACACGTTAAAAATCGTCGTGCGAGGCGATAAGCTGCCCGCCTCTTCCAACGTTACGATTGATGTTGACGCATTTGTCGTCTCTTAAAAGGCAGCCCTCAAAGGAGCACGTCTCATGACTCAATACTCGCCTGATAATATTCCTTTTGGATTTCAATACTATCGATCGCCCACGCCAACGCGCGAACATTGGGAACAAGATTTGAAACGTTTGTCCGACCTCGGATTCAATACGGTCAAGTATTGGGTGCAATGGAGAGCAAGCCATCCGGCACCGGAAATGTACGAATTCGATGACATTCAGGAACTGATGGATCTTGCAGCAAAGTACAAACTCAAGGTCATCCTGAACGTCATTTTCGACACGGCGCCGGCATGGATCTACAAAAGATATCCTGAATCGAAGATGATTGCGGCGGACGGCTCGGTGCTTGAACCGACGGCCATCCCGTGCCGGCAAATCGGCGGAGCCCCGGGTCCCTGTTTTCACCATGATGAAGCGAATTTTTGGAAAGATGCGTTTCTTAGGGAAAGCGTTCTAAGATTCAAGGATCATCCGGCGTTATACTTGTGGGATTTATGGAACGAGCCGGAACTGACAACTTCGATCAAGAGAGAGTTGTCTTTCGAAAATCAAGTGTGTTATTGCGATCATTCCCTTAATCGATTTCAGTTATGGCTTAAAGCTAAGTATGGAAGGTTGGAAAACCTCAATAGGAAGTGGCAACGGAATTACAGACAATGGGATGAAGTCGAAGCGCCGAGAAGGCAGGCTGTTTTTAACGATATGGTAGATTGGCGGCTTTTCTTCGTGGATACCGTAACGAAGGAGTTAAAACGGCGGGTGGAAATCGTTAAAGATTACGATCAGGTTCATCCCGTCATGTGCCATACTGTCCCTGCCCCGATATTCAATTTGATTACTGCCGGCTCCGACGACTTCATGCTCGCCGAACCGTGCGATTTATTCGGCAACAGCCTCGGTTCGTCCGCTTGGGCTGCTGATCTACTTACGTCAGCAGCTAAAGGGAAGCGCCTGATTAATTCGGAAATCCACGCCATGCCTGGAATGACATCGCTAAAGCCGCAAAAGCTGGAATGGAAAAAACTGAAGGAGCATATTTTAATCCCCTTGGCCCGGGGAATCGGAGGTTTTGTGTTCTGGCAATATCGTCCGGAAGTGCTGGGACTGGAAGCGCCGGCATGGGGCCATTCCTATTTGGACGGAAGCCCCACTCCATGGCTGGAGGATACGGCAAAGCTGAATCGGATTATTCAAAATGATAAAGAAATCATCTTGAACGGCCGCCGTCCGTCGGATGGAATTGCCATCTTGTACAGCGCCGAAGGGCAAATCGCGAATTTTTCCGTATTCGGTCACTTAAAAACATACGAGGACACGATTCAAGGCGCACATCGCTTGCTGCACGATTTGAATTACAAGGTTGAATTTGTCCACGAGAAGGACTTGGCAACCGAACTCGACCGTTTCAAATGTTTGTGGATGCCTTTCCCCATCTATTTGAATCAGCAGGTTTGCGATATTTTACGCCAATGGACTTCCAACGGAGGTGTCCTGATTTCGGAATGCTCGTTCGGGATGCTTCAAGCGGTGAACGGATTCCATACTTATTCTGTGCCGGGGTATAACTTTGACGATGTGTTTGGTGTACGGGAAACCTGGATTCACTCTGAAGAGTATTTGGATCATAGCTATCATACTCGATCCATTACGGCGCAAGGTGACAGCATTAAGATGGTTTGGAGCGAGAACGAGCAATCCGGGCATGCCGGGAGAACCATTCAGGGCGCGTATTATCAGACGGAAATCGAAACGTACGCCGAAACTGAAGTGCTCGCCCGGTTCGAATCCGATCAAAGCCCAGCCGTAACATGCCATTCCTATGGCAAAGGTAAAGCCGTATGGATCGGAACGTTAGCGGGAGCATCTTATTTTCATAACCCGACACGCGATGCCCAAGTATGCTTTGCAGAATTGCTGCTCGACATAGGGATCATTCCATACGTTCGTGTCACCGGGGACGGGATTCGCGCGGATCTGTTAGAATGTCGGGGGGATCGGCGCGAGGCATTATTGTTTGTACAAAATCTGTATGAACTGGAGAACTCGGCAACGATAGCGTTAAACCAATATAAGCTGTCAAGCTGCGAAACGTGGTTTTCAGATGGAAATGGCTGGGTAGAACGTAATGGCATTCGCGTAAACCTCCAGAGTGGAGACTTCCAAGTATTCAGATGCATTGTTGAATAAAAGTAGAAACGGAAAACATACGACGGCGAATTGTGGATTTGACGTCGGTGCCGCAAAGAAGCCCTCCCCGGCACGGAAGGTATACCCTTCCATGGTTGCCGAGGCGGGCTTCTATTTTATTATAATTCGAGATTAGAACTTCTGGGGTCATATCAAGGGAAGAAAAGTTGCTGGAAAGCGGATGTTTGAGCGGACTCCTTGGCTTTCAGGCACATATAAGCGCTCAGCATGCCCGTTTCCAGCGTGCTCTCCGATGTCGCGCTTCCCTTCATGACCGAGACGAAATTGCGGGCCAACACGCGGTCCCCTCCGCCGTGCCCGTCGACACCCATACTAAGCTGGTAAGTCTCCACACGGTCCGTATGGTGCATGAACACTTTGGCTTGCGCGGTGTACCAGTCAAATTCCAGCGTACCTTTGTAGCCAAGCAAGCGGGCGCCGCGCTTCGCCGCGCCCCGGCGGGCGAAGAAATTGTGCGAATACGTCAGGTGCATGCCGGAAGCGTAACGAATCAAAGCGCTTCCGGCATCTTCGTTGCCCGTGTCTTCGGCGAAACAGCAATAATCTCCCAGCGGGCTTTCTCCGAATACGTCCGTGCGCACCGCGCTCTCGGCGCAAGTCTGGTTTTCCTCACAGTCCGCGCAGCGTAAGCCCGCCGGTTTATCGCCGCGGAACACCTGTTTCGAAGTCATGGCGGCTACCGACACCGGATTCTGTCCGATCAAGGCATTCAAATAATCAAAATCATGCGTCGCCTTCTGCAAAAACATGCCGCCGGTTTCGTTCTCATCCCGGTACCAGTCATGGAAGTACACCCCGCCATACGGCACGTTGTTAAACGCCTGAACATGTTCCACCGTTCCGAGCTTGCCGGAAGCGACGATCTCTTTCGCCAGTTGGAACAGCGGCGTGAATCGAAGCGGGAACGAGACGACGACGGGAGAAGTCGATTGGGCGTACCCTTTTTGCAGCCGCAGCAAATCCTCCATTGTTGTGGAGACAGGTTTCTCCAGAAATAGCGGCAATCCGGTCGCGAACACTTTCAGCGCCATTTCCGTATGCAGCGAGCATCTTGTGCCGATCGCAACGCCGTCGAGCTGTATCCCTGCAAGCATCTCATCCGCCGAACGGAAAAACCGAATGCCGTCCGCATCGGTTCCGATCTCCGCGCGAATCCGCTCCGCGTCGGGATCGGCAATCGCCGCCACCCGGCACTCCGGGTCCACGGCCTCCATCTGCGACAGCATCAATCGCACCCGCTTGCCGTAACCGATAACCCCTATTCTCATGCTATTGCTCCTCTCTGTCCGCATCTGCGAGGCATATGCTGTATCCTTGCCGTCTCCATCCTTTATGACGCCGACTCGGCAATGGCGATTTCGCGAAGCGTCAGTTTCAAAGAATCGCAGCCGTCCTGCAGCGTGGAATTTGCGATCGGTTCGTTATGGAGCAGCCGATCTACAAAATAACGCAATTCGCTGTAGTAACCGCCCAGGCTGGAAATGTTGCCGCCTCCGCCCGCTTTGCCGACATCCAGTTCCAGACTTTTCTCGATCACCGCGCCATTCTCTTCATAGATCGAGAAGGTCGGCTGCTTGGCGGAACTGAACACGACCGTAGCTCGCTCGAATTTGACGCGATAAGCCATCTCGAACGGAAACGATGCAGGATAGTCCCAACCACCTTCCAGCGACACGATAGCGTCCGGATATTCGTACAAGCTAAAAATATGATTTTTCGCTCCGCCTTCGCTGACAGCCATGCTGCGGATGTTCTGGGGATCACCCAGTAAATACCGAATGAAGTCAACGTCGTGAATGTGCAGATCGAGCGCCGCCGAGCCGCTTTTGGCGGGGTCATCCAACCATCCTTGCCACGCCCAATCCGGCTTCGGACTGACTCGGCTGAATACCGCGGAGACGATTTTGCCGTATGCCCCGCTGTCAGCCAGCGCTTTCAACTCCACGTATTCCGGCCAAAAACGGATGACTTGTCCAACCATCACCTTCACACCGGTCCGGTATTGCGTCTGCAGAAGGCGTTCCGCCTCTTCCTCGTTTAGGCATACCGGCTTCTCGATAAAGACGTCCAGCCCCCGATTCATCGCGGTGATCGCCGTCTCCGCATGCAGAAAGGTCGGTAAACAAATGTCCACAGCCGTGACGTCGCCGTTTTCAAGCAACTCCGCAGCCGAACCGAACGCCTGGGCGCCGAACTTGGCCGCGACCTCCTCTGCTTTACGCAGATTGTCGTCGGCTACCGCCGTTAATTTGAAGTCGTGCGACTGCAGCAAAGCCTCGTAACAAGCGGCGTGCATGCCGCCCATGAAACCCGCTCCGATAAGTCCGATTTTTACCAACATATTCGCCCCCTATTAGCGTCTTCCCAGAATGGCGTCCATGGACGCCGATGTGTTGTAAATGATCTGCTGTGAATGATGGCGGTAAGGCGGAATCATCTCAGCAATAGCGTAACCCTCGTATCCGATGTTTCTAAGCGCTTCCATGACTGCCGGATAATCGACATCTCCGGCAAGCAAGTCCACGAACCCCGACAACCCAGCGGCCTGCCGGCGGAAGTCCTTGAAGTGAACCTTCTTGATGCGTGATCCGAGCGTTCGAACCCAATGCTCCGGATAACCGTTCAGCACCGTATTGCCGACATCCAAATAGGCGCCCACATAAGTTGAACCAACTTCGTCTATAAATCTTTTCATTTCGAGCGGAGAAAGCAGAAACTTGTTCCATACGTTCTCGACGCCGATAGACACTTGGTGGGCTTCCGCCGATTTCGCCAGCTCGCGAAGCTCGTTAACCGCATTCTCATAGGCTTCCTCGTATTCCGTCACTTCGATGCCTTCCATAAAATCGACGCCCACGGCGCCCGGTACGACGAGTATCGTATCCGCACCCAATAGAGCAGCGGTTTCCAACTGGCGCTTCACGATATCCGACGCCTTCTCTCGAACGGTTCTGCTGCTGCTCGTCAGCCCGTTCGTCCAACCGAGGCCGGACGCCAGACTTGTTATTTCGAGCCCCAAGTCAGACGCCTCCTGGCGGATGGCAAGGATTTCTTCTTTCTTGCTCTCGAGACTGAGCGGACCGGATTCCGCCAACGCCGGCTCAATTCCGTCGAACCCTGCCGTCTTGGCCAATTGCATACAAGATGATAAATCCATATCGTTCGGGAACGACCATATGTTGATGCCTTTCTTCACTTCGATAACCTCGCCCTCTTCTTGTCGTTTGCTTGGCTTTGAGCCTATTCTAACGGTGCGGCGAGGAAAAAGATTTACCAAAGCTTTCGAAAAATTTATCACTTTCCGGGATCGACAACCCTATCAAAAAAAACCTTTCCGGGGGGCGAAAAGGTTTGGCGGACTTCAGTTATGGCGGACTTAATAGGAAGAACGAGCTTTAACAGACCGGGCGTATTCCGAAGGACTCATGTCGGTGACGTTCTTGAAATGCCGGGAAAAAGCGTGAATGCTGCTGTAACTGAGCAGGTCGGCAATCTCGGTAAAATTGCTCGTATGTTCGCGGATCATCAGCTTCGCCGTTTCGATTTTCATGTTCTTGAAACAGCGCATGACGCTCATGCCCAGCTTGTCCTTGAACAGCGCATGCAGATGGGTCTGGCTAATATTTAACGTATTCTCGATCTCCTCGAGCGACAAGTTGCCGTAGACGTTGTCCTCCATAAAGGAAACGGCCCGGCTCACGATTTCGTCCTCGCTCCGCTCCTTCGCCGTGAAGCTCAGCCGATGATTGCCTGGCATCGATTTGCCTCGTGACATGAGGGTGAGCAACAGCAGCTCCAGGTGGATTTTGATCAACTGCTCGACGCCCGGCGGCGCGTCTTGCTTCGGCACCAGATCGTGCATGGCGGGATCGTCGAACGGAGGTTCGAAAGCGGCGAAACCTTGTCTGATCAGTTCCGCGACGAGGTTACGCTCCTGATTGTCCAAACAGAAAAACTTTCCTTCGAAAAAAGACATGGCCGGAGAACTGCAGACGAAGGAAACGACAACCGCATTGGAGGCAATTTTTTGATTGGCCCATACGCTATGGAATTCGTTCGGTTTATGAAAGATCATATCGCCTTGCTTCAGGTTGTAGCCTGTCGAGTCGGCCATCACTTCGATCTCGCCTTTATCGATGTACAGAAACTCCCAGAAGTCGTGGCATTCTCCTCGGAATATGAAATCTTTGGCGAACTCGAAATAATGAAGGGAAATGAGCTGACTGACGTCAAACGTCACCTTCAGCGGCCTCGGATCAAATCGGATTAATGAATCGGCACCGGCAGCCTTCACGAATGTCGCCTCCTGTCTATCGATAAACATGGTGTATAAATTCTAGCATAGGTTTGGTGTTGTCACAAAAACGTCCCCTCCCTCGTCTTGTGTGCAAAACATCATTTAGGAGGACTTCAGATGAATGAGAAAGAGTTTGCTCTATCTTATGACGTTGCTGTTATCGGGGGAGGAGCGGCTGGACTGATTACGGCAATCGATTTGGCGAAGGCGGGCTGCTCCGTTGTTGTGCTGGAGAGATCGAAGCTTGTGGGGGGGCGGGCGATGACCGTGGACAAAAACGGCGCGCGATTTAACCTCGGGGCGCACGCGCTGTATACCGAAGGGGAAGCTTACCGGATTTTGCAGGAGTTCGGGTTGCAGCTTGAAGGTGGAACACCTCCGACAAGCGGAATCGGTATTTGGAACGACAAGCTTCCTGCCTTACCGGGCAATGCGGCATTGCTGCTCACATCCAGGCTGCTATCGTGGTCCGGCAAAATGGAAGTCGGCCGTTTTATGATGAAGCTGCCCAAGCTCGACGCGGACGCCGTGCCGGACATCAGTTGGAGGGAATGGGCGGAACTGGAGATTCGTGATCCGATGGCGCGCAACTTGCTATACGCGCTTAGTCGAACCGCGACCTACAACCGGGATATCGACCGCCAGTTGGCCGGCCCCGTGCTACGTCAAGTTGAACGTTCCCTGCGAAAAAACGGCGTTCGTTATTTACACGGCGGTTGGCAAACGATTGTTGAGCAACTGCGTGAACTCGCCACACGCTCGGGCGCGACGATCCTCACTGGAGGCGGCGTCGCAGAGGTTGAGCTTGACGAAGCTTCGGTTCGCGGAGTTACGTTAAACGACGGAACGTCTATCTCCGCGCGGCAAGTCGTCAGCACATTGCCCCCGAAAGAGACGTTTAGAATCGTTCCGGGAGCCGAGCAAACCGCCTTGAAGCGCTGGCAAGAAGACGCGAGGCCAGCGATGGCGGCGTGTCTCGATATCGCTCTACGCAAGCTGCCTGTCTCCGGCAGAAACTTCGCGATCGGACTCGACCGACCGGTATTTTTTACGAACAATTCCTATGCGGCGAAGCTAAGTACAAACGGGGATACGATCGTACACCTTGTGAAATACAATATCGCGGGGGATGGCAATCCTAAGGAAGATGAGCGCGAACTGGAGCGGACGATGACGCTGCTTCATCCGAATTGGCAGCAAGAAATCGTCGCCCGTCAGAGCCTTCCTGCGATGACCGTATGCTATGATTTTGCACATATCGAACGAAGAGACCGTAAGCCTGGACCGGCCGTACCGGAAATCCGCGGCCTATACGCGGCAGGAGATTGGGCGAGCCACGGCGAATGGCTCTTGGACGCTGCAGCGGCCAGTGCGAGAAGGGCCTCCACTCAACTGTTGAAAGATCGCGACCGAGACGTAACGTCCGAACGCGCGCTTGCGTCGTCCCGGCACTGAAATACGTGCAAGAAAGGTGATTCTCATGAACGAAGCATTGTTCTCCGAACAACTGTACAAATCCTATAAACGGTTGCTGTTCACGCTCGCCTATCGAATGCTTGGGAGCGTCGCGGATGCGGAAGACGTCGCCCATGAAGCATTCATCTCGCTAAACGCAGCATCGCCGGATGAAGTGCATAACGTAAAAGCTTACTTATGTAAAATCGCGACGAACCGCTGCCTCGACCGCCTGCGTTCGGCGCGTAGTCGCCGCGAGGCGTATGTCGGACCGTGGCTCCCCGAACCGATTGTCGAAGCCTCTTCCCAGGAGGGAGATCCATATCGCTCTTACGAGCAGACCGAATCTCTCTCTATTGCGTATCTTCTACTGCTGCAGCAGCTTTCCGCCACCGAGAGAATCGTTTTTCTCCTCCGGGAAGCACTGCAGTACGAATACGAGGAAATCGCAGACATTGTAAGCAAAAGCGCGACAAATTGCAGGCAAATTTTTTCCCGCGCCAAGCGCGCAATCGGGCATCACTCGCCTGCTGAAACCGCGAGTGTGCTAGATTTTCGTCCTAAGGAGGCCCGCACCGAGGGCCGTGAAGACCAACTTGCCGATCTTGTCGGCAAGTTCATCGGAGCGCTGTCGACAGGCAATCTCGGCCAACTGATGAATGTGCTGTCCACGGACGCGACGCTATTCTCCGACGGCGGCGGCAAAGTAAGCGCGGCGACCCGCCCGATCGCAGGCGCAGAACGGATCGCGAAATTCTTCGATGGCTTGATGAAGAAAACTTCGCCTGGCTTCTCTTTCCGGGTTGCGACAGTCAACGGCAGTACCGGTATCGTCACTTACGAAGACGGCCGCGCAAGCAGCGTCATCTCCTTTCACGCGAAAGACGGCGTGATCAGCGCGGTGTACATTGTCGTTAATCCGGATAAGTTATTGCTCGTGCAATAGTTGAACAACCCGTTTAACCGACTATCGTTCAAGCGCCTTGAGCAAGTTGCGAAGCCTCGATTCGTAGCTCGCCTGCACGCTATGAATTTCCTGAGCGATCGCTTCGCGATGTTTGACAGTGCCCATCGCAGGATGAATGCGGTAGTCGGTGAGCGGCTCCTTCAAATAACCGATCGGAAAACCGGCCAACACAATCCGAAGCCACATATCGTAATCATGCGTATACGGCAATAATTCGTTAAAACCGCCCATTCTCAAGTAAAACGCTTTTGTCATCATCACCGTACACCCGTTTACTGTGTTGCTGACAAGCAACGAACGGTAAAAATGCAGCATAGAAGCATTTTCGAGGATGATCGGGTGTTTGTCGACGACGCCTTTTTCGTCCATTCGCCAGAACGCCGTGTGGCTGATGGCATACCCGGCCTCTTGCATAAAACGAAGCTGATTGCGGATTTTGTCCGGATGGAAATAATCGTCCGAACTGAGCCAAGCGATGTAGGAACCTGAAGCCGCGCGGAAGCCGGCATTCAGAGCGCCAGCCGTTCCCTTGTTCGATTGACGCACGATCCGCACAAGCCCCTCATACGGAAAGAGCCGATCCGTCTCGCGCGTGGAGCCGTCGTCGACAACGATGATTTCGAGCGGCGAATAGGTTTGGGCCAATACGCTTTCGATCGCTTCGCCAACGTAAGGATCGTTGTAGAACGGAATGACGACCGACACGTATCCATCCATTCCGTTCATCCCCTCTCGCCGCTTCGTCTGTGGCGTTCGTCCGCCATCGCGTCCCGAATCGATTGCCGGAACGGGATACGCGGCCGCCAACCAAGCGCCCGAATCGGCGCCGTATCGCGTCTTTCGGGAGAAGCGTCCCGCGGAGCGTTCCCGATGTCCCAGAGCAATTGCACGACCGCTTCGGCATCAAACGCTTCTTTCACTTCTCCGAGCGATCGCATCTCGCCCGATTCGATCGAATAGGTCGCACCTGCTTCCCCGCCATCGATCAAGAGGGAATAGGCATCGACGGCATCTCTAACGTCCAGGAAATCCCTCGTCTCACCAAGAGACGATAGGCGGAACGGCGGATGCGATGCCGCGCCGATTTCTTCCGCAGCAACAGCCCATCGCGCCAGCTTCCCGCATAGACCCGCGCTAATGCCCGGGCCGATCAGGTTCGACGGCTCTGCGATCATAACCGGCAAGCCGTACCAGCGGTGCCAGGCATGCGCCGCGAGCGACTGCAACGCCTTGCTGAAGCCATAAGGATGCTGTGCTTCCGCCAGCCGCGCAGGGTCTGCCTTGATCATGGAGCCTGCAACAAGAATGCGGCAGTCCCCGCTTGATCGCGCTCCTTCGAGCACGTTTGCTGTCGCCTGCACGTTCGCTGCCAGTGCCGCCGCTGGCTCACGCCACGACTGCTCGACCGAATTGCGCCCGGCTAAATGGACGACCGCTTGCGGTTTGATCGCCTTCATCAGCCGTCCAACCGCTTCGCCGTCCGTCAACTCGCAAGCCTTGACGACAACTTGCCGCTCTTCCCCGTCGCTTCCGGAAGCGCTTCGCACCGCTTCTTCCGCCGCCCTAAGCCCACGCGGCGACACAAGCGCAACCACGTCCCAGCCTTTGGCCGCGAATACGCGGCATGCATGAGCGCCTGTGAATCCCCCGGCGCCGGTAACTACAACAACGCCCCTTGTCACGATTCCGTCATCCACTGCCGCAATTGCTGCAGCATTTCTCGGTACCCCGGCGCCTGGTATACGAAATCGGCACGCGTTGCGACAAGTGTCCGGTCGATGACGAAGTTGTCATTCGTCACGACGGTGACGTTCCCTTTGTCGAACTGCTCTTGCATAAGCAGCAGCAAATCATACTTCGACACTGTCTCCGCCGCCGTTAAGTGCAACAGCCCTCCCGTGCGCGGATGCTCGATCAGCCATGCGGTTGCTTTGGCCAACTCCAGCGTCGTGACGCCGTTCCAGAGCACGCGGGTGTAACCTCCGACTTCACCTTCCCTGGACAAAAACCACTGCATCAGTCCGATGCCGTCCGCCTTGCGGTCGGGGCCGATGATCGACGTTCGTATCGTCGCGTGACGGCGGTCTCTCACTTCGCCCAATGCCTTGCTTCTTGCGTACACGGACGTACCGTCCGGCGCATCGTCTTCCCGGTAATGGCCCCGATTGCCCGAAAATACGCAATCGGAGCTAATATGAATCAGCCTTGCGCCGATCCGGTCGGCGCGGTGTCTAAGCCAGTGCGGAAGAAGTCCGTTTACTTTGTATGCGTCAAGCGGTCGTTCCTCCGCGCGATGATTAAGTATTCCGACCGCATTTACGATAATGTCCGGGGCGAGGGCGTCCAAACATTCTCCCGTCTCCTCGAACGACAGCGCGTCCATCTCGACGACCCGCACGCCTTCCGCTTTCTCCGCGTTGGGCGAAGAACCTTGGCGCGGGCGAACCGTCGCGATCACTTCATGCCCCGCATAACGTTTCAAGTAATCCGCGATCATGTGGCCCGCCATTCCGTTGCCGCCTAGCACGACGATTTTCATGGAAGAAACCCTCCGCGTTCCAGCATCGCCCGAATCTCCTCTTTGCCCATGAGCGACTGACTGGAGGAGTAGCTTTCGAAGTCGACCGGCGGATACGCCGCATAATGCTCTTTCAAACCCGGAATGTCGATCGTCGGCAAAATGACCAAATACTGCTCGTCGTACACAATCGTGCTCGTACTTTCGTATTCCGTCAGCAAAATCTCGTGGATTTTCTCGCCCGGCCGAATACCCGTTTCGACCATTTCGACTTTCCTGCCCATGGCGTCCATCAGCACTTCGGCCAAATCCACGATTCGGCAAGTCGGCATCGTCATAACGAATATTTCTCCGCCAATGCTCTGGGCCGAAGCTTTGAACAATAGCCGGATCGCGTCCTCAAGCGTCATGAAAAACCGGGTCATATCGCGATTGGTCAAGCCGATCTGGCTTTTTTCGCGAATCTGGTTCATGAACAGGTGAACGACGCTGCCGTTCGTGCCGAGCACGTTGCCCCCGCGCACGCAGACGAACTTCGTGTCGCTCTGGAGCAAGTTCGCGTACACGATAAGTTTCTCGCCGATCGCCTTCGTCATGCCGTAGAAGTTGGACGGGTTCGCCGCCTTGTCCGTCGAAATATTAATCACGCGAGCCACCTTGTTCTCAATGGCCGCCTCGATCACGTTCTGCGTGCCGATAACGTTTGTTTTGAGCGCCTCGTACGGTTGATCCTCGCAGACAGGAACGTGTTTTAATGCCGCTAAGTGGAATATGATATCGACGCCTTTGCACGCTTTAGATAGCGCCTCCCGGTCGCGGACGTCGCCAATGCGGAAAGTAAGCCGCGGATTCTCGAATGCGCGGCTCATCGCCACCTGGCTCGATTCGTTCCGGGAGAACACAATCACCTCGGAAGGGCTCTCCGGCAGCAATTGCCTGACAAGCTCATACCCCCAGGAGCCGGTTCCTCCGGTAACCAGAATACGCCGGTCTTTAAACATCCTTTTTCCCTCCAAGTACGAATTTCGCTACTTTGTCGGATACGTTCGCATCCAAATATCCATCCGGACGTTCCCATGACGCGCCAAGCGACATCATCACTTTAGCCGCGTTCGCAATGCGGTCGGAATCGGTTCCGCATATAGCATTGCTGCCGCAATCGACCGTCTCCGGACGCTCTGTCGTCTGACGAACCGTCACGGTCGGCACACCGAAAATACAGCACTCCTCCTGTACCGTTCCGCTGTCCGTCAACGTCAGCTTCGCGTGTTTCTCCAGTCGTACGAATTCGAAAAATCCAAACGGTTCGTGCAGCGTCACAAGCGGATGCAAATCCGCCACGATATCGCCGGTCAATCGGGACTTCGTGCGCGGATGAACGCTGCAGACAAGCGGCAGACGATGCTCTTCCGCCGTCCTGCTCAAACCTTGCATAATGTCTGCCAGCGCCTCCGGATCGTCCACGTTCTCCGCGCGATGAATCGTCGCGAGCAAATATGCGCCTGATTCGAGGCCTAGACGCTCCAGCGCAGGGTTGCTCTCAATACGGTCTTCGTAATGGCAGAGCACTTCGAAGATCGGATTGCCCGAACGGAATATCCGCTGTACCGGGAACCCTTCCCGAAGCAAGTTCATCTTGCTGTTCTCCGTATAAGGCAAATTAAACGTCGACACGGCGTCGATCATCCGTCTGTTTTTCTCTTCCGGCACGCGAAGGTCGAAGCATCGATTGCCCGCTTCCATGTGCACGACCGGAATGCCCATCCGCTCCGCGACGATCGCGCAGAGCGCGCTGTTCGTATCTCCAAGCACGACGACACGATCGGGCTTCTCCCGTTCGAGCGTCTCTTCGACCGCGCCGAACATCGCGGACAGTTGCCCGCCGATCGTCATTCTGCGGTCATCCAGCGTGAGATCCGGCGCTCGTACGCCCAATTGCTCGAAAAACACGTTGCTGAGCGCCGGAGAGAAATTTTGTCCCGTATGCAACAGAAAATGGCGGTCCGCCAGCCGGTCCAGCTTGCTGATCAGTAGACTCAAGCGAATAATTTCCGGACGAGTTCCGAGTATCGTTACGACCCTCAAGCTGTCACCTCATCTCCAATGTTCGCCGAGCCGGCCTATCTCTGAGCTTTGCTCTTGCGACGCGAAGCCGCCTTTCCTTTGTGCTTTCCGCCACTGCGCTTCATGCGCTTCATGCCCCGTTGCCGTCTCTTGCCCCGTGCCGCCCTTCCCGATCGTTTAGAGATACGTCGGCGCCTACGTTTTCTCAGACCGGATTTCCCGGTCCCCGCGCCGAATTCGAGAATGTTCGGCCCGAGCGGTATCCCGGCAAGCTCTTCGTCCGGCACGACGCTTACTTGCTCGAACAGATAACCTCTTTGAAGGAATGAAAGCTCAGAGACGAACGGTCGCTTCACCCCGTTCTCGATCAAGAACACCGTCGGACCGCTGCCGCGCCAGACCGAGCTTCGAATGACGCCGCTGGCGACCGGCAGCTGTTCCATCAGTTCATTCAGCCTCGCCCGGAATGCGGCGACGCCGAATACATGCTGCGATGTCGCCGCGTTGCGCACGCTGACCGCCCGCAGCAGCCCATCGTTGCTGAGCAGTCGGTATACCCGTTCGGTCAGAACGTTGGTATCCCCGGTCGGAACGAGATATTCCTCGTTGCCGGTTGCTGCCAATATTTCTTTAAGCCCCCCGGAAGCGAACGCGACGACTCCTTTGCCGAACAGCATCCCTTCTAGTGCCGTCATGCCGAACCCCTCCGCCACGAGCGAAGGTACGACGACGACGTCCATGACGGGAAATGCGTGCTGGATCTGTTCCGCGAACGGCAGAAACAAGAAACGATCCCCGTACCCGGACTGCGCAACGAGCTTCTGGCAGCTACGGTAATACGCATCGTCCGCCGAGTTGCCGACAATCAGGAATCTGGCCTTCACATCCGTCTGCGCGATCGGCAGCATCGCCCGAATGAACTGTTCAAGCCCTTTGTTCGCATAGATCGTCGCCGCCATAAAACCAGTGACCCTGTTGTATTCGCCCCAGCCGTATTGCTTGCGCAGACGAAGCCGGTGGTATGCCCAGCTTCCGGGCAACAACTCTTCCCGGATCAGATAAGGAGGAAGCATAAACGTTGGGGCTTGCGGCACATGAGCGAGTATCGGTTCGAGCGTCGCGTGCGAAATACCGATGATTTTGTCGCTGCAGGAGGTAACCAAGTTCACTGCCTCGGCACGCCCCGGACGGTCCATAATTGTCTCCATGAGCGACCACATGACCGGAAAACCCATTGCTTTGGCGGCGATCGCGGGGAGCGGATGAACACTTGTATTAACGAGAACGCAATCGGGACGCTCCTCAGCCAGCAAGCCGTGTAATCTACCCCAGGAAGGATGATTCTTCATGGCTTCGATTTCTTCGGTTATCGTCGGGGATGCCGTATAGATGGAAATGCAAAGGGGAATGTCCAGCACGACAATTCTCGCGCCGGCCTCCTTCGCTTTCTCGGAGATCGCCCCCTCTTGCGGGACAACGAGCACGCAGTGGAACCGATGAACCATTTCACGCAGAAACAGGAGGAGCAGCTTTTCCGCGCCGGTCACGAATTCCGGGCTGCAGATGTGCGAGAACAACAGCAGCTTGGGCTTATTTCCGTCGTTCATGGCCTGGCATATCCGAATCCGGGCATCGGTATGTCCGTCACCTCCATTTGCCGAGTTGTACAATGTATGGAGCGAGCGCTCTTCATGGCGCGGCGATTAACCATTCATCGTCAAATCCATCAGTTGATTGAGCCGGGATACGTACGTGTGGTCTCTCATCGTCCGATATAAGCCGTTCAGAGCGATATGTTGCCGTTCTTCTTCGTGAGCCAAATAATATTCGGCTTTATGCGCAAGCTCCTCCGGAGATAGGTACGTTACGATTTCCCGATCCGGCACGTAAAACTGGACGATATCGTCACGCATATCCGTCAATTGTAGCGTCGCCGAAGCAGCAATCTCGAACGTTCGCGGGTTGGGCGATACAGCGGCGATCAATGCGCGGTTCTGGTTAAACGTCTCGTCGTCATGAGCGCGGTGTGCGTTAATAACGATGCGGTTAGCGTTGTATCTCTCGGAAGTCGCGTCGGGCTCCATCCACACGCCGAGGTCAATCAGGCTTCTCCACCGTTCGAACTCCGCCAACCGGTCCCACCACATGCCCGAAATATGCAAGTTGCGGTGCGCGATAAGCGGGATCGTCCGATTAAACAGGTCCACGCGATTCCAGTAGGCGGTGCCGATGAAACAAATTTCCCCCCTGGTCGAGATCGGCGTGTTCCTCGGCCTGAACGCGGCCGGATCGACGCCAAGCGGTAAATACGAGACACGCGTGCATCCTCTCTCCGTATAGAACGGGAGACAATTGCGCTCCAGCGTGAAAACATGAAAATAATTTTGCGCGATTCCCGCCGTAATGTCCGTGTAGTACGGGTCGTCCGTGAACCAGATCGCCGTTCGAACGCCGAGCCGGTTCACTTGCTGGACTTTGTCGACCGACAAGTGCATGCCGTCTAGCGCAATCATCATATCCGGGGACGACTTGGCGGCCGCACGGGCAATATCCGCATCCGGCGTGACGACCGTTACTCGACTAGCGGTCGCGTGAAGCGCGCTGACTATGCCGTGATCGATCGGGCTGTACGGGTAGCCCTTGCCTGAAGTGACATACAAGACGCCAATTTTCCGTTTCTCCGGAACGGGCAATGCACGGCGAATGACCGACTCGCAGCGTCCTTGCCAGTGACCGTCCTGCCAGCCGAGCGGATAACCCTCTTTCCTGCCTCTCGCGTAATTCGCATTTCTGCGCCTCCGGGAAGCTCGCCTTACCGCGTTGCGCATTGTCATCCCTCCCGCGCGCGATGCGTTTGTCATCCCGCCTACAATCCGACGGTCGCGAACAGCCGCCCTAACCTTTCTTCGAACGTATGGTCTTTCTTCGTGCGCTTGAAACCCCTCATCGCCATGCGTAGCCGTTCTTCTTCGTTCGTCAAATAATAGTCGAGCTGTTCGATGAGACTTTGGGCGTTATGAAAGACGGCAATCTCGGAGCCGACCTTGTAATACTCAGGCAATTCGTTTCTCATGTCGGTAAGCTGCAACGTCCCGCATGACGCCATCTCGAACGTTCGCGGGTTAATCGACTCCGCATGCCAGTTCATGCTATTTAAGTTGTCTTTGCCCGCCTCCGGCGTCCGGTGGATGTTGATGACGATTTTGGCGCCGTTGTAATACTTGACTGTTTCCGGCACCTCGATCCAGCCATCATGGACGAATCGTTTGATCGAAGCGTAATTGTCCATCCGCTCCCACAATTTGCCGCCGATCATTACTTTCTTGTCTTGCAAATAAGGCGCGATCTCGTCGAAAAGTGCCACCCTGTTCCAGAACGCCATACCGATAAAACAAATGTCGTTCCGATACTGCTGGGGCACATACATCGGCATAAATGTTTCGGTATGGGCCGCGAGCGGTAGATGGTGCACTTGCGAGCAGCCTGACGATCGGTATAGCTGGACACACGAACGTTCATGGGTGAACACGTAATCGTATCTCGGCGCGATACGCACCGTATGGTCCGTCACGTACGGATCGTCCACGAACCAGATCGCCGTTCGGATTGCAAGGCGTCGAATGCCGTCGATTTGCTCCAGATGATCCGCAGGAAAAACGTGCAAACCGTTCATGACGAGCACCAAGTCCGGACGAAGCCGTTCCGCCTGACTCACCATTTCTGCAGCGGGTGACACGTGCACTTCCGCAGCCACATTGCGGAGCGCCGCGATGACGCCTTGGTCGATCGCCTCAAACCCTTGCGGCACGTACAGAACACGCGCCGGCCGACGTGTCGGAGAGGGAGGCTGCAGTGCCGCCTCGATTCCCTTCGATGCCCCTACCCGCCACCCGTCCGACCAGCCGCTTCGGAAGCCGTCGTCACGTCCGCGCTCCATCGCATCGATGGCAGCTTGTTTCCGCATCCTCATCACCCGCAATCAATATATGCTTCCGGGCATAGTTGATCTTGGATGCTTACCCGTTCGGCAAGCGAATTTAGGCGGGCAAAAAGCGCCCGTTCTCTCGTCTAACGACGCAGAAAACGGGCGCTTCAAGTTTTTGTTGCCGGCAGGCTTGGTTATTGAACGCGATGAACGGAAGCATACTCGTCCACCGTGCCGCGAATTTCAATCGGAACGACAGACGTCTTCACGACGCCGTTGCTGTAGGTTGCCTGGAAAACAAACGAGTATGGGCCTCGCGGTAATTTCTTAAAGACTAGATTCGTATCCGCTTCTTTGAGCAATCCGCGCCAGAGCATACTAGTTTCACCGGTTATGCCGAGCGCCTTCCGAAGCTCCGGGGACGCCGCGGCGACAACCGACGTCGGCTTCGTGCCTGACGAGGCCGTATCGGTTACGGATGCCTCGAGCGCGAACGCTTCGCCCGCCCAGAACCAGTTAGGCGGACGTGTGGCGTCCGGATGATTGCGGTTGTAGCTTAGACGGTTACGTTCCCATGCTTCCGTATGGTTCACGTACCCTTGCACGCCGAGCGGACGAACGACAAACGTCTTCTCGCGAACAATCGGAGCAGCTTTGCCGTCGCTAATCGTCATTTTCACAGACCACGTGCCGTTCGCTCCCGCTCCGGTCGGCAAAGTGAAATCAGGCCCGACATTCAGCGGGTACGGATAAATTGAGAGGAATGAGCGGTCGTAGGCTATCGCTCCTCCCGGGGTGGTCAGTTCGTAACGGACGGTCAACGGGTCTCGCTCGTTATCGCCAAGTCCGACAGGCCTCACATGGAGAGTATCGCCTTCGAAAATCGGCATCATCGCATCGTTCTCGTCGTATGTGTAGAGCTTGAAGTTACCAAATGGCGGCGTATTATTTATCAGTTGGACTTGTAGCTGCTTCGTTTCCGTATTGCCATTCGGCGTTCGCGACGTCCATTCGAACGTGTATGTACCGTCTGGAATTGCACCCGTTGGCGTAAACGATGCGGTCCATGTTTTATTGCCTACACCGATGATGGATTTCGTCTGTCCGTTCAGCGCTATCGTACGCTGGAATGACTGGCCTTTGAAAGCGACGACAGTCGTCTGATTCGGATATTCCGTCGTACCTGCCGCCAGCGTCACCGGATAACCGAGCACGATCGTCTGGACCGCTTCATTTTCCGGAGAAACAATAGAAGGAACGAGCTGGATCGGTGTCAGCACTTTAACCGAGAAATCTTTGTAGGCGTTTGCGCCGTTCGATCCGTTGGCCTGTATACGGTACGTATAAGTACCATCTGGCGTCGTGGCTGGAATCACCGTGCTGTAGTCGTTCCAGGCAATGTCGCTCCCCGTCTTCTTGCCCGTGTAATAGGGAACGGTCTTGTTGACGTAAGACCCCATCGTGAATTGCAAGTCGAGCGATAAAGGGAATCGTGTCCACAGTTCGTAGCCGGTGACGCTTTCGCTGGCTGGCACGCCACTTACAAGTGTAAATGCCGTGTCCGTCGCTTTGAGTTTCGCCGCAAGCTGCGGTGGAGGTGTCGATGCTAACGTAAAATTGAGCATAAACGGATCGCTCCAAGCGCCTTCCACGTCCTTAACCGTATACTCCAGACGGTACGCTCCCGGGGCGAGTTCATCCGGAATTTTGTAATACCACTCTCCTTCGAAGCTGTAGCGAATCTTCCGATCGACAATGCCTTTTTTAACAGGATCGCTGACGTTGTGATCGAGGTCGTACGATTTGTCTACCCAGGTCGTCTGGTAGCAGCTGCAGCTCAAATCATAAGTCCAATCGAGAGTGGCCAAAGCAACCGGCTTGCGATGAACAAGAATCGTCGTTTTGGCTTCGTTCGAATAATAGTTGTACTTGGCGAATCTCGGATCGGCGGTCGGCTGATCTTTGACTCTACGGTAGACATCATATTTGCCTGTAAATGCGAGTTTGTTTTTGAGTGTTTCCGCCGTCCATTTGCTCGCATCGAATGCATTCAGCGCAAACGACGCATGGCCAATCGAATTGTCAAAGAAGTTCTCCTCATGGACGTACATCGTTTGCCGCTCAATAATCGGATCGGTTTCCGGATCGCTTTCCTCGGTGAGAAGATTAAAACTTTCATTGACTTGTACGATCTGGCTTGCTGAAGATGGATTCTTGGAAGCGATGAGTTCAATAACCCTTTGGACAAGCTCCTCTATTGGCTGCCCGTTGTTCTTGATGTGCTCGGCCGGGCTCGATTGGTTTTTCATTGCATCCGAACCGACTAAAATAATAGAAGCGTCAGATAAACCTTTCACTTTGCCAAAGTCGACTGGATCGTTGATGATACCATCCGATACGTAGATAACATACTTCGCAGATGTCGTCCGCGTGAAAGGATTGCCGAACGGTTGTCTCACATCTTTATAGATCGTGCCCGAGTAATAGCCGTAATAATTGCTCACCCATCGCCAATCGTAGACGTGGAACGTCTCCGTCCATGTTTTCGTCACTGTGCCGGAGTAAGAGCATGTCCTCGACCAGTTAAACCCCAAATATTTGCCCTTGGAATCGTAAACGGCGTTGCTCGAGTAGTTGTAAGAGCAAGTCAGCGTGCCCGAATACCCGGCGCTGTCGCTATACGATACTGTCCCAGGACATGTCGTTTCGTCATTTGGGTCGCCTGCTTTAACGAACCCGCCCTTTGAGCAAGAGTCGGAAGCCCCTTTGCTATCCGAATTGACTTTCGTCTCATCGTGGCCGAAATCGACATTTGAACCATTGTCCGTCACACTGTCCCGGTTCAGCGTTCCGCAATAACCCGCGCTGCAGAAAGGATAAGTTGCGGGAGGGTAACTCGTTCCGGTCGTATACACCGTGCTTGACGGTTGGCTATAAGTGTACGTATGCATGTCCCACAGATTCACTTGCGGATCGATGCCTGTTTGGCGAAGCCTATTGCTGATCGTGACCTCGTTGCTTTTCAGGTAGTCGATCTTCGACTGAGCCAGATTTTTGTCCGCAAGGAAATACGCATCGACTTGGGCCCGAACTGCCGGTACATCCGTATAAATGTCGTTGTACGGGATATAGTTATCGATCTCAATCTCAAATTGTTTCGTAGTCGATCGCTTGTCCGCTGAGGTGATGTATTCGGGAAAAGTTTCTTGGCCGAATTCTTCGGCGACAGTAACGACAATTCGGTATTTGCCGAGCTTTGACGAAGGCGGCTTGTACTGCGAGACAGCCGTCAGGCTATCGAACGAGTCGATGAGCTGCGAATACGTTTCGTCTCCATTGGCGTCGTAATAAACTTTGAAGCTCTGATTTGTAATGGTATCCCCGTCCGTACTGACCGGATCGTCGAACAACGTGAGCGCGTCTTCTCTGCTGATTTGGCTCGAATAAGGGTAGAAAATAACTGCCGGATCTTCATCGCGCAAGACACTAAATGGCAGTACGTAAGGTTCGGACGTTCGCCCGAGCGCATTTTTTACCTTTAGTGTGAGTTGATAACGCCCTGGCTTCTTGAATAAAAATTCTTTGTGCTGCATTCCATCGACTTTCAGACGCTGTGCCGCGAGATCGCTGTCTTCCAGCGCTTCCCAAGACCAAATCCACTCATTCAGCGGATATGTCGCCTGCACATACGGATCGATTGCAAGCGCCGAAGTGTCGTCAGCGGACATTTTGCGGTTTTCTTTGAACAGCCCGCCGTTAAGAAGGAACTGTGCCCGCGGAGTCGTGTCATGGACGTTTACCCATTGTATGCGTTGGCATCCCGGATCATAGTCGGCAGGAACCGACGAATCGGTCGGCGGAAAAGGCGTCCATTGCACAAGGACTTGATGTAAACCATCCGCATTATCCCCGAAAATAAAGTTGCCCGCGAAGAAATCCGTATCGCTCACAGGAATGCCGTCAATCCACACTTTGCGCGATTGTACTTTGCCAGCATCGGTGGAATCGGATGGATGATAGGGCACAATGTCAAAAGCATCTTTTGGGATATTCGCAGAGCAAGTGAGCATTTCCGGGTACTCGGGCAGCGGAACTTGTGGTGGTTTATTGGTTATGACCGGAAGCGCTGTTTCTCCAAAACGAACGGTATACGTGTAGTTTCCTGCATCAAACGTAGTAGAGGGGTTAGGCGATTCGTAGTGTGCCTCGGCGTGGAGTTGAATGACGACCTGATCGTTTTTCGTGAAGTCGCTCTTGTTGAACGTGATTGCATTATCGGTAAATCGCCCGATCTGACGTCCGTTATCGAAAATGACTTGTCCGTTAGAGTTCGTCTTTACCGTCTTCGTCGTTGGTGTTCCTGCAATATTGTACGTGATCGTAAAAAGCCAATAGGCGACGTCGTTTCGGGTGTAATATTCGACTTTACGGAAAGGGTCTTTATACATGACATCCTGGTCTGCGGGATCGACCTTCCGATCGTCGTGAATAATGGATTCGAAGTTGAACGTCCACTTCCATGAAGGCGGCGCTTTCGTAAGATCGACCTGTGTCTGCGATGCATCGCTGGATAGGATGTATTTTTCTATGAGCTTGTCTTTCGGCTTGATCGTTGTCGATTTTAGTCCGGGCTTCTTCTTACCTGTGAGCTTGTCCAACGCGAATGATTGATACCATATGCTGCCATCGCTGTTCTCGTGGAACATTCTTCCTTGCCCTCCCGCCCATACGGATGGCACTTGCTCGACGTACATGTAGTCGAATAGGTGTCTGGAGGTTTTTGAGGTGATGCTATCTTTTGGTGTTCGATTTTTATTCGTTGATTCGATTATGCCTCCATTGAAGTAATCGTTTTGGACGACTTTGTCGAATACGTCAATTACTTTTGTACCACCATCGTAGACATCCTGTGAACTATTGAAATTTCTGCCGAAAACAGGAGTGAATTGTCTTGCTGCTTGGCGATTGTCTTTTGTTAAGTTACTCTCCCATGGGCGATATACCCACTTCATTAAACTTGGACTTGTTCCGCTCTGAGCATCATCGAGAAAGTAGGGGTTCGTATATTTGCTTCCGTTTCGATCAAACCCATAGTAGCGGTACTCCCCTCGTTCGCCGCTCTTCGTAAAATACGGGTGCGGTAGCTCAACACTGGTATCCGTATTTTTATGCACATCTCCATCAAGTGTCTGCCATTCTTCCTTAAAATCATTGCTCCTCGTATTTAGTTCCGCAATCGTACCATAAGCCACGACTCGTAAATCGTCGAAAAGCTTTTGATTAAAAGCTTTGATTGAATTATCCGACGGCAACCGAATACAAATATCAAAGCCAGGCGGCGGCTTGAGGTTGACGTTTTTTTGTAAGCATTGCGTCATATCCATAGCCGCAGCTTCTATGAATTTAGGACTTAGCGGGAGAATCATTGTCGCAAGAAAGGATATCAGTAGGATGACGTGTAGCGACTTTTTCCTCTTTCTTCTTAGCCACTTCATTGATATCCCTCCTATTTATCTCCGTATGCTCCTATTGAGATTCCTATAAACTTTCGACCAGTCGAATATATAAGAATTTCCCGACTTTCAAACGTTTTCTTGATATTAACCTGGTACGAATCCCGACTAGAAGTAACCGCGGTATCAATAAGCTTCTTCACAGGAGCTGGATCTTTGAAGAGTATGTCAAGCATGTCATTCAGCGGTTTCGATGCTCTCTCAGAGAAACCAGGTTTAATCCCCAATGAAATTCCATAGTTGTTCCCCGTAAAGCCAATATTTAAATCGTCGTAAATATCTTGATCATTGAAGTCCAAATAAAAGTTTTGATTGAAAGCCTTCTTTTTCATTTCATCATTTTGATAATATCCTAAATGCGCATATGCATTATCTACAACTCCATCGTACGAAGATTGGGAAGAACGAAGCGTGTCATACACTTTTTTCATTTCAGCGTTTGCAAAAACAAAAATCCCTTCACCATATCCGGGTTGAGGAACCGTAGAATATGAAACTCCTGCCAAGTTCAATTTTGCTGGAGACCTCATGGAGGCGTTCGGAAGTAAACTAACAATTTTCACAGCTTCCGCTCGTGTGATCGAGGCTGTTGGATTAAAATAGCTATTATTCCCTGTCATGATGCCACGAATAGCAACTTTAGCAATTACATTGCGATAAGAATCATCTAGGGCTCTATTTAAATCCTTGAATAACTGAGCCGCGGCTACTTTGGCATACGAATCATTGACAGGGCCATGGAAATAATCATCTAACCCGTTGATTATCCACGCAGCACGTTCACGGGTCAGATACTCGTTGAATCTTCCATCGTACTCCCCATTACGGATAATCCCGAGAGCCTTCGCACTTTTCTCGTAATTGATATACCACGGCTTTCCTTGTGTAAAATTAATATCCGGGTCATAGAGTCTATCAATCACCCACTCCGGAACAAGAGCAAGTTGATCCTTCGCCCAATAAAGCTTACCGTTCTCATCCTTCTCAGACATCGATAGGAACATCATTTGCAAAAACTGGGCGACCGTTACCGGATCGTTCGGTTTAAACACGCCGTTCGGGAATCCTTTAACGATCCCTTTCTGGACGGCCTCCATCACGTAGGTATAAGCCCAATGCGTCGCAGGCACGTCTTTAAAAGCAATCGAGTTCGCCGCCTCATCATTCGCATAGGTCTTTTGAGGAATAATGGAAATGAACGCCACCGCCAACAAGATCAACAAACCCTTTTTCACTAAAAATCGCTCCTTTGCTTATTCAGATCATCATCTACCGGCCAAGTACGGCTACAAGTTACTTTCTTTCGCTAACTAACTCCCCTTCCATCAAGCCGCATCCTACCGAATTACTTACTTTCGCTTGTTAACTGCCCCTCCACAACGACGCATCCTACCGAATTACTTTCTTTCGCTTGCTAACTGCCCCTCCACAACGACGCATCCAACCGAATTACTTACTTTCGCTTGCTAACTGCCCCTCCACAACGACGTATCCTACCGAATTACTTACTTTCGCTTGCTAACTGCCCCTCTACAACGCCGCATCCCACCGAATTACTTTCTTTCGCTTGCTAACTGCCCCTCCACAACGACGCATCCTACCGATTTACATACTTTCGCTAGTTAACTCCCCCTCCACCACTCCGCATCCCACCGAATTACTTACTCCCCCTTACTACATCCCCCTCACCGCCTCAAAAGGCAATAAAAAAAGAAAGCAGTCCCTCGTCGTCACAACGTCAGCGGGTGCTTCCTCGCTTGAATCCCAATATTTAGATAATTTATTATATAAACAACATTAGCGACACGTCAACTAGAATTTGTCATAATCTATCATCATTCGTCAAATTAGTGTTCGGTCGCCATCCATGTCTAACTCCTAATACCGACGTGTTCGAGCATTCTCCTCAAACTTGCTGCTCGTACGCAAGCTGGTGGCCGTCTTCGAAGCCTTTGGCGAATCCGGAGTTGTACCCTTCGTTGTACGCCTGATTAAAGCCCGCGTTATAGGATGCGCTACCGCCTGTCGGCTGCTTGTTTGTTGCCGTTCTGCGCCGGGACACCTTCTTCCGCGAACGCAGCTTGCCTTTGCCTGACCGAGTTTTTCCCCGTCGCGACTTCGCCGTCCCTTTGAAGCTGCGGCCGGCGCCTTTTTTCCTTGTGCCTCCGCCCCGCTTGCCGCCTCTACTGCCCGCTCGTTTCGTACGCGCCGATCGCACTTTCCGCTTCAACTGCAACACCTCCTTACCTTTTCACCGTTACCTCTTTATCCTCGTTACTTCTCCGGAAAGCCAGGGAGCTCCCGGCTCTCCCTTGACCGGGGGGCGCCAGCTCTGACCGGATACGAGACGCAGCAACGCGCCCTGCATGCCGGTCAGCACCCTTACATGTTCATGCAATATCTCAGGGGGGACACCGGTCGCGCCGGAGACGTCCGCAGTACTCTCCAGCATTCTCGCGAGCGCTTCCTGGCTTCTCGTGATGGCGTTCATCAATTTCAGCTTAATTTCCCATTCGAGCTGCAACGGATTCATCTCATTCGCGCCCCGTCTTCCCCGCCCCCGCCGAACATCGAAGCCATTTCTTCACCATCGTCCGAGTCCGGGTTCAAGATCGCCTTCATATTGCGGCTAAGCCCGTTGCACAGCTTCGTCAAACCTTCGATCAGTTCCACGTTCTGTTCGTGAACATGCAAACACGTCGACAATTGGTCGCTATGAGCCTCGAAAGTGTCGTTTGTGACGTGAGTGCACAACCAGTTGCGAACTTTCTCGGCTTCCGTCGCTTTCGCTTCCAAAATCATCGCGACGTTCCACTGCAGCTTCGCGATAGCATCCAACGTCACGTGATAAGCTTCCTCGCGGCTGCTCATTTCTTCGGCCCCCTTCCCTGTCGGACGAGTTTAACTACTCCTCGTCTCCCGAATCTCCCATCGCCTTCAAGACACTCGTCATGCTCTCGGCAACAGCTTCTTGAAGATCCGCCAAGCTGTTCAAGTAAGAAATGACGCTTTTATTTACGTTCGCCGAGCTATCCAGCAATCCGTCCAATCCGTTTAATTGGGGATGTTCGTCCGGCAGCGCCTGAACGAGATGCGCCATACGTACCGCAACATGCCGTTTTGCGTCTAATATTCTGGCCATCTGCTGGTGGGATCTCGACAAATGGACGACGATCTCAGTCAACAATTCCTGCATCCGTTTTGTTTCCCCCATCCTTCGACATCTCGCTATTAATCCCGGGCCGGGGCCGAGATTTCGTCCAGTCAACTACAGCATATGCCGGGGGCCGGCGCTTGCAACACCGGCAAACACCCATTACCGGCGCCTTCCGAACAACGCCGACAACCCCACTCCCGGCCATCGTTTCCGATCAACCTGAAATAGGGTGCTCCGCTTCGCCAACTCATCTCCATCACAACAACTGTTTCAGAAGCGGTGGAGCGATAATCGGCAAACCTTGCTCCAGCCCGCCCAAATGCTCTTCCGTCATTTCCGTCTGCGGTTTCAAATGCAAGTTCCACATTCTCATAGCCGCCGCGCTCATCAGCTTTCTTGCCTTCGTTCCTTCGATATAATAAAAAGCCCCGTCAGGCAGCTTTGCAACCGTCGTACTATGCCACCGATGTTCCGCCTCGACAGCCCGAATCGGCTCCCCGACAGGCCATCTGCGCAAATCGACTTGCGACACGCGCACGGCGGGAAATGAAAATGTTCCTTCTACGCCCCTTCTGACGCCGCCTTCGATCCAATAATAGTTTGCTCCCGCGCCCTGCACGACGACATTTTCCGGGAAATAATCGCCCGTATGCGCTATTTTTTCTCCAGTTTGCGCTTCCCGTTCGTGGGCGAACGGAATCCACTCGTACGGATTGTTCCATTTGTCCATAAAATAAAACTCGTTTCGGTCGTTCACTTCCTGAAACCGATCGCCAAGCGCCTTCATGCTGACGCTGCCGAAATGATGAATGAAGCTGTCTTGCGCGATGACGAGACTTTTGCCAAGTAATCTGACCCGAATGTTGTAGTCATCATCTTCGAAGTTGCCGATTTCGTACCCTTCGTCAAAGTAGCCGACACTGTCGAAAAGTTCGCGCCTGAACAACAGGCAGAATCCGGCTAGCCGCTCGATTTTCCGCCACCGCGATGGATCTTGATGGTTGTTCAGACGGGCAAACGCCGGCATATCTTCAACTTTGCTATAGGGTACGTCCACCTTCTGCTCCCCGCTGATGTAATTCGTAATCGGCCCTACCATGCCAATCCTGTCGTCGCTATTTAGGCAGTCGATCATATTGTCCAACCAGTTCTCCGTCGCGATCGTATCGTTGTTCAGCAACATAATCGTACGGCCTTTGGCCATCATTAGCCCCGCGTTAATCGCTCCGGCGAATCCCCGGTTCGTCTCCAGCACGCGATATCGGACTTGACCGCCTAGCTTGCGTAAATAAACGTCCGTGCCGTCCTCAGAGGCGTTGTCGACGACGATGATCTCGTACGGCAGATCCGTGTTCTCGATGATGCTGTTCACGCAAGTTCTAAGCATCTCCAATTGGTTAAAAGTCGGAATGACGATGCTCGTGCCGTCGAACAGCGTAGGAAAACTTTGGATACCCGACTGAACGCCTTCACGGTAACCATCTCCGAACCCCAGTCGGTAACGCGCGCGTATACTTGCCGCAAGCTTGCCCGCACCGCGGATAACTCGCCGGTTTCGGCGGATGGATGACGGCGAACGAGCCCCCGAGCGATCCGATCGTTTGCTTGATCGATGGCTGTTCTGTACTCGCGAGTCCCCATGCACAGCCGCCGCTCTTGTCTCGGCCATATTAGATCACCTCATCAGGGTAAGAATCATTGCGGTCGGGAAACTCCAACCCGGCGATCCGGTTCGCTAGATGGCCGAAGTCGATGACGACTCTGCCTCCGATGCCCGCCAAATGCACGACGATCGGAATAGCCGGAACTCCCGCAGCTACGAGTGCGATATCGTAATCGTAAGCGGACGCTTCCGCCACAACACGATGTACGTCCGCATAACCGTTCACTGGGGTGACCATTCCAACGATGCTGAAGCCTTGACCGGCCAATACGTGCGCAAGCTTATCTGCGACGTTGCCGACGGTAATGATTCTCCGCCCGCTCATCAATTGTTGCAGCAACCCTTGTTCATGCAATAAATAATTCATCGTTGAAGATGTGTAACGCAGTTGTCGATAGTCGATTCCATGCGCTCTCAGCACTGCGAACAAAAGCGGTTGAAAGTGCGGATGCCGCGATAGCGGCACACCGACGAGCGAAGCGTGTTTCAGGCATTCGACGATTTCATCGCGCGCATGCAAATTCGGCACACGAATGCCAGCGTACGGCAGAAAAGGTCCCGCCTTTCGAACCTCTTCGACAGTTAGCACCTTGTCTTGAGCGAGCGTGAGCAGTTCGCCATCGCCGAGCCGGACGAAAGCATATGGTTTTTTCTCCTGCACAGCCTGTGCCATCTCTTGATAGACCGTGAGGCCGTCCAGCAGCGGAACGCCCCGATTCCTTAACTGCTGGACACCTGCGGCGATCGCTTCCTGTACTGTCACGTCCGGAATAATCGTGTCGGGCGGCAGGTGCATTTCCAACAGCTTCTCGCCTGCTGCGTTAGCCCCTTCCAAATAACCTTTGTCATAACTGCCCCGCGCTTCGGACAAATCCTCATCTTCGTCAATGAGCGGGTCCATAGCGACAGCTTGACGTCCTCGGTAAAATTTCCTTTTGCGTAAGCGAGGTTTACTTTTGCGTTTTGTGAGTTTGGCCTTTTTCCTTGGAGCCGTCTTCTCCGCCGTTTTACGCTTCTTCCCCGAGCTTTCGGAGATACGTCGTTTCGGAGAAGGTAAAACCTCGATCGTTTTCGATTTCGGCTTCGGCTTAGGATTCGGAATCGGATTAGACTTTGAGGATGATTTCGGGGTTGGCTTGACGACGTCAACGGGCACGCTCTCCGGCTTAGCTACAGCTGCAACTCCCCCTCCTGCCGGCCGCTGCACCGGATTGCGGAGGACGGAAGCGATGCTGGGGCGTCCGCGTATGCTTCGATTCGTCACGTAATCGCCCCCTTTAATCTTTTGCCGGCTTCCTCCAACGATTCGAACGTGCCTGCATCCGTCCACCAGCCTGTCAATTCCTTATAATGCAACTTCCCTTCCTTTGCAAACGCGTTGTTCACGTCCGTAATCTCCAACTCGCCCCTGCGAGAAGGTTTAATGCCGTTAATCCATGTAAACACTTCCGTATCGTAAAAATAAATGCCGGTCACGCAATATTCCGAAGGCGGATTTTCCGGCTTCTCTTCGATTGATTGAATCACTCCGCTATTCGGATCGATTTTCGGCACGCCGTAACGTCTTGGGTCCGCCACCTTTTTGAGCAGCACCATCGCCCCTTCGGGCTGCCGTTCAAAATGTTCGCGGTACGGTTGAAGGCTTTCCTCAAACAAGTTATCGCCTAGAAGAACAACAAATTTCTCTTTCGGGAGCAGCAAAGGCCGTGCCAAATCGAGCGCTTGCGCGATTCCACCGGCTTCTTCCTGTACTTTGTAAGCGATTGACACTCCCCAATCCCTGCCGCTTCCAAGAACGTCCGCGAAGCTGCCGAGAGCCGACCGGCCGGTGACGATCACAATGTCCCTGATGCCGGCGTCCCTAAGCTTCGTCACCCCGTAACAGATCATCGGATACGAGCCGACCGGCAGCAGATGCTTATTCGTCCAGTAAGTCAGCGGCTTCAGCCTCGTGCCCGTTCCGCCCGCCAGTATGACTGCCTTCAAAGGTATTCCTCCTCGTAGTTGGACGCGGGAAACCGTTCGTCATATGAACGCCCGCGGATCAAGGTGCCATTTGTCCATAAACATCCGATAATTCCGTTCGACGAGCAATTGCTGCTGTTCCTGCCCCTCCTGCTTAAAGCTTGCGCTGCCTTCATGGTAGATCAGGCAATCATGGCAGACGATTAGCGAGTAACCATGCAATCTGGCCCGCAAGCAATAGTCATCGTCCTCGTAATGACCCGGTGAGAACCTTTCGTCAAGCAGGCCGATTTGCTCCATCAGCTCCCTGCGGAAAACAAAACAGATCCCGACGATACGCTCTACTTTTTTCCACTTCCGAGGGTCTATCACGTTAACTTCCGCAGCTATTCTCTGAAATTCATCGAGATTCTCGAATGGGTAATTCACCTGTTGAGAGCCGCTCGCAAAGTTGGTGACGGGGCCGACGATACCGACTTCCGGGGAACTGCGCAACGCGGCCGCCATATTGTCGAGCCAGTTCGGCGTTGCGACTGTATCGTTATTAAGCAGCACAAGCGTATCCCCGGTTGCGACTCTCAGCCCTTTGTTGCAAGCGACCGGAAACCCTGCGTTGCGCGGAAGAGAGACGAGAGTGAGCCCCTCTCTTCTGCACCAATCCGGCGTTCCATCCGTCGACGCGTTGTCGACGACGACAATTTCGCAGGTGGCCGATGTATATCGCCGGATCGAAGCTACGCAGCGTTGCAGCAAGTCGAGCCGGTTGTACGTCGGAATGACAATCGATACTTTGCCGTCCGTCATCGTTCCCACTCTCCCAATGCGTTACGATTGCGAAGTCCGTCTGGAAAATGCAATCTTCTTCCACGAGCATCCATCACTTCTTTCCAAGCTTCCACGTGATCGCCTGCCGAGAGCGCCCAGTAAGCGGGATTCATCGATCGTCCGCCGCTTCCAGCGGAAGTCCCGATCGTAATCCGCAGTCCTTTCATGATCGCCATCGCATGGGCTTTGGCGGGAACGGACAGCGCAGAGGCGCCGAGCGCGTCGATCGCATTGCGTGACAATGCGTATGGAAGAGCGGACAACGTGTTCATCTTGAGATCGGTCCGATTCATCGTCGCGTTCATGAATTCATAATAACGGGCCGCCGCTTTCCGATTGCGGAACTTCCCTATGCCTGCCGACAGATCGTTAAGCGCCACGTCCGCTTTCCCGTCGCATTCCCACAAAAATTTGGCGAGTACCGGCGCGGCGACCGCTTCCTGTCCGTCCACGAACAGCACGATGTCGGCACCGGTTAGTTTAGCGCCCAGTGCCCGTCCGACGTCGGCGTCTATCTGTTGCGGCAAATTGACGATTACAGCGTTCGCACGGTTCCTCGCCAGCGTGAACATCCGGTCCGACGCTCCCCCTGCCACAATGACGATCTCCTGCAGCGGCAGCGTATCTAGCTGCGCTAGTACGCGTTCGAGCGCGGCTTCGTCCCCCTCCGCGCAGACGACGGCCGACGCTTTCTTGCGCAGAGGGACAAGACAAAAGCGAACTTTTAATCCCGCGCCCTGCGCGTAGCCGGCGGCATAACGTTCCGATCGGGCTCGGACGCGTGTCCAGACTGCTCCCGCTCCGCCGCGCGCATCGAAATACCGTTTGTTCCACTGTCCATTCGCATGCTCAGTCATTTCGCTGGAACTTTTCACGTCCTCATGGCTTCGAATCGTTGCACCGTCACTTACTCCCGCCGCGTAATCGGGAGCGTGCGCTGCAACACGCGTCTTCTCCCGGTTGCCCGCCATGCGTCGAGCCGCTGATCCCGTTTTGCGATTGCGAGGCGCGCCTCCGCCTCCGCGCATTGTCCGTTCCCGTCTTTTCGCGATGTAAGCGGCTTTGCGAGTCGGCTTTTTCATCTCCTTCATCTCACCATCCATCTTTGGCGGCCCCCGTCGTCATAACCGCCGCGGCTATCGGACGTTCTCAGCCACCATTGGATCGCTTCCAGGTGATCCCCTACGATTAAAGGTTCCAGAGAATGGGTCCGTTCCCGTTTCTTCCGCAGCGGATTTAACTTGCCGACGTTAACGACCGCCGATCGTTCGACCTTTAACCCTTCGCGAACCGCAATCGTATGCGCGAGCGGAGGTACGGCCAGCGCCGTCGTACCGATCACGGTCAGCGCCCGTCTGCTGATCGCATGAGGAATCGCCGTTAACGAAGCGCCTTGCAAATCCTCTCTGCCAAGCAACGCGTTCAGCGCGTGTTTGGCTAGCACGACGCCATGGACGGTTGCCTTGTCGACAGGGCCTGAATAATCGTTTAACGCGACGTCCGTCCCCGCCGCCACCGCGTCGACGAACGGGCGCAGCTTTGTTGCCGGAATGACCATATCCGCATCAATGAACAACAGAATGTCGCCCGACGCCTCCCTCGCCCCGATCGCCCTGCCGACGTCGTGCCCGAGCGGGCGATCGAACACGATCACTTTCGCTCCGCTTACCTGCGCAATCTCCAATGAACCGTCCGTCGATCCGTTCGCGACGACGATCACTTCCGTTTGCGGATGAACCCGCGCTGCTTCCCGAATGACTCGGCCAATCGTTCGGCGTTCGTTCATGACCGGGATGACGACGGAAACGCGGGGTGCAGTCCACGGACTGGCGAGAACGGGCTCCCCCGCAACGGTCCGCTCGTTTGCCGGCGTACGTGATCGTCTCCGGGCCGCCGGGGCTTTTCGCCTCGGGCCGGCGACAAAACGTTTTTTCGCCGTACCGGAGCTTTTCCTCCCGGTTTTTCGCGCCACAGCAATCAATCCCCCTCAAAGTCGGGCAACGGTATACATGACATTGTATGTGTGACAAGTTTGTGTGTGTAATCAAATGGCCTACTCGCGCATATTCATGTTATTTGCCCTGAATTTAATCCTTTCAATAGACAGGTGAACTATACGGGGTAACACACTGTAGAGATTTTTCTTTATCCAGTTCAACTTTGAAAAAACAAAAGATCTCTGGATTAAATTCCAGAGACCTACAACCGAAAAACTTTGATTAATCTCAGCTTTCTTAACAACTACTCAAATACACAACGAAGCTTTTAATGTGTTTTCAAGATCAAAACAAAGTTTTTTTATTTTGTTAATCTGGGTTTCGATACTCTCTTCTCTGTTAATAAATGCATACAATCGTTTACGTTGTATTTTCATATGATATTTATTTATTATTCTTAGTTCTGTAGATGTCCATTTTGTCTTTGATAAATTCATCTCCATGAAAGGTGGTTGAGCTGATTTATTACCATCCGTAATCATAAATCTCATCTTCATAGAGTCAAAAATTAACCATAATACTTCATCCCTTGTCACAAAAACCGGAATCATTTTGTCAGAAACAAATTTTTGGCTAACCAAAGTTGGAAATGTTAAATCGAGGGATGCATTCCAAATTGAATGAAAAATATGCTCTACTGTTTTTTTATCTGAATGTATAAGTTTTCTTGCTTTTGGATGACCACTTAACAATAAATGCCCATATATAATATGAGACATACTCATTAAATTCACTTCATTTGCTAAAAAATCTAAATAAAAAATCATCTTGTCTATATTCTTCATTTCCGAATTTAGATAGTATAATTGGTATAATTTCAGCAAACAAGCATAACTTACGTACATCAATCTCTGAAAGACACTTTGTTGTTCTAGGCTGTTTCCCTTTGATGTTTGGCGTTGTGTTTTATCTTTTACAGGGTCAGAGAATTGAATTAATTTACTATGATCCAGCATTTGTAAAAAATCCATTTTAAACAACTTATTTAATAATAATAGTGTTTCTGATAACTTCTCTTCGTTTACTGCAAAACTACCGAGATCTCTGCAAGACTCCTCAACACCTAAAGAATAATCAACTTCAAGATCGTATTGTTCGATTACCCTTAAAAGATTCCTAAGCTCCTCCCACAAAACAACATTAGAAACAGTTTTACTTGGTTCCCTTATAAATTCCCTTAAATAAATACATATATTCGTATCCAAATGCAACTGAATTGCATTTGGACTTATCTTTTCCAACAGATCATCTAAAGTATCAATTTGTTCCTTAATGTACATTGAACTGAAATAAAACTTCATTAATCATCCTCCAAACATTAATTCCCTTGATAATACTAATCTAAGTAAAGAAGTTTCAACAAATTATTAAGTTAACTGACCTACCACGAACAAAAAGATAACTTAATCTTATTGCCAATCTGTATACTTGATTATTCCATGAAAGCAAGCATCTAAATATAAAGCTTAACCTCTTCCTCATCTAAGTAAATATTGGAATTTCCCAATATCTCTTTTTGATTGTTTTCGATTATTGACAAAAACTTTCCTTTGAATGGAACTATAGGTTGATTGAATTTGGATACAAGTTCAAGAATAGGAAATCCCGCAAATTTCTTGGATTTGTGCTCATCGTTAAAAAAACCCAAAATTTCAATTTCCGTAAAAATGCGAGCTTCGTTTAAGTCATCGGTATAAGTTCTATTTCCGTTAGCCCACCATGTCATTACGTCACTTGTTATTGTCCTTGGCACATTTAATACATAATAGCCCATAGGAACATCTTGTTCTTTATTCTTAGAAGGACGTACAAGATTGAAGATCATGTAGAAATCTTTTCCCGTAATGTTTTCCTCAAAAGTAACCATGTTCATGTCAGCAATTATAGAAAGAAAGTCGGTTAATTGCCGTTGGATTGATTCTACCTTTTTTAATTCATTAACTATATCAGTTCTATTTAATTCGTCCAGGCCTTGCATCTCATGATGCAACCTTTCAAACTCATTTTGCCAATATTTAATGTATTTACTCCTTCCAATAGCATTAAAAATATCAGTCTCCTTTTGAACTAGCGGCAAAATCCGCTCCTTATAATCATCATCTTTAACAAATTCAAGGACTTCGTACATACAGTTAATCGACTTCAAGTAATGTTCGCTTATTATCATAAGAACGTAGTCAGATTTTCTTACATTCTTCATAAATTCCTTTAAACTTTGGCGATATTCCACGTCACGTAAATCACGAGTAAGATTAATTCCTTTTGTTCTAAACATAATCTCAAAAGAGTCCGCAACTTTGTTATCATTCCAAGAGTAAGACAAAAAAATCTTTTCGGTAGCGGCTTGTAGTTTCTTAGTTTTGGAAGGCATGGAAGGAACTTTTTTAACCTCACTTTGATAATGAGCTTTAATACCTCCAAATCCCTCATAGTATCCACGGTCTAAAACCAGATACACTTCCTGTAATCCATTGGCTAGTAAACGTATAAAGTGATCTCCTTCCTCAATAGGAAGGTTCGAATCATTAATGAATATTTTGTTTTTCTGAACTGATGATTTAATATTGGAATATTCTTGCCCGTCAGTTTTAATCAAACTCACAATGTCTGTCATAAAATTATTAAATCGCATAATAAACCCTCCAATTGTAATTTTAATCATTGATTCCATTAATCCATACTTAGTTAATTTCAACTTCAATAAGAAATAGAAGGATTTTTATCAAATTAGCAAAATAATTCATCCGCAATTGATTTTGGTAATTTTTTCATTATACAACAGTCGGCAATATATGAAAATGTGCCTATACAAAATAAGCCTGCCTCATGTGGCGGCTTACTCTGCTTCGATTTTATTATTTATAGCATACCGTCAGTTCAATTCGATCCTCATCACGATCATACACAATTCTCTCCACCAACTGCTTTAATGCCTTGTTCTTTTCTTCATTTGTAACTGCGCCATTCCATATCTCTTGAAATTTATCAATCCGTTTATACATGCTGGTTATCGTTGGAAAATTGTCTTTATTCTCGAGTGTTCTTCTCAATTCGTGAATCTCTTCCTCTAAACCATGAATCTGCCTAACTCTAAGCTCTTTACGTTCAACAAATTCTTGTTTTGTTATAACGCTCTCTTCATATGATTCATACAATTTTTCCAGTGCACGCTTCTGTTTATTCAAGTCTTGTTCCTTTACCTCGATAATGACTTTTGTATCGTTAAATCGAACACCATGAATTTCGATTTCTTTTAATATTTGTGGGTCGACGTGAATGATTCGTTCGAATAGCGCATTGTAAAAATCATCATTCAATTGTTTGCCTTTCTGTTCGCATTTGCTACCGTCCTTATAAACATAGTTACATAGTAAAGTCCAATATTTCCCTTTGCCCTTGCCGTAGCCGACTCTCAGCTGCATCCTATGTCCACATTTTTCACAAACGACCAATCCAGATAAAGGCAAGACATTCCTTCTTGCGTTTGGATTAATCAATTTGTTTTTAGTTAATCGCTCAATGATTTTTTCGTGTTCTTCTGGAGTTTTTAATTTTTCATGGTTACCCATCGCCCTAATTCGTTCTTCATCAGGAACAATTTCAACTTGTCCACGCTTCGTTCGTGTTTTTCCAAATGTGATGTATCCTAAATGAACATCGGATTTCAGCAAGCGTCTAACCGTGACATGCGACCAGCCTTTATCCTTGCCATTGGGTTTTATCTTGTAAGGTGTCGGAATCTTATTGTTCGTCAGCCAGATTGCAATATCGATAAGATTTTCATCGTTCAAATATTTTTCAATGATGGCTCTGTAAATGGGACGATTCGTTTCATCTACTGCGAGTGATCTTGTGTTTTTATCATAGTAATATGGAAATGGAGGCCTGCCGCTTGTCCACATGCCCTTCCGTGCCCCGGCTTCTTTTCCCTGTCTCATTCTTCGTTTAATCGTCTTGTACTCTAACCTAGCGAATATGGACATAAAATCGAACGATACATCGTCATTATCTTCTTCTAAATCGAAAATCTTATTTGGCGTGATGATTACCGTTTCAGAATACAGGAATGTATCCTTGATCAATGCCCAATCCTTATTTTCACCTCTCCCTAGACGGTCAATATCCATTACAACCACACCATCATACATCTTATCTTCAACATGGCGGAGTAACTTCTGCATTTCTTTTCTGGATTCGATCTTTTCACCAGAAGCCACTTCTTCATACAGCCTATAGGACCAATTTCGATTATTTACAAGGGCTAGAAGGGTATCCCTGTGCTTCGAGAGCACATCGTCGAACTCCCCTTCATCCCTGGATTTTCGTAAATATACGGCCACATGTTTAATCTGTTTACTTTCCATCTAACTTTTCTCCTGATTTTGTTAATATTTCGTGACCTACCATTTAGAATGCTGGGCTTTTCGATTTATTTCGAAAAACCAACTTTCACTATGGAGGCACAATTCATGCAAAATAAATTTCAATTTGTGGTTAAAGAACTTAATCAACCTTCAGACAAAGCTGTTCGGCAATTTCATCAGCATGTATTCGACTGGATTAGTCGAACGACCGAGTCGGGTCAACAATATGACAACTCTCCACAAGGAATAGAGCATTCTACCCAAACAACCGACGAATCTTAACAAAATAAAAACAAGCCGGAGCACATTAATGAATGTTCCGGCTTGTTCACCATTTATCTTAGTTTATGTCTTCAAATGTACGGCAATGTATTCTCGCTCAGTCTTCTTCAAATAACGTTGCGAGTTTGCAAAAATGTACAGGTAACGCTCCTTGAGCAGGGACAGACGTTCCACATCTCCGGCGGCAATCGCTCCTTTGATCGCCGGAATCAACTGCTTGTTCGTCACGCCAAAACGACCCGGCATTACCAGTTCCTCGTCTTGACGCACTTTCGGCTCTGCACGCTCTGCCGCCACTTGCAGTTGTTCTGCTTGCTCTTGCTTAACTGTTTTACCACTCATCGATACGGCCTCCATCGTGTTTGTTCTTTACGATCGCGATCGTATCAAGTCGTGATGCCCTTGTACACGGCGAAGCAAAAAAACTATGGCACGAGCCATAGCGGTTCTTAGAACCAATCTCTTGCGATTGTCCAATGTGCATTTGAACTGTCCCATGTTACGACTTGCTTCGGGTCGAAATGCTCTTGCATGATCTCCAATTCAATGATTTGTTCGGGGCTGATACTTAGAAGATGCGGTTTGGGTATGCTATCGAAATCCCAAAAGTGAAACTTATACTGCTTATTATTTGTTCTCCGACTGGGTGCTAAATCGAGGGGCGCACATTTTCTGATTAACGTCCGGTTATCTTTCGTCCTAAATGTCAATCGTATGATCTTCTTTCGCTGAATCGCATCTGCAAATAGTAGTAACACTTTTTTATCCATATTTACACTTCCTGTCCACTTGTTTTCACTTCAATAATTCATACAAGTCGTTGGACAGATAATTACTTTTGCTCTTTCAGGGACAAGAAGTGTAAATTTAAAGCTGGTACTAAAATGTACAGTTGTGACACTTCAATTCTATTTTGGACAAAAGAAAAGGGCCAGCACGATGCGCTAGCCCTAAACTCGATCATTCAAATTAGGAATAGATGTCTTCGTCGACAGTATCCGCGTTTGCGATAAATCTGTAAAGTTGGTTGTAGGCAGTTTTGAGCGTAAGGTTTTCTCGCTCGTACATCACAAGGTCGATTTCTTTTACTATTCGCGCTCTACGCGTTTCCAAATTGATGAACAAATCCAAAGTATCCAAAAAACTGTCTTCATACAATGGATCTATCCAATAGTGGATCTCTCTACCGCTGCGCTCGGAGCTAACCAAAAAGTTATTTCCTGCAGCCTCATTAAAACATTTTTCAATTTCGTTCAACCATTTCATTTGTTCATTTCTCCTTTAGCGTTTGTTTGGTTCGCTTTATGCGAGGATGGATAAGTATTTATTTTTCAAAGAGCGAGGTTCGCAAAATATTATTTTATTTTTTCTATATTCAACCCCCAACCTCATTTATATCCTCATTATGCGCTCAGAAAATATTTGCCGATAGTGTTTAAATTTCTGTTCGGATTACGTAGGTGAAGCGCTTACATTTTTGAATTCACAATCCTGTCACATTTCACCTAAAGATTCAGGCTGATATAGATTTCATCCAGCTCTGACTTGGTTATTCCGATGTATGCCAGTGTCACGCCCGGCGAAGAATGATTCAGCAGCTTTTGAATGCGCGTGATGTCGACGCCGCTTTGATAGGCATGGTACGCGAACGTTTTGCGGGTTGAGTGGACACCAATCGCTTCCTTTATTCTCACCTGTCGAGCCGCATCGTTCAAAATGCGATACGCTTGAATCCGCGAAATCGGCTTGTTACCTTTGCGACTCGCGAACAGCACGCCAGATTGTCGTCCCGTTTCCTTCACGTAATCTTGTATAGCTTTTTTGCAGGTATCGGACAATGGGAAGTCCTTGCGTTTACCGGTCTTTTGTTCCCGGATGCTGATCCGCTCCTGCCGATGCACATCCTCGATGTTCAGCTTTAGCAAGTCCGATATGCGAAGGCCGGAGTTGATACCTAACACCAACAAAAGGTAGTCACGGATATTCTGACCGCGTAAATATTTCTTCATCGCTTCGATTTGTTTTTTGTTTCGAATCGGTTCCACAAACTCCATGTTCATCACCACTAACTTAATGTAATTAACTATATAGTAATTATATAAAGTGTTACATTCGACGTACACGGCTATTTTAGCGAAAATATGGAAATACCCACGAAGGTAAGCCGGGTAAGGCCTCGTGGGTATTTCATGCAAGTAACACAATATAAATATGTTACATGCTTACCTCGCAGACTCAACTTGATTCTTGATCCAACGGCAACGGAACATAGTGTCCAGGTTCGCATAAAATATCAGCGGTCACGACCGAATTAAATACATCATCCGGCAAGGACAGAATTAACCTTCGTTGAATACCCAGTTCAATCGTCCGAAGTAGTTCATTCTGACTCCAGTCGCCAAACATGGTGAATCGCGTAAAGAATGCGTTTAAAGCTGAATACTCTGCATCGTCTTGATGCCATGGATTACCTGCTCCCTGATCGTAATCGCGAAAATGTAAAGTCCCTTCGACCATACATAACGTATCCAGCGAGGTTCTTTGCATGCGTTTCAACATCACGACCGCCTCTCGAACAATATACTTCTCTTCGCCCAGTTCCAGTCGAATCTGTCGAATTTCCTCTTCAGAAGTAGGATCATCAGCCCTAATAATCATTCGGTAATCAATTATATTGCGAAGTGTTTCAACTTCCATCGTTTAGCCGCCAGCCTTTTACTGTTATTAATTTTTGTTGTAGATTTGAGAATGAATTATTCTACTCAGAATCGCTTCGAACTTTAAACATGACTTTCATAAATGTTCGCGAAGTAAATTCGAAATTTTACTTCAGCGAAGTAACTATAATCCCAAAATGCACTTCGTTGAATCCGAGAGTGCCCACATTACTAAATATATTATCTAAATATAGTACTATTTCTCACCAAGGTTCGAAATAGTAGCAGCGAGGGTACCCTCGCTGCATCCTTCTCGCGTTATTTTCTTCTCTTCTGAGTAATCCTTTGTTTATGTTCAGCTTTTATTCAGTGGTTTTGGTTAAGACAGCCACGGGCTGTCTTAACCTTTAAGTTGTCGTTCATAAATGAGCGTTATTTGCGTTTGATTAGGATCATAGTCGATGTAACCCGCTTGTTTAAGCGCTCGTTTTACTTTATCGATGTGATTAGTTGAACAACCAACCTTCTTCGCCAGTTTTATTTTATCCATCCGGCAACTATATTCCTGTTTATTCAAGTCGGTATAGCGCTTCAACGTGCAGTACGTCATCAGTTCCAATGCGGATAGGCGTTCGTCATAGGCAATTTCATAAGGAATTGCGGCATAATAAGTCTCATCGCATTTGATCGTGTATTCGTTGCAGCCCCATGCTTCTTTCCCATGTATAATCTGTTTACGCGACAACATATTGGAATCGCATAAGGTTCGAATATGTTTTCTGACTTGTCTCTCTTTCAACCCTGATCGTACCGCAATCTTTTGGATTTTGACCTTGATCTGTTTTTTCGCGCCGTCTCGAAAATATAGCAGTGCAAAATAGACCTTTTTAGCTTCATGTGCAATCGATAAATCCAATAATTCATAGGGGACTCGAATATGTTGTTTTTTCATGACGTTTAGTCCCAAGCGTTCTTTTGCATCCTTTCATCCTGTTATTCTCCTCGGCATTCATTATATTTTCTGTTTTCAAAGAGCCATTTTTTAATGAGTTCTCCTTCCACAACCATATGGTATTGCATTCGTATGCAGATTTTAACAAAAGAAAAACCGCTCCTTCGAAAAGAAGAGGCGGTCCATTTATGGACTGTATGTTTGGAAAAACTCGTTACATTTTTAGCCGCGATTCGAGGGACATTTCACTCGTTTCTAGCGAAATTGACGATTCTTTTTATTCGCTTTTAGCCGTTATCTTGTACTTGATCTAAACTTCCTTGGGTTCGACTAACTTCTAAACTTCACAATCAAGAATAGAATCAGGATGAGTGCTCCCCATCCAATAACGTTCCACTTGAAGTCTCGTACTGCATTAGGTGAATTCGCCCCACAATGCGGACAGACTTTTGCATTATCCGAGATAGGTTGTTTACATTTTTCGCAAGGCACAAGATCATTCGACATGCCAAATTCCCCTTCCTTATTTTGTATACCCCACCATTCGATCATATCACAAAAAAATATCGAAATATATAATTTTGTAGAGTATACTACGTGGAATTATAACCAAGGAAATCGATAATGAGTTCAAAAAGAGGTAGTCGACTTGAACTCAGAATCCATATTCGGATATGTCTTAAAAACAATTCGAAAAAAACAAAAAGTCAGCCAAGAAGAACTCGCCTTTCGCAGTAACCTTGATCGAACATACATTTCCATGCTGGAACGCGGCATTCATCAGCCTACTTTGAATTCTTTACTTGCGATTGCTTCGGCTTTGGAAATGAAGGCATCCGAGTTAGTTGCACTGGTGGAAGCTGAAATGCGGAAATAAAATTGACGATCTACATCTTAACTGAAATGAGTAACAAAAAATGAACTCCTGCGACTATGTGTCGTAGGAGTTCATTTTTTAGGCTTCTATGATTCAATCTGGGACATCCAAATGGAATTCAATATGTGTCTTATATCTTTAATCTTGGAGATGAATCTGGGGCAATCTGGGGCCTCTTAGGCACTATTTATATATTCATGAGTCTTACACATTTTAAGTTTTACCAATTCTTATTACATTTTATTGATTCACGCGAACATCCCATGTGTGACGTGTCCATGCGCAACGGCATATGTACCTCTATTCCGTAGGCATCGGAAGACGCGACGAAGAACGACGCCGTGTCCGGCGCCGTTCATTCGTGTATCCGTCAAGCTTGCTTACCGATGGCCAACCACTGAATGAAACCTTTCGGTTCCGGCCCAAGCCTCGTGCGATAAACAACGAGTTCGCATTCCGTTTCTTTTTTGCCGCCAAGAACGCAGCTGCAGGAAGGATGGTCGGACATCGCGATAAACGTGTATTGATCGTCCGCAAACGGCGTTTCGAACGATACGGTAAGCGTGATCGATTCTGCCGCACCTTGGAACGCATAAGGCTGATTGCCGAACAGAATACCGATTCCGGGCATTTGTGCGATAAACGGAACGAAGCTAAGCTTGCTGACCGATACGCTGCCGTTCTCAAGAGCTTCCCCAGAGACGGTGCCCGGTGCCAATTTCTCTATTGTGACGCTGCCATCCGCCAGTTGCTCCGTGCCGACCGCGCCGATCGCCAGCTTCCCGCTGGTCACCGCCCCGTCATGCAGACGCTCTTCTCCGATGCTATCGCCTACGTATGACAAGTAATCGAATAAAGAAGTCGACAGGTGGTCAGCGCTGACTGAACCGACAGCCAATTTATCCGAAGTGACGGAAAGATCCGCAAGTTTTTCGGATGTCACGCTGCCCACGGCCAGTTTCGACTCTGTTACCGCGCCGTCCGCCAATTGTTCCTTGCCGATACTGCCGTCAGCCAGCTTCTCTGATGTGATTGCGCCGTTCTGCACTTTTGCAGCCGATACGCTGGCTTCCGCCAATATGTCTGCCGTCGCTGAACCGAAGGCGAGTTGACCCGTACCGACGCTGCCAGTTGCCAGAATGTCCGAGGTCACCGCTCCCGCTGCAAGTTGATCGGTGCCGACGCTGGTCGGTGCAAGTTTTTCGGACGTTATGCTCTGGTCGGCCAACTTGTCGGTCGTCACGGCTAGTTCTGAAAGTTTATCCGTAGAGACGCTCGCGTCTGCCAGCTTATCGGTCGTTACAGCCAATTGCGCCAGCTTATCAGATGTCACGTTCAGATCAGCCAACTTGTCGGTCGTTACTACGAGATCAGCCAGTTTATCGGACGTTACTACAAGATCAGCAAGTTTCCCGGTCGTCACGCCGCAATCTGCTAGTTTATCGGATGAGACGCTCGCGTCTGCCAGCTTATCAGTCGTTACAGCGAGTTGAGCCAGCTTATCAGCCGTCACGCTCAGTTCTGCCAGCTTGTCGGTCGTCACGGCTTCCGTTGCAAGTTGCTCCGTTCCGACGCTGCCGCTTGCAAGATGCGATTCCGTAATGGCCGATTTCTGCAAATGTTCCGCGCTTACGGATAGAGGCGCAAGCCGTTCGCCGCTGATCGTTTCTTCGCCCTTCTTCAGCAAATCGAGCAAATCGGACCCAAGATGTGTGAGGGATATTTGGCCGTTCGCGAGATGGGAACCCTTCACCGCTTCCGATTGCAAATGCGAGCTCGACACGCTGCCATCCTGCAAGTGGTCTGCGCTAACACTGTTCGCGGCCAACTTCGCAGACGAGACACTATTTTCTGCGAGTTTATCGCCCGTCACGCTGTCCGATGCGAGATGCTCTTCCTTCACCGAACCCGGGTTTAGATGCTCGGAATCAACTGTCAGTTCCCCAAGGTGGTAGCCCTGAATGGAGCCCGGGATGATATGCGACGAGCTGACGCTTCTCGTCGCGATCTTTTCCGTGCCGACCGCCCCTGCCGCCAGCTGGCTCGAACCGATGCTTCCTTCCGCAAGTTTATCGGCAGAGATGCAGCCGTCTTCGAGCTGCACGGCACCTACCGAGCCGGGGGCCAGTTTGTCGCCGGTTACCGAGCCCGTCACGAGCCGGTCCTCGCCGATTCTCTCCCCGATACGCGACAAATACTCGAACAGCGCAGGAGCCAAATGTTCGCCGGTCACAGCACCTTCCGACAACGCTTGCCCCGTGACCGACCCCGACGCCAGTTGCTCAGAGCCGATACTTCCATAAGCGAGCTTGTCGGACGTGATCGAGCGATCCGGCAGTTTGTCGGCCGTCACGGCTCCGTCTGCGAGCTTCTCGGTTGTCACCGCACCGTCGACAAGCTTATCTGTCGCGACCGATCCCGCAGCGAGCTTATTCTCCGAGACTGAACTGTCCGACAACTTGTCGTTGACGATAACGCCGTCCGCCAGCGCATATTCCGTTACGGCGCCAACCATAAAATGCTCAGGACCGACGATGCCGAACGCGAGTTTGAGGCCCGTAACCGCTCCGTCCTCGATTTTCTCCGTCGTCACGGAACCGGTCGTCAGCTTGCTTTCCGTAATGATGCCATCCGCCAGCGTACGTCCCGTAATCGCACCTTCCGCGATATGAGCATCCGATACACTTCCAGGGGCTAACCGGTCGCCGGATACCGTGCCGACGCTGAGCTTATCGCCGGTCACCGAACCATCCGCCAGTTTCGCACCGGACATTGCGCCTTCCGCCCACTTATCGGAGGTTATGGAACCGTTGGCGAGCTTCTCTCCGCCGATCGAACCGTCTTCCAATTTCGAACCGGACACGGCTCCGTCCGCAATTGCGCTTGCCGTCACCGAACCCGCAGCGATATGTTCCGGTCCTACGGCGCCTGGCGCAAGCTTCGCGGTCGTCACGCTGCCGTCCAGCAGGTTATCGGATGATACCGCGCCTTCGGCCAGTTTCTGCCCCGTAATGGACCCATCGACGATATGGCTAGTGCCGACGCTTTCCTCGGCCAGCTTGTGAGCCGTGACGACGCCGTCCGCGATTCGATCCGAAGTAACGACCCCGATTGCGAGTTGTGCCGTACCGACGCTTCCTACCGCAAGTTTCGCTTTCGTAATCGACCGATCTTTTAGATGTACGGCTTCAATCGAATGCTCTTCCAATGCCGGCTGCTCCGAACGTTGCTCCCCGTTTCTGACGAGCTCCTGCAGCTCTTGAGAGAGATGAGATATTTCGACTGAGCCGTGACCAAGATGATAGCCGAGCACCGATTCCGCCCGCAGCTGCCTGCCGCCGACGCTGTCGGCTTGCAGATGGCCGGGACCGATGCTGTCTGCAGCCAGTTTACGTGAAGTTACGCCTTCATCGGCAAGCTTCTCGCTTGTTACGCTGCTATCCGACAGATGCGTCGCCGTAACCGACTGCGGCTTCAGATGGCTGGAAGACACCGTCTGCTCCCCGAGATGGTAGCCGAGAATCGAACGCGGAATGATGTGGGTTGAGGCGATGCTACGCGATGCGATTTTCTCCGAAAGAACGGAGCCGGCCGCCAAATGCTCCGCTCCGACGATACCCGGCGCCAGCTTGTCGGAAGAGATGCTGCCATTCGCCAGTTGCTCTTCTCCGACCGCTCCTAACGCCAGCTTCTCGCGAGATACAGATCCGTCCGCCAACCGTTCCTCGACGATCGGTTCGCCGACATAAGTCAAGTAATTCATTAGAGGCGCAGCCAGATGATCTGCGATTAACGTTCCGGGTGCCAACTTGTCGGCTGTCACCGCGCCTTGCGCCAACTGATGTTCTCCGATCGCCCCTAACGCCAGCTTCTTGCGAGACACCGATCCGTCCGCCAGCTTCTCCTCTAGGATGGAACCGTTCGCCAGCGTCTCGGCAGTTACGCCCTCGCGAGCGAGCTGTTCAGTACCGACGCTGCCGAATGCCAGCTTCTCCGACGTTATCGCTCTATCTGGAATTTTCCCCGTCGTGACGCTGCCTTCGGCCAGCTTATACGCCGTAATGGCCTCGTCGGCAATCTGACTCGTGCCGACGCTGCTGCCCGACAGTTTGTCGGTCGTGACAACGCCATCCGCTAGCTTCCCGGTCGTCACGCTTTCGTCCGCCAGTATCGATTCGGTAACCGATCTTGCCGCAAGCGCATTTGTGCCGACAGCTCCTGCTGCCAACTTGTCGGCCGTTACAGCTTCGTTCGCAAGCTTCTCCTCCGTCACGCCGCCATCGACGATGATGTCCGACGTCACCGCACCGAAAACGAGCTGATTCGTACCGACACTCCCGTGCGCCAGCTTCTCCGACGTCACCGCCCGATCGTCCAGCTTCTCCTCCGTCACGCTGCCGTTAGCCAGCCGGTCCGTCGTGACACTGCCGATTACAAGTTGATAGGAACCAACGCTGCCGAACGCCATTTTGTCGGAAGTGATCTGTCCGTCCGCCAGCTTCGCCCCCGTAACGCTGCCCCGCGCGAGCTTCGCCGTCGTCACTGCGCCTTCCGCCAGTTGTTCGGTACCGACAACGGCTTCCGCCAGTTTCTCAGCCGTTACCGCGCCGTCCTGCAACTTCTCCGTCGACACGCTGGCTATCGCTAAAATATCAGCCGTCACCGCACTGAAAACGAGTTGGCTCGTTCCTACGCTGCCTCCTGCCAGCTTATCTACCGTCACTGCGCCATCTATCAGCTTCTCCGACGAGACGCTGCCGTCCGCCAAAATGTCCTGCGTCACTGCGCCATATGCCAACTGACTTGCGCCGATCGTATTACCTGCGAGCTTATCGACTGTAATCGAACCGTCCATCAGTTTTTCCGTCGTGATGCTGCCGTCGGCCAGCACGTCTGACGTGACTGCCCCGGTAGCCAACTGGCGGGTACCGACGCTTTCCGGCGCCAACTTGCCCGATGTCACGCTTCCTTCGGCCAACTGAAAGGAAGATATCGCTCCTTCGACAAGATGTGCAGATCCAATACTGCCCAATGCCAGTTTCTCGGCAGACACGCTGCCGTCGGCGAGCTTCTCTCCGGTGACGGCGCGAGGAGCGAGCGCATTCGTCCCGATGCTGCTGTCGGCGATTTTATCGGACGTGATCGTCCGATCTTTCAAATGGACCGAACTGACCGCGTTGGGCTCGATCCGTTCAGCGTCAATGCGACGTTCGCCGTTTTTGGCGAGCTCAAGCAAGTCGGGCGCCAAGTGGGATACGGATACCGTACCTTTACGCAGATGGTAGCCATGAACGGCCTCCGCCTGCAAATGTTTGCCGCTCACGCTGTCGGGATGCAGATGTCCGGCTTGCACGCTGTCCGCTGCCAGTTTCCGAGCAGTGACGCTGTCATCCGCGAGCTTGTCGGTTGTCACGGCATAATTCGCAATGGAAGCTTCTTTCACGCTTGCCGCTGAGAAGTGAACGCTACCGATGACCCCGGCGCGCAAATGCCCCGAATCGATCACGTCGGGCTGCAAATGCAATGCCGACACCGATTGCGCCATGAGGTGGGTTTCCGTTACTGAGCCGGCTTGCAGCTTTCCGCCGTCCACACTGCCCTGCGCCAGCTTCTCCACCGTAACGATGCCATCGTTCAAATGCTGCGACTTGATGCTTTTTTCCGCCAGATGGATATCCGTTAAAGATTGCTCCGAAATATGCCGTCCTTCCACCGCCCGGTTCGCGAGATGCTGGGATTTCACTGCGCCCCCAGCGAGTTTGCCCGAATGAACCGAGGCGTCGGCCAGCGCATCCGTCGTGACGGATTCGTCGCCCAGATGAGGGGCTTGCACCGCCCCCTTGCGCAAATGAACGGCACCGACCGCCCCTTCGGCAAGAGCTCTGCTGGATACGGCACCATCCTGCAGTGCTCTCTCATAGACAGCGGCGTCCGCCAGCTTAGCGGCGTTAATACTGTCGTCGGCCAGCTTCGCTGCTGTGACCGCGTTATCCGCAAGTTTATCCGTTGACACGCACTCCGGCGACAGCTTCAGCGATGTAATCAAGTGGTCCGTCAAATGATGGGAAAAAACCGAGCGAATACCGAGCTGACGTTCTCCCACCGCTCCGGGCGCGATGTTTTTCTCCGTCACCGATTCGATTTGCAGCGCGGACGTGCCTACCGATCCGGACGCCAGATGCGAAGGTTCAATCGCCCCGCTACGAATGTGACGACCTTCGATGGAAGCACTCGCCAGCGTTTCTCCGGATACGGATTCCGGTTCGAAGTGGCGAGACTGCAGAGCTCCGGAAGCGACTTGCTTAGACCCTACGCTCTCCGCAGCCAAATGAGCCGTCTGAACTGCTCCTTGCACCAGATGCCGGCTGTTAACCGATTGCTCGCCGAGTTTGTCGGAGATGACAGCGCCTTGTGCGAGCTGATTCGTGCCAACTGCTCCTTCAGCCAGATGGGCGGCAGCTACCGACTTGTTCCCGAGCTGGGCGGAGCCGATCGCACCGTCTTGCACGTTCTCCCTGCCAATCGTCCGTTCGGAAAGATGTCTGCCCTCCACGGATTTGTTGACGAGGTGTCGAGACTCTATGCTGCCGTCGGCCAGCTTGTCGGAGGCTATCGAACCTTTGGCGAGATGCCTGACTTGCACCGATTCGTCTGCCAACTTGCCGGACACGACGCTTTGATCCGCTATTTTGGTCGAGGTGACCGCATGATCGACGATTTTCATCGTCGTTACCGATTGCTCCGCCAGTTTCGTCGCCGTGATCGCTTCATCGGCTACATGTTTCGTCTCAACGACTTCTGCCCCGAGGTGCTCCGCTTCTACCGTTCCGACCCCGAGGTGCTCCGATAGAACGGAATTCGGTGCCAGCTTGCTTGCGGAAACCGACTGGTCGGACAGTTCCCGCGTTCCGACCGCTCCGTCCGCCAGATGTTCCGCGGCCACGGAGCGCGGAGCTAAATGCTTTCCCTGCAGCACCCCCGACGCAATATGATCGGCCAGCACGACGCCTTCCGTCAGGTGCCCCGACTGAATCGCGCCTTCCGCCAGTTTTTCTTTCGTAACGGATCCGTCCCGCAGCTTGGACGAGGTTACGGACGCTTCGCCCAGCTTTGAAGTATCGACGCTCTCATTAGCCAAGTTCTCGCTGCGGATGCCGCCGCTGCGAATTTTGTCCGATGAGATGCTGCCGTCGAGTAGCAGCTCCGCAGAAATGACAGACAAATCCAAATGCTTGGATTGGATCGAACGTTCCGCGATTTTATCCGAGCTGATCGTACGGTCTGCGAGCTTCTCGGAAGACACGCTGCCGTCCTTCAATTTCTCGCTGGTAATCGACCGATCCCGTATTTTCTGACCCGAGATCGAATTTTTCGTCAAATGGTCGCCGATAACCGATTCCGGCGCGAGTTTGGAAGATGTAATCGAACCGTCGGCCAGTTTGATCGCGGTCACCGCAAAATCCGCAAGGGACTCCGTGCGCACGGCATCGCTGGCCAAATGTTTCGCCAAAATCGAATAGGGTGCAAGCTTCTCGCCGGTCACCGATTCGTCCGCATAATCGTCCGTATACACAATTGGGGCAGGACGCACTGGGATTCTCTTCTCGTCCAGCCGGGATTGGCGAGTGTTCCTGTCAAGCGTCGACTCTGCGGCGATCGCTTCCGAAGGCGATTCGTCCTTCACTGACTCTTGAGAAAAAGGGGCATTCTGGAGTTCTGTCTGTTGATTGCCCGCAACAGATAGGTCCGAAGTCGCCACCGCATCAGGCCGAACGGCATCGGCGGCTTCGACTGCGGCGAATGCTCCTGTTCCGGCAGCTAGCGTAGTGGCGATCGCAACGAGTTCTTCCGCATTTCCGTTCGCAGTCGCAGCTTCCGGTTGTCGATCTCGTGACGATTTGGACGATTGGACGAATTTGGCGGTAGTGGCCGGTTTCGTGCGAATCGGTCCGAGCGCGGAGGGAGCCGCTCTCGATTTGGCTGCCGCTTGAGCGTTTGTCGGCTGTTCAACGTTCGCTTTTGCGTCCGACTGCAAAGAATGCGACTGTTCCCGAGCGATCGCTTTAGCGCGTTCCTCGCCTGCCGAAGCCGGGGCCGAGGCGGAAACCGGCGCTTGCTCCGTTCTAGTCGCGTGGTCTTCATTGTGCTGGGGCGGCACCGCCGTCGCCGACGAATGAAGCGATATCGGTTTGGCGCTCGGTTTTTTTATGTCATCCAGCCATTGCAGCTCGGATTTGTTCGGATTGTCTACGTAGTATAGCGGCCGGCGCGACTTCGACGTTTTGCTCGACTTGTTCTTTTTCATGTCCCTCTCCTTCCTCTTCCATAGAAATCTTCAGTATCATATGCATTCACCCATAGGCGCGTCACACAATCGGGGAACGGGCGCGGACGATATTGGGCGGAACGAAGCGGAGCAGCGCGAAACAACCCAGGTTTCAGAAGAAACCGGGTTGCGTTATAATGAAAGAAAGATCGTCGGCCAGAATCGGAGGACAACGGAATGGATGCTCACACGCTCGAACAAGGCGAAGAACAAGATTTGGAACTGGACGCTAGCCAGGAAGCAGATACCTGCGACCATTCATCGCTCCCCCTCGACCGGTTGCGGGAAGAGATGATCGGCGAAGCTTCGGCGGCGCGGCTGGCGGAGACGTTCAAAGCGATGGGCGATCCGACACGGGTCAAGCTGATCGGTGCGCTTCTGCATCAGGAACTTTGCGTTCACGATTTGTCCGTTCTTCTTGACATGAATCAGTCGGCCGTTTCCCATCAGCTTCGTTATTTACGCAATATGCGTATGGTCAAACGGAGAAAAAGCGGCAAATCCGTGTTTTACTCGCTTGACGATGACCATATCGAACAAATTTTTATTCAAACGCTCCAACATCTCGAACACCGGTAAAGGAAGCTTGACCGAATGACTGGTCGCTCAGCGGCACATCATACATTTTATCGCGACCTAGCCCGCCTTCGACCGTGAAGGCGGGCTTTTTCCAAACAAGCTCACCGAAATATTTCGGCATTACCGTTTACTTTTTCACGGATCGAGCGTATATTATAAGCATCTTCAGATTTTGCCTTAGGGAAAATTAATGTCGCGAGCGCTACAGTTGTTACCATGTACAACTAGAGGATTACCTGAGAAGAGGTGTTTTCATGAATGACGATATCGTACTATCCGCATCCCGCCATTCCACTGCGGCGGCGGCTCCAATGAAGGCCGACGATCAAGGAGGCTGGAGACGCGAAAGAGACACGCAATCGTTGCCGGAGTCTTACCGATCGGTACGAATTCCGAAGAAAGGTTCGACATTCCGTAAGTTTCTCGCTTTTGCCGGCCCTGGATATATGGTTGCAGTCGGTTATATGGACCCCGGCAATTGGGCGACAGACCTCGCTGGCGGTTCGCAGTTTGGATACACACTGCTGTCCGTCATTATGATTTCGAATTTGATGGCCATCGTTCTTCAAGCGTTGTCCGGCAAACTCGGCATCGCCACGGGACGCGACCTGGCTCAGGCGTGCCGTGACAGCTATGGCAAGCGCACCAATTACGTCTTATGGGTGCTATGCGAACTTGCAATCGCTGCTTGTGATCTGGCTGAAGTTATTGGCGCTGCGATCGCTCTCAATTTGCTTTTCGACATTCCGATTTTGTACGGCGTCATATTGACCGCGCTGGACATTCTAGTCATTTTATTTTTACAGCATAAGGGCTTCCGCTATTTGGAGGCGTTCGTCATCGCTCTCATCGCCATAATCGGACTTTGCTTCGCCATCGATCTCATATGGTCTCAGCCCGTTGTGCGCGATGTTCTGGGTGGTTTCGTTCCTTCTTCGCAAATCGTCACCAATCCGGAAATGCTGTACATCGCAATCGGCATTCTCGGCGCAACGGTCATGCCGCATAACCTGTATTTGCATTCCTCGATCGTGCAAACGCGCGAATTCGAACAAACCGATTCCGGCAAAAAACAAGCCATCCGCTTCGCTACGTGGGATTCGACTATCGCATTGTTTTTCGCTCTATTTATCAATGCCGCCATTTTGATTCTCGCCGCGTCTGTCTTCCATACCGCCGGCAAAACCGATGTCGCGGAAATCGATCAAGCGTATCATCTTCTCGCTCCGATGCTCGGCTCGTCGATCGCCGCGATCTTGTTCGGTGTCGCCCTGCTCGCTTCGGGACAGAACTCGACGCTCACCGGCACGCTCGCCGGACAGATTGTTATGGAAGGATTTCTGAACATTCGGATTGCTCCTTGGCTGCGCCGGCTGATTACGCGGATGATCGCCATCATTCCAGCCGTTATCGTAACCGCGCTGTACGGGGAGAAAGGCACAATGGACCTGCTTATACTGAGCCAGGTCATCCTTTCCTTGCAGCTCTCGTTCGCTGTTGTGCCGCTCGTCCAGTTCACGAGCAATAAGAAGAAGATGGGTGTCTTCGTTAACAAGCCATGGCTTATCATTCTTTCCTGGACGATTGCCGTTATCATTATGGGGCTTAACGCGTATTTGCTTTACCAAACGTTTTTCGGTTGATCGATTTACGCCCATTCGAAAAAAGCCCGCTCCTTGCCACCGAGGCATGGAGCGGGCTTTCTTTCATGCATATGGCGCTCGCGTGAGCGCGGTAACTCGGGGCATTCTAGTAAGGCGCGGTTATTTCCGCTCATTCTGAAACTTCAGCCATCTTTCCGCCGTATGTTTCCATTGGAACTCAGCCAATACCCTTTCCCTGCCGTTGCGTCCCATATCCTTGCGCAGTGCTTCGTTGCCCAGCAGGAAACCGACATGTGCCGCCAGTTCCGCCGCCAACTTCGTCTTCTCGTTCGCGACAAGATAACCCGTCATACGATCGACGACGATTTCCTTCATGCCTCCCGCTTTCGTAGCGACAACCGGCAATTCTGCCGCCATCGCTTCGAGATTAACGAGTCCGAAGGCCTCTTGCCCGACGGAAGGGACCACGGCGACGTCCGCCATGACGAACCAATGCGGAATTTGATCATGCGGCACGTAGGGTTGAAAATGAACATGTTTGCTCCAGCGAGCGGCTTGCCTACGAAGCCTTCGCGAGTAAGGCGTCGGGCGGTGAGAACCGTAACGCGCGCTGCCGACGATGACGACTAGCACGTCGGGCACCTGCGCGACAAGCGCGGGAACGGCATCTAGCAAATAATGAATGCCTTTCTGCGGCACGAGTCGCCCGACATAAAGAACGATCGGTCGACGACCCCACCCTTTCTTGCGGCGCCATTCCGCACTGATTCTCATGCCTTCAGGAGACGATTTGCCGGTGAACCGCGCGACGTCAACGCCCAATGGATTGACTTTGATTTTGCCGGCGGAACCAGGAACGATATTGCCGATATACGATTTCAGAAATTCGCTATTTACTTGAATCGTATCGGCTGCACCCAAATATCGTGCTCTAGACGACACGTTCATGTAAGGAGGATTAACGAAAGTCGTTGAGTGCAAATTCAACCAGACACGGGCGTTCGGAAACGTTTTTTTCAAGTAAGGAACCCATTGAGGCCTGTTCTCGATTTGAATGACGTCCGGGTTGAATTTCACCAGTCTGTCTCGCACGAGCCGAATGTAACGCCTCTTGTCCGCAGCTGGCAGCCGTTCGATCCGGACTACGCCGCTCAGCCTGTCGATCGCGGGCAATCGCTTGGCGACTCTACCGTATATTCTCGTATCGACGGCATGAGACAAGATCGGAACGACTTTCTCTACGACGCGTTCTACCGAACCGCCCATCGACGACGGGACCGGATATGCTCCAGGGGTTACGAATGCCGCTTTCAGCATTTTCGCATTCTCCTTGCAGACCTATTCTAGGCTTGACGAAACAGCATATACGAATGGCGGGGAATCAGTCACGGCGGCTACCCGCCCAATCGCGACTATTGCACTTTAGCGGGCAATGTGTCACAATTCTCGGGAACAAACAAAGCGATTTGATAACAAAGGAGTGCTCGGCCGCATGACCCGATGGCTGCTGCGTTTGATGACGGAACTGTCGTCGCGCAAATTCGTGTCCCGTATGACGGGACGATTCGCCAAATCTTCCATGAGCCGCCGATGGATTCCGCGCTTCGCGAAAATGTACGGCATTCCGGTCGAGGATGCCGAGAAGCGGCTTGACGAATATGTATCGTTGAACGATTTCTTTACCCGTAGACTGAAACCGGGCAAACGTCCGATCGATCGTTCCCCGGACGCGCTGGTAAGCCCTGTGGATGCCAAAATTACCGGCTGCGGCGTCATTCAAGACGGCTTGCTGCTTCAAGTTAAAGGACAGGACTATACTTTGGACGAGCTGCTTAATGGCTCGCCACGCATTTCCCAATACAAACAAGGCTACTATTGGGTGCTTTATTTGAGCCCGACGGACTACCATCGCATCCATTCGCCGTGCGAAGGTGAAATCGTCGAAACCGAGCACATTGTCGGCAAAGTATACCCGGTCAACGAGTTCGGTTTGACGTCGATGCGCCGCGTACTGTCCCGCAACGAACGTCTCGTAACCTACATACGCAGCGATGTTGGGGAGACTGCCGTCGTCAAAGTCGGTGCGCTGAATGTGGCAAGTATCAAATATGTCTCGTCGATGCCGAAATTACTCGGTCGCGGTGACGAACTCGCGTATTTTGAGTTCGGTTCGACGATTGTGCTGTTGACTGAAGACGGTACGCTGCAACCGCGTTCGGATCTCCTCGTCGGCGACAAAGTGCGCATGGGAGAGAAGCTTGGAACGTTGCTGCGGCGTTCTTGAGTCCATCCAATTAAAAACGGCTTCGGCGTCCACATACATTCGAAGTTCGAAAAAGCTCGCCCGCTAAGCCGAATGGCCGACGGACGAGCTTTTTTTGTGCATAGGACGCTATTTCACCGTATTTCCGACGGGCTTTTGCCGGTATATTGCTTGAATTGGCGGCTGAAGAAGAAAATGTCGCGATAACCGAGCGCGTCTGCCACTTCCGTCACGTTCATCCCCGCATGCATGAGCAGATGCTGCGCCCGCTCGATTCGCGTGCGGATCATGAACGTCTGCACCGACATGCCAATCAATTCCTTAAACTTGATCGAGAAATATCGCGGCGACAACCCCGCTCTTTTGCCCAAATCTTCTACCCGGTGCACGACGCCCGGATGCTGCTGAATATAGTTGGCCACTTCGCGAATGCTTTCGGTCAACTGATTGCTCGCCTTCCGCTCCACGGGTTCGTCGCGATCATGCCGAAGCAGGTGAATGAGCAACTGTTTCAATAGGAGCTGAGCTTCAATTTCCGCGGCGAACGTCCTTACGAGGAACAGACGGACGTATTTGGCCAGCATATGCTCAAAATCGAACGTATCTTTTAATTCCCTATAGGGCTCTGGAATTTCCGACACCGGCTCATCGACGTCAAAATGAATGTACGTAAGTACGAGCGGTTTCTGCGGATTATGAGTTGCGCTCGTATGATCGCCGGGACGGAAAAGAAAGCAGCTTCCCTTGCCAAGCGCGTAAGGCTTGCCGTTCAAGAATAGCTCGCCTTCGCCGCTCCAGACGTAGAACATGTCATAGTTCGCAAGCGGCTTTTCCCTCTTCTGCCATTTCCAGCCCGGCTCGCAAGAGATTTTGGCGAATGCCGGCAACAGCCGTAGCGACGACGGAGATATGTTAAGCATGGGCGGTTCCTCCTTGAGCATGATCGATGTTCAGCCATCCAAGCCGAGCGGCCGCGTCCCGAATGGTCAGTACGCCCTTGTCGATGCTCGTCTCGTTTAAATGCGCAAAGCCGAATATGGCGGACTTTCCGGGCGGCTGGACGTTCCCGGCCTCTTCTGCACAGCTATAAACCGCCCCGTCTTTCCACATCACGCCACGTGCAGCGCATTCCTTGACAAGCAGTTCGTAGCTGTTGTCGTCCAGTTTCCATTTCGCATATAGATGAAGTCCCGCATCCGACGGAACGACTTCGAACAGCTGGCCGATCATCTCCTCGATGCCTGATCTCAGCTTTCGCTCGAGTTTGCCGAATGTTCGTCGCATGCGTCTCATGTAGCGGTCGTACCCGCCGCCCGACATCCAACTCGCCAGCGCTTGCTGCTCCGCTATGCCCGTCGGGTGCGGATCGTACAGCCCTTTGGCTACAGAGAAAGGGACGATCAGTTCATCCGGCAGAACCGCATAGCCAATGCGAACTCCCGCCCCCATCGAACGCGAGAACGTGCCAACGTAGACGACCCTTCCTTCCTTATCGAGCGACTTGAGCGGTTCGATCGGCCGGCCGCCCCAACGGAAATCGCTGTCGTAATCGTCTTCGATGATCCATGCATTGTGTCTGGCTGCCCAGGTGAGCAACGCCCTTCGCCGTTCATAACTAAGCACAACTCCGGTCGGAAAATGTCTTGTCGGCGTCACGAACAGCAAGCCGGCATCCCAATCGTCGATCGTGATCCCGCTCGCATCCACAGGCTGCGCAACTGCTCTCGCTCCTGTTGCGCGAACAGCCAGTCGAATACCCGTGTAGCAGGGATTTTCTACAATCGCAGTCTTTCCTTCCTCAAGCAGCAATTGCGTCAACAATACGATCGCCTGCATCGAACCGCTCGTTATGACGACTTGCCTTGCTTCGCAAGCGATGCCTCTTTCTTTGCGCAAACGCTCCGCAATCGCTTGCCTCAGCTCGTGACACCCTTCCTTCTCCAGGCCGACTCTCCCCGTCTCTCCGAGCAATTTCCATTGGGAAGCGACTTCAGCCTTCCACTCCGACCAAGGAAACCATTCCGAGCCGACGCCTTCTGGCACGAAGGATACGGTTGCTTCCGACAGCTTCGCGACACGTTCAGGCAACATCGACTCCCGATCGGCTTCTGCGGCCAACAGTCTGTGCGCCCACTTCGTTAACGCTGGCGCAGCCTGCGGGACCGACTCCTTCTTCAGCGTGCCCGTTGAATCTGCCCAATCCGGTCGCCCTCCAATAACGTCATTTCCCGCGACGAAGGTGCCTTGGCCGATGCCGGCTTGCACGAACCCTTCCGCAGTCAGCATCTCGTAAGCAACGCTGGCGCTTCCTCGCGACAGGCCGTACAACGAGGCCAGTTTTCTCGTCGAAGGTAATCTTTCTCCTGGAGCGAGCCTGCCTTCCGTGATCGCTTCCCGGACGGCCAAGTAAAGCGCCAGATGTTTGCTGCCGCACTCGGCCAGCTTAACGGAATACGCAAACGGGGAACTCAGCGGACCCGCCTCCTGCCGTTCATAATGGACCAGTAATTTTAATGTAAATTGGATCTTTTCACTTGTCAATGCCAACGCTACACTAAGCCTCAATCTATTGTTTCAGGAGGCGTCTCAGATGAGAAGAAAAGAATTCGAAGTGCAGGAAGATGAGCTTTGCGCCAGCTTCCTGGAAGAGAAGTATGATGGCGTACTGACGTTCACGGGGAAGGACGGATGGCCAAAAGCAGTGCCGCTTAACTACGTCTTTCTAGCGGGCTCGATTTATTTTCACGGCAGCAAGCAAGGGGAGAAAATGGCCGGACTTGCCGCTGACCCTCGCGCCGAATTCGTTGTTTACCAGGCACATGCGTTTATTCCGTCATACTTTTCCGACCCGTATTTAGCTTGCCCAGCTACCGTCTTCTTTCGCTCTGTCCGCGCAAGGGGCAATGTTGAGCAAGTGACGGACGCCGCGGAGAAAGCGGCTGCGCTGCAAGCTCTGATGAATATCATGCAGCCTGAAGGCAGGCATGCGCCGATCGACGCCGCAGACCCGAAATATGCGGCGTCGCTGAAAGGCGTTTCCGTCATGCGGCTTGACCCGACTGAACTAACAGGCAAGTTCAAATTCGGACAAAACTTGTCCGACAAACGAAGGGATCAAGTCATCGCCAGACTTAACGAAAGAGGGTTGCCCGATGATCATGATGCGATAACGCGTATACGCGACAGCGCGTTAAAGTGTCCAATGCGTGACAACTAGACGGTCATCTCTGTTTTTTGTGAATATTCATGACGTTTGCAATGACGCTCCTCCTTCAATGGTGTATAATATCACCTAATGAATATGGGAAGGATGGAAGCTATGAACCCGCTTGCACAGCAATTAAACGAAACGCTTTCCCGGGATAATCCCCGCGTCGCAGAGATGTTATCCGGATTGGGCAAAGCCATCTACATGCCTAAGCTAGGCATTCTGAGCCAATCCGCAGAGGCCAAGCAGAAGGCGAAGCTCTATAATGCCACGATTGGCATCGCCACCGAGAATGGCAAGCCGATGCACCTGGACGTCATTCAAGAAACATTGTCCGCTTACGATCCGAAGGACATTTACGAATATGCTCCGCCAGGCGGCAAACCCGAACTGCGCAACATTTGGCGTGACAAAATGCTGGCGGAGAACCCTTCCATCGTCGGCAAAAACATTAGCAAGCCGGTTGTCACGAACGCGTTGACGCATGGTTTGAGCATCGTCGCCGACCTGTTCGCCGATGTTGGCGACGCCGTCGTCATACCGGATAAAAACTGGGAAAACTACGAGCTGACGTTTCATGTCCGCCGCGGTGCGGAAATGGTTACGTATCCGCTGTACGACGCCGACAACCGCTTTAACTCGGCCGGCCTGCGCGACGCCTTGCTCGCTCAGAAAGATCGAGGCAAAGCGATCGTATTGCTGAACTTCCCAATCAACCCGACCGGATACACGCCAGGCTTGCAGGAAGCGAACGACATCGTAGCCGCGATCCGTGACGCAGCCGAAGCAGGCATTAACGTCGTGGTCGTTACGGATGACGCGTACTTCGGCCTGTTCTTCGAAGATTCGCTGCAAGAGTCATTGTTCGGCCAGCTTTGCGGCCTTCACGACCGTGTACTCGCCATTAAAGTCGACGGCGCGACGAAAGAAGAATACGTGTGGGGTTTCCGCGTCGGTTTCATTACTTACGGCGGGCTGTCAGAAGCAAGCTTGTCCGCGCTTGAGCAAAAGACCGTCGGCAACATCCGCTCGACGATTTCAAGCGGTCCGCATCCGTCGCAGACTTTTATCCTCCGTGCGCTATCGTCCGATCAGTTCCAGGCGCAGAAGGAACAGAAGTTCCAGATCATGAAAGGCCGCGCGAATAAAGTGAAGCAACTGCTGGACAGCGGTAAGTACAGCTCGGAGGATTGGACGTACTACCCGTTCAACTCCGGTTACTTCATGTGCTTGAAGCTATTGACGGCAGACGCAGAAGCCGTTCGCCAGCGCCTGCTGAACGAGTATGCTGTAGGCACGATCGCCCTCGGCGAAACCGACCTTCGCGTCGCGTTCTCCTGCATCGAGGAAGAGAACCTCGAGGATTTGTTTGACCGGATTTACAAAGCGGTGCTGGACGTGAAGAACGGCCGCGCGTAAGCGAAGCATATAACGTTAAAAGGACAGTCCCGCGGGACTGTCCTTTCGCGTTAGGTCAGTTACTCCCCTCTGCCTTTCTCCTTATACACGACCGTTCATCTCTCCTCTTGCCTCACCCATTGCCTCTAAACTCCTGGGGCGTCGTCCCGAAATGGGCTTTAAACAGCTTAATGAAATATTGCGGCTTCTGATAGCCGATCTCTAGCGCGACCTGGTTCACCTTCAATTCCGTCTGGCGGAGCAGCAGCGCTGCTTTCTCCATGCGCAGCCGCAGCACGTATGCAGTAAAGTTCTCGCCCGACTCTTGCTTAAACAGGTTGGACACGTATACGGGGTGCAGATGGACATGATCGGCGACCGTTTGCAGCGTCGCTTCGTTCAACCGTTCCGCCACGTAACGATACACTCGGTCCATCAAGCTCGAACGAAGCTTGTCGGAACGATTATCGCTGATCGCCTTGAGCAGATTAAAACTGTCGAACGCCCACTCCCGCAGCGGCTCGGCGCTCCGGCTCGCTTCGGCTTTAAGCATCATTTCGACGTCCCTGCCGAACACTTCGAAAAAACGTTTCCCTTTTTTGTGCGCGTAATACGTAAATGCGTGAAGGAGGGCGGCATAAATCTCAAATCCGTATTCGTTCGCGTTGTTTTCCTGACGCTCCAATTCATGAAACGCCCGAGACAGCTTCTGCTCGAACGCCCCCCATTGTCCGCCGTCAATCAACTGCAAGAAAGTCGGTGCCGCACGAAGCTCGGACAACGGACGAATCGCCGCGTGCCTCTGATCCTGCACGGCGCTTAGAAAACTTTCCGTCTGGTAACCGATCAAATCCGAGTAAGCGGACAGCAGAGTTTGGTACATGACGCTTAGCTGCTCATGAATAAGCCCGGGCGGGCTCATGACGATAGATACTTTCGTTTTCAGGTATAGCTTGATTTGATGCTGCGCATGCCGCGCCAACTCTTCCGCAAGCACGTTGGCCCGCGGTCCTTCTTCGCCGTCCTTCGGCTGAACAAGGATAATCAGGTAATCATAAGGATCCTTGCAACGCCATACATGAAAGCTATCGGATAATATTTCGTCCGTAATGTTGAACAGGGCATATTCCATCAAGGACTCTTGTAACAGATCCGAGTCTGGATAGTCTTCCTCGATGCGCAGGCAAAGCAAAGTAACTGGCTTGGCGAGGTCATACGGCAGCTCGTACAGGCGGATTTTCTCGCGCAGCGCCGGAAAGGATACGTTTTTGCCCGCGATCAGGTCGAGCAGCAACGATTCCCGCACCTTCGGCAAGCTTTCGCGGAACAGATCGCCGATCTTCTGCTGGTTAATCAGCCGCTTTCCTTCCTCTTCGATCTCGGCAACGATTCGCCGGATCGTCGCCTTCAGCTCTTCGTTCGGAACAGGCTTCAGCAAGTAATCGGATACGCGTTGCTGAAGCGCCTCCTTCGCATATTGAAACTCGTCGTACCCGGTCAGAATGACCGTTTTCACGTTTCGCCTTTCGTGTACGGCGGCGATCAGTTCAAGTCCGTTCATGCCGTTCATCTGAATATCAGTGACGATAATATCAATCGAATGATACCCGAGAAGCTCCAGCGCTTCCTCGCCGGAATAAGCTTTATGCACTGCAGAGATTCCCAATTCGTCCCAAGGAAGCCCGATCGCCATGCTGTCGACCAAGTGCGTATGATCATCAACGAGCAGCACTTCGTACATTGCCGTCCCCTCCCTCCAGACTTGCCTTATCGGCCGTCTGCGCGCCGTCAATCCATGTAAGCTCCGCGCACACGCCTCCGAGCGAAGATTCCCGAAGCTGCAAGCCCGAGCCTTCTTCGAAGATCAGCCTCATTCTTTGGTGCACGTTTTGCAGGCCAGATTCGATCTCCTCTTCGTTGGAATACCGCATTCGCGCGTTTAGAGTCTCTATAGCGACGGAATCCACACCAAGGCCGCTGTCCTCCACCGACAATCTTGCCATCGCTCCGTCCATTCGGCCGCTTATACGGATCATGCCGTAACCCGATTGCTGCTTGAACCCGTGTAAAATCGCATTTTCAACAATTGGCTGCAAAATCAACCGCGGAACGCCCATTGCAAGCATCGCGGGGGCAACATCGATCTCAAATTCGAAGCCATCCATCAGCATTTCGTGAATTTGCAAGTAATGGACGACCATCTCCAGTTCCTCCGACAACAAAGCCATTTTTTTACCCGTTTTCGTCGTGTACCTGTAATATTTGCTCAAGTTAAGCGTCATCGATATCGCGGCTTCCTTCTCCTGCAGCTCGATCATGCTTTTGATGTAGGCGAGCGTATTGTACAGGAAGTGCGGGTTGATTTGCGATTGCAACTGCTTTAACGTCGCTTCCTTAGACCGCAGCTGTTCTTTGAATACATCCTCGATTAAAGCTTCGATTCTCGAAGCCATCGAGTTGAACCGGTCGTACAGGAAACGAAACTCCCCTTTCGGCTTATCTTTCATCCGGCTGGAATAAATCCCCTTCTCGATCAGGTTCATGCTTTGCATCAGCTTGCGGAACGGAATTTGTACGTTGCGGTACAGCACGATTGCGAGAAATGCACCCATAAACAACATCATGCCGCTGATGGCGTAGAACATCGTCCTGTTGCGCTGAATTGGCGCCATCACTTGCGTGATCGGCACGTAATCGACGAGATACCAGCCGAGCGAATTTACCTTTTGATAATGGACCTGATAGTTCATGTCCTCTGCCTTCAGCAGCATGTAGCCGCCTTCTGGCGAAAGCTTGTCCTTGAAGCCAACCAGCAGTTCGCCGATCAGTTCCCGGTTGGAGGAATTATTGTAGATCGGATGAAGGTTCGGCTGGTACAGAAACGGGTCGCCCGACCCGTTCGTCTTAAACGCGGACAACGCGCTTCTTACTTCCGCTTCATCCACCTTGAGCACGACTCGCATGTCGGCATCGTTCGATTCGGCAGAACCATCCGGATAGGACAGCACTTCGAGGAAGTATGAACCGCCGGGATCGGGATAATACTGCCAGAACGTATCTCTTTTCGGCAGAACGGCTGGAATCGCATTGACGTTGGAATTGCTTTTGATCACGTATCCCATGCGCGTGTAAACGACGGCGATAACGGCTTTCCAGCCTCCGTAACCGGCCAATCTGTTTATTTCCTCGGACACCGTCCCGGCAGTGCGGAACTGCTGAAGGTCGTCGTTCAACAGGTCGGGGTACGCCAGATTGCGAACGTCAGTACTCTCGTATAGCATCTTCTTGTACGTGTCCAATTGAAAAAACATTTGTTCGATTTGACTTGCGAACGTCTCGATTTGATATTTTTTCACTTTAATAATTTCGTCCGTCAGCACACGTGTGCTCGTACGGTTCGAATAGGCGTATATGCCCAGGATCGGGGCCAGCAGCAGCATTAGCGTAATCGCCAACTTGGCGAACGTTCCGATTCGGATCATTTGTCCTCCGCCGATGCTCTGAATTCTGCGTACTGTCTCTGAAGCTCTGCGAACACTTTATCGTAGCCCGCTTTCTTCAGCGCCGCGAGCGCATCCTGAAAGCTATCGTCATAACCGACCAACCCCGCATTAATCGGCTCGAACTTCATTTTGTAGACGGCCATTACCCTCGCCAGTTCGCTCTTGATCGGCTCCTCGTTGAAATGGAAGCCGAACAGCCGGGAAATGCGCGCGTTATCGTCGTTAGCGAGCATATCTTCGACCACTTTGTCGTCGACATTCGTTGGCGCGATAAAATAGTTTTTGTTCCGCCACATCCATTCGTACATGAGTTGATCGTTCGTCAGCAGCTTGATTTTTCCGTTCTCGAGCCGATAATCTTTTCCTTCCACGCCGTAAATAATGAACATGTAATTTTCTTTGCTCTCAAGCACCCAATTCATGAACATCATCGCACGTTCGGGATTTTGGGCTGCGGTCGGAATCATGTACGCCTCGTTGCTCGGTGCGAGAATATATTTCAGCTTACCCGGAGCGAGATAATATTCGCGAAGCTTCGCTCCAGGATCGGCTCTTTGGGCGGTTTGGAGGTTTTCCATTGCCCGCGACACGGCGCCGACCCTGAAAAGCAGCTTGCCTGCGTTCTCCTGGTCGATCTTCGACGCCGGGTTTCCGATCAGATTTTTGTCGATGATACCCTGCCGAACCCAAGATTCCCTGACGCGGGCGACTTTCCGGTACAAATCCGATTCCAGGTAACTGATCATTTTGCCGGTGCCTTCGTCTACCGCGAACAATTGACGCTCGTCCATGAAGGTATAGTTGTCGTCGGACAGCTCGCGCCACAGCACTTCTTGCCCCCGATCGGTTTCCAAATAGCCATAATAACTTGGGTCTCTCTCATGCATTCGGCGATAGAACTCTTCCAAATCCGCTATCGTTTTAATGTCGCTCATCCCGACCCGCTCCAGCAAATCCTGGCGCACCATGACGGAAGTGAATTTGCCCGCGGACGTGAACGCCTGGGACGGGATCGCCCACTGCCGCCCGTCGATTTGATCCAATTTGAAATTTTCGGCGGGAATGTTTTTCGTCAGATCGGCCCCGTATTTCGCGAGCAGCCCGTCAAGCGGCTGAATATAGCCTTTCGACTGGTAGCCCGACACGAACGGCGTGCCGTACCAGAACAAATCGTATTTCTCGCCGGTCGACAGCGCCAGCTCCAGCTTCTGCTGGTAGGTCGCCCAAGGGATATACGTGAAGTCGAGCTCTATGTTCAGATCATCCCTTAAACGGGCGTTCAATTCGTTCTCCACGAAATCCTTCATCCGGTCCGATTCGTCGCCGGGCATGATGACTTTAAGCTTCACGAATGGAAGCTTCGATTCGGGAACGTCCGGCGTCTCTTGCGCGCCGTCGCTGCATCCGCCGGCCGAAACGGCCGCAACGAAAAGCATGATTAACGCCAACCAACGAATCATCGATTTGTTCTCCTTGTCCGGTCGTTACGTCTATTATCCGCGCAGCATGGACTGCGATCAAGACAATTCAAACGAAGAACGACGCTACCCTAATGGAATAGCGTCTTCTTCGAAACCTATGAAGCTATCGTTCGGTCAGCCTTTATGAGCGCTGAACGCGACGCCTTCGATAAACCGTTTCTGGAAAAGAAAGAACAGCGCGATCATCGGAACGACGGCCATGAATGCCCCCGCCATCAGCACCGGGTAATTCGTCTGGAATTTGGACACGAGCGTGGCCAACCCCGCCGATAACGTCAGCTTCTCCGGAGAGCTGTTAATGATAAGCGGCCATTGCAGCTCGTTCCAGGACCAAAGAAGCTGGATGATGACGACGGCGACCAATGCCGATTTCACCAAAGGAAGCATGACATGCCAGAACGTCTGGAACGGATTGCAGCCGTCCAGGATCGAAGCCTCCTCCAGTTCTTTGGATATGCCGAGAAAAAACTGCCGGAGCAGGAAGGTGGCGAACGGACTGATAAGCGAGGCGATCCACAATGCCGTCACCGAATTGACCAAGCCGAGCTTGCTCATCATCAAATATTGCGGCGTGTAAAACACCGGATTCGGCACCATCATGACGGAAATGATCAGAAAAAAACAAAGCGTGCGCCCGGGAAACCGGATTCTCGCGAACGCGAACGCCGCCATCGAGCTGAAGATGATCGGAAACAAAGTCTTCATCAACGCGGAGAAAGCCGTATTGAAGTAGTAGTACTGGAACGCGGACTGCCTGAAAGCCTCCGGATAACTGCTCCATTTCAAGGCGGCCGGGAAAATCTTGACGGGAATTTGCGTCGCTTCCGTCGTTGTCTTCAAAGACGTCAGGACCATCCAGAGAAACGGAACGATCATGACGACGGAGATCGCGATCAGAATCGCGTGAACGGCCAGATTCGTCCGCTTGGAAGATAAGGATTGACTGCTCGCCATGTCATGCCCCCTCAGTCGTAAACGACCCATTTCTTCTGGAATAAAAATTGGAAGCCGGTCAGGATCAAGTTCAGTACGAGCAATATGTTAACGATGGCCGCACCATAGTTTTGATCGTAATAAACGAATGCGTTCTGATAATAGGCGTAAACGAGCGAACGGACCGAAGGGAGCGCCACGTTCGTTTTGCCGATCAGCATGTAGATGGAGTCGAACACTTGCGTTGCCCCTATGACCAGCACGATCGCCGTAAAAAACAATGTCGGCGTCAGCAGCGGAAGGGTAATGTAGCGAAACTTGCTGAACCGGACCGCACCGTCGATTTCGCCCGCTTCGTAAAGCGCCTTCGGAATGCCTTGCAAGCCGGCGAGAATAAGCAGCATATTAAAGCCGACCGCCGCCCATACGCCGACAATGACGAGCGAATACATAGCGAAGCGTGGATCGGACAGCCATGAGACGTGTGTGCCCAGTACGTAATTGACCAGACCGTAATCCTGGGCGAAAAGAACGACCCAAACCATCGCGGCCGCGGCCGGCATCGTAACCTGCGGCAAAAAATAAACGACCCGGTACGCGGATAACCCTTTGATTTTCGCGTTCAGCATGACGGCAAGAAAGGTCGAGCAGACGAGCGTCAACGGAACGAACAAAACGACGTAGGTGAGCGTATTCCGCAGGTTTCTCCAGAACTCGTCGTCCTTGAACAGCTTCTCGTAATTTTGCATGCCGACCCAATGGTTGACGAGGCCGAAATTCTCGGATTTCAGAAATCCCAAATAAATCGAATAGACCGCCGGCCAACTCCAGAACAAAAGCGTCCCGATCAATGTCGGAGCAATCATGGCATAAGCCCAGGCATACCTGCTTTTCGTATTCATGGCCGTCACCTCTTCGTTCATCGAAGGCATTCCGCTGCCGCTGAATGCCTTCGATGGACCGTTTATCGTTCGTTATTTCGCATCGGCGATCGCTTGATTCATCATCGCGGCGACTTTTTTGGCTCCGTCTTCGACGGAGATCGCTCCGCCCCATGCTTGGGACATGATTTCGGACTCTTTCGCGAACCACACCGGATAAGCTTTCGTCCCGCTTGGATAAGGAATCGCGTCGGCGACTTGATCGATGAACACCTTCAAGTTCAGTTCCGGCTTGGACTTCACCCATGCGTCCTGCGTGCCGTTGAACGCCGGGATTGCCGCACCCATCTCCGCCGTAATTTCCGCCGCGCGTTTGGAGCCAAGGAACTCCAGGAACAGGCTCGATTCCGTTTTGTTTTTGCCTTTGGCCGACATGACGTTGCCGAGACCGTTAATGATGTTGCCGCGTTTGGCTTTTCCTTTCGGCAGCGGAGCCCAGTTCCATTTGCCATGGATGATTTCGCTGCTGTCGATGTCTCCGTTGCGCCACGAGCCCTCGAAAATCATGGCGAGCTTGCCGGACTTGAACATCTCCGTCGAATCGGTATCCGTCATTTGCTGATGCGTCGGCGACGCTTTGTCGAGAATCATTTGGTAACGGAATTTCAGCGCTTCGATCGAAGCCGGCTCGTCGTAGCCGGATTTGGACAAATCGTCGGAGAGAATATGGCCGCCGTTCGCGAGCATATCGTTCCAATAGCCGGTTTGCGTATCCATCTTGGCGGCGAAGCCGTAGATGCCTTTGTCCGGCTGGGACAATTTCTTGGCGACTTCTGCCAACTTGTTATAATCCCATGTGTCGTCCGGATAAGGAATTTTCGCTTGATCGAACAGCTCTTTGTTGTAGGCGAGGCCGATCGTGTCGAAGTCTTTCGGCACGCCGTAGTTTTGACCGTCGAGCGTGTAGATGGAGCCGAGGTTGGCCGCGTAATTGTTCATATCGATGACGCCGGATTGCACTTTATCCGTAATCGGCTCGAGGAATCCGCCCGTCGCGTACTTGATGAATTGTCCTCCGTGCATCCAGAAGACGTCCGGCAGCGTACCGGCCGGCGCCGCGGCCGACATCTTGGTCCAATAGTCCCCCCACGGGATGACCTCGACTTTTACGCTGATGATCGGGTGCTGCGCCGTGAACTCCTTGGCAATCGCTTCCATGGCGGGCTGCTGGTTTTTATCCCAAATCGTATAGCTGATCGTAACGGCCTTAGCAGGCTCCTCGCTTGCTTTCTCGGACGCTTTCTCGCTGGCTTTCCCGGTTGCCGCCGGACTGCTCGCTTCGCTATTGTCGTTTTTGTTTCCGCCGCACCCGGCCAAAGCGAACGAAGCGACCAACATTACGCTCAATACCGTAGCTGCCGTTTTGTTACGGAGCAACATTTCATTTCCCCCTCAATGTGGTTTTCATGCCAACGACTTCATCCGAAAATTTTTGCGCATTTTTTTCGGAGCATTTAATCAAGAGCGCCTTTGACATTTTCATCATAATTCAAATGTTGCCGCCGTTTAAATGCCACGATTTAAAGATAGAAGCCCCATTTTTAAGATTCGGCTGATTGCACAATGCTTGATAACGGGGATTAAGTTTAGGATATCTTGAAAATAGTTGCGCAAATAATGTAACACACTACTCTCCGCCGTCCCTTTTGTAACGCACACCGTCTGACACTTGCTGTACTGAAAGACGCTATCGACGCTCGGACTAGCCGACTGCCTGCCGATAGCGTACTGAAAGACGCTATCGACGCTCGGAATAGCCGACTGCCTGCCGATAGCGTACTGAAAGACGCTATCAGCGCTCGGACTGGCCGCCTGCCTGCTGATAGCGCACTGAAAGACGCTATTCGTGTACTCTGCCGGCCATAAAAAGCGGCTGCCAGCGCCAATGGCACCGACAACCGCTTCCTTCTGACAATTATTTCGCGATTTTCACTTGCCCCAGCGAGAGCCAGCCGTTCGCGTTCTGGCTCGCATTGGCAAACATGAATTTGACCGCTTTCGCGTTCGATTTCTCCAGCGGATTCACGACTCGCATCGCAATCTCGTAAGAGCCTTTCGCAAGCTTTGGATTTTGCGCGGTCGACTGGAACAGCACGCTGTTGACCCCCGAAGAATCGTTAGGGAGGATGCCGCCGATTTTCCAATTCACGCTCCACTTTTTAACGATTTTGCCCCCGGATTTCGCTGCGAGCTCTACTTGCCAATCGTAGTAGAACGGCGCGACCCCGAGATTCTCGATTTCCGCACCGACTTTCAATTTCCCGGAAGCACCGTCCAAATAGGTTTTCGCGACGCGGTACTCGTACCCGAGGCTGCGCGAGCCCTCTTTTGCCCGCTTCAGCGGAACGCCCGACATCGGCACCTGGAACACGCCTTGGTTCATCATGAACGAAGCGTGCGTCAGGTTCACGGCCGTGTAGAAATCCTCCCCTTGCGCGCCGTCGATCGGTTTCGCGGGATCGTAATACTTGGGCGGATCGTTGTTCCACATCGGCACTTGAATTTCCGGACGCATCTCGCCGCCCATCGGGCGCGTTTTCCAGAATTCGGTGTCTCCGGCGGTAATCGTCCTGCCCCAGAAATGCCAATCCTGCCCTCCCATGCTGAGCGGCAAAGTCTGGAACGCAAAGGAATCGTCATGATAGCCGATATCGTAATTTTTCGTTTTGAACGTATCGTTGGCGATCGGATATCGCACGATGAGCCTTGTATGATTGAACGCTTTGTCCATGGCGTCGAGCACGCGCTTCTGGTTCGCTTCCGACGGCATCCAGTTGGCCAGGCGCACGGTTTCGCCCTTCTCGTCCTTCAGCTCGTTGCCTTTGTCGTCCGTCTTCGGCGTCCAGCCGTCGTACGGCCACGTATGCCACTCTCCCCAGAAGCCTATCAAGCCGATCATGATAAATCCGACCCGCGGGTCGCCGTCATAACGTTTGCCCAGAGCGGCGGAGAAGTTTTCGAACGCGGATATCAGGTTCGGATCGTCCCAATTCGGCGATACGCTCTTCGCTTCCTTGCCGTTATCGAAATCCGCGTATTCCCGGGTTTGAAGCCCGCCGTCCAGCAAATACTTCGGAATGCCCGACGGTTTGTTCGGATAATCCACGTAAAAGCGGAACACCGCTTGATGCCCTCGGGACGCGATTTCGTTCAGTTGCTTATCGAAATGCGACCAATCGAACTTGTTCGGTCCTTTCATCACTTCGCTCAGAGGCTCGTAGAAAAACTCCATGCTGTACGGCATTTGGCTCGGCCGGTCGCGCCAATCGTCGCCGATCTTGTAGAAGCCCTCCTTGCCCGCGTCGAGGAAGGGCATGAACCCTTTCAGCGGATTATCGATCGGCGCCTGTTTGTAAGCCAGCTTTCGCGTGCCGGCGGCCGTCGCCCAAGACGGCGCTTTCGGTCCCGCTTTCACGGGCTTCGGCTTGTCGGGGACGATGGCGCCTCCGCCCGAAGCGGTTCCGTAAAAGCCGATGTCGTCGATTTGGATGACGTTATTGGCGTGGGCGGACGGATTAAAGCCGAACTGATATCCGGTCAATTTGCCCGTATCCAATTTGGCCGAGCATTTCGTCTGGTCGCCGCCGCACTGCCATGACGCCTGGTTGAACTGATCCCAGCCGATGCGAACGAGGCCTTTGAATCCAGCTTCAACGTGCAGCGAGCCGCCGTTGAATTTGACCGTTTCCCAGTTGCCCGCCGTCCGGGATACTTGCGCGGTTCCGTCCGACTTCAGGTTAAACGCCCCGTTCGCGATTCCGGTTTTCGCTTCCATGCCGAGGTCCAAAGGCTTGCCGTCCGTTGCCTCGTTATTCAGCCAAAAAGCGATGCCTTCGTACCCGGAAGCGTTGCCGTTCGCCTCCGCGATCGGATGCAAAATGTTCGCCCAAGTCGCCGTCGCGTCTTTGACGGTCAGCTTCAGCGTATGGTTGCCGCTCGCCTGTCCGAGTCCGACGGCGACGGAGCCCGCCTTATCAGACCAATCGAGTTTCCACGAAGCCTGCATCGCAGCGTCGTCCGCATAGCTTTCGTAGTCGTCGATGACCGGCGGCGCGCCTCCTGCCGCCGCCGCGTCGGCAGCAAGTCGTCCCATGCCGGCGCCGCCGCCCAGCACGATCGCGAGCGCGAGCGCGACCGCTCCCGATTTCTTGAAAAACATGCCTTTCCCCGTTTTCCGCATTGCTTTGCATCCCTCCCGGTTTGGTCTTCTGCGCACTTCTTCGTCTCAGTCCTTAGGAAATTATTTGCGCAATAAGTTCAAAGCGGATTATAGCATGAAAGCGCTGTATTTGCCTAGGGAGAAGCGGATGACCGAAAAACAATGCTGAAAACCTTTAAAACACGTTGATTCTTTAAGCAATACCGTTATAATGTGAGTATAATTGCGCAAATATTTTCATAACAATTGCGCAATTAATGGGAGGTGATGACGAAATAAGTCGAATTGGATGACAATCTATTCCATAAGGAGGCGATCGCGTCTCGACATCATAAGATCCGATCTTCATGGAAGAACACTACAATCCTGGAGGTATGATGATGTTCAAGAAATGGATCTCAACCTCGATCGTCGCGCTTCTCTTGGCCGGCCTGCTGCCCGCCTATACGGCTAGCGCCGCGACAGTCGCTTACGGCGCCGATAACGCAACCGTCTTCCCGAACCCGGAACGCGGATACCATAACCGCTACGAAATTATCAACGACGTTTCCGTCAACGATTATGCCAGCGCCGCGACGAGCATCGCGGGCTTTAACCCCGACATGCTCGACCGAACGTTCGCTCGCGCCAAACAAGCGGGCAACACGCTCATCCACAGTTACATCCATCTGGACAAATACAAAAATACCGACCAACTCCCTCAAGCGCTCCTCGACAACCTGTCTTCCGGACTTGCGGCCATTCGGACCGCGGGCCTCAAAATCGTTTTGCGCCCGGCTTACGCCTGGTCCGAATCGCCCGCCGTGCCCGAAGCCCGCATGCTCGGCCACATTCAACAAATCAACGCGGTCATCTCGGCCAACGCGGACGTCGTGCTCCATCTGGAAGCCGGTTATCTCGGCCCGTGGGGCGAATGGCACACGAGCCAATTCACCGATCCGTTCAGCCGAACGGACGCCGATACCCGGTACCGCATCATCAAACAAATTTTGAACACGACGCCCTCTTCCATTCCCGTCGTCATCCGGTATCCTATTTTCATCAAAGAAGTGTTGGAACTGCCTACTCCATCCGGGTCGACCGCTCTGACGCAAACCGATAAAGACCGCATCGGCTTCCACAACGATTGCTTCTTGTCCGACAGCGCAGACATGGGCACTTACGACAACAATTCCTGGATGGGCTGGTATTATATCGAGCAGAAGAAGCAATGGATGTACGATATGGCCACCTCCACAGGCGGCAACAAAATGATGGGCGGGGAAACGTGCGACTCCGCCGGCAGCAACGACGCCGCGGGCGTGAACGTCCAATCGGAAATGAGCAAGCTGAACTTCACCGAGATTAACGAGGATTATGCCGCCGTCAACACCAACATTTGGAAAAACACCAATTTGACGGCGTCCGGCAGCGATCCTGCCGAAACCGCGTTCACTCGGATCAAGCGCAAGCTCGGCTATCGGCTGCGGCTCATCGACGCGACCTTCCCGACGAGCGGGAGCCCGGGAGGCAGCTTCTCTTTCTCCGCGAACATGAGCAACGACGGTTATTCCGGGATCATCAAGTCCAGGCCCGCGTTCCTTGTCTTCGACAACGGCTCGCAAAGGTACAATATCCAATTGACCGGCGTCGACGTCCGGCAATGGCTCAGCGGCCCGATCGCTTTGCCGGCGCAGACGGTTTCGTTGCCGGGCAACATGGCCGGCGGAACTTATAAGCTGGCGTTGTGGCTGCCGGATGCCGATACGAGCCTGCGCTCGCGACCGGAATATTCCGTCCGTTTCGCCAACACGGGAACGTGGGATGCAGCCAAAGGTTATAACGTGCTGTCCAATGCCGTCACCGTAAGCGGGACGCCCGTCGCTCCCGACGCACCGTCGAACCTGCAAGCGTCTCCGGGCAACGCCCAGATCAGCTTGACGTGGAACGATCCGGGCGGCGCAACAAGCTTTACGGTGCTTCGTTCCACGACCAGCGGGTCAGGCTACGCCCAGATCGCTTCCGGCTTGACTGCGACTTCCTATACCGAGACCGGGCTGACTAACGGAACGACTTATTATTACGTCGTCAGAGCCGTCAACTCCGCCGGAGCAAGCGGCAATTCGAATCAAGCGAGCGCGACGCCCGCCTCGATCCCGGTTCCTTCCGCACCGGCATCGCTTACGGCGACTGCGGGAAGCTCCCAAGTCAGCCTGTCTTGGCCGGCTTCCTCAGGCGCGACAAGCTACACGGTGCTTCGCTCCACGACCAGCGGCTCCGGCTACGCCCAGATCGCTTCCGGCGTGACGGGCACTTCCTATACCGATACCGGGCTGACGAACGGAACGACGTACTATTATGTCGTCCGCGCCGTTAACGGATCGGGCACGAGCGGCAATTCGCCGCAAGCTTCGGCGACGCCGGCCGCGCCGCAGCCGCTTACGATCGATTCCTACGCAAGCCAGACCGCGTTTTCGAATAAGAAAAACGATTTGAACCTCGACTTCAGCTGGACGATGGACAGCTTGTATTACGGCTCGGACAGCATCGGCAACATCGTCCTGAACTCCGGCGGCAGCGGCCAATACTTGCAGGAGAACATCAACCGCAGCCTGTCCGGCGCGACGAGCCTGACGATTCGCGCGCGCGACTGGAGCGATACCGACTCCGAAGCCCACTGGAACGTCATCCTGAATGACGGAACCGATCATACGGTCGGACCGATCAGCACGTACGGCAACGTGACCGGCAGCTATACGGATATTTCGATTCCGCTTTCTGCCTTTAACGCCAACTTGGCGAACGTGCAATACGTCCGTCTCGTTCACCGCGACGCGACCTACGCGGTGCTGCTGATCGACTCGATTTCGACCGACGGAGGCGGCGGAAGCAGCGGCGGCGATACGGTCGCGCCTTCCGTACCGGCGAATCTAGCCTCGACCGGAACGACGAGCAGCTCCGTCAGTCTTTCGTGGAGCGCCTCCACGGACAACGTCGGCGTGACGGGGTATATTATCTATCGCGGCGGCACGCAAGTCGGAACGCCGACCGGTACCAGCTTTACCGATACCGGGCTAAGTGCAAACACGACCTACAGCTATACCGTCAAAGCGCAAGACGCCGCCGGTAATTTGTCCGCGGCCAGCTCCGCCCTGTCGGTCACAACGGCGGCAAGCAGCGATACGACCCCTCCGTCCGTTCCGGCGAACCTCGCCTCCACGGGCACGACAAGCAATTCCGTCAGCCTGTCGTGGAGCGCCTCCACGGACAACGTCGGCGTGACGGGATATATCGTCTATCGCGACGGTGCTCAAGTCGGAACGCCGACCGGAACGACCTATACGGATACGGGTCTTGCCGCTAGCACCGCCTACAGCTATACCGTCAAAGCGAAAGACGCCGCAGGAAATTTATCCGCGGCCAGCTCCGCGTTGTCGGTCACGACATCCGCAGCCAGCGGCGGCAGCCAGACGACGTACGAAGCGGAAGCGTCCGGCAATACGCTGGCAGGCGGAGCGACGGTCAGCTCTTGCGGCACTTGCTCCGGCGGCTCAAAAGTCGGCTACGTCGGCAACGGAGGCACGCTGCAATGGAACGGCGTGACGCCGGCCAATGCCGGCAGCCAGCCGGTGAAGTTCTATTATTTGAACGGCGACTCCGGAGCCCGCTCCGCGCAAATCAGCGTGAACGGAGGCGCGGCGACGACAGTCAGCTTTCCGAGCAGCGGCGGATGGACGACCGTCGCCTCGCTCGACGTCACGCTTTCCTTGAACGCGGGAGCGAATACGATCAAAGTATCCAATCCGAGCGGCTGGGCACCCGACTTCGACAGCGTCGCCTTGCCGGCGCCTCCCGACACGGCCGCGCCTTCCGTCCCTTCCGGACTGGTTTCCACGGGCAAAACGGACACCTCCGTCAGCCTGTCCTGGAACGCCTCGACGGATAACGTCGGCGTGACGGGCTACATCGTGTACAGAGGGGGCACCCAGGTCGGCACGCCGTCCGGAACAAGCTTTACCGATACGGGGTTAACGGCCAATACGGCTTACTCGTACACGGTAAAAGCGAAGGACGCCGCAGGCAACCTTTCGGCCGCGAGCTCCGCGCTCTCGGTCACGACGAACGCGCCGGACACGCAGGCGCCTTCCGTCCCGGCCGGTCTTGCCGTATCCAGCAAAACGAGCAGCTCCGTCAGCCTTAGCTGGAGCGCTTCGACGGACAACGTCGGCGTGACGGGTTATCTCGTCTATAGGGGAGGCACGCAAGTCGGCACGCCTTCCGGAACGAGCTTCACCGATACGGGTCTTGCTCCCAGCACGACCTATAGCTACACGGTTAAGGCGAAAGACGCCGCGGGCAACGTCTCGGCCGCAAGCTCCCCGTTTTCCGTGACGACGAACGCGCCGCCTCCGGGCGGATCGGCTTCGACCGTTCCGGGCGGCGTTCCGGTCAATCCTTACGCCGTCAATACGCCCGACTCTTCCTTGACGGTCCATGCTCTCGCGAAAGGAACCGATCCGGTCACGAACCCGCTGAAAGGGTTCGCGATCTGGTTCTATCCCGGCGACCATGCCGACAAAACGGCGACGCAGCTTGGCGGCATCAACAACTCGATCGAGTGGAAATATTTCGGCCTCGGCGAATTGATGACCGGCATGAACTCGTACGATTGGGAGCCGATGGAGAAAGCGTTGGACGAAGTAGCCTCTCATGGCAAACAGTTGAGCTTGCGCGTCGCCTCTTGCGAATCGTTCTCTAGCAAAGACATTCCGGATTTCCTCATGCCTCAAGTGCGCAACGGATGCATTCTGAACTACGATTCCCCGACCGTCATGCAGGCGTTCCAGAACTTCATCGCCGCTTTCGGGGCGAAGTACGACGGAGACCCGCGCATCGCCTTTATTCATATGGGTCTCGTCGGCAGATGGGGCGAATGGCATACGTGGCCGAACGACGGCAGCAACGGCACGCAAAACTGGATGATGTCGGACGCGAACGCGAACATCATTCTCGACGCCTACAACGCGGCCTTCCAAAAAACGCGCGTGGAAAATCGCTACCCGCGTTCCGGCGGAGGAAACCATCTGACGACGCTCGCGCGCATCGGCTTCCATGACGATTCGTTCGCTTACCGCGAAATGGATCCCGCTTTAGGACGCGTTGGCAGCATGACGCTGCCGATGTCCATGGACGGCAAATCGGATTCGCAGCTGACCCAGGCGCTAATATACGGATCGGAGAACAAATGGGCGACGGCGAGCATTGGCGGCGAAGTGCGCCCGGAAGTCCAGGGCAACCTGTTCGATCCAGCTTCCGCCACCAAGGACGACGCGATGACGGACGTCGAAATGTCGCACGCGACATGGATGATCTGCCAGAACTGCAAATACAACAAAAACGATCCGAACGAAGTCGCCGTATGGCAGAAGATGGGCTATAATTTCTACACGAAAAATGCTTATTTCAACAACACCGTGTCCGGCAGCTTCAAAGTCGGCGTGCAGATCGAGAACACCGGCGCCTCTCCGTTCTACTACGGTCCGGATATGTACCCGGTCGAAATCGCTCTGAAGAACTCGTCCGGCGCAATCGTCAAAACGTGGACGACCGATTGGGATCTTCGGACGATCATGCCGAAGCAAGTGCGCGTTTTCCCGGAATGGAACGTTTCCGGCAGTCCGACCTACGTCAACTTCGGCCAGCCGCAGTATTTCGATGCGACGGTGAACGCCGCGGGCGTCTCGGCCGGATCCTACAAGCTCGTCATGCACGTCTATAACCCGCTCTGGAAAATCAATGAAGCGGACGTGCGCGCCAAAGGCCATATGCCGAGCTACTTGCCGTGGAACAATCCGCTGCCGATCCTGTTCGCGAACCAAAGCCAAGGCGCGGACGGCTGGCTGGATCTCGGTTCGATTACGCTTCAATAGCAATAAGCACATTTGAGAAAAAAGGCGACGCTAGGGAGATTGGATCCCTGCGTCGCTTTTTTGTACTTCATATTCATTGCCGTCCGCTTATTCGAAGCGGATTTCGTCGATCCAGATCGTTCCGCTGGCGCCGTACCAGAACGACATCGCAAGCTGCCCCGGCGAGCTTCGGTTCACGCCGTTCGCGACCAAATCGATCGCGATGTCTTTGTAAGCCGTCGTGACCGTATTGCCGCTGAAATCCCCGAACGTTTTGTCGACGCCGCCGAGCGAGACGTGGAAATGGCTTTGCTCTCCTCCCGCGCCCCCCTTGATACGGACGATCATTTTCGTATAGCTCGTCAGGCTCTGGTTCACGTCGCTGCCGAACCAGCCTCCGTTGTTGTACTGCAACTTCAGCGCGCTGCTTTCGATCACTCCGGCATTGTTAACGAAGCCGTTGGCTCCCGCCCACTTGCCTAGATCGTTCGTTCCCGGCCACGCGGGCGAATCGTCAAAGTTGTCGAGGAGCAGCGACGATCCTCCGCCGGACGCGCTTGTCGTATCCGTCACCGGGTTGCTAGCCCCGGAGATGTTGCCTGCCGCATCCTTCGCCTTCACGGTATAGGAATAGGACGTGCTCGCGGCTAGTCCCGTATCGGTATACGTTGTCGCCGTCGTTGTGCCGACATAGTTGCCGCCCCGGTATACGTCGTAACCGATCACGCCGACGTTATCCGTCGAAGCCGTCCACGACAGGCTCATGCTGGAAGACGTTTTGCCCGTGACCGCGAGGTTCGTCGGCGCGGTCGGCGCTTGCGTATCCCCGCTTCCGCCGCTTCCCGCGCTGACTTGGATCCGATCGAAGTCCGGCGCCCATCCCGACGAATTCGAAAATTTGATCGTGTTATTGCCGGCGTTCAATTGAACTTGCGTCATCACGGTACCAAGCGTCGTCCAGCTGCCCGTGCCGGGGAAAGTCAGCGTAACCGCCGTTCCGCCGTTTACGCTCATTTGCGCCGTGCGGCTTGCATCGCCGTTTAGGTAGGAAATCGTCACCGTCGCCGTACCCGCGGACGAGGCGTTCACGCCGTTGAATTGCAGCGTGCCGCTGTTGTTGCCGACATAGCCGACCTTGCCGCCGCCGGAACAGCCGGCGCACGAACTCGTCGCCGCCCCTCCCGCGAGCGTATTGCCGGAAGCTTCGGCTTCATAGGACGCCGTCGTTCCTCCGCCTCCGGAAGCCGAAGTCGTCGCGGTGAACGAATTGCTGGCGGCGGATACGTTGCCTGCAGCGTCTTTCGCCTTCACCGTGTACGTGTACGCAGAGCTTGCCGCAAGCCCGGTATCGGTATACGAAGTCGAAGAAGTCGATCCTGCGAGACTGCCGCCGCGGTAGACATCGTAGCCCGTCACCCCGACATTATCCGTCGATGCGCTCCAGGACAAACTGACGCTGTTCGAGGTAACGCCCGTGCTGCTTAAGTTCGTTGGAGCCGTCGGCGCTTGCGTGTCTCCGCTTCCGCCTCCGCCGCTCACGCCGCCGTCGTACGCGCCGCTCGTCAAGCTGTAAAATAACGTATTATCCGATTTCAAGCCGGCGAACGAGCCGAGATTCTGATCGGTCGGGTCGCCGCCGATACCGACTTTGCCGATCGGCGTCCGGCCTCCGGCATAATAGTTCGTATTCGCGAATCTGACGCTCGGTTTCCAACCGGATGGATCCAGAATCGACAGCGCCAGCGTGTAAGTACCGTTAACCAGCGAGGTCGGTATCGTAAACGAGCCGGTTACCGTATTCGTGGCGGGAGCATTATTGTACGCTCTCGATCCGGCGTTCCAATCGGTTCCCGGAAGCCATTGCCGGATATCCGCATTGAACAACCCTTTCCAGGCGACAGTTTTGTCCGCCCTCAGCAAGCTGGCCTCTACCGGCCAGTTGTAGTAAAACGGCGACGATCCTTTGTTCGTAACGTTAAACGATACGTTCATCGTTCCGCCCGACTGCACGTTACCCGTGAAGGAAGCTTGGCTGATGACATATCGATAGCCGAGCACCTTCTGCATCGCCGTCGCGCCGTTTTCGACCGCGGAGTTGCTTGCATTGTACTCCGCAATCCAGCCAAGGCTGGACGTATGTGTTTTCATAATCCAGTCGATGACGTAGTTCGTATTACTCGTACTGCCGAGCGTCCCGTCGGGGCTGCCCCCTAGATTCGACTGATCTCCCCAATCGTATGCCACTTCCCCGCTGTTGATCTGCGTCCGCCAAGTGTCGCGGGAAATTTCTCCGTTGCCGCCTGCGGCATCGTCAGGTAGCGCGAAGCTGTCCCACTGAATGCCGAACGGATAACCGACGAACGTCTCCGGATACCTGACCATGACCTTCTTGTTGTGGAACGCGTTGACATAGGCGTCGCCCAACGTTTGCTGGAAGCTGAGCGGGATGCGATCCGTCCCGTCTGCGAACTTGTTCGGATAAATGTGCTGCTCGCCCCAATTGCCGAACAATCCGAACTCTACGGCCGCGACACGAGGGTCGTTGTCCCACGCCTGTCCAAGCTTGTTGATGAACGCGACCATTCGAGACTTATACGTATCCGACAGCCATTGCTGAACAGGGTCGCCGTGCGGAATGCTGTCCGGCCAATATTCCCCGACATTCGGGTAAACGATGACGACGCGCGGAACGACTTTCAGATTCCGGCTCTCGAGCCCTGCCCAAGCCGAATTGCTCCAATCTTTTATTTTCTGAACGGAATCCGTAGCCAGGTTCTCAAGACTTGTGTAAGGGATATAGTGCTTGTAAATCGATGTGTACTCCTTGTCGGGAAAATTGCTGCTGCCGATGTAAACCGAAGGCCGGAAGCCCATATTCGGATTTTTGAACGCCTCTGTCGTTTCCGTCAAGTTCACAGTGATCGTCCCCACAGCGGCATGAGCCTCCTTGCTCGTCCAGCCCGAACCGAGGACGGCCGCGAAAGCTATCGCAATCGCCAGACCGGAAAAACCGATTTTCTTTTTCATCCTGAATTCCCTCCCGTAAAATGCAGCAATTTGTCAGCGCTTTCAACAGAAATCGCACATCACGCACAAACCGATTACAATGCCCCCTTCCGCTTTATTGCGCCTTACGCGTTGAAGGAAAATTTTGCGCAAATATTTTCCTAGACTTATACTAGTGAAAATTCACTATAGTGTCAATCCCCTGACTACAACCGCAACAAAAATAGAGTTCTATTAGCCGCAGCCGCAAGAACTCCATTTGCTAATTTTTATCTTGTACTCTCGCGCACGATTCCCGTTCAATCAACTCGGTCCTTAAGCCGATATTGACTTCAGAAATGTACTTGTTCGTAATGAGCTCAGCAATCATCTTAACGATTAGCGAGCTAATATCGTAGCGAAATCTCCGTACGGTCGTCAGCGGAGGCATCATAAATTCGGACAGCTTCAAATCGTCGAAGCCGACGATCGATACGTCTTTGGGCACTTTCAATTTCATTTCCGAAAGCCCCTTCATGGCCCCGAAAGCGATGATGTCGTTAAAAGCGAAAATCGCAGTCGTCTCCGGGCAAGCGGACAGCAGTTTCTTAACCGCCTGATGGCCGTGAGCCGGATCGAAAGCCCCCATGTGCACGTTCGACTCTTCCCAGGATAAGCCCAAATCCCGAAATGCCTCCCGGCAGCCCCGAAGCCGATTCTCGTTCACCAAGTGCTCTCCCGGGCCAGCAATCAAGCCAATCCGCCGGTGCCCGAGTCCGTGCAAATAACGAATGACTTCGTAGGCGCCTTTGCGATTATCGTAATCGATGTAGTTTTGCCCGCCGTCATATTGCCTTCCGTTCGTCACCAAATAAGGAATACCTCGGCTAGCCAACTCATCGATCATCTTGTCGTTAACAAAAGGATCGAACACGACGGCAGCATCGACCTTCTTTTCGTTCAGCAACCGATAAGCAGGCGAGGCAGAAGAAAATTCAGCCGTGCGGGTCACCATATGAAAGCGATGGCCGTAAGCTTCGAAATGCTCTTTCAAATCGTTCAGATCCGCCGAGGACGAAGGATCGTTCTCGTAAAAATCATTCGATTCGGGCACAAACACGGCAATGGAATATGCAATAGTCGAAAGCTTCGACGGAACGATGCCCGGCTTCAAATATTCGCTGGCGATATCCAGCACCTTGCGGCGCGTATCGTCGCTGAAATTCCCTTGGTTGTTAATAATCCGTGAAACCGTACTGACCGATACGTTGGCCTTCTCGGCGATTTCCTTGAGTTTAATGGCCGTTCCCTCCAGTTCCGTTCCAGCTTTCAATTTCATCTTACTGAGACGTTCTCGTGCCGTCAAACGGACTTTGTTGTTCTCAGATACCACGGAAGCCGTGATAGAGGCGCTTTTACGATACACTCGCATGGACCGACAATCATATCGCCGCTTTCCTCTTTCCATTCTCCTTCCGGAAAAACGACCATGCGCTCGATCGCCCCTTTTTCCAGAACAGGAGCTACCAAAATATCGTTCCCGAGCATGAATTGGTCTGTGACGCGCTCATACCCTTTGCCGGGGTAAACAAATTCCAGTGCGCGCAGCATCGGCGTCCCTCGTTCCGCCGCCTCGTTCGCCAGCGCGCGCAGCGTTGCCCCCATTCGCTCCCTTAGCCTAACTGCGGCGAGGCAATATGAGAGCTTTTCCTCGTCCAGCACCTTCCAAGGTGCCGTCGAAAATTGGATCATAGGGAACAATGCCGCACACTGAGCATAACGAACGAACAGTTCCGGATCGAATGAGGAACCGTTTAGATCGCCGTCCCAGCCTCCGCCGACCATGTCCGGGCAATTGAAAGCAAAACCGACAAGTCCCTGTGCGATCGAATTCGGAATCAACGCGCGAATCCCCTCGTCGCCCCAAGCATGGGGCTTGTCGCGCAGGCGCTGCATGAGCGGCGCTCCTCCCATTTTCCAACTGGCTCTATACTCGCTAAGAGAATAATGAAGACCTAACCGGCTATACGCTGCGCAATCTTCGTTCGGGATGTCCGTTCCGCGCCACCGGAAGCTTGTGACCCAATCGCTGGCCGCATCTTCCGACGGATCGCCCGCATCGAACTTGAAGCCGTCGACGCCGTATCGAACGACGAGCTCGTCAAGCGTTTCCTTAAACCAGGACCATGCCTCCGGGTGCGTGTAATCAAGTACGGCACTGCATCCGTTCCACCAGCGACGAAGCGCCATTTTGCCCAATTCGTCCTTCACCAAGTAACCGAGCTTGTCGAGTTTCCTTCCTGTCAGACTGTCCGGACTTACGTAAGGACACACCCAAAGCATGACTTTGAAACCCATCTCATGAAGTTCGTCCATCATCTTTTTCGGATCGGGAAACCGCCCCTGCTGGAAGCTCCACGTACCGTAATCCGTCATCCAGTTGTCGTCGATAATGAACACGCCGGGAGGAAAACCTCGGCTGACAATTTCCCGCGCGTATGCAACGGTCTTTTCTTGCGTCGGTTCGTAATGCATTTCCATCCAGGTGCAATATTGCGGCGCCGTAATGGCGAGCGGGTCCGGCGTCCGCCTCTGGGCGGGAAAGAAACGGGAAGCGGCTTGATGGAAGGCGTCGGGCAGACTGCCGAAATGGCCTTGGTGAAGTGCGATATCTTCCTCGCAGTCGATGCGAATTCGTCCCGATCGGAACTCGAATTCAAACGGTCGCTCGTGCCATATGTACCTTCCCCGGTTTGATATGAGGAACGGGGCGCCGGAGTTTTCGAGCAAATCTCGCAAATCGTGCAACACATCATTCGCTCCGTACGGCATACGGACGCCGTCGTGGATCGCACCTCCCCACCAATACTCCCCCTCCAGTCTTTGAATCTCCATCGTCCGGAGCGCCACATTTACCATCCCCTGTTAGGAAAATTTTTGCGCAATTTCTTTATATCTTATTCCCTACAGCCCTTTGAGTCAACTGGGAGGTCGCTAATAGCAGGGTAATCGCTTACGAAAATCTGGCATCGCTTGCTCGGGCGGTGTCGCATGCAAAGAGCCGTTTCCCAAGATCGCCGCGCGATCCTGTGAAACGGCCCTTCTTCTTCACTCTTTGACACGCAAGAACCAAGAGAAGAGGAATTCTACAAATCGTCGTCCTCGTCGTGAGTCGCGATCTTACTCGGCACGCGCCAGCCGAACCAGAGCAGCCCGAACGCTGCAAGCGGCAGCCACAAATCGAGGCGGAATGCGCCGCCCCAACCGGAAATGCCGTCACCAGCAACAAGACCGGAAGTTGCGATGCCGAACACCGCGAGCAGCAGCACGGCGAACGTGCCGGCGAACCGAGCGATTGAAGCGGCCGCAAGCAGTCGGCCTTCGGGCGGGAGCGGCAAAGTCGCCGCCGTCTCGACAAGTCTGACTCTCCGCAGCTCTCCCAATTGCAAGCCGCACAGGAAAACAGCCAAGACGTAAGCTATGCCGTCCGCCCAGGCGTTGTCGGATACGGCTAGCACGAAACCCGCCAAAACGATCAAACGCCATAATGCGCCGAACGTCTCGCCCCTTAGAAATACTTTCGCATACAAATAAGTCCATGCACTCGCATGCCGCCACGGCAATCGGTCAGCCATCCAGGCGATCCAGCGCCTGCGCGCTGGTTTGGACGTTTCCGTCGGCACGTCGACGAACCATCCGAGAAAAGCCATCCAACGGCGGCGAATTGCTGCTTCCTCGTCAATCAGCGTATCCCAGGGAAGCTTATGCCTCGCGGTCAGACGCCACAGCAACGCTATGATCGCCATGCAAACCGCCGTCAAAGGAATGGCAATTGCAAGCGGCTTAAGTAGCAGAAAAGCGTAGATCAGAGCTGTCAGCAGCCATCTCGCCAATCGCAGGCTATGCCGCCAGCGCTTCGCAGCTGCCTGGCGTTCCCGCCAGCCGGCGTACACGTTACCTCCAGATAACAGCGCGGCCAGCACAGCAAGTATCGCAGTCGGATGGCTGGCTGCGATCTCCGCGGTGCTTGGAGCGTTGACATAGATGGGGGCGAACAAGCAGAAGACAGCAGCCGCACGCAGTACCGCTGCGACAATCGCGCGGTTCAGACTCGGCTTTATGTAGGCGCGCAGCATGCTCATCTCCATCGGCAGCAAGAAAATCGTGTCCGCCGGGCGCAAGTAGACGCGAAGCGGCGCGCGAACGGATGCCACGGTCAGCGTTGCTATCCCGACAGCGCCTGCCGGCCAATCGGGTGGGATCGCCTTAATGAAGTCGACATACCAGACTAGCGCCGCGAAAAATAATGCCGACGCAAACAGGCCGAACCCGCTCTGGAACACGTAGCGGAAATGCGGCACGATCTCTCCGCGAAATGCCGCTGCCCGGCTGCCGCGAAGGCCGGAGAGAAATTGCTCCCGCCCTTCCGTCGTCCGGTCATCCACGCGGCACGCCTCCTTCCTCCGCCGCGACGAGCGCCTCGAATGCGTCGTCAAGCGTTTCGCCCGGACCACTGCAACCCGCTTTAGCTTTCACTTGAACGGGAGTTCCTTCTGCGATCAACCTACCCCTGTGCATAACGACGAGTCTGTCCGCCTTCCTCTCTAGCGCCGGAAGAATGTGAGAGCTGAGCAAGATGCCCGTCCCGCTCGCCCTCGCCTCGTCTAGCGCTTCCAGCAGTCCTCGGATGGCAAGCGGATCCAGACCTAGAAACGGTTCGTCGATAATGAGCAGGGGCGGGCTGACAAGCAGCGCATTCATCAGCATCACTTTTTGCTTCATCCCTTTGGACAACGTATCCGGCAGCGACCCTAACGCCTCCGTCATGCGAAAAGCTTGGGCAAGCGCGGCCACTCGTACACTCGCCTCTGCTTCTTCGATTCGGTACGCCATCGCCGTCCAGCGCAAATGCTCCTTTACCGTCAAACCGCTAATCAAGGACGGCTGCTCCGGCACGTAAGCCGCAGACGACCGATACCGTTCGGGGTTCTCTTCCAGCGTCGTTCCCGCTACTCTGACTTCCCCGCTGTGAGGAACCATAAGCCCTAATATATGTTTAATAGCCGTGCTTTTCCCCGCGCCGTTCAAGCCGATCAAGCCGACCATTTCGCCCGGCATTACCGTAATGGAGACGCCGTGCAACACCGGCCTGCGAGGGCTGTAGCCGCCGATCACGTCTTTCATGCCGAGCACCGGCGAATTCCCGTCCAGCCGATGTTCCGTTTGATTGTGCATTGCCGCCAAACCGTCTACCTCCCCAAATCGAAGCTTCAGCCATTTTCCTACTATTATACCGGGCTCGCCACCCGGACACAAAGAAAGAACCGCCCGGCGCTCAGCGCACCCTTGGCGGTTCTTTCCTCATCATCATATTCTGCTGGCCCTATCGCCAAAACAGCATCGGATAGGTTTAGGCCGTAACGACGATAATCTCTTGAATGACGCCGTTATTGCCTCTCACGACGACGTTCAAGTCCGTCGACAAAATGCCGTTGTTGCCGGTTACTTTCAAATTCACGGCATCTACGTTATATATCGTTGTTTGTTGCGTTCCGTTTACCATCTTCACGATCGTCAGCGTCGCGATTTTGCCTTGCGCGTTGAGCGTGATGTTGCTGATTTTACCAGCATCGTTCAGCGTGAAAACAGGCGTTTCTACTGTTTTCGTCACTTCGATGAATACGGCTTTTCCTTCGAACGTACGCACGAGCGCTTGATCTCCAACTTGCAGCGAAGACAGCGGCGACTTAACTTCCTTGCGGAAAATAAAGACGTTTGCGTCCGCGATAACGTTAACGGACGTATTGTCCGCTTTTTTCACCGTCAAAGTGTTGCCGTTAATCGCCGTAATCGTTCCGTTAATCGCCTGCGCATTGCCGTTTTCCGGCAATTGTTGATCGACGCGATCCAGGAGCGTAGCAAGCTCGGCGCGCGTAACTGGTTTGTTAGGCAGGAAAACTTTGCTATAGGCGCTGGAGTCGGAGTTACCTTTATGTTTGTGATCGCCGTCATGATCGTCATCGCGATCGTCGTCATCCCGATCTTTTTTGTTAACCGGCGCATCGATACCCGTGATCAGGTTTTTCTCGAGTGCAACAGCTACATAACCGACGGAACCGGCCGGAATGTCGCCAGCGTCTTTAAATGGAAGTACGGAATCCATTTTCTTCTTTGCTTCGCCTTCGAGCTTCATCGCCTTGACGAGCAACACAGATGCCCATAGTCGGGATGCTGCTTTTTCCGGTTGAATGGACGTATCGTTCTCCGAGAACAAATCGTTCTCAAGCGCGACGGTTACGTAACCGACGGCCCAACCGTATTTTTTCTTTAACTGATCGAAGTCTTTGAAGTTTAATTTCGCATTCATGTTTTCCGGTTTCTCGGCTTCATCCTTCAGGCCAAGCAAGCGGACGGCTGCGACAAGCGCTTCGATGCGGCTCACGCTGCTTTTCGGCTTAAAGCTTCCGTCTTCGTATCCGTTAAATACGCCTTGCGCAGCCAGACGGATAACATGATCGTACGCCCATTTCCATTCTTTCGTATTCAAATCGCCGAAATCGAGACGAATCGATTTTTTATTGCTTTTGTTTTTGTCGTCTTTATCGTGTGCCGAAGCCATTAATCCGGTCGTTCCGCCGACAAGCATCGTAAGGGCAAGCGTAGTCGCCGCCGTTTTCTTCAACATCGATTGTTTGTGAGCCATTCAAAATCTCTCCTTCGCATGTTCGCATATTGGGATAAGGACAATGGGAGGTTTTTCCCTACGCCTATACGTTTCGCTCGAGCTTGCGATTTTGAGAGGGTCCTATCGGTAAAATAAGTCTAAAGTATGAGAAAGGACCTTCTCCCGGGCAAAAAAGGGAGAAGGTCCTACATCGCGCCGGGGTCCTCCGTCACGATTTGTTATCGTTATCCTCTGGCTTCGCCGCTTCGCGTTTTTCTTTTAGCCATTTGGGCGCGCCTTTGTTTTTACGTTCGCGCTCCCGTTCGGATTTGGACTTGCCCGGCTTGGCAGCGGACGCTTTGACAACTGCTTTGGCCGATGGCTCCTGCTTCGTCGAAGCGTCATCTCGCTTGTTCGCAAGATCGGCTTGCGCAGGCTTACGGGCACTAGGCTTGCCTGAACGCTGGGCGGCCGATGTCTTGACGCCCGCTCCGCTCCGCAATTCTGCCGCCGCTCTGGCGGCATCCGGCTTGGAGTTCGGTTTGCTCGTACTTGCCGCATCCGACTTGGCGGGCTGCTTGCTTACGCGTGCAATGTCCGACGGCTTGGCGGCCGCCCGACTTCCCGCCGCTTCTGTATCCGGCTTACGCTGCGGCTGCGCTTCCTTCTGCTCCTGCGACTTCAAATACTCCGTTTTCGATTTCCATTCGAACTTCGGCTTCCCGGCCGCCGTCCGACTTCTTCTCGCATCGCTCTCCTCCAGCGTAACGACTTTGCCTTCGTACGTCGTGCGAGGCTCGATCGTGATGCCAAGCTGTTTCTCCAGCTTGTCGACGATAAAACGCTCCTCAGGCGCAATCAGCGTAATCGAAGTGCCTTCCCGTCCCATTCTCGCCGTACGTCCGGAACGATGCACATAATGGTCGGCGTCAAGCGCCGGTTCGTATTGTATGACGAGCGTTAACCCTGGCAAATCCAAACCACGTGCCGCAACGTCCGTCGCGATGAGCAGTTTCGTCCTGCCGCTGCGGAATCGCTGCATTGTCTCCCCGCGCTCTTGGCCTCTTGTATCGCCGTACAATGCGTCTACCGACAGGCCTTCGTAACGAAGCTTGGCAAGCAACTCTCCGATTTTTTCCGTGTCATTGACGAACAGCAACGCCGAAGACGGCTTCATATGCAGCACAAGCCTGCGGATCAAGTCGATCTTCTCCCTGCGGTCGGTCAAGAAGTACCAATGCTTTAATGTTTTGGACAATCCGTTGTCGTTCTCCGCTTCCGAAACATCGGATACCCACGGATCGTTCTGCCATTTGCGTTCGGCTTCTTTCATCGCCTGCGAACGCGTTGCGGAGACGAACACAGTCTGACGTTCGCGCGACGTTCTCGCCATCAGAAACTCGACGTCGGACTTGCCTCCCAGCGAGAATACGCGGTCCGTCTCGTCGATGACGACATACGTGACAGCATGCAGCGACAGCTTGCGCGTATTCGCAACTTCTCTTACCCGGCCAGGCGTGCCGACGATAAGCGCGGGTTTGCTTTTCATCCGCTCCAGTTGCCTCGCCAGCGAAGCGCCACCGATCAACGCAACGGCTTTCACGCCGAGCGGCTGACCGTACGTCTCCGCCTCGCGCATAATTTGCATCGCGAGCTCCTGTGTCGGCGCAAGAATAAGCGCCTGCGTCTCCTTGCGCGCGGCATCGATCCGCTGCAGCGCCGGCAGTAAATAAGCGAGCGTCTTGCCCGTCCCCGTCGGCGACACAATGACGCCGTCTTTGCCCGCCAGCAGCTCGGGCAATGCTTGCTTTTGCACTTCGGAAGGCTCGTTAATACCGGCTTTGGCGAGCTTCTCTGCTAGCAATTCATGTATTCCCAATGTTAGAAATTCCATATGTCCAGCCCCTTTATCGGTGTTGCCTATTTCTTGTCCATCATCCGACCGAACAGCGCATCCGTCACCCGCGGAAACAGTTGCATCAACTTCGCTCCGGCAGACGCCGCCCACGGCATATCGAGCTCGGGTTTGCGTCGCTCCATCACGCGAACGATTGCGCCGGCCACTTTGTCCGGAGAAAGGATGAATTTTTCGATGTTTTTCAAATACGTGCCTTCCGGATCGGCCCGATCGAAGAACGGTGTCGCAATCGGCCCCGGATTAACGGCGGTTACGTAGACGCCGCTTATCTTCAGCTCTCTGCGAAGCGCATTCGTAAATCCGAGGACGGCATGTTTCGTAGCGGCGTACGCTGTCGACTTGGCGGTCGCGACTTTGCCGGCCATCGAAGCGACGTTGATGATATGGCCCTGCCCCGCCTTCAACATATAGGGAAGAACCGCGTGCGTGACGCGTACTATGCCCAAATAATTGACATCCATCATCTGCTTGAAATGCTCGATCGTCGTATCCGCGAACGGAACAAATTCGCCGTACCCCGCATTGTTGAGCAGCACGTCGATGCGTCCGTATTTGCGTATGACTTCAGAAACAACTTCGCCGACTTGATCATCGGAAGAGACGTCCATCTCATATACGGCATGCTCGCTCGACATCGTATTCGCAAGCGCCGTTAGCTTGTCCAGAGAACGCGCCGTCAGCACCGGGATTGCTCCCTTCTCGGCGAGAAATTTCGCTGCCAACGCGCCGATTCCGCTCGACGCGCCGGTGATGAGCACCACTTTGCCTAGCAACGTCGCTTTCATCGCATCCTCCCATGAAAAAAGCCCCTGACGGGGCTGCTTTGATAGCTCGTATGACGCCGTATAAATACTAGCATAGGTTAATGCTACGCGATCAATACTTGAATTTCCATTTCGCCGATGCCATCCATAATAAGCGGAACAGCGAGTGCGCGGCTTGCCCCCGTCACCGAGGCGAAATGCGAGTTCATAATCTTCGGCGGCGTAATGTCCACGTGAACGCCTTGATTGTACAGCATCGTACTGGCGTTGCCGCTGATCATGTTGCCTAGTTCCGATATCGCGCTTTTGCCCATCTCGTCGATCTCGGTAATGGCGTAACCGCCCATCATCGCGGAGATGATTCTTAGCGCTACAGATTCGCTTAACCCGAACACGATATCCCCGGTCATATGCCCGGTTAACCCGATTTGGATCCATACATGGTTTTCAGCGAACTTGATGTCCCTGATCGCCAACTGCCCGGTGCTGGGACGAATTTGTACCATCTGTTCGATAACCATGCGTGCGGATTCCAAAAACGGGTTGATGTAATCAGCCTTCATGTCTGAACGCGCCCCTTTTCCAGCCTGGATTGTACCGCTAGCCGTAATCGCTTTCCCTCATTATACTGAAATCATAGGTACAAGTATACAGAATTTTGTCAAAGGACGATGAACGATGCCGAATATTTGGGCCCATATTCAGTTCGGGAGAGAGGTTCTTTCGTCCCTCGGACTGGCGCGAGAACTGAACGACCTGCAGTGGAAAAGCTCGTTCCAACTCGGGTGCCAGGGCCCGGATTTCCTGTTCTACGATCGGTTTCTGCCTTGGCAATCGTCATCCGCGCTGAACCGTCTCGGGAGCCTTATGCATGACGAGCGATGTGGGCCGTTCCTGCTTTCCTTGCTCGAACGATCGACTTCGGCTTACCGCCCGCTGTCCGACCCGGCGTCGGGTTATGCGGTCGGGTTTCTGCTGCACCATGTGCTTGATCGGCATTTGCACCCTTTCGTCTTCAGCCGCTCGGGCTTTAAGAAGTGGCATCATCAACGCTTCGAGACGGCGATGGATGCAGTCGTTATGTATCGTCGCGCCGGCATCCGCACCGGCTCGACGCCAGTCGCTCCCGAGATCGACACGGGAGATCGACTGCCTGGCGCCGCCGTCTCGCAAATGATTCGCGCACAGCGCCTGTTTTTCGACCCCTCCGGCTGGAAAAGATTTGCGTTATTCGGGCAGATCGCTCCGTTCTCCCCGCCGCGGCGTTTGCCAGAGTGGGACGTGATGAACGATGCCCGCCTCCCATGGATCGATCCGACAGATCGAACGATCGTCCTTGAGGAAAGCGCGGACGAATTATGGGATCGCGCACTTGCGGACGCCTTGGAGACGACTCGCGCGGCGCTAGACTGGCTCTCTTGCGGAAACGGCGAAGAAGCCGTCCGGCTGAAATCGAAGTTCGCCGAACGGCTTCGGAACGTTTCCTATGAAACCGGACTGCCTTGCGGCACGGCCATCATTACATTCGCCGAATCCGTTGTGCCTGCACGTTAAGCTTATCCGGCAGAATGGCGCTGTGCCTCTCTCTCACCTTTCGCCAGATCGACTATCGTCAGCAACACAAGCCCGGCGAGGAAAAAGAACGCGACCGCCAGCAGCGCCGAACGGCTCGAATCGCTAACGAGCTTGACGAGCCCGAACACGAGCGGCCCGCCAAAAGAGAAAAACCGGCTCGTAAAGCTGAGGAAGCCGTTAAATTCGGCCGTTCGCCCGGGAGGTATGATTTTGCTGAAGATTGCTCTGGAAGTCGCCTGAGAACCGCCCTGAACGAGACCGACCAGGAAGGCGAGCACGAAGAAATGCGTTGCGTTCGTCATGAAGTAACCGAGAACGACGATGAGCAAGTAAAGGACAAGCGATCCGAATAGCATTTGCTTGCTGCCGATCCGATCCGCGAGTTTGCCGAATACTAGCGTTGCCGGGAAGCCGATAAACTGGGTAATCAGCAAAGCGGCAATCAAATCTTCGCTTTTAATACCGATCGTCGTTCCGTAGCTCGCGGCCATAACGATGACTGTATTGATGCCGTCGAAGAAAAACCAGTACGCCAACATAAACTTGAGCAGTTCCGGGTAGTCCTTTAACCGAGAAAACGTCTCTCTGAGCCTCGCGCTCCCCATCCTTAATGTTGCGCCCAAACTTTCCATCCGCACGGTTGCTGCATCTTTAACGTTCCGAAACAACGGCCACGAGAATACGAGCCACCAGATACCTACGGAAACGAAAGAAATTTGCGACGCGAACGTTTGGCTCGGCAAGCCGATCGATTCCCAACCGAGAATAAGACCGAGGTTCATCGCCAGGAGCAGCCCCCCTCCGAGATATCCCATCGAATACCCGCGCGCGCTGACGCTTTCCCGTTGTTCCGGCGTCGTAATGTCGTTCAGAAGCGCGTCGTAGAACGTGTTCCCCGTACCGAAACCAACCATGCCGACAACGACAAGAATCGCGGCTAGCCACATATCTCCTGGTCCAACGAACGCCAGCCCCATGCTTCCGAATGCGCCGATCAGGCTGAATATCCGCAGAAAAGAGACCTTCTTGCCGCTATAATCGGCGATTGCCCCGAGCAGCGGAGACAACATCGCCACAACAATCGCAGCCGCAGTCTGCGTGAAGCTCCAACTGCCATCCGTACCACCCGCCACGTCGATAAAGTAAATCGGCATGACCGCCGCCATAATTGTCGTTGCGAAGGCAGAGTTCGCCCAATCGTACATCACCCAGGCGCGGATCTGTATTGGTGTGCTCATTTCGGATGTCGCCTCTCTCTGATCGTAGCCGTTTGCCGAAACCATTCGACGAGCCCTGTACCTTTTCCTTCGCGCAAATGCAATAAACGCGACCGTCCGCCGATATTTCGGCAAAACGGTCGCGCGAATGTGTTATGACTGTGATTCAGGCTTCATTCGAGGCATTTCCGCCAGTCTGGCGTTCCTCGCTTCCACCAGCATATCCTCTAGCCAATCTTTCTCCGTTTTGTTGAAACGCAGAATGCCCTCGATCATGAAGATTGAGCCACGAGGCAATCGTGTTTTTTTCTCGTCCAATACGCCTTCGATGCGATCGATCCGGTTCTGACAAGCTTCCAGCTGCTTGAGCACCAGATCTTCCACCCTTTCCAAGTCCAAGTGCCGGACGAAAGGAAGAGTCATGAACAGAGGGTGCTGCGGGTAAAAGCTTTGTCCCATCTGGGCATAAAGCATGTCGTGCAATTGCGCCTTCCCGCTCTCCGTAATGCGATAGACGGTTTTGTCGGGACGATTGTCGCCAGGGACGGGAATCGTCTCCGACACTTCGATGTAACCATCCTGCCGAAGCTGGTCGACCGCGTAGTAGAGCGAGCCATCCTTTACCCGGAACGTTTGGTCCCAATTTCTCCCCTTAATCGTCTGCCTGATTTCGTAGGGGTGCAGTTCCTTTTCCATAAGCAGGCCGAGAACTAGCAGTTTGATGGACATGTTCCGATCGCCTTAGTGGAACGACGGTTCCGGCTTGCCGGCACCGCCGCCCTGCGAATTGGCAGAGCCCGGAGCACCCTGTGCGCCCGGCTTCGGCGCCGTCGATCTCGCGTTCCCCATCAGGAAAATAAAGATGAGGGCGGCAATCGGCAGCAAAATCGACCATTGGAAAATAAACAAAATCGAATCGGACAGTTTGCCGAGAAGCGCGTTGACGATATCCGGCGACAAGTGCATTTGCGCCTGAACGTCCGGATCGAGTAATGCTTGACCGCCTTTGATCTTCTCCGCCATCTCTGCAGGAATGTTCGGCAATTGCTTGATGCCTTCCTGGAAGTTGTTTTTCTGCAACGTGCCGAAAACGGCGATGCCGAGCGCCGAACCGATCGTCCGGAAAAACGCGATCAGCGACGAAGCTGAGCCTTTGGATTGAGGCGGTACTGCTTCCAACGTCGAAATGTTAAGAAGCGAGAACGATACGCCGATACCAAGACCAAGAATCACCATAAACACGCCGATCAAAACTTGGCTCGTTGTCGGATCCATGACGTAGCCAAGCAGGAAAGAACCGACGATGAGCACGAGCGCGGAAACGAGCATGACGTCGCGATAACGGAACTTGACACCGACCCGTCCGCCGAACTGGGCGCTGACAACGACGCCAAGCATCATCGGTGTAAGCACCGTACTTGTTTCTGTCGCCGTCTTATGAAACACCCCTTGGATAAAGATCGGAATGTATGTCGCCGATGCCATCATCACGCCGCCGTACAGAACGCTGACGCCCATACCGCCCGTAAACAGCTTCGTTCGAAACAGACTGAGCTTGATAATCGGATCTTTGGCATACTTCTCGGCGATCAGGAACACTACGGTCAATACACCAGCCGCGACGAACAGGGAGATAGTCTTAGCCGAGCCCCATGCCCAGCCGTCCGTTCCGCCCAGTTCGAGACCGAACATTAAGCACAAAATCGCGGCCGTTAGCAAGATCGCGCCCAACCAGTCGATCGACTGCTTTCTCGATACTTTACTTTCGCTGTACCCTTTTGTCATAAAAATAATCGAAAGAATACCGATAGGTACGTTAATGTAGAAAATCCAATGCCACGACAGGTTGTCCGTAATCGCTCCGCCCAAAATCGGACCGAACACGCTCGACAAACCGAACACCGCGCCGAACAAGCCCATCATTTTACCGCGTTTCTCAGCCGGGAACAGATCGAAAATGATCGTGAACGCGATCGGCATCAATGCGCCGCCGCCAATCCCTTGAATGGCGCGATAGATAATCAACTGATCCATGTTCGTAGCCGTGCCGCACAAGATCGATCCTAACAGGAACAAGACTAAGCCGAGCAGGAAAAAACGTTTTCGACCGTACATATCGGATAGTTTGCCAAAGATCGGCGTCGATACGACCATCGCGATCATGTAGGCGGAATACACCCAAATAAAGCTTTCGAAACCGCCCAGTTTCTTAATAATGGTCGCCATCGCCGTCGAGACGATCGTCTGGTCGAGCGATGCCATAAATAAACCTAGCAGCAGCCCGGCAACGACGAGCTTAATGCTGCTGTTTTTCTTATCCATGCCGTAAATCCCTCCTGGACTTTCAAGTCAACATAATTACTCAAATTTGAGTACCCGCCCATTAGTATACTCAAATTTGAGTAACTTTCAACCCCCTTTGCGACGATTTCGATTATCCCCTATAATTAAATGGAAATGGTGACAAAACCTTTTTATAAATTCACTTCATGACGATAAATTTATTCGATGCAGCGGAGGAGAACGAATGAACATCAGCCAATTGGAAACGTTAGTAACTATTTCCAAGACGCTTAGTTTCCGCAAGGCGGGCGAAGTGCTCAACTTGACGCAGCCCGCCGTTTCCGCGCAAATTAAAAGCCTCGAGGAAGAATTCAAAGTGGTGCTCGTCGACCGGAACCACCCTGTTACGTTGACTGACAGAGGCCAAGTGTTCCTTGAGCACGCCGGTCAAATTCTGAACATCGTCGAACAGCTGAAGCAAAGGCTTTCCGATCTAAACGAAGTACCGCAAGGTCACATTACGCTTGGTACAACCGCCTCAATTGCGATTCAAATTTTGCCGCGCGTGTTATCCTACTTCCAGAATCAGTTCCCTCTTATCCGAACGAGTATCGTATCCATGTCTTCCGCGCAAGTGTTATCCAACGTCGAGAACGGTACCATCGATGTCGGTATCGGCTATTTGAGCGACCGGAGCGCGCAAGTGGAAACGTCCGTCCTTTACTACGACACCTTCGATTTTGTCGTAGCGCCGCAGCATCGACTCGCGAAAGAAAAGCGCATTACGATCAGCATGCTGAAAGACGTACCGCTCATTTTGCTTTCCCCGGATACGCTAGGGCGGCGGTTCGTCGACCGCATCTTCCGCGAACACGGGCTAGAGCCGAATTTAGTTATGGAACTTGGAAGCAGCGAAGAAGTCAAACGTATGGTCGAATTGAATATGGGTGCTGCCATCGTATCCAAGCTGTCAATCGCAGGAGAGCTCAAACGCGGCACTCTAAAAACGATTCCGGTGACGGAGTTCGAAGTCAGCCACCCTGTCGGCGTCATGACGAAGTCGGGAAGATACGTGAACAGCGCCATGCGGCAATTTTTGAACGATTTGAAAGGCATGCCCGAAGACCAGTTTATCGGCAGCGAATAAACGAATTACAGAGGAGTGAGACGACATATGAAGTTCGACCTTCACACGCATCACGAACGATGCGGACACGCGACCGGCACGATTGCCGAATACGTCGAAGAGGCGATCAACGTCGGCTTGTACGTCATCGGCATATCCGATCATTCGCCTTATTTTGCCCACAAAGACGACCAACCTTTCCCGCACATCGCGATGGCGCGGAGTGAATTCGGCCGTTACGTAGCGGAAGTTCTTCGGGTAAAGGAAATCTACAAAGACCATATCGAAGTGCTGCTTGGCGTCGAATCCGATTATTTTGCCGATAAAATTGACATTTATCGCGAAGTTTTCGCCGCTTATCCATTCGACTACATTATCGGTTCCGTCCACCAAACGCGCGGGGTAAGCATTTTTAACCGCAACAGATGGAAAGGCCTCGGACCGACTGAGCAGACGGCAGAAAAGAAAGTTTATTATGAACTCATTCGGCAGTCGGCAGAGTGCGGATTATTTCAGATCCTTGGCCATATCGACGCGATGAAAGGTTATTTTCCGGCCTTCTCGGACATTGCGGGAGCAGAAGCCGAGGTAGATGCCGCGTTGCAAGCCGTGGCGGCGAACGATCTGGCGATCGAGATCAATACGAGCGGCAAAACGAAAGACGTCGGCGGCTGGTATCCTTCCGATGCCATATTGGAACGCGCGCTGCATTTCGGCGTTGACGTCACGTTCGGATCGGACGCTCACGTAACGGAACGCATCGGAGACGATCTTGAGCTCGTGCGCCAGCGGTTAAAAGAGATCGGGTTCTCGCGCTGGGTGTTTTTTCGTAAAAAAGAAAAAATCGTCGTACCTATTTGATGCGAATAGGCCGTCTCCATCACGGGAGGCGGCCTTGTCATTTGTTAGGGCTCAAAAAAAAGGAAGCCCGCCAACGGTGGCAGGCTTCAAGCATATGAAAAAAGGGGGTCTTGGTTATTATAATAGCCCGCCACTGAGACAGACAGATCACAGAAATGTTTCATTTGTGTAACAAATGCCCAATTGAACTGGCACTTACTTTTCGGAAGTGAGTATGTTAGAATAGGAACAAAGGGGGAATCGGCATGGACTATTCCAAAATGTGCCCCAAATACGAGTCGGCAGCCGAGCTGCTCGGCAAAAAATGGACGGGACTGATCATCCGCGTACTTCTCGGAGGCCCGAAGCGGTTTAAGGACATTAAAGAGCAAATTCCGGAGATGAGCGATAAAATGCTGACCGATCGGATGAAGGAGCTTGAAGCGGCGGGCATTCTGACGCGCACCGTCTATCCGGAAATGCCGGTCCGCATCGAATACGAACTGACCGAGAAGGGCCGTAATTTGGAGGAAGTCATTCTTTCCATTCAAAATTGGGGCGAACATTGGATGTGAGTGATCATCCTTCATCGTAACGAAGAAACCCCCGCTGCAATCATCGCAAGATGACCACGCGGGGGTTTTGCCGTTCTATTTCACTTCATGCCTACAATTTAAACTTGTTAACCGCCTGTTCAAGTTCGCGGATGCGCCCGGATAAACGAACCATCGCGTCCGCCACCATTCTGACGGACCCCATCTGCGTATCCGATATGTCAGCGACTTCCTGCGATCTCTCCGCGCTTGATTCCGAGATCGCTTCCGTTTGCGCGACAAGCGCCGACAATTCTTCGACCTGGGCTTCGATCTCCTGCCCCGCAGCGGCGATTTCCCTCAGCTCCGCCTCCATATCCTTGATACCGTTCGAGATGTTCTCGAACACGCCTCCTGCTTCACGCACGATGGCTGCTCCGCCTTGCGTTTCCCGGTAGCCATTTTCGATTCTTGTCTTCACCTTCTCGATCAACGCCTGTATTTCCTCTACTTCATTACGGATATCTTGAGCCGTGACGTCCGATTGCAACGCCAGCTTCCTCACTTCCCCTGCCACGACAGCAAATCCTTTGCCATGTTCTCCAGCGCGGCTTGCCTCTATGTTGGCGTTAAGTGCAAGCAAGTTTGTCCGGTATGCGATACCAGAGATCGCCTCGACCATTCGGCCGATTTGCTCGGACTTCACATGAAGCGACAATGCGTCCTCTACCGACAACCCGGCCGCAGCAGCGATCGTCTCTATCTTGTCGACAGCTTGTTTCACCGTCTCGTTACCTTCAACTGCACGGATAGTCGCCTGTTCAGATACGGCAGCTACCGATGACGTGCGATCGGCGATCGTCGTCATGCCTTGCTGGATTTCGCGCGTAACTTCCGCTCCGCGCTTCATCCCTTGCGCCTGCGAATCGGCGCCTGCCGCCACTTCTCGCATCGATTCCGCAATGCGATTAGCTCCATCCGCCGCCGAATCGGCTTCTCCCGTCAGTTGTGCCGCTGCCGAAGACGTTGCGGCTGCAGTTTCGCGGATCCCAGAGACGAGCGTCTTTAACTGGTCAACCATCCCCGCTAGCGATTGCGCAATCGAGCCGATCTCATCGCCTCTACGCATAACTTTCTCGGGCAACTTGTCCGTCAGACGGCCGGATGCGACTTCTCTTAGGAAACGGTCGAATCCGACCAATGGCACGATGATTCTGATGCGAACGATGACCGCGATGAGTGCGATCAGAAGGATGGCGAGTGCTCCTGCGATCAGGCTGATGCGCACCATCTCCTCTTTCACCTTTCCGCTGGCTTCTGCCGGGACGGCAACGACGATATCGGCGATCCGATTGCCTGTCAGGCTTGGAAAGCCCGATTTGACGATGCCATAACTATTGTTGTCGATCTTCCCTTCCTCGAAGCTCTGCGACTCGGGAAAACCGGCCCCAGTTCCGAAAAGGCCGATTGCCTGCTGATCGCTGCCGAGCCGCTGATCGTTCGCGCCGCGAATGCCGATTTTGGCGTTCAGAATTACGCCTATTCCTTTCATCGCATCATCGTCAAGCAGTCTTCCGAATACGAGAAAATGATCCGATTTGTCCGTGCCTTCCTCGTTCATAATTTGCGATGCCGCTACAATAGCGAGTCCTTTGGACGTCTGCATCAAACCGTAAGTATCCGTCAACTTCTTCACTTTGTCCACGATGGATAACTCTTTCAGCTTGCCCGAAAACTCCGGCACGTCCCCAGACTGGGTAAGAACACTGCCGTCGAATCCAACCGTCGCCGTGAAGTTCACATGTGGAATAATGTCCACCGACGCGTTAACGTTTTCCTCGATCCAATCCATATCTCCGGATCGAATCGCCGTTACGTAATCCGCCCATTTGGCATTCGTAATCGCGGTGCCCGACAACTGCTCACCGAGTTGCTCAATTAAGCGAGAAGCAGAGTCGCCGACTTCAAGCGCGTGCGACTTTTCGATTTTCCCCAAATCGCCGCTTAAGGTCTGGTAATAAAACCATCCGACACAGCCAAGCGGAAGGATCAGAACAACTAGCAAAATGACAAGTACCTGTATTCTCAAATAACCCCAAAATCGTCTTCGAGAAACCATTCCTTTGTTCCCCATATTCATTCCATAGGCATTTCTAACCAATTTGACGCCAATCTCCCTTTTCCTCCCCAACACAATTGAAATTTAATGGAAAGTGTCGAAAACAAGCAACTTTTTTACAAGATACACAGTTTAGTAGAGTAGAAGACTTGTAGAATAATGTCGAACTTAGTCGAAAACCTCCTCATCATTGAGCAATCGCACCATGTTTATAAGGAGAGAGTCACTTGAAAAAAATAATTTATTTTATTATTGCCGCCACAATTGTCGGTGGCCTATGGTCCCAAGTACACGCGTTGAACGACAATGCGTCCGGCAAGCCCGATACCTCGGCTAGCGCTCCCGCTTCGCCGGAACTTTCGACGCCGTCTGCCTCTCCATCAGAGCCGATTGAAGTCGAAGAACCGGAAGCATCCGCACCCGAATCGACACCGACGCCGACTCCTGAGGAGAAACCTTCTGGTAAGCCATCCGAGCCATCCGAACCATCCGAACCATCCAAACCTCCCAAGCCGTCTAAGCCATCCAAGCCGTCTCCTAACGACGATTACGATTTCGGTCAGATTATTTCACCGGATGACCTGCCTGCGATGACGATTGAGCACAAGGGCGGTATCGATGTCATCACGAACCCAAAAAGCCTGTACGTGCTCGCCAACAAAAAGCGCAACTTGCCGTCCGACTATGTGCCGCCGGATTTGGTCGTTCCCGACGTGCCGTTCTCGTTCTCCGGGGATTCTCCGAAGAAAAAAATGCGCAAAGCTGCGGCCGATGCGCTCGAATCGCTGTTCCAAGCGGCGAAAGACGATGGCATCGAGTTGAAAGCCGTCTCCGGCTACCGATCCTATGCCACTCAGAAAGCAATATTCACCGCAAACGCGGAGAAAAAAGGCGAAGACGTCGCCAACAAGACAAGCGCGCGCCCCGGCCAAAGCGAGCATCAAACCGGACTCGCCATGGACATTTCGAGTGCCAGCGTTGGATACGCCCTCGAGGAAACTTTCGCGAAAACGAAAGAAGGCAAATGGCTCGCTGCGCACGCGGCAGATCACGGCTTCATCATTCGTTTCCTGAAAGGTAAAGAAAAAATAACCGGCTATTCTTACGAGCCGTGGCACGTTCGTTATGTCGGCCGCGATGTCGCCAAAGAAATCGCTCGGCAAAAAATTACGCTCGAAGAGTATATGGACGAAGCGGCTGAAGTGATTGCGCGGTAAGTGCGGTAGCGGTCTGGCGCGGTAGCGGTCTGGCGCCGTCACTTTATACGATTTTTCGTACAAACCAGCGCTTAGGACATGAAACGCCTCGCTTTTGTACGTTTTTTCGAACAATCAAGCGCCGTGAGGCACGGAACACCTCACTTGTGTATGATTTTTCGTACAAATCAGCGCGTGGGGGACATGGAACACCTCGCTTTTGTACGATTTTTCGTTACTACTTAGGCCGACCTGAATAGGTGTTGTCCGCGTAATGCGGAATGCACCCTGAAACTGATCACTTGGAATTCCGTGTTTCGCCTAAATATTGATGCCACGCGCGGCTAATCACTTGGAATTCCGTGTTTCGCCGAAATAACGGTGCTACGCGCGGTTACTCACTTGGAATTCCGTGTTTCGCCGAAATAACGGTACTACGCGCGGTTACTCACTTGGAATTCCATACTACTTAGGTCTCCGAAAAGTAGGAAAACCTAAGTAGTAACGATTTTTCGTACAAGTGGTCAGATCAGATTAACGTTTTGCTATGCGATCGTTCGAGTAAGCTGGGTGCAAAATGAAGAACGTCCTCAGGCCAACAACCGTTGGCGGAGGGCGTTTTATTTTCCATAGGTGGAATCGATAAGATAGTTAGTTTCAAAGTAGTCATTGTGAGTTAGCGATAGGCGCGTACTGCGGATGAGTGCGATGAGGTGATATTGGGTGACGCGGAGCGTGAGGCGGACGACTTGATCGGTTGGTTTTAACGGCTAGGTACCCAACACACAAAAAAACCGCCAAAGAGAGACCTTCCTCTTCGGCGGTTTAATCGTTCTAGAATGTTACATCCCAAGCCATTGCTTAAACAAATGCTTCGTCGTGTCGCGGTTCATGGCTGCGATGGACGTCGTCAGCGGAATACCTTTCGGGCAAGAGCGGACGCAGTTCTGCGAGTTACCGCAGCCTTCGATCCCGCCTTCTTCCATGAGCGCCTCAAGGCGCTCGTGCGCGTTCATCTCGCCCGTCGGGTGAGCATTGAACAAGCGAACTTGTGATATCGGCGCCGGGCCGATGAAGCTGTTGCGGTCGTTGACGTTCGGGCATGCTTCGAGGCATACGCCGCACGTCATGCACTTGGACAGTTCATACGCCCACTGGCGCTTCGACTCTGCCATGCGAGGACCCGGTCCGAGATCGTACGTGCCGTCGATCGGAATCCACGCTTTTACTTTCTTGAGCGCATTAAACATACGCTCGCGGTTGATGACAAGGTCGCGCACGACCGGGAACGTCGACATCGGCTCAAGCCGAATCGGTTGTTCCAGCTTGTCGATGAGAGCGGAGCAAGCCTGACGAGGCTTACCGTTAATGACCATCGAGCAAGCGCCGCACACTTCTTCAAGGCAGTTCGATTCCCAGCAGACGGGAGCCGTTTTCGCGCCATCGGCTTTAACCGGGTTGCGTTGAATTTCCATGAGCGCGCTGATAACGTTCATGTTCGGACGATACGGTACCTCGAACTCCTCGGTATAAGAAGCGGCTTCCGGACTGTCCTTGCGCGTAATAACAAACTTGACCGTGCGTTTCGCGGTTCCAGCCGCTGTTGTCGTTGTCGCCATGGCTTAGCCCTCCTTCTTCTTGTTGGTGGAGTAGTCGCGCTTACGCGGATGAATTAAGGATGTATCGACATCTTCGTACGAAATTTGTGGCCCTTCCGCTGTCCAGGTCGCCTTGGACGTCTTCAGGAATTTGTCATCGTCGCGATCCGGGAATTCCGGCTTGTAATGCGCACCGCGGCTTTCGTCGCGCAACAGTGCGCTGACGGTCATCGACTCGGCGAGCTCCAGCATGTTCCATAGTTGACGGGTATATGCAGCACCCGAGTTGTTCCAGTTCGCCACGTCGTTGATGTTGATCTTCTTGTAACGTTGTTTCAGTTCCTTGATTTTGCCGATCGTTTCTTCGAGCTTCTTGTTGTAACGAACGACGGTCATGTTGTTCGTCATCCATTCGCCGAGCTCTTTCGCGATGACATAAGCATTTTCCGTTCCGTCCATTTTCAGGATGGCGTCGAATTTGCTCTTCTGCTTGCTGCGTTCACGCTCGAACACACCTTCGGATACGTCTTCCGCAGACTTCTTCAAGCCTTTGATGTATTCGACCGCTTTCGGTCCCGTAACCATACCGCCGAAAATCGCCGACAAGAGCGAGTTCGCGCCGAGACGATTCGCGCCATGATATTGGTAATCGCATTCTCCGCAGGCAAAGAGCCCTGGGATGTTCGTCATTTGGTTGTAGTCGACCCACAAGCCGCCCATCGAATAGTGGACCGCAGGGAATATTTGCATCGGAATTTTACGCGGATCGTCGCCCGTGAATTTCTCGTAAATCTCGATGATGCCGCCGAGTTTGACGTCGAGTTCTTTCGGGTCTTTGTGAGAAAGATCCAAGTACACTTTGTTCTCGCCGTCGATGCCGAGCTTTTGGTTTACGCACACGTCAAAAATTTCCCGAGTCGCGATATCGCGCGGTACGAGATTGCCGTACGCCGGATATTTCTCCTCAAGGAAGTACCAAGGCTTGCCGTCTTTGTACGTCCAGATGCGTCCGCCTTCGCCGCGCGCCGATTCGCTCATGAGGCGGTTTTTGTCGTCGCCCGGAATAGCTGTCGGGTGAATTTGGATAAACTCGCCGTTCGCATAATGAACGCCTTGCTGGTACACTGCGCTCGCTGCGGTTCCCGTATTAATGACGGAGTTTGTTGTTTTTCCGAAGATGATGCCCGGTCCGCCGGTCGCGAGAATGACTGCGTCTCCGCGGAACGTGACACATTCCATCGTGCGCAAATCTTGCGCCGAGATGCCGCGGCATACGCCGTCGTCGTCAAGCACAGCGCCGGTAAATTCCCAGTGTTCGAACTTCTGAACGAGTCCGGCCACTTCCCAGCGGCGAACTTGCTCGTCCAATGCGTACAGCAGTTGTTGTCCGGTCGTCGCGCCGGCGAAAGCCGTGCGGTGGTATTGCGTACCGCCAAAACGACGGAAATCGAGCAATCCTTCCGGCGTACGGCTGAACATGACGCCCATCCGGTCCATCAAGTGAATGATGCCGGGCGCAGCTTCGCACATCGCCTTGACCGGCGGTTGGTTCGCGAGGAAGTCTCCTCCGTATACCGTGTCGTCGAAGTGCTCCCATGGGGAGTCGCCTTCGCCTTTCGTATTCACCGCTCCGTTAATGCCGCCTTGCGCGCATACGGAGTGGGAACGTTTAACCGGCACGAGCGAGAACAGGTCAACCCGCATGCCCGCTTCCGCCGCTTTGATCGTCGCCATCAAGCCGGCTAGTCCGCCGCCGACGACAATTACTTTTTGAGTAGCCATCTATGTTTCTCCTCCCGCTATCGATAGGGGTATGTTATCCTTGTGTCGCCGAACCGAGCAGCGCGGCAGCTTCGTTCGAGAATTCATCGCCGCTAAGCGCTACGATGGACAACAGGAACAACGCGGTCAAAATGACGAAAATGACCATGCAAATGTTGGAGGAAATTTTCTGCGCACGCGGTCCGACCGTAATGCCCCAGCTGACGAGGAATGCCCACAAGCCGTTGGCGAAGTGGAACATTGCGGCAACGACGCCGATGACGTAAGCTGTCAACGCGACCGGGTTTTGAAAAATTTCGTTCATGCGCGATCCGAGGTCCTCGTGCCGCACGTTGCCGAGTACAAGCTGGAAGCGCGTCTCGTAAAAGTGCCAGGCCACGAAAATAAACGTGATAACCCCGGTTATCCGTTGCGCCGCAAACGCCCAGTTGCGTCCATAGCTGAATCGTCCCGTGTTCAAGTTCGACTGGTAAGCGACATACAAGCCGTATACGCCATGGAACAAGATCGGCAGCCAAATGACGAACAGCTCAAGGAAAAAGAGCAAAGGCATCTCGTTCAAATTGTTGATGCTTTTGTCGAACCGCTCTTTCCCTCCTTCGAACGCGGAGTAGTTCGTTATCGCGTGCTCGACGATAAACAATCCGAGCGGGATAACGCCGAGCAATGAGTGAAGCTTTCTCGGTAAGTAAGAATTACTTGCCATGTGTGTGTTCGTTCTCCTTTCGCATCCGAGCTTCGACAACAATAGCGACGAATTGTCAGACGTCACCATTTTGTCACCGCTTTTAAGGTTACTCTATTTTCGCTTATAATGGAACTGCTTATTTAATATTAAAACTTATAACAATTACGCATAAGAGAGGCTGTTTATCCATGTTGGAAGATATGCGTTTGTTCGCCGCGATCGTGGAACAACGAAGCTTAAATAAAGCCGCTGAACGCTTGAACTTGTCTCAGCCCGCACTATCCCGCCGACTGTCCAGAATGGAAGCCGAACTTGAAGTCGATCTGTTCCGCCGTATCGGTAAAAGGCTCGAGCTAACGCCTGCAGGCAAACTCACGTATGATTTCGCCCTTGAGCTTCGGCGGTTCCATGGTGACTACTTGCAGAAGTTAAACGCATTCAAGTCTTCGGAAGCACCGGTGGCAACGATCGGAGCGAGCTTGACGACGCTGCAGACGACGCTCCCCGAGCTGATTACTACGATGACCGGCAAACATCCGAACTTGGAAATTAAAGCGGTCACCGGCAAGTCCCACGAAATCGCGACGTTAGTCAAAGAACGCAAAGTCGATTTCGGCATCGTCGCCTCATCGGTCGTAGACGACGCCATTACCAGTTTACCCTTGTTTGACGATCATCTTATCCTCGTCCTCCCGCGAAAACATCTTTTATTAGAAAGAACTCATTTGGAAATGAACGATCTGAACGGGCTGCCGATGATTTTGTTTGCTCCGGGGACTTGGTATCGCACGTTGACCGACGAGTTGTTTAAGACGTACAAACTAAAACCGGACGTTCGGATGGAAATCGATTCGTTCGAAGCGATTATCCGGCTTCTGTCCGCTTGCCGCGCGGGCACACTGCTGCCAAAATCGTATTTGCGCGAGCAAGTATTGGCAGATAACGACCTCGTCTTGGTCCGAATTCGGGAGCTCGAGGAAACGAAAAGGACAACGTCGCTTATTCACGGCGATCCCTTATGGCTTGCGCCTTCCACGCGGTATCTCATTGATGAGACAACCGCTTATTTCGCTCGCAGAGCGGTGCCTGGAATGGAGTAGCCCATCCTCCCCTGCTGCTGTGGGCGACCTATTTTCCTATAGTTTCCGGTTTTACAGGCCTATGCATTGTGTTAGCCTTTTACATATGCTTCTTGGCATCGTTTCCCGGTTGGCTGGGAATACCAAAGTCAAGGCACAAATGACGGCCTAAACCTTCGGGTGCGGGGGACAATATCGAAAGTATGCGCAGGATACATATCCGCCATGTACTTGGGGTGAATCGCGATTTCGCGAAGAGTCGATCTCCCGGCTCTAATCCGACAGCTAACCTCGCCGGCCGATTCTCAGGAGGATATCTCAGATGGTACACAGTTGGAAAAAGCTCGGAACGCGCGCCAGCGCGCTCGCACTCGGCGCCGCTTTGGCGATTCCGTCTCTGACGGCCTACGCAGCTACAGCTCCGTATACGGCCAAAGAAGGCGATACGTTCTGGAAATTGTCCAAGCAACTAAACGTTCCGCTGGAAGAACTGATGGATGCGAATCCGCGAATTGATCCGCTGAACATTTACGCCGGCTTAACGCTCGTCATTCCTGGCAACAGCATGCTCGCCGCGGCGGATACCAAAGAAAGCGCGGCCAAAGAAAACACGGTAACAGCACAATCCGTGACGACGACGTCCGGACAATCGCTCGGCTTCTCAAAAGTTCTCGATATTAAAGCAACCGCTTACTCCGCTTCGGCGGAAGAGAACGGCGAATGGGGCCCTGTCGATTACTTCGGGAACCCGTTAAAGCTGGGGACGATCGCCGTCGACCCTAGCGTCATTCCGTTCGGAACGCGCGTATACATTACCGGTTACGACTTCTCCGGCTTGCCGACAGGCGGGTTAATCGCAACGGCCACCGATAAAGGCGGCGCGATCAAAGGCAACCGAATCGATATCTTCGTACCGGGAAGCCGTCAATTCGTATCGGGCTTCGGTTACCAAAGCGTTAAAGTGTACGTATTGAAATAACAGAATAGCGGTTACTCCGCAAATGAGGAAAACCGTCAGGGGTTCACCCTGGCGGTTTTCAAGTTGCAAAATGATGAAATCGGATTCAGACATTCATTTTTCCTCCACGCTTGTTAAAAAACCACATTCAAGCCAAAGAAAGCTAGTCGATCGTAACGACATCAGGTAAACTACTTCTGTAATCCTTTCTTGCCATCTGATTTCCTTTCTGTTCAGAAAGCTTTAGGGATAATATCACAAGATTAGTACTCATCCTCAGGAGGTATTCTTATGTCTGAATGCAAACTGTTTGTCGATTATGAGCAACATGAAGCTGGGGTTCGAATGATCACATTAATAGAAGAGTTGGCAGCGAAAAAAGAGAGCGCACAATTGGAAAGTTTGATTATCGGGGACTGGGGCGGCGCTTATGAGACAGATTCCAGTGCTACTGTGGAAGCTCTTGTACGCTTGAAGGATCGTTTCCCAAAGCTACGTAGCCTATTTATAGGTGATATGAGCTATGAAGAGTGCGAGGTCTCCTGGATTAATCAATCCAATCTTGGACCGTTACTCGTTGCTTATCCCGAGTTAATAAGCTTTACTATTAAAGGCAGCACAGGTCTTAGTCTTGAACCGGCTCGGCATGACAAGTTGCAGCAGCTTACGATTATTTGCGGCGGGCTGGGTAAAGATGTAATTGCCAGCATTAGCAAGGGAAGCTTCAAAAGCTTACAGAAGTTGGAGTTGTACCTCGGAGTCGAAGAATATGGATTCGATGGCAGTCTTGAAGATGTACTTAAGCTAATCGAACCGGGGAAGTTCCCACAACTTACATATCTTGGACTTAAAGACAGCGAGATTCAAGATGAAATTGCGATTGCTATAGCGAATGCGCCAATTGTCGATCAGTTGCACACCTTGGATCTTTCTTTAGGAACGCTAACTGATAAAGGTGCGGAAGCACTGCTGCTAAGCGATAAAATTATGAAGCTACAGTTTCTTGACCTAAATTATCATTATATGTCCGATAACATGATGGACCGCTGGAATCAATCTGGTATTAACGTGGATATTAGCGATCAGCAGGATACTGATGAACATGAGGATTACCGCTATCCGTCATTGACGGAATAATGATGAGCACGATGATTCTCATTGGTAATCCCGATAATAAAAGAACAAACGGACTGCAAGCAGCAAGAGCAAGGCTGGGGTTATCCCCAGCCCTTGTTTTGAGTTATATTGATGTACTGCAAGGCAGAGCAGATTTGATTTCGCTTGCGGAAAGCTATGAGCAACTTGAAAAACCGCCCATTCTGCGGGTAGATGCGCCAGGAGAGCATTTTGAAGTAGAGCGTGAGCTTATTGCACTTGGCGCACCCAGTTCTACAGACTCGGCTATTGAAGAGGATGATAAGTTCTGGCTAAACTACAATGATACTTTCCATCCCCTGTCCGCCAAGAGTGCTCGCAGTATAAAGGAAGTGAAAGGCAGGCTCTATCATCCTTCTCAATGGTTTCGTGGATATTGCAGACTGCTAGCAAAGTTAGATGGACAAGCCAAGCAGCTATGGAATATGCCGCGCTGGATGAATACGCCTCAGGATATAGCTGCTATGTTCGATAAGCGGCATACGTATCAAATTTTATCAGCAGCAGGCTTGCCACTGCCCAGAAGATTAGTTGCACCGCAAGCCATCCAAACTTATGATGCACTGCGTGAAGCAATGGCAAGTGAGCGCTCCTATCGTTTGTTTATTAAGCTGGCTACTGGCTCTGGTGCATGTGGAGTAATCGCTTATCAGTTGAATCCCGTAACAGGGGCAGAATCTGCCGTAACTACGATGGGTGTAGAAAACTATTACACCCGACCTCCGTTATTTTACAATGTGAAAAAGCTGGTAACTTACAATGATCGCCATGCAATCCGGCAAATGATCAATTGGCTGTTAGGGCATGGCGCCCATATCGAACAATGGATTCCAAAAGCATCTTATCAGCAGCACAGCTTCGATATTCGTCAGCTTGTTGTCGCAGGCAAAGCCTGTCACAGCATTGCTAGAGCAAGCAAGACACCGATTACTAACTTGCATCTCGACAGCAAACGGATGAGTTTGAAGCAAATCGGTCTCTCTGATTTGCTTCAAGCTACTGTACATCAATGTGCGGAGAGAGCCTTATTAGCATTTTCACAATCGATGGTTGCAGGTATAGATGTGCTGCTCAGTAGCGGTTCTTACCAGCCTTACATACTGGACGTTAATCCATTTGGTGATTTGCTATATGATAGTCATTATCAAGGATACGATCCCTATGAATGGGAAATGAGGACGATCTCGATCTAGCTGGAAGAGGAGCAACAGAATGTTTAACATGAACGAAATTGTCGGAAGTCATGATATTCTCATGATAACACTAGATACACTGCGTTATGACGCTGCTGCGATGGAGGAAGAGCATTGCCCGAATTTATGTGATGATGGGCATTGGGAGCTGAGACATACACCAGGCAGCTTCACTTATGCCGCACATCATGCATTTTTCGGTGGCTTTCTTCCGACTCCGGCTACTACAAATAAATCAGAACATGTGCGTTTGTTCCACTCCAAAAATACAGGGCTGAAAACACATCCGTATACGTGGCAATTCGATACGACGGATATCGTATCGGGACTGCAAACGGAAGGTTATCGCACGATTTGTATTGGCGGAGTTATTTTTTTTACGAAAAAAGTTCCACTTGCGAAAGTGCTACCCAGTTATTTTCAGGAAAGCTATTGGCGGATGACCTTTGGCGTGACAAATCCGCGCTCGACCGAGCATCAAGTCAATCATGCGCTGAAGCTATTAGAGCGTTCAGATCAAGAAGCACGCTTGTTTATGTTTATTAATGTTTCAGCGATTCATGGACCGAATCATTATTTTGTTCAAGGAGCAAAGCAAGATTCAGTAGAGACACAACGTGCAGCTCTTCGTTATGTAGACGGCGAGCTAGGTCGCTTATTTCAAGCATTTAGAGAACGGAAGCGTCCTGTGTTCTGCATGGCGTTTTCTGATCATGGCACCGCTTATGGCGAAGATGGCTACAATGGTCACAGGCTGGCCCATGAAGTCGTGTGGAATGTGCCTTATCGCGAATTTATGTTGTAGGGAGCAATGATTATGAACAATAGTTGGAGGCATCATTTAACTTCAGAGCCCTATCGCTCTTATCTATACTCTTATCCGCATAAAACGTCCTATCGAACATTGGAGACGAAGCTGCCGTTATCTGAACTTTGGAGTCGGGAATTGGCAGATACGTTCTTTTTATATATGCATATTCCGTTTTGCGGTGCTCGCTGCGGCTTCTGTAATTTATTCACCTTACCTGATAAGCGTGCGAATGTGCATGCTGAATACGTCGATGCCTTGGAAAGACAAGCAGAACAGTGGGCACCCTTCATTCAACATAAGCCGATTGCCAGATTTGCGATTGGCGGGGGAACACCGACACTGCTAGCGCCTACTCAGCTTGAGCGCTTGTTTCATATCGCACAGCATGTAATTGGCATGAACCCAGAACGAGCTTCTATCTCGGTGGAAACTTCTCCAGAGACGGTAACTGCCGAGCGTTTGGACATTTTGAAACGTAGAAAAGTGGATAGGATCAGTATGGGGATTCAAAGCTTTATTGAAGCGGAAGCAGAAGCGATCTATCGTCCGCAAAAGCCACAGGAAGTGGAACGAGCGCTGAAACAACTCAAACTTTACTCGTTTCCCATTCTCAACTTGGATTTGATTTACGGGCTTCCCGGGCAAACACATGATTCATGGCTGTACTCGTTGGACAAAGCGCTATTTTATGAGCCGCAGGAAATTTTTATTTATCCGCTATATACGCGTGAGCATACGATCGTCAAGCCAGAGCAAATTAGACAGAGCGGAGAAGATCAGCGGCTACGTCTATATAGCATTGCACGAGAACGCTTGTTAGCGCACGGGTATACGCAGTATTCGATGCGTAGATTTGCTAAAGCAGAAGCAGATTCACCAAAGCGATTGCTTGATTACGGCTGTCATGATGAAGGCATGGTTGGGCTTGGCTGCGGTGCACGCTCATATACAAATGCTGTTCACTATTCCTCACGTTATAGCGTAGGACGTGCAGCTACAGCAAGTATTATTGCCGATTATGTGGCAGCAACTGATTTTACCTATGCGGATTATGGGATTGTACTTGGCAAAGATGAGCAGCAGCGGCGCTTTATTCTTAAATCCTTGCTACATACGGAAGGTTTGACGTTGGCTAGCTATACGGGGAGATTTAACAGTTCGGCGCTTAACGATTATCCTGAGCTAAATTTGCTGCTGGATGCAGAGCTTGCTGTTGTCCAGAAGGAAGTGTTGCGACTAACTGCAGAAGGGATGATGTACTCCGACGCGATAGGCGATTGGTTTATCTCCCCAGAAATACGGATGCGCATGGAAAGCTGTGTAATCACATGAAGACGACCATTTATTTTCGGGGTAGCTTGAGCTCTTGCAATTACGATTGCCCCTATTGTCCTTTCAGTAAAAATATAGATAGCCGAGAGACGCTGGCTAAAGATCACTTGCAGGTGCGAAAATTTGTGGATTGGGTTAAACAGCAAGACCGTCAGTTATCTCTATTTTTTAATCCTTATGGTGAAGGGCTGACGCATCTATGGTATAGAGATGCTCTGGTTGAGCTGTCCCATATGCCACATGTGAGCAAAGTGGCAATTCAAACGAATTTATCAGCCAATCTTGATTGGGTAGGTCAATTAAATCCGCTGACCGCAGCCTTTTGGGTAACTTATCATCCGGGACAGACGAAAGAGGAACGATTTTTACAGCAATGTCATAAGCTCTACACGCACAACGTTCCATTTAGTGTTGGTTCTGTTGGTGTTAAAAGCTCATTTGATTCGATCGCTTCATTAAGAAAAAACTTACCTTCAAATGTTTACTTGTGGATTAACGCATTTAAGGATAAAGCTGATTATTATTCGGATGAAGATATGGTCTGGTTGGCTCAGATCGATCCCTATTTTTCATTAAATGCCCAAGATTACAATAGCTTAGGTATGCCCTGTCGTGCCGGAGAGTCCGTATTCTATGTGCAGGGAGATGGACGGATCAAGCGCTGCTATAAAGATAGACAAGTCATTGGTAATTTGTATAGGGATGGTTTGGAGGCAATTGCCAAGCAACGACCATGTCGGATGAATCAATGCGATTGTTATATCGGTTACATCCATATGGAATCACAGAAGCTGGAACATATTTACGGTGAGCACATACTGGAGCGTATTGCGTTATGGGAGGGATCGTACATTGAGCGGAACAGCAATATGGCTAACCGGCCTCCCCAGTTCGGGGAAAACGACAACAGCCTTGGCGCTCGCTGCGACTTTACGGGAACGAGCGGTTAGAGTCGAATGCTTGGATGGCGATGAGCTAAGACACAAACTTGGCAAAGAGCTAGGGTTCAGCAGGCAAGATCGAATGGAGAATATACATCGTGCCGTCTATGTTAGCCAGTTGCTCAATCGCAACGGCATTACGACGATTATTTCGATGATTGCTCCTTATGCTGAAATGCGTGAGTATGCGCGAGCAGAGCTAGAGAACTATGTGGAAATCTATGTACATTGTCCGTTGGAGGAATGCATACGCCGAGATGTAAAAGGCTTATACGCTAAAGCAATTGAAGGTGAAATTGCAGAATTCACCGGAATTTCCGATGTTTACGATCCGCCAGTTACTCCAGACATTACAATACATACTGCAACTAGCAGCGTAGAAGCAAATGTACAGCAAATTTGGGCGTATGTGGCGGATCGTTCGAATCAGCGTTTGGACTCCTTCACTCCGAGCAATTCGGTCAAAGATACCGGCTCGTACCGGTGAAGCCTCAACCAATCGATTAATGCCGGCAGCGACTGCACCGTGCCTCTTAAGCTTTGCCCTTGCCCGCCGCCCGCGTGCATAAGCACGACGGCACCGGGACGGACGGAGCGCGTCACGTTGTTTAGCACCTGCTTCGCGCTGAGCTGACGCCAATCCGACGAATCGACGTTCCAGTTGACGACTGTATAACCTGCCTGCTTCGCCCATCGGAGCTGTGTCTCCGTAATTTCTCCGTACGGCGGCCGCACGAGCTTTGGCTTAAACCCGACGATACCGTCGATGATCGTTTCCGCACGTCCGATCTGCTGCTGCATTTTATTCAGCGACAGCTTGGAGAAATCCGGATGGCTAAACGAATGGTTGCCGATGTCGTGCCCTTCCTTCTGTATGCGCAATAAGAGGTCCGGATGTTTCTTCGCGCGCGTGCCGACGACAAAAAACGTTGCCGTCACTTTCTTTCGTTTAAGCACGTCCAGCACTTGAGACGTAAACCGCGGGTCCGGCACGTCATCGAACGTCAGGGCGACTTTGCGCGTGTCCCCGGACGCAGACAGAACAAATGCCCCTTTGTACTTCTTCTCCATATCCGACCATCTCATGCCGGAAGGTTTGGCAAGCACGGAGTCGTGGCCGTTTCCCGCCGCAATGAAAAAGGTGACGGAGCCGATCAGCGCCATCACCGCTTTGAATAGTCGCGCTAACGTCATCGACCGTTTCCTCCCCGGCATTTCACTTCCCTTATATCGTGAGCGAAATGCGGGGTTTTCATTCGTCGGAAGAAGAACGATTTTCCTCTAATCCCAGTATCCTCGCCAGCCAAGCTGTCGTGCTCGCTTGCACCAGTATGGTAAACACGACTGCCAGCAGTACGACTGCCGACACTTTGTCCGCATGAGCGACCCCGCTTGCGACGATCATACCGGACAAAGCTGCTGGAATGACGCCGGTTTCGCGAACCCAGCACATGAACAGCAGCTCCTTGCCCGTCCAACGGGTTCTTCTGTCAGGCCATGCCGACGACAAAACCGTAAGCGGTCTGGCAACAAACACAAGCGCGGCGACAACGGCCAGCGCTGGCCAGAAATAATTTCCGATCAAAGAGAAATTCACCTGACTGCCTAGCAAAATAAAAATAAACATCCGCATCATCACGGATGCATTGTCCGCCACATGGCCCATTTCGTCGTTTTTGTCGTCAATCGATACGCCGAGTAAGCGTGCATTGCCCCAGACTAACCCCGCTGTGAACGTCGCCATAAGCCCGCTGACATGCAGAAGCTCTCCCGCCAAATAAGCTGCAATGGCGGCGGAGAGCATCGAAAGCGCCGCATAGTCGCGAAACCATCCCCATTTGGCATGGCCGACGAGATACACGATTGCAGCAGACAAAACAAATCCGACCGCCAAGCCGCCGAGCGCTGTTTTAATGAAATCGAGCGATACGCTGCCCAAACTCGGCGAGTGCCCGGACAAAATCGCAGTGAGCAACGCAAACGTCAGAATGGATCCCGTGGCATCGTTAAACGCGGACTCGCTTTCGACCGTCTCTCTTAGCCGTGCCTTTACGGCAACTTGGCGGAACACGGGAATGATTGTTGCCGGGTCGGTCGAGGAAATGACTGCGCCGATCAGGAGCGCCGTCATCCAGTCCAACCCGAACGCCTCATGGGCGACAAAACCGACGATACCGGCCGTCACGACGACGCCGACCGTGCTTAGAAGCGTTACAGAGACGAGCACTTGCTTCAGCCCATGCCAGCGTATGTTTCTTCCGCCATCGAACAGAATCAGTGCGGAGCCCGCAGACAGGACAAGCTGGTTCGTCAGCGAAGTGCTCTCTTCGGTAATCCATTGCAAGCCTTGTCCCAGTAACATGCCTACACCGATAAAAAGCACGACGTCGGGCACTTTGATCCATGCGGCAAGTCTTCCCGTTATGATGCCTGCAGCAAAGACGATCAGAAACAGGATCAACAGATGGTGAACCGTTTGAACGACTTCGTTATCCATGCAGTTTTCTCCTATTGTCCGATTGATTGCTGGAACTGTTCGATCTGATCGTTCGTACCGATGACGACCATTACATCGTTCGTCGTCAACACGTCTTTGGCGACAGGGGCAATAATAATGCCTTTCGGCTTGTTGATTGCAACGATGCTGCAGCCGAATCGCCCTCTCGGGTTCACATCATCGAGCGACTTGCCCTCAAGACAGCTTGGCACTTGAAGTTCTGCGATCGTATATTGCTTGGACAACTCGATGTAATCGAGCAAGTTCGGCGACACGAGCTGATGCGCGAGACGGACACCCATATCCCGCTCGGGATAGATGATCCGGTCGACGCCGATTCGCTGCAGCACGCGCCCGTGCAAATCGGACACCGCCTTGGCGACCACTTTCTTGACGCCGAGTTCTTTTAACAATATCGTTGCCAGAATGCTCGCTTGAATGTCATCTCCGATCGCCACGACGCCGCAATCGAAGTTGCGCGCGCCGACCGATCTCAGCACCTCTTCTTCGGTTGCGTCCGCAATGATCGTATGTGTCAGCACGTGGGACATCTCATGCACTTTTTCCTCATCTCGGTCGACGCCGAGCACCTCGTAACCCAATTGAATAAGTTCGCGTCCGATGCTGGAGCCGAATCGGCCGAGACCGATAATAACGAACTGATTAAACTTCATGACGTCAACTTCCTTATCCGATTATAATTTTGCCTTCCGCGTGACGATATAACTGTCGCCCTTGTTTCGGTCCGAGCGCGTAGGTGAGCGTGAGCGGCCCGAGCCGACCGATAAACATCATAACAATAATGATGATTTTTCCCGCGAACGTCAGCTTTGCCGTTAATCCGAGCGTTAGTCCGACCGTACCGAACGCGGAAGTCACTTCGAACAAGAGTTGCAGAAACTGATGATCTTCCGTCGTCGATAAAATCATCGTCGCCAATATAACAAGTCCGAATGCGAATAATGTAACCGTCAGCGCTTTGTATACGCGTTCCTGGGCAAGCCGGTATTTGAAAAACACGACGTCTTCTTTGCCGCGAACCATCGCGATAACTGCGCCGAGCAAAGCGGTGAACGTTGTCGTCTTGATGCCGCCGCCAGTTGATCCGGGCGATGCGCCGATAAACATAAGGATGACCATCACGAACTGTGTTGCCTGCCTCATGGCTCCGAGATCAATTGTATTGACGCCTGCCGTTCTCGGAGATACCGACTGCGTGAATGCCGCCAGCACCTTTTCCCCGAAGGTTAAGGAAGCCATCGTCGAGTTCGTGTATTCGAATATGAAAATCAATATTGCGCCAATCAAAATCAATCCGCCGCTCATGCTCAATACGACTTTCGAATGCAGCGACAGCTTGCGCTTCGGATTGCGAATTTCGACGAGGTCGGCCAGTACGACAAAACCGAGGCCGCCGAGAATAATTAAGAGCATGGTCACAATATTAACGAGCGGATCGCCGACGTAATCGGTCAGGCTGCGGTAATCGCCCATAATATCGAAACCTGCGTTATTGAAAAACGATACCGCATGGAAAATGCCCCGGTATACGGCTGTCCCGAACGGCATGTCGAAAGCGAACCGAATCGTGAATAATACTGCACCCGCGAGCTCAATCGTCAGCGCATAGATAACGACTTTGCGTACGAGGCGTATGATGCCTTCAATGCTCGTCTGGTTAAACGCCTCTTGCAGAACAAGTTTTTCCTTCAGCGAGATCCGTCTTTTTAGCGCAATCGCGAACAACGTCGCCATCGTCATAAAACCAAGGCCGCCGATCTGGATCATCGTCAAAATAATCAGCTGTCCTGCCGTTGTCCAATACGTCCCTGTATCGACGACGACAAGACCGGTAACGCATGTCGCCGAAGTTGCCGTGAACAGCGTATCGATGAACCGCGGCTGCGCTGCTCCCGTATGGGCGAACGGCAGCATGAGCAGTCCCGCTCCGATGAGTACGATTGCAGCAAATCCAAGAACGAGAATACGAGGCGGGGAAGACAAAATTTTACCGAACAACTTGCGCATTTACGATCTCCCCTCCGTCAGCCGATTATGATTTTGCCTTCCGCATGCCGGAACAGTACTCTGCCCGGTTTCGGCCCAAGAGCATAAGTAAGCGTAAGCGGCCCCAACCGGCCAATAAACATTAGAAAAATAATCGTTAGTTTGCCCGGAATCGTTAATTCTCCCGTAAGCCCCATCGACAGCCCTACCGTGCCGAACGCCGAAGTCGCCTCGAACAAAATGCTTAGAAACGCGGCTTTTTCCGTTGTCGCCAGCGCCATCGTGCCTAGCGTCACGATGCCGATACAGAACAAGGTAACGGTAACGGCTTTGTACACTCGTTCTTTCGCCAGCCTGAGCTTAAATAACACAACATCCTCTTTGCCGCGCATCATCGCGAGAACCGCGCCGACGAGTACGGCGAATGTCGTCGTCTTGATGCCGCCTCCGGTCGATCCGGGAGAGGCGCCAATAAACATCAAAATAATGATGAAAAATTGCGTCGCTTGCCTGAATTCGGATATGTTGACCGTCGTAACCCCGCCGGATCGAGTCGTCACAGACTGAAACAGCGATGAAAGCAGTTTATGACCGAAGCCGTCGTCTCCGACCGAGCGACCGTTCGTAAACTCGAACACGAAAATGACGAATGTGCCGAGCACGATCAATCCCGCACTCACACTAAGAACAACTTTCGTGTGCAGCGAGAATTTGCGTGTTTTTCGGAACGGCACCTCAACCAGGTCGGCAAGCACGATAAAACCGAAACCGCCCAAAATAATGAGCCCCATCGAAACAATGTTCATATAAAGATCGGAAGAGTAAGCCGAGAAACTTCGGAAATCGCCCGACAAATCAAATCCGGCATTGTTGAAAATCGAGATGGAATGAAACACGCCATGATACAGCGCTTTGCCAACGGGCATATCGGAAGCGAAGCGAATCGTATATAGCAGCGCTCCGACCGTCTCCAACGCAAGCGCGTATAAGATGACTTTGCGTACGAGCCTAACCAAGCCTTCGATGCTGCCCTGGTTCAGCGACTCTTGCAAAATCAACCGTTCCTTCAGCGATATTTTCCGCCGGAGAATTAGCGCGAACAACGTCGCCATCGTCATAAAGCCGATTCCGCCAACCTGAATGAGAATCAGTATAACCCAGTGGCCGAACGCGGAAAAATATGTACCTGTATCAAAAAGAACCAAGCCGGTGACACAAGTGGCGGACGTCGCGGTGAAGAGCGCGTCGACAAAACCGATCTTATCGCCGTTCGCCGTCGCAATCGGCAACTGAAGCAGAAACGCCCCGATAACAATAATAATAGAGAATCCAAGCAACAACGTTCTGGGCGGAGACACGCTAAGCCACCGCACCGCTTTTCTAATCAATCCCGTCACCTCATTCTGCGCAACAAAAAAAGCACTGGAATCCCAGTGCTCGGACATACGCACATGATCCCTGTTCGCATACAGCCTACGAGGTTAGCTGTCGGGTTCGGGCACGAACAGATTGCCCTATCCGAGCGGAGGTTAGGCCGCTTGGAATTCACCCCGGTCTACGCGAATACAATAGAACTTGTACCGCGAGCGGTTGGTTCCCCCGTTTTCCATCGTTCGGAAATTCGGCTTTCCTTTCGTTTCATCGGCATCGACGAAACGTACCACCGAATTATATTCTTTCCACCGAAGGGGGACAACATCAATTTGAAGTCAAACCGACGCATTTGAACGATTATGACGAAGCTATTCGCACAATATAACGACCGGACAACGATTATCGGCGTCTTTGCTTTCATTTTCGCCAAAAATGCGAGATACTTGATGAAAATAGTGGAAAAAGTTCGCGCGGCCTTGCTGTATGCGTTTACTTCGGCTTTTATTGCGTAAGGAGAGATGTTAGTTGAACGAAATACAACTGTCGCGTCTGGATCGTCGCTGGGTATGGGCCGCCGCAGTCGGCCTCCTGCTTTTCTTGCTTATTCAGGTTTTCCCCTCTGCGGGCTCCTTGTTTTCCTCGGGCTCGTCAAACGTGCTCACGCGTTCGGAAGCCGAAGCGAAAGCGATCTTCTGGGCGGAAAATAAATTCGGGCTCTCTCCGAAAGAGACGTCGGATGCAGAAATCACACATCTGTCGGACAGCGACACGGTCGGTTACTTGTCGAAGTACCGCTTGCACGACACCTACGACAAAACATGGTCGAACAGCGCTCCAACCGATGTCTACGCCGTATCCTTGTCTTCCTCCGCATATCCCGGCAAGCTTAATCTTTATATAGACATGGTAAAAGGCCGACTCGTCGGATGGGACCATGTACCTACCAAAAAAAGAACCGGTCAGGCATCATCCGGAGAGGGAATAAATGAAAGCAAACAAAGTGCCGTCGCCAGGGCACTGCAATACGCGGAATATTGGGGCGCGAATCCCGCCGAATGGAACCCCGACGGTTATGTGCAGGATGACGGTTCTGTTCGTTTTACCGCCGCTTCGAGCAAAGCGGCTATCGGAAAAGCTGCCGTAAAGCTCGACGTTCGAGTTCCCGCTTCATACAACGCTTTGTCTTCCGCGTTCCCGCCTTGGCAGAGCGGATTCGTCCGTTACGGTGTCGATCTGCCCACCGATTTCCTTCACGACTTGAAGACGCAGCAAACATGGTCGTCCAAGCTTTCTGTGTTCGGATTCCTGCTGCCAAGCATTTTGTTTTTTATTTTGGCGATCATTTATGCGGGCACATACGGTGACCGCACATCGTTCGTCAGAGGTATTTTCTTAGCTTCGGTGTTCTTCGTTCTGTACGCAGGCATTACGTTTAACATGATTCCCGGGCTTCGGGCCGGCAATTGGGAAAACGGTTCGAGCACAGGCGAGCAGGCCACGATTATCGTCAGTCTGATTACTTACTTCGTGATGGCGGTTATGACTTATTTCTCCGCAGTCGGGGGAGACGGGCTGTGGAAGTCGATGGGGCTTGCGCTCTGGCCGCGCTGGCAAGAAGCGGGGTATGGAGACAGCGTACTGGCGAGCATGCGAACCGGCTACTTCCTAGCCTTTATTTTGCTCGGCATGCAATCCGTTATTTTGCTGGCGATGGAGAATATAGCAGGCTCGTTCTCTTCGTCCGATGCGACCCAGTCGATGTACAACATGAGCTTCCCGTGGCTGCTGCCGCTGCTCGCCTGGTGCGCTGGCATTTCGGAAGAGATGCAAAGCCGTTTCTTCGGTATCGCGCTGTTTCGCAAATGGTTCGTCGGCATCGCCCGCAAACTGATCGGTCGCGAGCCGTCGGGACGTACGGTATCGGCGCTCACGTTCGTCGCCATCGTGCCTCCCGGCTTGCTCTGGGCGCTCGGACACGTCGGTTATGCAATCTATCCGTTCTATACGCGCATTATCGAGCTTGTGCTGATGTCGCTTCTGTTCGGCTGGTTTATGCTTCGGTTCGGGATTATGGCGGTCATTTTCGCGCACGTCACGCTTGATGCGGTTTTGATGGGCGTGCAGATGATGTTCGACGGATTGCCGGGCGACTTCGCCGCAGGCATCTTCAGCCTCGCTATGCCGGGACTTGTCGGAATACTCATTTGGTGGTTGCACCGCCGATTAAGACGACCGGCATTCCGATCCGGAACGTGAAGCGGCCGTTATCGTGAACGAACGAAAGTTGTCCTCCGTGAAGTTCGACGATGCCGCGGGCGATCGACAAACCAAGCCCTGCCCCCGCCTCGAGCGAGTCTTGCGTCCTAGCGTCGTCTACCTTATAGAAACGTTCGAACAATCGTTCTTCCTGTTCCTTCGTAATGGCTTTGCCTTCGTTCTCTATCGCAATCGCCGCCCGGTTGCCGTCCGTTTCCAAAGCGATGCGGATCGTACCGGGCTTTATCGAAAATTTCAAAGCGTTCGCGATCAGATTGTCGATCGCCCGCCGAATGCGTTCGGGATCTACGGCGACCATGATGCGCCCGGGCGGCAATGAGGTTCGCATTTCGATTTGCAGCTCCGATGCCAGAGGCTCGATCTCGGCGAATAGCTGAACCAGCAGTTCCCGAAGATCAATCTCTTCAAGCTCCAGCCGCAATCCTCCTTGCGTAATCCTCGTGTATTCGAACAACTCGTCGATCAACGTTCGCAATTGCTGTGCTTTAACATAAGTGTTGCCGACGAAGCGGTCATATTCCGCTTCGTCCTGGTACGCTTTTCCCTTCAGCAGATCCAAGTAGCCGATAATACTCGTGAGAGGCGTTCTCAGGTCGTGAGACACCCCGGTAATGAGCTCCATCTTGGACTTCTCGACAGACCTCTCTCTTTCGATCAGATTTTCCAGTTTCTCCGCCATCGTATTGACATTAAAAGCCACTTGTCCGAGCTCGTCCTTCCGTGTCTCGGGAATTCGATAGCGAAGATTTCCTGCAGAAATAACGGACAATCCTTCCGACAGCTCACGCAAATATCTGATCGTGTTGCGGGTCAGCCATAGAAATGTGACCGTAAACGAACCGAAGAAGGCGATGACAGATATCGGCACGTCAAACAAAAGCCCCGTCGGGATGCTGGTCGATACGAGCATTCCGACAGCAAGGCTCGCGATGAAGGTCCAGATCATCTGCATGCGAATGCTTTTTCTGCCCGTAGCGATCTCCCATGGATTACTTTTCAATTTTGTATCCCACTCCCCACACGGTCTTGATATAGCGCGGCTCCCGCGGATTGTCCTCGAGTTTGTCGCGGATATTGCGAATATGCACCATGACCGTATTGTCCGAAAAGCCGCTTCGCTCCTTCCAGACGCACTCGTAAATTTTATCCGCATGAAACACTTGCCCTCTATGGGTTGCGAGCAATTCGAGAATGGCGAATTCGAGCGGCGTGAACGATATTGGCTTCCCTTTCAGTTTCACGAGATGCTGGGCGACGTCGATATGCAAGTCTCCGACGTCAATCGTTGACTCGTCCGGCTCGTTTCTTGCCGCCGAACGTTGCTGCCGGCGCAACTGCGCTTTTACCCGCGCCAACAGCTCAAGCGGACTGAACGGTTTGGCGACGTAGTCGTCGGCACCGGTGGACAAGCCTATGATCTTGTCGATCTCTTCCTGTTTGGCAGATAACATGATGATGGGAATGTCGGACGTTTCGCGTATTTTCAGGCAAGCGTTAATACCGTCCAAGTCAGGCATCATGACGTCCAGAATGATCAAGTCCACGACCTCTGCATTCACGATTTCTACCGCGCTCATCCCATTGTTCGCTTCCAATATGCGAAAGCCATCGTTGCGCAAATAGACATGTATGACATCGCGGATCGCCGCGTCGTCGTCGACGACAAGGACAGTCGTTTGTTGGCGCACCGTCAGCCCCTCCTATTGCATATCATTTTCCCTTTATTTTACTCCAACGCTCGTTCCGCTTTCCATAGAAGATTCGACCTTTTCGCGACGCTCACGATAGAGGAAACGGTTCAGCAGCAAGCCGGCGAATTCATAGGAAAACTTGGCGACAAGCACTCCAGCCAGAACGTCGGCGATAACGTGCTGCTTGATGAACAGCGTGGATGCGATGATCGTCAACGAGAACAAGAAAATCGCAATTCTCGTTTTCCTTCCCAAGACGACAGCTCCGTATATCATTAGCGTGCTCGACAACACGTGAGTGCTCGGAAAACAATTAAACGGTTCGTCGTGAGCATATACGAAGGAAACCAATCCGTTAAAAAAGCCTTCCGGTTCGACCGTCGGGCGCGGCACGGTCGTCTGGAACAAGAAATAAGTCAAACTTGCGACGAGAACCCCGATGCACAGAGCAAGTATTGTTCGATAATATTGCCTCACGCTCCGGCGCAGAACGAGAGTAAGGACGAGAAACAAAAACGGATACCAAAGCAAATAGGGAACAGCAAACGCCGGGACGAACGGAAAAGCGATATCCGGTTCGGTTACGAGCGACCACACGCGGCTCGAGGTATGATTTTGCGTCAGGTAAAGCAAGTTCAGTAGCGGAATAGCGAGCAACGCGAACAAATGACGGTACTTTTTTAACTTTTTCATCTTACTTTCACTCCTTCATATCATCCGTAAACCTAATGTATACGAAGAAAATAAGGAAACCCGGGGGGACTTTCTAAAGAAAAAATGAAGATTGCGTCGAAAAATAAAACCGTCGTGCACGGGGCACGACGGTTCATTGCATATTGCATATAGGAATAACTCATAATCATTCCGCGTTCAACGTCTCGAGAATGCGCTGGGCAAGCGCCTCGCCGATCGATATCGCCTTGAAATCATCGACTTTCGCTTCTTTGATCGCTTTCAGCGACCCGAAGTGGCTGAGCAGTTGCTTGCGGCGTTTTTCCCCAATGCCCGGCACGGCGTCAAGACGGGAAGCGACCATCGACTTAGCTCGTTTCTCCCGGTGGAACGTAATTGCGAACCGATGCACTTCGTCTTGAATGCGCTGCAGCAAGTAAAATTCCTGACTGTCTCTCGGCAGCGGTACTACCTCCGGCGGGTCGCCTACGAGCAGCTCAGCCGTTCTATGCTTTGCGTCTTTTGCCAAGCCGCACACCGGCACATCCAGACCAAGCTCATTGCGCAGCACGTCAAGTACGGAAGCGATATGCCCTTTGCCGCCATCGACTACGATCAGGTCCGGCAGCTCCAGCCCTTCTTTGAGCACCCGCTCGTAACGGCGTCGGACGACTTCCCTCATCGACTCGTAATCGTCCGGGCCTTGCACCGTTTTGACGTTGTATTTCCGGTATTCCTTCTTGTCCGGTTTTCCGTTCGTGAATACGACCATCGCCGACACGGGATTCGAGCCTTGAATGTTCGAGTTATCGAACGCTTCGATGCGGTTTGCGCTCGGAATGCCGACCCACTGCGCGAGTCCTTCGGTCGCCCCGACCGTTCTGGATTCGTCCCGTTCGATCAGGCGGAACTTCTCCGCCAAGGCGACACGCGAATTGTCGCACGCCATCGAGACGAGCTGTCGCTTCGTGCCTCGCTGCGGCACGGCTACTTTGATTTTCAGCCAGCGGCGCAGCGTCTCGCCGACTTCCGCCGCTTCGCCTACTTCCGCATGCGTTTCGAGCGTTTCGTCCGCTTCGCTGAGCGCGGCTGCGGCTGCGGACATGGCCGAATACGACGCCGGTTTCTCCGCCACTGCAAGCGGAGCAGTTTCTTCCGGCTGGTCTCCTTCCACTTCATCTGGGGGCGATGGCAGCAGTACTTCGCGAGGGAGCGCGGGATTGTCGCTATAATATTGCGTCACATAACTGATAAAATCATCGTACGCTTCGCCGTAGTACGGAAACATCGACATATGTCGCTGGTTCATTTTACCGTGCCGCATATACAATATTTGCACGCACATCCAGCCTTTATCGACGGAATAGCCGAACACGTCCCTGTCCATCGCATCGGACATATTGATCGTCTGCTTCTCCATGAGCGCTTCGATCGCTACGATTTGGTCCCGGTACTCCCGCGCTCGTTCGAACTCAAGCGACTCGGCCGCCACTTCCATTTTGCGCCGCAATTCTTTTTTGATTTCGGCGTGCCCCCCGTTCAGAAAGCGGGAAATTTCCCCGATCATCTCGTCGTAAGCGGACTGTTCGACCGGATATTCGCAAGGCGCGACGCATTGTCCGAGATGATAATACAAACAAACTTTGTCCGGCAACGTATTGCATTTCCTGAGCGGGTACAACCTATCGAGTAGCTTCTTCGTTTCTTGCGCGGCGAACGCATTCGGATAAGGACCGAAGTACTTTCCTTTATCCTTTACGACACGCCTCGTTACTTCAAGCTTCGGATGTTTCTCGCTCGTAATTTTTAAGTACGGAAACGACTTATCGTCCTTCAGCAACACGTTGTACCGGGGAAAATGTTCTTTGATCAAGTTGCATTCCAAAATGAGGCACTCGGTGTTGCTGGCTGTGACGATATATTCGAAGTCGCGGATTTCCGAGACCAGCTTTTGCGTTTTGCCGTCATGGCTTCCCGTGAAGTAGGAGCGCACGCGATTTTTGAGTACTTTCGCTTTGCCGACGTAAATGATTTTCCCTTCGTCGTTTTTCATTAAATAACAGCCCGGCTGATCCGGAAGCAATGCAAGCTTGTGGCGGATGTTTTCCATCGCCTGCTCCCGAGTCCGGGCAATTTGATGCCGTTCGTCCATTTCGGCTCCTCCTCCGACGCTTGCCGGGCAGAACACCCGTTCCTCCCATTGTAGCACAGCTTCGCGTTTGTCGCTTCCGCCCTGTGCGTCTTTGTCGCAAACTTGTCACTGTAACATGCCGGGAACTCTTTACAACAAAAAGAGATGTTGGGTATACTGTAGTTATCGAATGTGTCAGGAGGCTTCCCATGGAAAACGCAAGAGATCCCCGTCAGCACATCAATGAAGAACCGCGCGACGATTTCCAGGACGTTGCGGTAGGCTTCGGAGCGATGTTCGGCTTCATGTTCATCGTGTTCTTGGTCGCTGTCGTCGTTAAATTTAACATTTCCTAATTTCCGTCTAACGACGGAAATCAAGAAGACCGCCGGGAGCGATGCTCCCGGCGGTCTTTTTGCCTATCGTTGTTTTCATACCGATCCTGATCCTCGTCAATTCGCCTCTTGTTGCTTCGGCTTAACGGAACGTGCGACATCGTCGTAACGTTTCCGTTCTTTCCGTTCGATTTGTACGATTCTGCCGTCGTGCACGACAATGTTTACTTCTCCGTACTCCAAACCGTTAACTTGCTCGGCGATACGACTTAGCCAACGCTCATCCACTTCTACCGGTTTCGCCATCTCGATGTCCTCCCGAATTGTACGATTATGGATCGTTTGTTTTTTTCATCTGTTATGTCTTCTTATGTTCGCGGCTCATACGGCTTTCCAGCAGCGATTTCAGCACGAGAGTCACGACGGCTAGCAGCATAAGCAAGGAGGCGACCGCGAATGCCGCACTGAACTGGTACTCGTTGTACAATATTTCAATATGAAGCGGCAGCGTGTTCGTCTCTCCCCGGATATGCCCGGAGACGACCGATACGGCCCCGAACTCCCCCATTGCCCTCGCGTTGCACAAAATCATGCCGTAGAGCAATCCCCACTTGATGTTCGGCAACGTCACTTTGAAAAATACGCGCCATCCGCGAGCACCCAAGCTGACTGCCGCTTCTTCGTCTTGCACGCCCTGCGCTTCCATCAGTGGAATCAGTTCGCGGGCTACGAACGGAAAAGTGACGAACATCGTCGCGAGGACAATACCCGGCGTGGCGAAAATAATATCGATATTGTGATCGTCAAGCCAAGGACCAAGGAAACCTTGCGCGCCGAATAGAAGCACGTAGATCAAGCCGCTGACGACCGGGGAAACCGCGAACGGCAAGTCGATCAGCGTAATGAGCAAGTTTTTGCCGCGAAACTTGAATTTAGCGATCGCCCACGCAGCGCATACACCGAAAATCGTGTTCAGCGGCACGGCGATCGCCGCCGTTATCAGCGTCAGCCTCAACGCCGACATCGCTTCCGGATTGGACAACGCCGAAAGATAGGCGGACCAGCCTTTGCGAAGCGACTCGGCCATGACGGCAGCCATCGGAAGAAGAACGATCAGCGCCAGGAACAATAGGGCAATGCCGATCAGCGCGATCCGGACGCCACGCGATTCCGTCAGGTGCGGGCGTTCCGGCCCGCTTCTTTGCCCTGCGCGGGGATTCGTTACAATTCCGGCCATCGGCTCAGCCTCCCTTCACGCTGCGCAACCGACGGTTGCTCCAGCGTTGCAGCACGTTGATAAATAGGAGCAACACGAACGAAATCAGCAGGAGCACGACGGCAATGGCCGCCGCTTGACCGTATTGATACTGCTCCAGTTTTGTGATGATCAATAACGGCGCGATTTCGGTTTTCATCGGCATATTGCCCGAGATGAACACAACCGAGCCGTATTCCCCGATGCCGCGGGCAAACGCGAGCGCGAACCCCGTCAGCAGCGGCGGAATCAGTTCTGGCAAAATAACTTTGAAAAACGTTCTTCCCCGGTAAGAGCCGAGCAGTACAGCCGCTTCTTCCATATCGGATTCCATATCGTGCAAAATCGGCTGAACCGTCCGTACGACAAATGGAATGCCGATAAAGATAAGAGCAATCGTTATTCCGAGCGGAGTGTATGCGACTTTAATGCCAAGCGGCTCAAGCAACGAACCGACCCAGCCTTTCGGCGCGTAAATCGTCGTTAACGCTATGCCCGCTACCGCCGTTGGTAGGGCGAACGGCAAGTCGATCAAACCGTCAATGATTCTTTTGCCCGGAAAATCATAACGTACCAGCACCCAGGCGAGCAGCAAACCGAAGACCAGATTAACAAGCGCCGCGAAAAACGATGTGAGCAAACTGAGCCTGTAGGACGCTACGACCCGAGGGTCGGTAACCGTGTCCCACCATCCCCCAAGCGACAGGTCGGCGGATTTTAGCGCCAATGCCGCAAGCGGGATAAGAACGATCAAACTTAAATAAAGGACGGAAAACCCAAGCGTTATCGATAAGCCGGGCAATACCCGGTCTTGCTTGCGGAAAATGGTCATGTGTCCGTGTGAACTCCCCGGCCCGCGCCTTTAATCAGGAACCGGGCGTGTAGATTTGATCGAACGTTCCGCCGTCGGCGAAGTGTTTCTTTTGCGCCTCTTTCCAGCCTCCGAAGTCATTGTCGATCGTGAGCAAGTTCAAGTCCTTGAATTGGTCCTTGAATTTGTCGGCGACCGATTGGAGGCGCGGTCGGTAGAAGTTTTTCGCAGCGATCTCCTGGCCTTTCTCGGAATACAAGTATTTCAAGTAGGCTTCGGCTGCCTCGCGCGTTCCTCTCTTATCTACATTTTTGTCGACGACTGCGACTGGAGGTTCTGCCAGTACGCTGATCGACGGGGTGACAATTTCGAACTTATCTCCGAATTCCTTAAGCGCCAAGTACGCCTCGTTCTCCCACGCAAGCAGCACGTCCCCTATACCCTTCTCGACAAAGGTTGTCGTCGATCCGCGCGCTCCCGTGTCCAGTACAGGCACGTTTTTGAACAGTTTCTTCATAAAATCAAGTGTCTGCGGTTCGTCGTAACCGAGTGTTTTCGTCGCATATCCCCATGCGGCCAAGTAGTTCCAGCGCGCGCCACCGGACGTTTTCGGATTCGGCGTAATGACTTGAATGCCGTCCTTGATCAAATCGCCCCAGTCTTTAATGCCTTTCGGATTGCCTTTACGGACGAGAAACACGATTGTTGAAGTATATGGCGTGCTATTGTTCTCGAATGACTTCTGCCAGTCATTCTTGATTAGGCCCTTCTCTGCAATCGCATCGATGTCATATCCAAGCGCCAAAGTGACAACGTCAGCATCAAGGCCATCGATAACCGCACGCGCTTGTTTGCCGGAGCCGCCGTGGGATTGCTTGATGGTGACAGTGCCGCCCGTCGTTTCTTTCCAATATTCGGCGAAACTTTTGTTGTATTCCTCGTACAGTTCGCGAGTCGGGTCGTAGCTGACGTTCAGCAGCGTGATCGACTTGCCCGAATTCCCTGTCGATGGCGCGGACTCCGAAGCCGGTTTGTTGTCTTTCGCGCCGCAAGCGGCTAAGACGGATACGATAAGGGCTGTGATAAGCGTCAGGCGGAGGGTTTTAAATGTTTTCATTTTCATGCACCTCTAAATTCAATTTTTTATTGCTGTGCAATGCATGCATTGGTTTGTGGTGCACGACTCCGGTTGGCCCTTCCGGTCGCCGTTCACGCGAACCGATTAAGATCGGTTCGACGTGTGCTCGCATGATGAGGTGTTCGCCAATATTACACTAAAATCCCATTTGAATGATAATTCCTACCCGTTTAGTTGGTAATGGAGAAATATTAACAGTTGACCATGCTTGCTGTCAATAACTGACTATAAAAAAAAATTATAAATGTTTTAAGTTCAACAAAAAGAGGCTAAACGATTGCACATAAGCAATCGTCCAGCCCCTTTGTTGCCGTTAGTCTATGAATTTCCCCGATGATTCCGTCCGCGAACGTGAACCACGTCGACGAAGTGGCGAACGCGGTCCATGAGCCGCTGCCCTTTGTGCAGCTCTTCGCCTTCCTTATGCGTAAAGCTGAAATGTTTCTCCAAATCATCGAAATTATGATTAGATGTGTAAAAGGTCGGCTTGCGGTTCATCCGGTAGTTCAATATTGCGCCGAGCACGTGATCCCGCACCCACGGCGTTAAATTTTCCGCACCGATGTCATCGAAAACAAGCAAATCCGTTTCCTTCATGAGCGTCAGCGTTTCTTTCAGCTTCACGGCGTCGAACGCGAGAGCTTTCGCATCTTCAACGAACTCCGGCATGTAGACGATAACGCCTGAGAAACCTTCCTTCGCCAGCCGCTGCAGCAAATACCCCGCTAAATACGTCTTTCCCGTGCCGAAGTCGCCCTGCAAGTACAAACCTCGCTTCTGCAAACCTTCGCGGATCGTCGTATCGGCATATTCTTGCAAAAGATCGACCGCAATAGCCCGGTTCGAATCGAGGTGTATCATTTCTTCCTCGTCGTAATGCGCCCCAAGAACCGTCTCGTCTACGAAAAAACTCGTTATTCTGCGCCGAATTTGCTCCTGCTGCTCATAAGCTAGCCATTTTGAGCATGGCGTTTTGTAATCGTTGATCTGCCACTTGCCATTTAACTGCTCGCAACTGATCCCCGTCGAATGACCCTGCATATCGTTCGGACATTGAGCCAACCCTGGACATGCTTTGCAGTTTCGGTATTCTTTCGTCATCTGGTATAGCCTGTTCAAGTTCAGCTTCAGCACATGCTCGTCTAGTTCCGGATAACGATCACGCAGCTTCAACACGAGCGGATCGTTCAGCACCTGATTCGCAACATTTGCAGCATCGCCTGCTGCCGCGAACGGACTGCGGCGCATCGCCTCTCCCAATGATTCCAATTCGCGTTCCTCCTCCGGCCGAACGGCCGCATCACATTATCGATTCCCTTTACGCTCTCTAGCGCGGGCTAGCATTTGCTCCAACTGCTCTTGTGTAACTTGCGGCGCCGACTCGTCGTCCTTAACGACGCTCATAGCCGGTTTGCGCCGACCTTGACGATTCGATCCCGTACCCGATCCGCCCGTTCTCGCTGCCGGCTCTTCCCCGCGACGCTTGCGCTCAAGCGTCTCGTTTAACTTCTCTTGCTCTCTAACGTATCTCACAGCTTTATCGAACGTATCGATGCTTTTGGCCAACATGTTGGAGGCAATCGAATCGACTAGTGATTTACCAACTCTCTGAGTCTGCCGCAAAGAAAAAACATAATGGATAAGTACGTTAATCACGGGCTCCGGCAGCTTGTAATTCAAGTCAATTCGCTCAAATATCGATATGAACTGACTCGGGACCATTCCTGGAAAAAAACGCTCTAGCATGCGTGTATAAGGCTCACGGAGAAGCATTTCGTTATAACGCTCGACGCCCACCTTTTCCTGAAACGAATCCGGTATAGAGAAATATTCGGACGGAGAAACGCTGCTTACGTAGTCCGGAGAAGTCTTTTCCAAGCCGCGAGCGAGAAACCGTTCCCGCTCCTCGTCCCTTTTAAGATCCTGACGGTACATGGCGTTCGCCCGATGCTGAAGCTCGTCCCACGCAAGCGTGCCGTCGTGCTCAAACATGCCATCTTCATCCAACAGTCGGCAAATTTCCGGCACTTCGAGGTCGTATTTGTAGGCCAAGTAGTTTAATTGCTTTAACGATTCCGGCGCCCGATTCAGCCGTTCTACGTACACTCGGTTAGCCGCGCCGCGCGGAAAACGCAGCAGCATCTCGCTATGACGAATCCGGTCTTGCGCCGCTGGCTTCCGTTCTCTCGCCGACGCGCTCTCCGCCCAAGCCGGTTCCAGATCGGGATCGATCGATGCGCTTCCGAGCCGAAACAGCTCGTAAAACGGCACGGTCGCTTCTTCCTTCGTCACAAACCTTGCCAACTCTGGCGGCCGGGACGGCGCGAAGCCGTTTTGCAGCTCAAGCAATGCGGACTTGCCAATTTTGTCACGCAGCAGCAATGTCAGGTGGGTGTTCGTGAAAAACTCGGCCGCCCCTAACGGACGTTGAAGCACGTATTCGTACAACGATTCTTCCGATAACGGATTATGATTGCGGAACGTCTGCAGCAAGCCGACCGCTTCCAGCTTGGAAGACGCATCAAGCGCCGTCTGGCGCCCCCCGGCGTTCAACTCCAGCCCAAGCCCAAGAAGCAGCCCGCGCTGCGGTTCCGGCGATGTGCATCCGGCCGAATCTTCCGCGATCCGATGATAGAGAAAAAAGTAGAATGCCGCAGCGACCGCACCAATCATCGGCTGATAGAGCGAGAAGAACACTTTGCGATCCAGCCCGCTCAAGGCAAAATCCCGGCTCGTATAGTAACGATGCGTTTCCGTAAATTCCATCAAATTCGACACGCGCATAGCGGGATCGACAACTCTTTTCCGTAAATAATGATTGTTCTATTGTAGCATAAAACCCCCTTCCGAGCAGAGATGTAAAAAAAGACTTCGCCGCGCGCTCTCGGCATTACTGCCTAAAGATCGCCCATACGAAGCCCAGCAAATCCGACTCTAGTGTTAAATCACCTTTTTTTAGTGCTAGTGATACAAAGGCCCGTCCGCATCTTCTCCGTCCTGTTCGAAAGACCCGGCGAACGCAAAGCGATCCGCTGCGTCATCTTCCCGCCGCCGTCTCGCACGACGCTGCCTATCTTCCTGCTTGCTGACCCAAGAGCGTATATACGTACCGAGCGGACCGGCGGCATGGATCGGTAATGTCCGCTTCACGCCCGTCATATAGGCGGCGCTAAAGTTCGGTAGTTCGTGCTGCAACGTATGCATGTAAGCTTTGAATTCCGTATCCCTCTGCCCGCACACGAGCAGCATCGGTTGGAGAATTTCTTTCAAACGGCCTGTCGTAGAGAACGCCAAAGCGCTCTCCGTGTACTCGCGCCACTTCCGCATGTCGCCGGAACGGATTTCTCCGCGCAGCCGATAGAACGCCTCATGATTGTCCGCATGTGTCCAAGAAAGCGGCAGCGAAATCAAATCTCTCGCCCCGATTTTCTCCGCGGCCATGCCAAGCTTCAGCCTCATTCTTGTCTGCCAGCCAGTCGCTTCGGACAAACCGCCCAGCAGCACACCGCCGATAAAACGATCCGGATGGGTCAGAAGCGCCTGCAGCGCGACGAGCGAGCCGAGAGAATAAGCGCATAAGTAAGCCTGTCCGATATCAAGCGCATCTAGCAGCCTTCTCGTGTCTTCGGCCAGCAGCGCAATCGTGATACGCGCTTGCGATGTCCCGCTTCTGCCGTGCCCGCGATGGTCGAACAGCAGCGTCCGGTGATCGCGAGACAAGTCGTTTCGCAAATAGGTGAATACTCGGCTGCCTAAGCACGGCGGATGCAAGAAAACGATTGGCGCTCCCGTTCCTTGCAAATGATAATGCAGCTCAACACCGTTCACGTGAATGAGGGGCACGGTCAACACCTCGCGTTTTCGTCGTTGCCCGTTAGTGTGCCCTGCCGCCTTCCGTTTCCATCCCCCTGAACACCCATAACCGATACCCTGCATAATTGACGCCTAAAGAAATCCCGACGGACACCAGCTTTGCGACCGCGGACTCCGCGCCAAGCGACTCCAAACCGAGCAGTACAGCAGTCGCTGCGGCGAAAGATAGGATGTTAATAGCGACGAACCGCGCAATCTCCTTATACGAGCGCTTCGTCTTCACCTGGAAAGTCCAATACCGGTTCAATAAATAGCTGTTGACGACACCCGCAGCGTAAGATATCGTTTGCGCGAACGCAGAGCCAAAACCCGCCGCGTAGACGAGTGTAACAAAAACGGCGAAATCGACGCCCGTGTTTAAGCCGCCCACGAACGCGTATTTCGCCATTTTTTTGAATTCCGACAGGCGGAGCATGGAAGTCCTCCCACATTTCGTTCGGGCGGCTATACGCCGTCCTAGAACATTTTGTAGCCGCCGCGCCGCAGTGCGCGAATCGCCCAGCCGCTTAAGTAAGCGCCGGCCGCGCCGGCCGCAATCATCACGAGATCCGAGACAAGCATCGATCTGATGTTTTCTCCGACGGTCAAATCATTTTGCCACAAATACCAGATGCCGAGCGGAATCATAACAACGACGAACGCCCAGAACGGGAACCATGTCGTCTTGATCAGCATGTTCAATATAAAGCCGATGCCGAAAAAGAGCACCAGGCAAATGAGCGAGCCGAGGATCGCGAACATCACGCCTCCGAGAATGCCACCGATCATTCAATTTCCCTCCAAAATATACTTCCGCGCTGTCGCTTGAAGCCCGCGCCGAAGCCATATACATCTTCAGTTTACAAGTTGCGGCGATGGCAGTCAACGCACAGGCTGTGACCGGGTTGTGAACATTGGCGCCCGCAAGCGAAAAATGTGGTTTGACGTTACTCCCGCCGTTTGAACCTCCCATTCGCTTGGGCTACAATAAGAGAAGCATAATGGACAAGGGAGAGAGTGATACGATGAGCGAAGCAGCTCAAACGCTGGACGGCTGGTACGTCCTTCACGATTTGCGCACGATCGATTGGCAAGCATGGAATGCGGCATCGTCGGCGGAGCAGGACGGCGCGCTGAACGAATTGATGAATATGGCGGGCAACTGGCAAGAAGTCGAAACACGCAAAGAAGGCAGCTTCGGACTTTATTCGATCGTCGGTCAGAAAGCCGACTTGATCTTCGTCCACTTGCGCGAGACGCTGGAAGAACTAAACGCGATCGAAAACGCGTTTAACCGTTCCGGTTTCGCTAAATTTTTGCGCAAAGCGTATTCCTATGTCAGTATCGTCGAACTAAGCAACTACATGGCGGCGCCAGGCGTTGATCCGATGCAAGTTCCGGAAATCGTCGCGCGGTTGAAGCCGATTTTACCGAAGAGCAAACATATTTGCTTCTACCCGATGAACAAGAAACGCGATCTGCAAGATAACTGGTACATGCTGCCGATGGAAGAGCGCAAGTCGCTGATGCGAAGCCACGGCATGATCGGACGCGGCTATGCTGGCAAGGTCAAACAAATCATTTCCGGCTCGGTCGGCTTCGACGATTGGGAATGGAGCGTCACGCTGTTCTCGGACGACGCGTTGCAGTTTAAGAAACTCGTCTACGAAATGCGGTTCGATGAAGTGAGCGCGCGTTACGGCGAGTTCGGCTCGTTCTACGTCGGCAATCTGCTCAGCGGCGAGTCGCTTGTGCGGTTGATGCTGGAAGGTTGATTACAACATCAAAAAGGCAGTTTCCTCTCCAACTGGTGGGAAACTGCCTTTTTGTATGCCGTAATTTATGCTCAGCCTTGATCCCTTAACAACCGCTCTCCCGCGATTCCCGGCGTCGTCATTTGCACCGGATCGAGAATTTCATCCATCTCATCTTGCGTCAGCAGCCCGCGCTCTAGAATAATTTCTTTGATCGACAAGCCGGTCGCCATCGCTTCCTTCACAAGCTGCGCCGCCACGTCGTAGCCGAGGTGCGGGTTCAGCGCCGTGACGATGCCGAAGCTGCGGTCGACGTATTCGCGGTTACGCTCTCGGTTCGCTTCCAGCCCTTCAAGCAAATACTTCCGGAAAACATCGAACGAATTGCGCATGATCTTCAGCGATTGCAACAGGTTAAACGCGATGACCGGCCCCATAACGTTCAGTTCGAATTGCCCCGCTTCCGAAGCCATGCATATCGTATGGTCGTTGCCCATCACCTGGAAAGCGACCTGGTTCACCACTTCGGCCATTACCGGATTCACTTTGCCCGGCATAATCGACGACCCTGGCTGTCTGGCCGGAAGCGTAATTTCCGCCAGCCCGACTTTGGGACCGGACGCCATCATGCGGATATCGTTGCATATTTTACTCATATTCATCGCACACACTTTTAGCGAACCTGACAGTTCCGTATACGCGTCGGTGTTCTGCGTCGCATCGACCAGATCGTCCGCTGAACGAAGCGGAATCCCTAAATCTTCCGCCATGAACGACACGACTTTCTCGATGTACGACACCGAGGCGTTCAAACCGGTGCCGACGGCCGTTGCGCCCATGTTGACGGACAACAAATTTTGCGCCGCGCGCTCGACCCTTTCAATATCGCGTCCAAGCACTTTGGCGTATGCGCCGAACTCTTGGCCCATCCGAATCGGCACCGCATCCTGGAGATGGGTGCGGCCCATTTTAATAACATCATCCAACTGTGCGGCTTTATGGACGAACTCCGATTGCAGCTCGCGCATCGTATCGAGAAGTTTGATCGTCAGCAAATAAGCGGCAATCCGCAGTGCGGTCGGAACCGCGTCGTTCGTCGATTGCGACATGTTCACGTGATTGTTCGGATTGCAATGGAAGTAATCGCCCCGAGAATGCCCCATCAGTTCAAGCGCCCGGTTCGCAAGCACTTCGTTCATGTTCATATTGATGGACGTTCCCGCCCCGCCTTGAATAGCATCGACGACGAATTGCTCGGCAAGCTTGCCGTCGATAACCTCTTCGGAAGCTGCGACAATCGCTTGCGCAATCTGTTCCGGCATCCATCGCATCGCCAGGTTAGCGCGGGTCGCAGCTTTCTTCACGTGCGCCAATGCGATGAACAGCTCCGCGTGTACGGGTGTTCCCGTAATCGGAAAATTTTCAAGCGCCCGCAACGTCTGAATGCCGTAATACGCCGTCTCGGGAACCGTATGGCTGCCTATGGAATCTTTCTCGACACGATCGGACATCGTAACGTCCCCTCTCATTCAGCATTTGTGCCTGCAATCATGCCTTTATTGTACACCAAACAACAGACAGCAAACGCAAAAAAGCCGAATTCGCATCCCTGTCCGTCAGGGTACGAATTCGGCCATGGCTTAATCTTCTTCGTCTTCCAATGCGTTCATCTGGGCTTCCCATTCGGCCCGGCGCTTCTCTTCCAAATACGCTTCCGTCATCCGGTCCCGCGCGCGCCCTTTCTCCTTTAACCTTTCGATTCCCGGTTGAATGAGCAGGTCGACTTCTGCCTGAACCGTCGCCACAAGGTCGTACCGACTTTGCGATTCCAAATATGAGCCCACTTCCATCAGCGCGTTATAGCGGTCCAGTTCATCTCGCGTCAACAGTCCCCGCACTTGAACGCTGCAATGTCTCATTACAGGAATTTGCCTTTGCGAAGCACAAGCGGAATGCCGCCGATAATGAACAGGTAACGGATGTCGATCGCTTTTTTCAGCCATGCGGCTACGCGGCCTTTGTACTTCTTGCCGAACGCGATGCCGATCGCTTCGCCTTTACCCAGAGAAGCCACCGTGCCTTTGTTCGTGAATACGTACTTCTTAAGCGGCTGGTTGCGGATCGATGCGACCAAATTGTGCGCACAGTTGACGCCTTGCTGCATCGCCATTTGCGCCGTCGGCGGATATGGACGACCTTCCGGATTAAAGACAAGCGAGTTATCGCCAAGAACATAGACGTTCTCGTGACCGGGCGCTCTGAGGAATTCGTCGACTTTAACGCGTCCGCGCATCGTTTCGAAACCGGCTTCCTCAATTAGACGATTGCCGCGTACGCCACCGGTCCAGATGACCGTCTGAGACTTGATCTCTTCGCCCTCGCCGACGATAACGCCGTCCGGCGTGCATTCTTTAATCGCCGTTCCGATGCGGAACGTAACGCCTTTCTTCTGCAACACTTGCATGGCGTATTCGACGAGTTCCGGATCAAAGCCCGGGAGCGCCGTCGGAGCCGCCTCGATGTTAACGATTTTGACGATCGAAGGATCGACGTCGAATTGCTTGCACAGCTCAGGGATACGGTCGGCCAATTCGCCGATAAATTCGATACCCGTAAAACCGGCGCCGCCCACGACAAACGTCAAGTAGTCGGTGCGGTGAGGCTCGCGCTTGTAACGGGCGAATTGATATTCGATATGCTCGCGGATCAGGCGAACGGAGTTGATGCTGCGAATGTTCATCGCATGCTCGCCAAGCCCTGGAATGCCGAACGTTTCCGGCTCGCCGCCAAGACCGATGATCAAGTAGTCATACGAAAGCGTTCCGTCTTCCAGAATGACTTTGCGGTCTTGCGGGCGAATTTGAACGACGGTCGATTTCACGAAGTCGATCTTGAATTCGTCGATCAGCTTGGAGATGTTTACGCGCGCGTTCTCCGGATTGTCCGTCCCGGCCGCAGGCATGTGAAGGTGCGTCGTAATGTAGTGATAGTCGTGCTTGTTAACCAGCGTAACGTCTGCTTCGTTATAATTTAATTCTTTCTGCAAGCGTAAAGATGTCAGAACGCCTCCATAGCCCGCACCCAGAATAACGATTTTCGGTATGCTACTCATCGATGATCCCATCCAATCCTATATCTTTGTATTTGTTTGTGAAAATTCACACAATGTCCTTCATTAAGGTGCTTAATGAAGCTCTACAATTTCGATCATATCGGCTTTTCCAACAATTTTCAAGGTTCATTATCACGAATTAATTTGGACATCTTTACAAATTCCTTTCCATGTCATATGCACAAGTTTATAATGAAGACGTTTGGTTCCTACGACGATAGACGGAGGTGTCACAGCAGATGAACCCAATCACAGCCCCAATGACTACAGTAGATGTAGCGATTATCGGAGGAGGTCCGGCAGGCATGTTCGCCGCGTTCTACGGCGGCATGCGACAAATGTCCGTCACTCTGATCGAGAGCATGCCCCAACTGGGAGGACAGCTTGCTGCCCTATATCCGGAAAAATATATTTACGATGTTGCCGGATTCCCGAAAGTGACGGCACAACAGCTCGTCGATAATCTGAAGTCGCAAATGTCTTTATTTCAATCTAATGTTTATTTAGAAGAGAAAGTACTTCGGGTAACGAAACTCGAAGAACGCCTCTTTGAAATTGTTACCGATAAACGCTCTCACCATGCACGTGCCGTGATCATTACGGCGGGGGTCGGCGCTTTCGAACCGCGCAAGCTGGAATTGCCGGAAGCAGCCGCTTTCGAGAAAACGAATCTTCATTACTTCGTAAGCGATTTGGAGCGTTTCCGCGGGAAGAAGGTACTTCTGACGGGCGGCGGCGATTCTGCTCTTGACTGGGCGCTCATGCTGGAGCCGATTGCGGAGCAAGTCCTGCTTGTCCACCGCAGAGACAAATTCCGGGCACACGAGCATAGCGTTGAACTGTTGATGCAATCTACCGTCAAAGTAATTACTCCTGTCGAGATTACCTCCCTACACGGCGAAGATAGCATCTCCCGCGTGACGCTGACAGACGTCAAGTCGGGAGCGACAACGGAACACGAAGTCGACGCTGTTATCGTCAACTTCGGCTTCGTCAGCTCGCTCGGTCCGATCTCGGAATGGGGTCTGAACATCGAAGGAGGCTCGATCGTCGTCGACTCTCGAATGGAAAGCAGCGTTCCCGGCATTTTCGCCGCAGGCGACATTACGACTTACCCAGGCAAGTTAAAACTGATAGCTGTTGGATTCGGCGAAGCGCCAACCGCCATCAACAACGCTAAAGTGTATGTCGACCCCGAGGCGAAGCTGTCTCCCGGCCATAGCAGCAATATGAAAATATAACGAACAAAAGGGCATCCTACCTTAGATCGCCGGAAACCCCGGCCCCGAGGAGGATGCCCTTATGTTATGTCCTGTCTGCAACGCGTTAAGCCTCCTAGACGTCTTATGTCCGAAATGCGGTTCCTCCGCCGAAGACGAAGGTCGTTGGAGCGATTGGAGCGGCCCCTATTCTCCCTACGAAAGCGCAAGTTTCGACTCGTCGGATATCGCATCCGCAAGCGAAGAGTACTGCCTCCATGCCGTTCGCTGTATCCGCTGTCAGATCGCGTTCACTGCGGAAATCGCCGCTTGGCATTGTTAAATTGGCCTTTCTTCGGGTAACGAGAGCCGACGCCGTCTAATCTCGGATTTCAACAAACGGAGGAATTCCAGTTCGAGCCGCAGACGCACCGCGTTGTGATAAGCATCGAGCAACAGATCGTCGGACAATAAAGGCAACATCGCTTTCACCCTTTCCTCATCATAATAATAGGAAGTTCGTGAAGGCATCATAGCATGAGCCTGAAATAGTGGACAAGCTCCCCATTATCCACATCCCACTGTGCATATCCTGTTGGCAACATGTTGAAAAATGGCTGTAGACCGCTGTCAGCAATGTGCGAATTGTGGACGAAGTTATGCACAGGTGTCGACAATCATTTCATAATAAACAACTTTCATAGCCACGAAATATTCGATTAGTGGTTTTTATAGAAAATATTGTCGTTTCTTGACGTTTACTGTGGTCGCGTATTGACTTCCAATATCCAAATATGTCCGTTTCGGTCGATTCCATAATCGTACCCCAACTTGCCGATCCCCGGATAGCGGCTCTCCAGCAGCGTTGTCGATGCTCTCGTCAAATTTCGCATTTCCTTTTTTTTCACACCAACGAGCTTAGGCGACAACGATCTGCGGATTCCTTGCGCGGCTGGCATCTGCGTGCCTCCCCGGCACAAATTCGTCACAAACAGTCCCGGTCTTGCCAATCTTCCCAGCATGGATCTGTACGTCCACATCCCGTTTTCTTTTACATATTTGACACGATAATCGATCGGCCTGCCGCCGATCGTCGCCAACCGGATGCCACGCTGGATCAAATACGGTTTTTTTTTGCGGGTTGCGTTTAATCCTCTCATCAGGGCATCGAAGCCTGCGTACATACGCCTGCTCGATTTATGCGAGAGCCTGTAGGCAGACCCCGACTTCTCGATTTTGATAACGCCGATCCCGCCCCCGCCTCTAACCGGCTTCACGACGACCATGCCGTAGGCCGCCAACATGCTGCGCAAATTCGCTGCATTCAGCAGTCTTGATGCCGGAATATGACGCGCGATATAGGGATTGGACAGCAAAGCGTTCGTCTTCAACCACTTGCTCGCCAACTGACGGCTGATCGTAACTTCCATAAAGTCGGACTCCTTCCCTGAAGGTATATGTATACATACGTCTCCGGGAGGACAGGTTCTTGGATCAATGCCACATGCTTTTCGCCTTTTTCGGCTTGAGGCAGCCAGCCGTACAGCTTATTAATAATGTGTTAGCGCAGTTGTTATACGCACAACATTGAGGCTTGCCCTATCTTCGCTTCGGCGGGAGAGATCGAATGGGCATGAAATCGACTCACCCATATGGAAGCTCGTTCTTCCTTTAAACATTTCTCATAGTCGTTCAGCAATTCGTCCAGACGTTGCGACAGCACCAACACTTCTTCATCACAAAGGCCCTCACCATTCTGCATGTAAGCGAACATCATTTCCGCTCTCAGCCTCTCGATTTTGCGGCGTAGCGTTCTCGACTTTCCCGACATCGCCATCCCTCCTTCGTATACCCCCATCATAATTCGTAAATTTTTGGAAAGTTCACGAGAAAAAGTTAGCCATTTGTTAGCCGCATTGAAAATAGGTAGCGGATACGTAATTGGAGAGGTGGTTTCGGAGAAAAAAAAGAAACCGTTTCTCGGCAAAATGGCGGATCCGCCCACCTTTTGCGCCAAGACGGTTTCTTCGAACATTTATCTTATTTTTTAATGTTGTAAAATCCGAAACGATTGATCTCTTCAATCGCTTTAGGTCCGTACGCCTCGATAACAGCAGCCTCGCTTAAAACATTTTTCTCTTTCGTTTGACCGTTGAACTGGATAATCTTGCCGTCCTTCACCACATACAACGTTTCCATGTTATCGTGCCTCCCTGACTTCATATGAATAACAATTATTGCATTTTTACATATTCGATATCCTCTTGGTTCATTCCTGCCTTCCCGCATTCCGTTTCTTGCGTGGGCGCGGGTATTTTTATTTGACGGTTGGAAACGAATGTAATATTATTGAGTTAGCTAATTTAGCTAAAATGGATAACAGGCAGGTGTTTCTGCATGATCGTCAACTCCACAGAGCTTCAGAACAATTTCGGCAAATATCTGGTGCTTGCCAATCAAGAAGAGGTGATCGTTACACGCAACGGCAATCCGATTGCCAAGCTCGTTCCGGTTACCTATGGCAAGATGTTGTCCGAACGTTGGCCTTCTTCGGAAATCATCATGGAAAGCACCGCCAAGTATAACGATAGTCTGGGAAAGTCTACCTATGAAGAGTTTCTTGAGTTGACTAAAGATAACGAGCTGCGGTACGAGTATATCGACGGTCAAATCTACATGCTCGCATCGCCCAAGACGGAGCACCAGTCGGCGCTGACGGAGTTGTTCGGCAACTTTTATAACTTTTTCCAGGGCAAGCCGTGCCGACCGTTCGTCGCTCCTTACGACATTGTACTACGGACCTCATCCAACCAGATCAATAGTGTCCAGCCGGACTTGGCAGTCATTTGCGACCTCGAGCAGCATTTGGGCGAAGACGGCTTCTACAAAGGCGTGCCTGCGCTTGTTATCGAAATCTTATCCGAAAGCACGCGGCGCAAAGATCTGGTTTCCAAGCTGAATCTCTATATGGAGGCCGGTGTTAAGGAATATTGGATCGTGAACCCTCTGAACAAAGAAATCACCGTATATCTGTTTGAAGATTTGAACATTAAAGACAGCACGACCTACAAAAATGGCGAATCCGCCTTGTCTTTTTCTTTCCTCGGCTTGTCCGTTCCGTTAAATGTCGTTTTTGCCCGCCCCTATTAGATTATTGCCTTCCTTCAGGATCTCGTCCTGATCGATTCGCCTTTGGCCGTTATGACGTGGGTCGTGTCGCTTTTGCTCTCATGGAGTAGACGGCGGCTCCGGTTAAACAGGCAGCGCAAAATATGAATAGCAATTGCCGCGTTAAATATAAATAGCGCAAGCGTCAACAACATAAAAAACACCGGCGCAATGCTGTTCGCACCTATGCGAAGGAATGCGACATTTAAGCCGCCCGCGACCAAGTAAAGAAGGCCGTACCTGACCGCCAGCTCGCGCATAGTCACTCGCTCCCCCTTGCCTTTCACCCGAATCCGCACCAGCCATTTACCAGGCGTCAATCCGTTTGTAATAAAGGGAATCACGATGAAGTAACCAACGACGGCACATAAGTAAGTAAAGGGAACGTGCAGCACAGACAGGATGGCCATAAGCGGAACCATAATCATCCAATCTATTAAGAATGCGACAGCTCTTTGCGTATAGGAGACGCGTCGCACGGACAGATCGGTTCGCTCATCCAGCTTGTCCGTGCGCGGCAGCCATCTGCCGATCCAGTCGGCAAATACGAAACCGAACAGTCCTCCTGCCGTATTCATCATCAGATCATCTACGTCAAACAGCCTGTATGGATAGTCGTAAATGCCAAACACGGCCGTCACTTGCGTAATCTCGAAGAAAAGCGACAAGCCTAGCGTACACAACAAGCAGACCGCCCACCGAGTGCGGAAATAATGTCGCATGAACATTCCGAACGGAACCATCAGCAAAATATTAAATACGACCTGAAGGAACGCACGTTCCTTCAGCAGGTGAAGGTACGTCGCAGGGCTGTCCAGTCTCACTCCGGTTTCCTTGGCGATGTCGGAAACGAAATGGAACGGAATCCACTGAGCATATGACTTCGCTTTCGGCGGCGAATTATGGATAGAATCAGGCAGCGGCAGAAGGATCAAATAAAACGCGTTCATTAAGTACAGCAAGAAAAGATATAAAATGAGCGCTCTGTACTTGTGAATATAGCCGTAGCGGCGATATTGTACGATTAGGAAAGGCAGCGTAAATAGTGCCGCCGCAATCGGGAATGTAAAAAACGCGTAAGAAATCGGAAGCACATAAAAATCCAGCATATGAATTCCTCCCAGACGACATAAAAGCAGCCTCCATAACGTATTAGTCGCAGACTAATGATCGTCATAGAGGCCGCCTTCACAATAAAACAATTATTGGATTCGCAAACGGCTATCCCCTTGACTCAGCAAGGTTCGGCGGCAGGATTGCCTGCTTCCGTCGCCGTTCTGAAGCTTGAACCGCACCCGCATGTCGCAGTCGCGTTCGGATTCTGAATCGTGAACCCGCCGCCCATCGCCGATTCTTTCCAATCGATTTCGAGGCCGCGCAAGTATTTCATGCTGTTGCTGTCTACAACAACTTTTAACCCAGAGACGTTGAGCTCATTATCGCCTTCGTTTAACTCGTCGTCGAAGCCCATGCCGTAGGAAAAGCCGCTGCATCCGCCTTCCTGCACGCCGATTCGCAAAAACAAATTCGGCGCCTCTTCTGCGGCCAGCATTTCCAAAATTTTATCCGAAGCGGATTCGCTAATGTTGATCATGTCGGTTCCCTCCCCGTGCGTTTGTGCCTCTAGTATACTCCAGAGTGCTTCACGCCTCAAGGGAAGCTTCGCCTGTAAACGGTTGGGCGATCGCCTTTAATTCAATTTTGCAGCGAAATTGTCCGGGATCGTTCTGCAGAAAATCTGCCAATCTGCGGAATACGTGAGCTAGTTCAACGCCCGAGCTTTCGGTGTCGAGCTGATAACGGAACTGATCGGCTGACAAGCTCTTCATCCGCCCGCGTTCGTAGTCCCTCGTTTCCGTCTCCTGCAGCCTTCTCCATTCTTTCGCCGGCTCGAACTTGTCCGCTTTACGTACGATATGCTCGTATATCCGTTGTTTTTTCAGCCACATATAGTACTGAATCGGGTTGCTCAACTGCCAAGCCTGCGATAAGTCTTTAATGGTGTACGCCGCGCGATATTGCTGAAGCGTCTGGATTTTCTCCGCCTCTTCCAACTTCTCAAGCTCGCTGAGAGGCATGATATCCGGTTTCAATGCCATGCACCGCCTTATTTTGGACTTTATACTACTAACATAACCATAAAATGTTTATTATTCAAGTTCATTCCCGAAAATGGCATCCTTTATACCCTTCCTATTACTAGTTGCCCCGAAATGGGATGAGGTTTATAATAATGTTCAGTTGTTTATTGTTCGAACGCTTCTGCATGAGAGATAAAGTTATTTTTTTCACAAACGTTGCAGCAACCTCTTTTTACTTCCATTTTATCCATTATCGCATAACGGGAGGCGGCATTCATGACGCTCATTACGACACACTCCGATCGCCAAATGGCGGATATCGCCGATAAAGTCCGCAATGGCGAACGTCTGAGCCTGGAAGACGGCATTTTCTTGTACCGTTCGGACGATTTGCTGACAATCGGCCAGCTCGCCAACGAAGTAAACTTAAAGAAAAACGGGAAAAAGGTATATTTCATTGAGAATATGAGCCTTTATTTCACGAACGTATGCGAAGCGCATTGCGCTTTCTGCAATTTCCGCAAGGACGAAGGTCAGGAAGGCGCTTATACGCTATCTCCGCAAGAGATGATCGATTATGTCGAACAGCACATCCATCCGGGCGTGCGGGAATTCCATATCGTCGGCGGGCATAACCCGAACGTGCCGTTCGACTATTACGTCGAATCGATCCGGGCGCTGAAAGAAAAATACCCTCATGTGACGATGAAAGCCTACACAGCGGCGGAGATCGATTTCTTCTCCCGTATCTCGGGCCTTAGCTACAAGGAAGTGCTGGAGAAATTGATCCAAGCCGGGCTCGAGACATTGACGGGCGGTGGCGCGGAAATCTTATCTGATCAGTATCGTAAAAAAATGCGGGTGGACAAGGCGAACATCGCACAATATTTGGACGTGCACCGGACGGCTCACAATCTCGGCTTGCGCACCCACACGACGATGCTATACGGTTCGGTTGAATCGCTCGAGGAGCGCGTGCAGCATATGATTCACATCCGCGACTTGCAGGACGAGACGAACGGTTTCCAAGTATTCATTCCGCTATCCATGCAGCCGATTAGTCCGAAAGCCAGCATCCGGCGCCGCAACTCCGCATTCGACGACTTGAAGGCAATCGCAATCAGCCGACTGATGCTCGATAATATTCAACACATTAAGGCTTATTTCATCAACATCGGCACTCAGTTAACGCAAGTCGCTTTAACGATGGGCGCTTCCGACGCCCATGGTACAATCGTTCGCGAGAAAATCAGCCATGCCGCGGGCGCATTAACACCATCCGGAATAACCCGCGAGGACCTCGTCTGGTTGATCAAGGGAGCCGGACGCATTCCGGTCGAACGCGACACGTTCTATAACGAAGTCAAAGTATACGAGTAAATCGAGTTCCCGTCGGGAAGACGGGGACTCTTCTGTGTAATACTAAGCAGTGACTATGATCAGCTTTGCGATTAACGATATCATCGATGCCAACGTCAAAGGAGTTTACCACATGAGCAAAATCGTCGTACTGGGCGGCGGGTACGGAGGACTGATGGTCGTCCAGGAACTGATTGAACAGCTTCCGAGCGACGTCCAAATTTTTCTTGTCGATCGCATGCCTTTTCAAGGCCTAAAGACGGAATACTACGCGCTAGCGGCGGGGACGGTGTCCGATCTCCAAATCCGCGTCCAATTTCCAGCGCACCCGCAACTTCGATTGGTGTACGGCGATATAACCGATATCGATCTCGACAACAAAATCGTCCATATTACAGGAAACGACCCGCTTTCTTACGATTCGCTCGTCATCGCCCTTGGTTGCACGGACAATTACCACGGTATCGATGGCGCGGACCAATATACGTGCAGCATCCAGTCGTTGTCGGCAACCCGCAAGACGTTCCAGCAAATTAACGATATCCGTCCGTACGGTCAACTGACGATCATCGGAGGCGGCTTAAGCGGCGTCGAAGTCGCCGCCGAGCTGCGGGAAGCCCGTACAGATATTAACATTCGCATTCTCGACCGGGGCAGCAGCGTCATGTCCGCGTTCCCGGGCAAGCTTCAGCAGTATGTCGCCTCCTGGTTCCGTGAGCACGACGTCGAAATGAGATCCCATATCGGCATCACTTCCGTTGAGCAAGGCGTCATTCATAACGGAGATGAACCGATTGTAACCGATGTCGCATTGTGGACAGCGGGTATTCAGCCGGTCGAGCTCGTTCAGCGAATGAATATGCCGAAGGACCCGCAAGGCAGGTTGATCGTAAACGCTCATCTGGAATTGCCCGACGCCCCTGGCGTGTATGTCATCGGAGATTGCGCCAGTCAGCCGTTCTCCCCAAGCGCGCAATTGGCCGGCGTCATGGGCAAGCAGGTAGCCGAGATCATCCGCGCCCGACTGGACGGCAAAGAACCGAAAGTCGGCCACATTAAGCTGAAAGGAATGTTCGGTTCCTTAGGCAAAAAGGCCGGATTCGGTTTAATGGGATCTACGCCGCTTCTCGGCCGGATTCCTCGTATGATCAAAAGCGGCGTGCTCTGGAAGAGCAAACGTCACTTCGGTTAATCGGAACAACCGCTTAGAGATCGTCTAAAAGCTTGTCGAGCGCTTCGCGTTCGAGCTTTTGCCGATTAATTTCTTCTATTACGAGCTCGGCTAGTTGCTCGGCCGTCTCGGCGACGACGCTCTCACCGTTTACGAGTGCATAGGGCGACAAGAAACATTCGCCGCAGTTGCCGAGGCAGCCGTATTCGATGACTTCAATGTCGAAGTCCGGCAGCGATTCCAGCTTTTTCAGCGCGATATCGGTGCCGTGCTGCGAGTTACTGACGCAAAATTCCACGATGTCCACGAGTTGCACCGTTCCTTTCCGATCGTAATGAGCGATGACGAAGGCGATCTCACCGGTTTGAAAACTCGAAGTTTTGTACTATAATAGTAAGTGTTACAATCCACGCATTCCGCACGGGATGCGAAGATAAAGGAGTGGATGAGTATGAGTACGAATGCTCCAAGCACGCAATACGACGAAGTCATCGACGTTCTCGATAAATTGCGTCCGTTCTTGCAACGCGACGGCGGAGATGTCGAATTGGTCGATATCGAAGACGGCGTCGTTAAGCTTCGCCTGATGGGCGCATGCGGCAGCTGCCCAAGCTCCACGATCACGCTTAAAGCGGGTATCGAGCGCGCATTGCTGGAAGAAGTCGAAGGCATCCAAGAAGTCGTTCAGGTATTCTGATTCGGTTCTTTGCGGATTTCGATAAAGGTTCTGCCTTGCGGCAGAGCCTTTTGTCATTTTTTGAGATGCGTCCGGATCGGATCGAGCCCTCCGGATACGTCGATCGTATTGCCCGTAATGAAGTCGGATTCGGGCAAGCACAGAAACACGATCATCCGTGCCACGTCTTCGCCGGTACCCGGTCTTCCTCTCGGCGATTCGTCGTCGATTACCCCATCCACGTCCGCGATGCTCTTCTCCTTGTTCCCGCCGCGAATGTCGCCGGGGCAGATCATATTCACCGTAATGCCGCTCGCCGCCTCTTCTACGGCCAGCGTCTTCGTGAACGAGACGAGTCCGACTTTCGCGGCGGCATACACCGCGCGATGCGGCCAAGAGCGTGCTTCGGACGCATGGCCGAAGCCGAAATGAATAATTCTGCCCCATTGCCGTTCCCGCATGCCCGGCAACACGCGATGATCCATAAGCATCGTGCCGACAAGATTGCCATTCATGAGATAATGGATTTCCTCCGTGCGATAATCGGCAAACAAACGTCTTTCGCGAATGAACGGTCCCGCGTTGTTAACAAGAATATCGATGCCCCCGAGCGTTCGCTCTGTCTCGGCGACTAGTCGCTCAGCGTCTTCTTCCTTGGCGATATCCGCTTGAACGGCGCATGCACGACGGCCGAGCGCTTGAATATCGGCGACAAGCCGTTCCGCTTCCTCCCGGCTCGATACATAATTGATGGCGACATCGCAACCGGAGGCCGCAAGCTCAAGCGCAGTTCTTCTGCCTAACCCTTTAGCGCTTCCCGTAATGAGCGCCGTCTTGCCCAACAGCTTCATACGCGGCTCCCCCGTCTCATTCTATTTGATATGTCCCAACCACTTGCAGGCAAAACGAAAGGCGATATGAAGCGAACCTTGGGCAAAACTCCAGCTCCCATCCAGATCGGCGAGGTTGGCTTGCAAATTTTCCAAAGACCGCTTCGAATGAATACCTGCCGCTCGCTGGCTCAGGTCGTCCCGCAGCTCCGCGTTCATCTGGTGCACTTCGAGATTGCGCCTGTCGCGCAACCGTTTCATCTGATCCTGATGCTTCTCTTTTAGCACCGTTAGCGGGCGAGTCATCTCAAGATGCCATCCGTTCTCCCGCAAATTGCGCAGCACCGTATAATACGAGAAATGAGATTTGATTTTCTCCGTCTGCAAACCAAGAAGCCGGTTCAAGAGCGTCCCCAACTTGTCGAGCAAGGCGAATACCCGTATGTAAGCGTTCTTGTCATAGTAGACGTGGCGATAATATTGCAGCCTCTCCTCCGCGTCCAATTCGTCCACATGTTCCGTGCGAACTAGAGCTGCATATTTGCGGGCCGCGTAGATGCTCTGTTCCAGTTCGTCCATGGAGCGAAGCAAACCTTCCGCCCAGATGGCGAGCGTATGATAAGCTTTGGCCTGCTGAGGTTTCTCGCTTGCAATATTGTGTGCTAACAAAACGAATCGTTCCATCGCCTGGACGGTCTCCAGAGACTCCCCTGTCCATTGTCTCGGTGCTTCACCGAACAACTGCCTGAGCATGATCGGCCTCCCCTCATCTGCCAACGAAATACATATGCGGAAGCCAATCCGTCCCGCTAACAATCATGTCTTCATTGTAACGCAACGGAGACGGCTAGCTCAACCGATGTCATCGGGCAAACCGCCGTCTCCGTTATAATCGTTTTTTTGTACGCTCCGGACCAAGTGTTGCCGATCCGTTATCGGGTATAAGCTTTCGTCCGAATGGCCAGCAAGACGAGCATGCTGAACAGCGCCGATATGATAATCGTATGAATTAACCCTGTGAAAACGTAGACGTCCTCGTTACCGAGCGTCAGAGACAGAAGACCGCCGCTGAGCACTTGCAGGCAGACGAGCACAAGCGATTTGTTCGCGATAGAGACAAGTTCTGCCGACTGTCCTGCCGCGCGGCGCACGTAGAACACGAGCAATGCGACAAGCACCAGAAGCAGAAGCGCTGCGACACGGTGTGAGAACGCGATTGCCGTCGTTCCGGACAGCTCGGGAATAACGTCGCCATTGCACAGCGGCCAGCCTTCGCAAGCCCCCCCGGAACTCGTATGACGAATGTATGCACCGAGATAAACGACGCCGTAACAGTACACGATGACGGCGACTATACTGCGGTAGAGTGCAATCGGCACAGCGGCGATGGATGTCGATTTGCCGGATGCCGCTGACGACGCTTGCGCGTTGAATGATCCGTTCTCCAGCGTCTGACGTTTCGCCAGCTTGTACAGCAGCCAAGTACATGTAAAAGCAAACAAAGAAATGCCGAAGTGAAGCGCAAGCACGACGGAGGACTGTTCCCAGATAACAGCCATTGCGCCAAGCGCGGCCTGCATGACGGTGAACAGCAACGCCCCGCCGGCATAAAGCAAATTTTCTTTTTGTTTGGCCGGTTTCCAGAAATAAGTCGCGAGAAACGTCGCGCCGACAAGCAAGCCGACGAGACCGCTGATCATTCGGTGACTATACTCCACCATCGACTCTACGGTATATGCCGGGACAAACTTGCCGTTACACAGAGGCCAGTCCGTTCCGCAGCCTCGACCGGAATCCGTATTCGTAACGAGAACGCCGGCAATCAGAACGAGAAACATCCCGATGCACGTCAACAGCGCCAAAATTTGATATCTCCGTGAGGTCATGCCCATCCCCGATTTCTTGTGAAAGTAAGCGCAAACTGTCTTCACCCATTATACCGAACCCCAACAGTCAAAGCCATGTTCAAAATGTGACCGTTTCGTCGCAGTTCTGTGTGCGCGCGAACATGCAAAAACCGCAGCAACGACGCTGCGGTTCCTCTGTCCACCGATTTATTTCCCTGCCAACTCTCCCGATACCGCTACGGCGCGGTCGAGGAACTGTTCGATTTCCTCGCGGGTTTTGCGAAGCTTGCTTACGAAACGGATAACTTCCTTGCCTCCGAGGAAGGCGATAAAACTCGGAATGCCGAGAATGTTCAGCTCGCTGCACAGATCCGGCAAGTCGTCCCGGTCGATCTCGGCCATCGTCAGACGATCCGAGTAAGCCGCTTCTACGTCGCCGATGAACGGCTCCATGAAGTGGCAATCCGCGCACCAGGTCGTTTTGAAGACGGCGATGGTCAACTTGTCTTGGCCTACAAATTCGCGAAATGCGGTTTCGTCTTGAATACGTCTCATAGGTGCATTCCTCCAATTTATGTTTATCCTATCATGCAGACTGCCTTGATCCTTGCCTTAGCTTCATGAAAGGCGCAAGCAAACGGCGGACCGGGCGCGGATACGAAGCGATCTCTTCCGCGGTGACGACTCGAAGCAGGACAAGCAGCGCCGGATAGAGTACCACCAAAGCGCCTCCCATTACGCAGCAGGACAGGAAAAAAGCGACTTTAGCCGGCAAACCGGCGCATATCGCAAGTACCGCCCATTCGAGAAAGGCAAGCGCACCTGCCACAATACCGCTCGTGGCAAGAAATGGCACCCATCGATTGCCGAGCAACTTAAACTTCGAGCGTTTGCGCAGGCTCATGATATTAAACAGAAGCGCCCAGATGAAACAGACCGTCGTCGCGGCGATAATGCCGTACACACCGAACATCGGCGCAAGCGCAAAGCTCAGAACGACTTTCAACAAAACGCCTGTAATCGCGTGCATGGTCGCTTTTTTCGGTTCCCCGATGCCGAGCAGAATGGAGTTAGTTACCATCATCCCGATCTGGAACAGCGTACCGAGCGTTAGCATTGCGACGATTGTGCTTCCATTCGCTTTCTCGAACAGCAGGCCGTTCACGCTGTAAGCGCCGACCCCAAGCAGCAGAACGACCGGCATGCCGCTGTAAAGAGCGATCCGCACCGCAAGCGAGGCTTGACGGCCGACTTGTACGTCATCGCCAGTCGCGTGGGAGGAAGAGATTAGAGGGATAATCGATTGGCTGAGCGCGACCGCGAGAATAATCGGAATGCCGGCAATCGATTGCGCATTCATGCCGTATACTGCGGCCCAATGATTGATTTGTTCGATATTGAAGTGGCCGACGGTGAGCGACTTGATCATCATGTTGTCGAGCGTATATAGCAACTGTACCGTAATCGCCGTCATAACGATCGGAATCGACAGACCGAACAATTCCTTGTAAATCGACTTCAAACTTAACGGACGAGAGGAATCGCTTCTACTCTGAGGCTCGGCTCTGTCGCTCGCTTTCAGCTTGCGAGCGTAATAGAGCATGACAACGAACGCTCCGATGCTTCCGAACACGCTGCCGAACGCGGCGCCCGATGCGATGCCTTGCTCATTCGTTTTGTCCATCGAATAGATGATCGAAGCGATCAGGACAGCCGCCACTACCCGCAAAATTTGTTCCACGATTTGCGAGATTCCGCCCGCCGTCATAAATTGCCGCCCTTGGAAGTAACCTCTCATCATCGCGATCAAGGGGAACAGCAACAGCGAAGGCGCAATCGCCCGTATGGCGGACGCAGCGTCAGGTTCCTTCAATATTGAATCCGCGATAAACGGCGCTACGATCCACAGACCGATTGTAATGACGAAGCCAGCAACTAGTCCGAACAGCAAAGCCGCCCGATACACCTGCTGCGCTTCATCGACCTTTCCGACCGCATAACGGCCCGAAACCATTTTGCTGACGGCGCTTGGGATGCCGGCAGTCGCGACAACAAGCAAAAGCAAATAAATCGCGTTCGCATTGTTGTAATAAATAACACCGAGTTCGTCCATTAAATAATCGAGGGGTACCCTCTGGAAAATGCCGAGCGCCCGCGCGACAAGCGCTGCGGCCGCAAGTATGAGCGTGCTCTTGAGTAAGGTGTCCTTTTTCAACGTAACTCTTTGACCTCTTCCGCTTCACGAATGCAAGCAATTAATGGGACAGGCTCTTAAACGATCAGCCAGATGACGAACAGGACGATCATCGCCAATTGGGCAATAAATTTCACAACGGTGCTCGCTAGCAAACCGACCATCGATCCCCATCCAACAAGCAGCGATTTCTTCATGTCGGACCCGTGGATCAACTCACCGAGAATCGCGCCGGCGAGGGGGCCGATAATGAGTCCGAAAGCCGGAATGACGAAAGGTCCGATCAGAATGCCAACCAAGCTACCGATGACGGACGCTCGCGAACCTCCGTACTTCTTAACTCCCCAAGCGCTGACGACATAGTCCGCCACGAACAGCACGACGACGATCGCCGTTTGCAAAAACCAAAACCAAAAGCCAAACGGTTCGAACGAGAAAAACCACCCATAAACGAAAAACGCTGCGTAAATCGCCAGAGCGCCCGGCAACATCGGGTAAATCGCGCCGGCCATGCCGACGGCGAATAAAGCCGATATGATTGTCCAGCCTAACACATCCAACGCCAATCACGTCCTAAGCACATATTGTCGGATCGCTTCCGCGACACCGTCCTCCGTGTTGCTGGCCGTAACTACGTTCGCGGCAAACTTCACTTCCTCCTGCGCATTCCCCATCGCTATGCCAAGGCCCGAAGCACGAATGGCCGCGATGTCGTTCAAGCTGTCTCCGATCGACACGACCTCGCTCATCTCGCAGCCGAGCATTTTGCACAATTCCATCAGCGCAGTCGCTTTCGAGACCCCCATCGCATTGATCTCGATGTTATACGGCGACGAATTGCTGATCTCCAAACCTTCCCAATCGTTGATCTCGCGAAGAATGTCCTGGAGTACCGGAACGTCCTCGGAGTAAAAGCCGAATTTCAACCAGTCAAGAGTCGGCACGTCATCTACCCATTGTTCCTTATTGTGAATGCCTCCGGTCGAATAAGCCCAATACCAGACGTTGTAACGAAGCGCGATTTCGCGCAATCTGGCAATCTTCTCCCAATCCAGCAGCGTACGACGATGAATCTCATGCGGTTTCGTCCAGATCTCGCCGCCATTCACCGTAATCATCGGCGTATACAGACCAAGTTGCTCAGCGATCGGCAGCGCGCTCGGAAACCCCCGCCCGGTCGATACGCAGACGGTCACGCCCGCTTCGACCGCACGCCTTACCCATTCGATATTCGTCTCGCTGATTTCGCTGCGGTCGTTCAACAGCGTGCCGTCCAAGTCCAGCGCCAATAATTTGTATTTCCCTGTTGCGTCTGCCATCTATCCGTCCACTCCCCGCTGTCGCTTCAACACATCACCGTCAATTCTAACACATTTGGGTGATGGAATCGAAGCGAACTTGATGATTCGAACAGGGCAGTCGCTTACAAAGAACGCTCATACTCGAGGTAGCAAGGGAAACTTCGACGGAGGTTGCACATTTGACTTTGCAGCGATTTACTTCGCTGAAGCGACTTAATCGACAGTCTCCTGTACGCATTAACTCGCTGTTCGCAGCCCTGTTTCTCGGAGAATTACTTTGCCGGACGCATTAACTCGCTACGGGCAGCCCCGGTTCTCGGCGATTTACTTCGTTGGACGCATTAACTAGCTGTGCTCAGCCCCGGTTCTCAGCGATTTACTTCGTTGGACGCATTAACTTGCTGTGCTCAGCCCCGGTTCTCGACGATTTACTTCGCCGGACGCATTAACTCGCTGCGGGCAGCCCCGGTTCTCGGCGATTTACTTCGTTGGACGCATTAACTTGCTGTGCTCAGCCCCGGTTCTCGGCGATTTACTTCGTCGGACGCATTAACTCGCTACGGGCAGCCCCGGTTCTCGGCGATTTACTTCGTTGGACGCATTAACTTGCTGTGCTCTGCCCCGGTTCTCGGCGATTTACTTCGCCGGACGCATTAACTCGCTGTGCGCAGCTCCGGTTCTCGGCGATTTACTTCGCTGGACGCATTAACTCGCTGCTCTCAGCCCTGTTCTCGGATATGGCAAAGCCCGCCCACGGGATGCAAGTGCATCCTGATAGGCGGGCTTCCCTTCTCTTATCTTTGCGCTTGGTTGACGACGTTGCCGTCGTTCGCTACTTTTCATTGCGCCGGGGCATTCGCATTCCCCGTTCCCGCAGGAGGCGACGCCGGCTTGCGCGGCGTGCCATTCAAGCCAATCTCTGCATCGTACGCGTCGAAAATTTTCCTTGCAATCGGCGCCGCTCCCCAACCGCCGTATCCGCCGTCCGGCACAACGACTGCAACGGCCAGCTTCGGATGATCGGCAGGCGCGTATGCGATAAACACAGCGTTCTCGACACGCCGCCGTTTGCCTACGTCTTGCTGGGACGTTCCGGTCTTTCTCATGTAGGTGTAGTTCACACCTTCGAAGCCTGTCACTTTAACCTGCGCCATGCCCGCTTCAATCGCTTTCCAGTACGCTTCCGGGAAATCAACCGTGTTCAGCACTTCGGGTTGGAACGGCAGTGTCACATTCCCATCTACGTCGCGGATTTCGTTCACGAACTGCGGTTTCATCCGTTTGCCGTGACTGGCGAGCGTCGCCGCGTACTGTGCAAGCTGTAATGTCGTGTATTTCCCCTGTTGCCCCCACGCCGCCCTAACGAGTGCGGATTGGGAACTAGCTTTTTCGGCTTCGTGGAAATACTCGACAACGCCAGCCGATTCATTCGGCAAGCCGCTGCCCGTCTTCACGCCCAATCCGAACTGCTTCATGTATTCATCCCATACGTTAACGCCTTGGATACCTTTGTATTTCAAATACAAATTATTACCGACCATTGCCGACATAAACGCATTGGACGAATGGGCGATCGCTTCCGTCGCATTGATTTTTCCGTTGGCGGCGCCGCTGGCGTTAGAAATTTTAACTTTATGCCCTTCTTTACCGAATTCAAAATAACCGATGTCCGTATATTTCGTGCTCGTCGTGAACAATTTCTCGTTCAAACCGACGAGGACAGATAGAGGTTTCTGCGTCGACCCGAGATAAACAAGCGATGAAGGATGATTATTGCGCTCTACATCATTTTCGTATGGTGCTGGCGCATCTTTAATTGTACCGTTATATTGGTAAAATTGGATTGCATCCAAATCTTTTTTGCTGATTCCGCCTTGCCAGACGCTCGGATCGTAATCCGGCATGCTCGCCATCGCCACAACTTTGCCCGTCTCGACTTCCATCGCGACCGCGTATCCCGTCGTCGGCGACGTATTCTCATATTGCTTGCCCTTCGCGTGCCGGATGAAATCGATCTGATCCACAATCGCTTTCTGTGTGACAAGTTGTATATTTTTGTTGATCGTCAAGTATAGATTCTCGCCTTTAACCGGCTTCGTCAGTTTTGTCGGCCCGATGATTTCTCCCAGGCTGTTCACTGGGAACTCTTTGACACCATTGCGGCCCCGCAGTTCATCCTGATACATCAATTCGAGACCGTCTATGCCGACTTCCTCGGAATCCAAATACTTCAACGTGTCGTCCGTCAAATCTTTATTGATGTCTTTGTAACGTACCATCGACTCTCGTACGCCTTTGAGTGGCTTCATGTAGCCGATGAGTTGCACCGCTACCTTGTCTTTGCTGTATTGTCGAATGCTCTCCTCCACAACGTCGATGCCTTTGAATTCGTCTCGATGCTCGGAGAAGTATGCGATCTCTTTCTCGGTCAGTCCCGTCTTCAACCGACGCGGCTGGAACGAATAGTGGACGGTACCCTTCAAATCCATGTACTCGAACACTTTCTGCGCCGTCAGAGGCTTGTCGGAGTTCGTGCCGAGCTTGTTGAATACGCCCACAATTTTCTCCGCCAGCTCCATACCCAATTTGCCATCGTCTTTAGTCATTTTCATGTCGAGCGTGTAGTAGAGAGATTGCGTGGATACCGAATACGCGATCGCTTCCTGTCCGGTAGAATCGTAAATATTACCGCGGATCGGAGGCACCGGAACACTCTTGGAGCCGTTCTTGTGCTCTTGCGCGCGGAGGGACTCGCCTTCGACAAATTGCAAATAAGCGAGCCGGACAATCAAACAGGAGAAAATGAAAAACGTTAAAAAGAAAAAGACGTTTAACCGGAAACTGAAATGCCTTCTGTTCCGGATTTCCCGCTTCTGGGCTTCTTCCGTTAATTTATTGCTCATGCGGTCAATCCTCCTTGCTTAATATGCGTGTCGGCGAAACTTGGAGTATCGAACCAATTCCCCGTATTCGCCCATGTGCAATCGAGAGGCGCCCAGCGCTCTCCGATTCGAACTTCATTCCATGCGTGCGACCCGTAACCGCCGCGTCCATCGTAACCTAGTCCGGTTACGACGTGGACTTCCAGTCCCGCCGCACGGGCCATTGCTGCGTAAAGCCGAGCATAATCGATGCAGACGCCTTTGCGCGTTCGGAACGTCGCTTCCGGGTTCTGCTCGCGCCATACACCGTTTTCGACATAGAGGCTCGCTTTATCGTCGTCGTAGACGATTCGGCTGCCGACCCAGTCGTACAGCGCCTTCGCTTTTGCTTCTTCCCCGGCGGCGTCTTTCGTGACCTCGACCGCTGCCGCCGCAATGTCCTCCGGCAAGTTCGCGTCGATGACGTCGTACCGCTTCTGCCATAGCTCTCCGAGCTCGCCGGACACCGCCTTCGCAAACACGGGAAGCCGCTCATTCAGCAATCCGCCTGTCGCCGGGCGGATTACCTGGGCTGCGACTTCCCTGTACAAGCCCGATTGTTGAATGTAATCGGACATCGGCGCACTCGGGAAAATTGCGCAATACGCGAAAAGCACTGCTGTTAACAATAACGCGCGTCCGGCCCCCAAAGTCGCGCCGATCAGCCCGCCCGCCGATTTGCCGACGGCTCCGCCTGACGGAACGACGGCGAACGGCACCGAGACGACCGATGCGAACGCCTTCGTAACAATGCCAGTTAACGCCCTAACGATCGAATGAACGACAAGGAATAACGCCGCAAACCGCAGCAAAGGCAAGTCGCGCAAGCCCGCCAGCGCCGTATAGCCGAATTGCGACCACGCAGACGCTTCTGGCCCCGGATTGGACAAATTCCGATCAACGAGCCACATCTGCACATGCGGCGACGCTTTCGCGGCAAGGAGTGCCGCCAATGCGATAGCAGCGACCGAGATGACCGCAGAGATCAGAAAAAAGACGAGCTGCTTGACGGAGCCCGAAGCGCCGCACCTGAATCCTCTGTACATGGAAAAGGCCACCATGGCGAGCAGAAGCCAGGTGACGAGATTGCGATCGAACAGCTCTTCCATACCGTTCATCGCTTACTTCGCGCCATTCCGAGCCTGAACGACGAATTCGCGTACCGCGCCTTCCATTTTCCAAGTACCGAGAGATTGGCCGTGGAACTTCACCGATACTTCGCCGGAATTCGGAACACCAGACAGCTCTAAATTCGTCGACTTGATCGAATAGGAACCGTCCGCATTTTTGACGTAAGTCGCCTCAGAGGCTTCTCCCGCCATCGCTTTAATCGCTTGGTCTTTAATCTCGGATGTAACCTTGTCCCCGATTTTCGTTACTTCCTTCTGAATATCATCTATGGTGTATCCGCTATATACGCAGACTCCGACTATGATCGCTGCCACAAGCAACCACTTCACTACCGTCTTCACCAGCTTCACGATAATTAAGATCGCTACGATGGCGACGACGATAACGACCCAATGATCCTGTGCGAACTGCACCCATGTGTCCGTATCGTAATTCATACCGAACCTCCAATTCCCAATGCGCAAAATGACTCACAATATTTCTATTATAACGCATTGAGAGACGAAGCGTAAACGACCGTCATAACCTGGCCTTCGGACACGTACAAGTAGGATAGGCCGTCGTTCGGACGAGTGTCCCCGGCCTTGATGAGGAGGGTATAAACGATGAAAACCGCCATATGGCTCTATTTATTCCTGTTCGTCGCTTTCTTCGACCTGCACGCCCAATACCCGATGCTGACGCCGTTCGCCGTATCGCTGGGCGCGGCACCGTCATTCATCGGTCTCGTCATGGGCATTTATTCTCTTACGCATCTTCCGGGCAACCTGATTGCGGGAGTCGCCGTCGATCGCTTCGGAAGCCGGCTGTTCATCTCCGCCAGCCTCGTCGGTGCAGGCATCCTGCTTGTTCTTCAATCCCGTGTTACTGACCCTTGGCAGCTTCTATACGTCCGGTCGATCAGCGGCTTCGTGCTCGCATTCTTATCGCCGGCCTGTATGTCATTGTTAGCCAAGCTGGCTCGAGATCATATTCACCAAGGCAAACTGATGGCCGGCAATGGACTTGTCCATACGGTCGCTTCCGTTGTCTCCCCGGCTGCGGGCGCCTATCTCGCGGCAACGATCGGATTTAGCCGCTCGTTCGCGATACTTGGTTGGGCGCTGATGCTGACGGGCATTCTCGCACTTGGGTTTATTAAGGACATGCCTTCGACTGTCGCCACCGTACCATCTGATTCGAAACTTGCAAAAAACGGGTCTTTCCCGGCATCGCCTCCACCATCCCAAACCGAAGGCGCTCCTTCCGGCTTCCCTTGGACGGTGTTCTCGCTTCCGATCGGGCTTGCATGCGCGCAAGGTATACTCGCCTTCGAGTTGCCGCTTCGGGGCACCGATGCCGCGGCGATCATGAGCACTGGCATTCTGTTCTCGATCGTCAGTCTTGGCGCACTTGTCACGCTTGGCCTGCTATTTCTAAACCGGTACTTGCCCTACAAGCGCACGGTGTTCGGCGCCTTGATGCTTGCTGTATGTTACTACGGGCTCGCTTCCGGCTGGCCGTTGCCCTTGTCCGTGCTTTTGTTCGCATTAGGTATGGCTAAAGGAATTATTTTCCCGGCGATGACTTCATTCTTGTTGCAATTAAGCGGGCCGACGAGATACGGACGGACGTTCTCGCTGCTCTCGATCTCGCTTTCGATCGGCTCTTTCCTCGGGCCGATCACGGCCGGCGCGGTCAGGGATTATTTCTCGCCATACTTTCTTTCGTTCCTCGCGTTGATGATCGCGCTTGCTCTCTTGTTCCCACGCACGGCATATAAAGACAATTGGCATGCGAATACCCGTGCCGAGTTGCCTCCTGCCGCATGAACCGTTTCGGAACGTAATCCCGACCGAACTGGGTATTCGCACACGTCGAATGATCGCCGTTCGCATAACATGTGTTATCGCCCATGCCCGCCCCGTACAACGGAGGCGAGACAAATCGGGGCGATTAAGGGGTGACCGAGATGTCTACTTGCGCAGGAGGACATAGCGGAAATGGAAGCCATGGTATGGCCACTACAACAATCGTCCTCGTCTTGTTCATTCTGCTCGTCATCGTGTTGCGTGCAGGGTAAAACACACCGCATAATACAACGGAATCCTCGAAGGACCGCATCTGGCGCCAGCCGCCGGACATTCGGCCCTTCGCCATGTTTGTAACCCGTCTTGACGAACGTGTGCGCTGAGCGAGGAATAGTTATCTGCGAGAACATTATTTCGGCGGAATCCGAGCCGGCTGGCGGGATAGTGTTCTGCGAGAACATTACTTTGGCGAAATCCGAGCTGGCTGGCGGGATAGTGTTCTATGAGAACATTACTTCGGCGGAATCCGAGCTGGCGGGCGGGATAGTGTTTTGCGGGAACATTACTTCTGCGGAATCCGAGCTGCCGGGTGGGATAGTGTTCTGCGGGAACATTACTTCTGTGGAATCCGAGTTGCCGGGCGGGATAGTGTTCTGCGGGAACATTAATACGCCTGAATCCGAGCTGGCAAGCGGGATAGTGTTCTGCGGGAACATTACTTCGGCGGAATCCGAGCTGTGGCAGGTGGGATAGTGTTCTGCGGGAACGTTACTTCCTTCGGCGGAAACAAGGGTGACGGGTGAAATCGCGTTCCGTGGTACAATAGAACGACAACGTCCGCGCTAGCTCGTCCGCGCGCCAGAACGGGGAGGTATTCCAAAATGGCATCAGATGATATTGCCATTATCGTCGAAGGTAAAAACGACAAAAGCCGACTCGCCCGCGTCCTCTCTCCCGACGTTCCCGTCCATTGTACGTTCGGAACGCTTAATACGGATAAAATCGAGACATTACGCAAAGCGGTCGGCGACCGACAAGTGTATTTGTTCACAGACCCGGATGCGTCCGGCAAGCGCATCAGAGGCGTTCTGCGCGACGTTTTTCCCGACGCCGAAAATATTTATACACGCAGAGGCTACAGTGGAGTCGAAGGAACGCCCGAGGAATATTTGATTCAAATGCTGGAGAAAGCCGGGCTCGAGGAATATATTCTATACCCCGAGCCCGGATGATGAGGGCGTCTACGTTACAGTAAATTGATATAAAGCCCGCCGAGCACGGTCCGGTTCTGAAACCCGAAATAACGCGAATGTCTCACTTGATTAGGCGTGGAGCTGTAATACCAGTCGGTGATCGGCACCCGCTCGACCGTTTCGCTAATGAAATCCCAGATGGACTTGTACAGCTTTTCGCTGTATTCGCCGTTATCGGTAAAAACTGTCGTCCATGCCAACCAATCGAGCTTCGTGTAATCCGAGCGCGAATCCAGCGGTAGGCCGTAACGGTTCATTTTCAGATTGTACAATCTGACTTCGCTTTCATACACTTCCCGGTCAAACAAACCGACGCCGAGCAATTTGTCCCATACGATGTTGTATTTAATACTCCAGGAATCAGGCTGATCAAAGGCAAGCAGCGATCCTTCTTCCTTCCTCGCGTCCGCACACCATCTTTCCGCCATCGCCTTCGCAGCATAGATATACTTCTCTTCCTGCACCAGTTTGCCGTATGCTCCCAACGCCACAATAGCCTTCATGCTCAAGTTGCAGTTATGGGCCAGATGTCCGGCGAAATCGTCCGTGCAAAGCTGATTACCCGGGTCGTATCCGTACTCCATTAAGTAATTCGCCCATTTGTCCAATAAAGACTTCTCTTGCAAAACAAAATCCCTTGAGCCCTCATAATGGGACAATGCCGATACCGCCAACAGCATATTGCCGCATTCCTCTACAGGCATTTGATCTTCCAGCTTGTTTTCCCCGTAGACTTGACCGTTGCACAACGGATATTGCCCGCAATCGTGCGGAGCGAAATCGAACGTCCAGGCATCGGAGCGCGCATATTTCAAAATCGGGCGCAGCATCCCCTTGACCAGTTCCGGATTATATTTAAAGAACAAAGGGATCGACGGATAGGTAACGTCCAGCGTGGCGATGCAGCCGTTGCTGAAGCATTCCTTGGACAGGAACAGCGCCTCCCCCTCGTGCATCACAAGCTTATGAGCAGCGATCGTTTGCCGGTAGGCCAGAGCTGCGATGTCCGCATAATATCGATTTACTTTTCCGGTTTCACCGCTAAGTTTCTCCTCAAAATCCCACGATAGAGCACGAACCTGCTCGAAGTCGGCTACGGCTTGTTTCAGCATATTGTCAAACGTTCCGTATTCCTTTTTGTAATACGCGTCCACCTGCTCCCCGAAATATGCAATGGACTTGATATCGTCGTAGGCCAGGCAGATCGTATCGGAGAGCTTGTCGCTGATTAGCGCAATGCAGCGGTATTCGCTAGCGGGCAGTGCTGTTTCTCCGTCGGCGTCCACATGAGCAACATCTTGGTTGGTCAGAAAATGATAGCGTCCGTCGTAATCTGTTACGAATGCTCCGGGGTGTGCAACATGAAGATAACCCCAGTCGATGCGAATGTCGTCTCCGCTGGCGTTAAGGGGTTTTTGCTCTACATTGCCGCAGTAAACGGAATCGGCGCCGCGACAGAAGACGACCTGCTGATCAATCGTATTGACGCAGCATTCACCGGCAATGTCGAAATACACCTCGACTTTATGCTCTTGCCCATCCTTAAAGGCAATGTCATAAGTAATGTAAGAGGCGGGTCGAGACAAAATGTGCAGCCGATCCGGGAGCAAAGGCGTTAAAAACTTCAAGGTCAACTCAACCTGTTCGTTGGCAAAGGTGTAGACCGTGGTTAGCGGCTTTACCTCCACTTGGATCTGAGGGATGACCTGCGGTTCCGGGTAATAGCGTTCGCTGAAAACCTCCAGCTTTCCCATGAATCGATACGTTACGCCGTCGATTTTAAGCAGGCCGAGCATGCCGTTGCGCCGTCCTGTCCAATGGCGCGTATGGTCGTCGTACAAACGATCGGCGAACGACCAAATACTGAAATACGGATCGACGGTAATCAGAGGAACTGCCGACGGTCTGAAGCTCATTCGATCATCTCCTGTTCAGTTCTATTCTATTCGATTCACATATAGTATACTGACGTCAATGAAGGCAAAGGATAGATAAAACTGACGATCAAATGAGGAAAATGCGCATGAGGGAACTCATCTATCCGTTTCGGGAGGCAGCTTCCGGACCCTTCGGCTTACATTTCGAGATGGCCGGAAAATCCTTCTGCGACGGCACTTACCGGATCGTAAGGCCGCGCTCTGCCGTAAGCAGCATCGAATATATTATTAGAGGCAGCGGAACGATCATCATCGATTCTCAAACGTTTTATCCGAAAGCCGGGGATACGTATTTCTTGCATCAGGGTCAGGATCATTTGTACTTCTCGGACAAGGATGATCCGTGGATTAAAATATGGGTTAACGTCAGCGGAGATCTGTTGACGGATATGATTCGGAGATACGGACTGGAAGGTTGCTACCATATCCCGGATTTCTACTCGATGAACTATTTACATCAAATCGTTCATAACGCGCAAATAAACGACGATAATTCCGTTCTGAACTGCACGCTCGCCGTTCATGAACTGCTGTGCAAAATCAATGAGCATCTGTACGCGCCAGATGTGCAATCGGATGCGATGAAGCTTAAAGCTTACCTGGACCACCGCGTTGCAGAGAACGTTTCCTTGTCGGAGCTTGCCGCGATCATCGGCAAATCGGAATCGCAAACGATCCGCTTGTTCAAGCGGCATTATGCCGTTACTCCCTATCACTATCACCTTCAATTGAAGCTGGAATTTGCGCAGAAGCTGCTTAGAAGCACAGGGATGACTGTCCGTGAAGTCGCGTCCCATCTCTCCTTTGCGGACGAGTTCTACTTCTCTAATCTGTTCAAAAAGAAAGTGGGGGTATCGCCAAATCATTTTCGTAAGGCGAGACTCTAAATTGGGTTGGAAGGTAATGACGGACAATACGAAAAGCTGCACCCGCTTGGAAGAGCGGGCTGCAGCTTTAAGCTTTACATAAGGCTATCTAATCATTTTCTCGCTAATTCGGCATCATCCAAATAAATCGTCTCTCCGGCCGCGAAGTTTGATGCCTCGAATCCGACCATCGCTTTAACGACATGCACCCCGTTTACCTGTTCAGGGATATCCATCGTTAATTTCATCTGTTCCCAAGCACCATTGCTTATAGTCGCCAGCGTAAGCGTACCTAGATACTGCTTCAGTTGTGTGCCGTCCGCGGCCTGAAGATTGACGAACATTTGGACTGTACCGCTTGTCGTTGAGCCTTGAGGCTTATAAAGATAAGCGGTAAATTCATACTGCCCGTAATCCGTAAACGAGACGGTCTGGAGCGGCCATACTAAGCTCGTTCCGGATAGCTTCAAACTGTATTTTCCGGTCCTCGCTTGTTCATCGCTTCTCGCCACGAGGCAGGTTGCCGGATTGCCGCCGCACCCGTATTCCCAAGGCCGGGCAATGGCATACGGATATTCGATTTCGAAGGAAGCATTTCTTAATACGGAAGCTAGCGGAACAGCCGCAATTGCGATATCCGGGCTCACCAGCGCGTCCTCATCTTTATACGTTACGCGGTATTTCACCGATTGCGCGATATGGGCCGGCGTAACGCTCGGCACGGTTAACGTCGCCGTATGAGCAGCCGCATTCCAGCTCACAGCGACCGGCTGTTCCGCCACCGCCTCCTGCCCGTCAACGATCGCTTGTACGGTGAAGTCTGCCGCGACAGGCGTTGGTTCAGGGGATCTGTTGAAGACGGCTTGCACCGTTCCATTCGCTCCGGCAACTGATGTCAACGATAACTCCTCGGCCGTCCATTCCGTCAATGTAAAATCGTCCGCGTACACCCAGCCTGAGCCCGCCGCCTTGTAAATGACGATCGTGACGTGAGAAAACCCTTCCGGCGGCGTAAAGGTGATCGAATATGGTTTATACGTGTCAGAATCAACTGTCACGTGGGCTCCCGTCAGTCCGACACCTGGAACATCCCAGAAATTCATGCCGACCAGATTCAAGTCCCTCGCTCCTGATACTTTTGCGTTAAAAGTCAGCTTATACGTTTTGCCGCTTTCAACATACACATCTTGTTCAATACTGCTCGCATTCACTTTCACGGCCTGAGTGCCGGAGTGCGCCTCATTCGTCAGTTCGGCGACCGTGTCGGAGAAATTGAACCAATTTGTCAGTCCGTCTTCGAAGCCCGGATTTCTGACGGTTGTTCCTCCCACAGATAGCAAAATGAGCTTCATTGCATTCCGAACAGTTGCAGAGGCTGATTGCGTGGCTAGCTGATCAATGCGGCCTGCAATCGCGCTGTTCGGATGAGCCGCTATCCAAACCGATAACGCTTTGGTTTCTTTACCCGACACGACTCCCCAATTAAGCGCGCTTTTGTATTGGAAATACAGCTCATTCGTCGTGTAATTCGCAAATTCCCCAATAAGCGCTTTCCTTTGATCCGCCTTGGCAATCCTGTTTAATATCGTGTCCAGCAAATCCGCTGCTTCGCCTTCGCTTGCCGGGGCAGTAACCTCGGCGTTCATGTCCACGTAACTTTGCTTCGACAGCTCGTAATATTCAAACATGCGCAGCAGGTCTTGAGCCCGCTTCTTCTGTTGCTGCGTCTGCGCCTTGGCGACTACGGATTCAAGAAGCTGCCGGCTGGCGGCAATATCTCCCGGCGATACGTCTTTTAAGTAACCAGGGTCGTTCAACGGCATAAAATTGGTTCTGACAGGCGAGTTTTTCCACGACTCATACCATTGCGTATCGTAAATATCTTGCTCCCAGAATTGTTGCCATATTTGATAGTACGCCTTCAGATCCGCGGCTGCTTCAGGTCCGACTGCCCTCTCATACCAATCGTCAAGCAACGCGTCCGCATCTTGTTGCGGGTCCCATTGCAGCTTTGCGGACAAGTAGGGTTTCGGCCCTTCTCCGAAGTTGGCATATAGCTCGCTGTAGTATGCGCCTGTCCCGATGGAAGCCGCGTAACGGTATTCGTCCTCCATCAATTGAAATGCCGTTCTTGGCAGCACATAGGGCGAACCGAACAAGTAATCATAAAAAGCAACCGTTGCCCCTACTTGCTTCCACGCTTCCGACAGAGCGTGCGCCTGCGTCCGCATATCCGGGTCTCCCCACGACATCCGGTCGTCGGTAATGTAGACAACCACTCTCGGATCAAGCGTCACTTGTGTCGGCGGATCGTAAACATTGAAATAGGCATACACGCCGATATATTTGTCAGGATGCTCGGCGAAGACGCCTTGCGACACTTGATCGACCCAATCGAAATAAATGTCCGACATATCGATCATGCCGATCGAATTCCGTTTTCCAGCCGGATCCGCCCCGCAGAAATCGGTCGTATCGTTTATTCCAAGCGAGTAAGAAGTGGCCTCCGGATGCGCGTCGAAATAGGCATTAATAATATCGATCGAATCGGCAACGATCCCGTCCGCCTGAAAACAAGGCTGCGCAGTATCATATTGGCGATCCGGCGTCCCCGGCGGATAATATTGCGGGTATTGGGTCACCGGCAGCATTTTGTACAGGTTGTGCGTGAACTTGATTTTGTCGTGCATGCGCAGATTTTGCGCCCACTTGGCGCGAATAGGCAGTTCTCCAAGCTGCTCTTCGAACGCCCGCGAGAAAAATGCTGGCTCTTGCTTCACTTCATCGCCGATCGGAATGGCTAAATTGGCAGTCTGCGGGACGTCCTCCCAGTCTTCACCGGGCATTAGCCAACGCACGCCAACGTAACGCTCCAGAAATTCGTCGACGCCGAATTCCGTTCCCCATGCCGTCGGTCCGGCAATCGTTATCCGCTTGCCGTTCTGGTGGATGACAAATCCGTCTGCATCTGCTCCGCTCAACAAATCGACTTGCTCCTGCGCGGTCAATCCTTTCTTGCCGACATAAATCTGAGTGCCTGCGTACTGTTCCGGCAGCTCTTGCTCGGTCGTACTTTCGTTGCCTGTCACAGGAGCATCCGCATCGGTTGCATCCACATGAATTAAAGTAGCGTCGTCGATATAAACCGTTTCGCCCGCAGCAAAATTTGTACCCTCGAATCCGACCAATGCTGCAACGACTTGTTTTCCGCCTACTTGCTCCGGAATGTCAAAAACCATTTTCATCTGTTCCCAATTGCCGTTGCTCACAGATGTTGCCGTTACCGTTCCTAAGTACTGTTTCAGTTGCGCGCCGTTCCCGTCCTGAAGATTGACGAACATCTGAACCGTTCCGCTTGTCGACGAGTTTGGCTGCTTATAGAGGTACGCAGTGTATTCATACTGGCCGTAGCCTGTTATCGGCACTTTCTGGTTCGGCCATACCAAGCTCGTTCCGGACATTTTCAAGCTATATTTACCGGTTCTGGCTTGTTCGGCGCTTCTCGACACTATGCTGGTCGGGGCTTCCGAGCCACCATTCCAGTACTCCCACGGCTTGGCATTGTAATACACCGCATATCCCGCTTCGAAAGAAGAGTTTTTGAGCAATGAGCCGCGCGGATTGGCAGGGATGAAGATCGTCGGGCTGGAAAACGATTCGCCGTCTTTGTATCTGATCTGATATTTGACGGATTGCTGCACATTCGCCTTCTCGACGCGCGCAACGGTTAATGCGGCCGTCTTCGTTGCCCCGTTCCAGGTCACGTTAAACGGACTTTCATTTTCTGTCGCTGCGCCGTCCACAATCGCCTGCACTTTGAAATCCGCCGAAACAGGCGGAACGCTAGGCGAGTTCAGAAACTCGACATGAATGATCCCGTTCTCCGCCGTCACTTTGTCCAAACTCAGCTTGTCAACGAGCAGCGGCAATTCAACGCCCGTCGATTTCTTGACATACTTGATCAGCTTGCGGGCCGCATCTTGCGTCTGGCTATCAGCCGTTCCGCTAATGACAACCGCAGCCTCGGCGCTGCCCGCTTCGACAATTTTTAGTGCGGTGTCCGGTTCCGGACTCGGTTCCGGACTTGGGCTCGGCTCTGGACTTGGCGTCGTATTCGCCCCCGACCCGGAAGAACTGTCCGGCCGGTCCTTATCTACAAGCTTCGCTTCGATCGTAACCGAAATCTGAGTGCCGAGGTTCACTTTATCAGGCCATTTGCTCAGATTGGAGCCGCTGACTTGGATATTCGCAATGCGAATCGTTCCGTCGCCGGTAACGGTTGCGATCGCGTCGAAAATAAACGTCTCCACGACTGTGCCTGTTTTCAGCACCACCTGGATGCTGGCGCCTACCTGACGAACTTGCCCGAAGCGGCCCAGAAGAACGATCTCACGTGCTGGAGATGATCGACTTACATTGATCTCCACGTTGTTAAATCCGTTGCCGGATCCGGTCAGTTCCCCTTCTTCCAAAGTGCCCTTGGTTCGCATCAGTACATCCGCGATGTCGGTTGCACCGGAAGCGTAAATCCGCACCGGTCCGCCTTGCTTGTTCACGACAAGCGTTCCCAATAGCCGCGAATCCTTTACCTTCACGCTGTTGCTTCCGCCGCCTAGCACATACGTTTTCCCTTTGACCGTTACGCCGTTCAGCAGCACTTCTCCCTCGCCGACCCCTTGCGTAATATAGAGATCACCGGCAATAACGAGATTTCTCAACTCCACGCCGGCTGTGTTCACGACCGCGTTGCCTGCAATATCCTGTTCGTATGTCCCTTTGCTCCGGATGAGCGTACCCATGGCATTGTCGATCATACGTACGACTTCCGCTCTTGTGATACGTTCTTGCGGAGCGAAGCGATCACCGCTTCTTCCTCCAACGTATTGGCGGCTGAACAGTGAAGCGACAGCTGCGGATGCATAAGGAGAAATGTTCGCTGCATCGCTGAATGCGGCCCCCGCCGCTGCCGGCACTTCATCCTCCAATTGAAAAGCACGCGCCACAATGACCGCCGCATCTTGCCGTGTAATCGCAGCACCCGGATTAAATTTGCCGTTGTCCGCACCTTGGATCAAACCTGCGGCATATACGTCGGCAACGACGCCTGCGTACCATGCCCCCCGCTTCACATCCACGAACGGACTGTTGTCCGCCGCCTGCTGCGGCATATGGAAAATGCGCTGGATGAGCGCGGCGAACTCCGCTCGCGATATCGCCTCATTCGGGCGGTACTGCCCTTTGCCGTCTCCGGATAACAGCCCGCTATTCGCCCATTTTGTCATCGTATCCTCCGCCCAATGCCCGTTCAGCTCCGACTGAACGTTAGCCTCCTTGCTTGCTTCTGCACGAGCGGGATTCGGCCCCCACAATGATATCATGATGGCCATTACAATAACGATCGGCAGCAAACGTTGATTGATCGTTTTCTCCATTACTGTAGCCTCCCTTTAATTCATAGCTACAGCATATCGCCCGATATGAATGCGCTTCCACAGGCATATCTCTACTTTTACTTACTTTTGTATACGAAAAGCCCTCCGTCGACCACCGACGAAGGGCTTGAGATCATTTACAGAAACATTAGTGCATCACCCAACCGCCGTCGATATTCAGCAGTTGGCCGGTAATAAAATCGCTGTCGGGCGAAGCGAGGAAAACGAATCCTCCGACCATGTCGGATGGAAGCTGGCGCCGGTCAAAGCATTGCTCTTTCGCAAGATACGAAGCCGCTTCCTTCAGATGCTCCTCGCTATAGGTGAGCAGCTCCTGCTCCGTCATCACCGCTCCGGGCGATATGGCATTGACCGTAATGCCGTGTTCGCCGACCTCTCTGGCCATGGCGCGCGTAAACCCGACGATGCCGCCCTTGGAAGCGACATAGTGTACGAACCCCTTCTGTCCTTTCAGAAAAGTGACCGAGGAGACGTTAATGATTTTGCCGTAATTCCGCTCCTTCATATGAGGAAACACCGCTTTGGAAATGAGAAAACACGACTTCAGGTTGACGTTCATCACCCGGTCCCATTCTTCCTCAGTGATGTCGTACCAGGTTTTGTTCGGGTAAATGCCGGCGTTGTTGACGACAATATCAACGCCGCCCCATATTTCTCCTACAGCCTGGATCATCCGCTCGATATCAGCCGCATTGGATACGTCCGCCTGCTGGACAATCGCTTCTCCTCCGGACGCGACAATCTCTGCCCTGACCTGTTCGGCCTCCTCAGGCGTATTCCAATAATTGATGACAACTTTGGCGCCTTCCGCAGCGTACGCGAGACAAACCGCTTTGCCAATCCCCGTTGCCCCGCCCGTCACCAAAGCCACTTTGTTCCGTAATTTCATGCCACTTATCCTCCTGTCGCCTACTTACTTCATCCAAAAGTCATCTTCAAAAGGATATAACGGACGCGGCGCTCTTGCATATACCAGGCTTGCCAGATTAGCCGTACTCGCTCCCGGCGTATCCAAAATATAAATATCGCTATGATTGATCTGTTCGTATTCAGCGCGGAATTGCGCAGCCGATTTGACCAGCACCAAATCCGCATCCAGCGGTTCCAGCCCGACAGACCGATACATCGCAGGATCTCCGGTGAACGTCGGGTATTCCATTAATAGCACATGGATTCTTCCTATTCTGACCACTGCGCAGTGCCCCATGTTCGCGATCATATTGGCTACCGTTCCCCCGCCGAAAGCAAACGTTCCGCTCAATGACGTGTATGCGATGACGCCTTCGATCTCCAGCGGTTTGCCGAACTCAGCGCTCATGGAATGCCCCACAGTCAACTTCACGGTGCTTCCGACTTCACTAGTTGCCGCTTGTCGTGCCGCAGACACGTCGACCATCGACATCAGGCAAGTAAATCGCTCGCCGACGCCAAGCTCCAGCAGTTGACGCAGCACCGCATTGCTGTCTCCCGGGGAACCTGCCCCTGGGCTGTCCGCCGAATCCGATGCAATGATCGGTCCTTCCGACTTGCCCGCTTCAAGCAGCTTGGCGATGTCTTTGACGTTTTTCAAGCCGATGTCGAATTGCTTGCGTTTATCCCACAGCAGTTCGGACAAACGCTGTGCTTCCCGCTTCGTCCATTCGGCATCCCGACCAACGACAACGATGGAGCAGCCCAGTTCGGCTACGTCAAGCCACGGTTGCACAATGAATAAGGAAGTCGCTAACGAATCGCCGCTGCTTTCGCCTTTCATCGCCTCCTGCCACAGATCACGCATCGGATTCTCATACGTCACATGCGCCTCCGCAGGCACGATCATCGGCACTTTCACCACTCTCATATGCGGCTTCAGCTCATTGCGAACGATTGAGAAGAGCAATTTCGCCGCCCGATAACCCGTCTCGGCATAGTCAACGTGAGGGAATGTCCTGTAGCCGACGATCGCATCCGCCTGTTCGACGATCGTTTGGGTCACATTGGCATGCGAGTCGAGCGTCACGACGATCGGAACGTCTGGCCCAACCTTCTTCCGTACCGCCAACAAAATTTCTCCGTCCGCATCGTCGACATCTTCAGCCACCCAGGCGCCATGCATGGAAAGCAGTACGCCGTCGTATTCCGGGTACGCTTCGATCCGATCCAGCAAAGCTTGTTTTAACCGATCCAGCGCCTCTCGCTTAATCGGGCCGGCCGAGCAAGCTTGCGCAGCCACGGTCGGAAGCACGTTCACATCCGTCTCGTTTGCAGCGCGAACAACGCCGCTCAGTTCGTTGGCCGGATTGCCGTCTGCCAGCATGTCGTTTCCTTCGCGGTAGAAATAGTTATAAAACCCTTCTATATCGCTCAAAGAGGAACTAAACGTATTGCTTTCCTGGAGCAGCGCTCCGACGATGATGTTCATTTTTTTGCTCACGAGATCGTTGTCCCCCTGTCATCGACTTCATTGCGCGAGCACGAGCCGCCTTCCAGCGCAGGCCTTGCCGCACGGGCGTATTGTCCCAATACCCCTTTATGCTTAATAACAGGTACGGTCCAGCTTGCCATTCTCTGTTTGAGGATGGCCTCCACTTCTTCGGGAGAGCGCTCTACGCCCTCCGTCCCTACGATATTAATCGCGCGATTCGGGATATCTATCAACACAATATCATCATTTTGCGCCACGGCGATAGGCCCGCCGGAGATTGCTTCCGGACCCAAGTAACCTACGCACGGCCCGCGCGTAGCGCCCGAGAATCGACCGTCGGTGACGAGGGAAGTCGTATGCGATAACACAGGATCGGACGCAATCAGCTCCGACATGAAAAACATTTCCGGCATTCCCGTCGCCCGCGGCCCTTGATACCGAATAATGACGACATCGCCCGGCACGATTTGTTTGTTCACAAGCGCGTCCACGGCGGCACGTTCGGTATCGAACACTTTCGCCGGTCCCTGATGGACCTGCATGTCGGCTGAGACGGCTGAAATTTTGATCGTCGCCCCTTTCGGAGCCAGATTGCCGACCAGTACCGCAAGCGAGCCATGCGGCTTTAACGGCTTGGAGATCGGATAAATGACATTGCGACGGTTCAGCTTATAGTTAGCGAGGAACATCTCCGCGAAGCGCGGCATTTCATTCGTGCGATATTCCTGCAGATTTTCCCGCAATGTTTTGCCCGTTACAGTAAGTACGTCCAGGTGCAGCATATGTTCAAGCTCCAGCATCACCTGAGGCACGCCGCCGGCATACCAGAACAGCTCCGTCGGATAATGCCCCGCCGTCTTCGTATCGACCAGCACCGGAACGCCGCGATGAATCTCGTCGATTCGTTGCGCGCTCAGCTCGATGCCCGCTTCCCGCGCGATGGCGATCAGATGCATAACGGCATTCAGAGAGCCGCCGATGGCGGAGTGCACCATGATCGCATTCTCGAACGCTTCCATCGTCAGAATGTGCGATGGTCGAATATCTGCTTGAACGAGCCGCATAATTTGCTGGCCCGCCGCGCGCGCCGCGCGTCCAATCTCCGCATTGGTCGCCGGAATCAAGGCTGACCAGGGAAGTGCCAAGCCAAGCGCTTCCGCCATCACCTGCATCGTCGCCGCTGTGCCCATATACTGGCAGGCGCCGCAAGTCGGGCAGCATGCCCGCTGGAATGCAAGGAACTCCTCTTTCGACATTTTACCTTGATCCACTTCCACGCTCATATGCCATAACTCTTCATTCGATCTCATGCACGGTCCTGCGCCCATCGCCCCGCCCGGAACGTGAATGGCCGGAATGTCCAATCTGGCGATCGCCATGAGGTGGGCCGGTACCGCCTTGTCGCCTGCGGACGATAACACCATCGCGTCGAATGGCGTCGCCATCGCATGAATTTCTACCATAGAAGCGATCATGTCCCGGGACGGCAGCGAATAATTCATCCCTTTATGCGCTTGCGCCACACCGTCGCAAATATCCGTTGTCGTGTAGATCGCAGGTTTGCCGCCGGTTTGGAAAACCCCCTTCTCAATGTCGGATACCAATGCGTTCAAATGATAAGAGCTCGGGTGGCTTGCGCCGTGGGTACTCTCCACCAGCACCTGCACTTTATTCAAATCCTCGACTGTCCAATCCATCGACATCCGCAAGGCATCGCCTTCGAAGCTGATTTTGCGAACTTTCTGGCTTTCCAAATGCTCGTTCATTGTCTTATTGCTCCTTTGCTGTGTCGGTTGTACCGTCAATACGAATACGAGAGCAAATTCAGTATAAATCTTCATTGTAAGATTGTCTACAATCTTACTGAATTACATTTTACAAAGTTTACTCAATACGCTATAGTTCGAAGTAACGATGTGGAAGGGGTTAGCGGCTGTAATGGAAAATTTTCGTTTCGAGGAGCAGAAGGTCACTTCGCTCCGTCATAAAATAACCGACGATATTCGCAAAGCGATTTTTAACGGCCAATTGAAACCGGGAATTCGCCTTCGCGAGATTGAGATGTCCAAGCAAATGGGGGTCAGCAGAGGCCCCATTCGTGAGGCGCTGCGTATGCTGGAACAGGAAGGACTGCTCGTTTCCCAACCCTATAAGGAAACGACTGTTGCGGAAATTACGCAGGAGGAAGTTACGGAAGTGTTGATTCCGATTCGGTTTACGTTGGAGCAATTTGCGATTCGCAAAGCTTTGCCGAACATGACGGACGCACACTACGCTAAACTGAAAGAGATTTTGGCCGAGATGAGCGACGCCGCCCGGAAACGCGACATTTACAAGCTAGCGGATTGCGACCTGGCTTTCCATGAGTATCTCGTCAGTTTGTCCGATATGTTAAACATCATCAGCACATGGAAATCCATCTACAACCGCATCCGCCTACATTTTCTCACGCAAGCTCTTGCTTACGAGAATCTAAACGATGTGTATGTGGAGCATGAGGATTTGCTTAAAGTTCTGATGGAAGGCGATATCGATAAAATTTCGGAAGCATTGGATGTACACATTCATAATGTGAGATGGGACGACTGAACAAAGGCGTTGTTATTAATAAGGGGATGCCCTTAGTCATGAATGACTGAGAGCATCCCCTGTATTGTGCGAACAATATAAATTTTGCGGAGATGCGTCTCTTCCCGGTTGCTGCTCCATCCCGGGTAGCCAGGTGCCGTCCAGAAATACTGCGCCAAACGCATTAAATCGAGCGCGCGAGGTACCTCTAGCCAGGAGATACTGCATAATACGCACATTTACAGTGTCAATTGGGAGGCTTAACACCAGAAATAGCTGAAATCGCGGAACTACGATCGAACCCATCCTCCGCAAAAAAACAACCGGCTTTGCAGGCCAAATCGCTAGCCCGCAAAGCCGGTTATTTACGCTACTCTATTCCTCAGTATCGCTCTCGTTCCGGTATAACGCCGCGTAGTAGGACGGCGGTTTGCCCATCATTCGCGAGAACGCTTTGCTGAACGATTGGATCGTCTCGTACTGCAGATTTGCCGCAATCTCCTTGATCGGCAAGGCGCTGAATCGGATCATTTCCAGCGCCTTCTCCGCCTTTTTCAAATTGATATATCGCTGCAGCGTCATGCCCGTTTTATCTTTGAACAGATGCGATAAATACGTGTAGCTATAGCCCAGATCGTCAGCGATCCCTCTGATGCTTTTTAATTCCAGCAAGTTGTTCTCGATATAGCGGATGACCGAGTATACGGTATAACCGACCGAATGCGACGATTTCCGCGGGGAATACCGTTCGGATTTGCCGGCATATTCCGAGAAAGCGCGGTAAGACAGCACGATGATTTCTTCCAAGTAGTTGCGGATCATCGTACCCGACAATGGCTTCTGCGAATAGAACTCGTCGATGTTGCGGTTAAACGGCAGCATAATGTGATGCGCGTCTTTTGCATGGAAATACGAAGCCGAACGTAAAAAGGCCTCGATCTCCGCGAAATCCTCAGCAGCCTTCTCATTAAACATAAAACCTAAATACATGTACCGCAGCGTGCCGGCAGAGTCCGATTTTATCGCATGAGTCGATCCGACGGCATTAAAGAACAGGTCTCCGGCACTTACCGGAATGCATTCGTCGTCTACATAGAAATAACCGCTGCCCGATACGATGTAGCTGATTTCCATGCAAAATTGCTCATGCGACGGCACTTCGTAACCGCTCTCGCACCACAGTTCACCGATCTGATACAAGTCGATCGCGCCGAACGCGCACTCGCCTTTGAGAAACACGTTATCAAAATGAAATCTGCGGCCCGCCGCTTCTTTCCGGATCATCTTCTCACGCTTCTGTCGCCTTATCGTTACGGCAATTCAACCCACCGGAATGGCGTTAACGCAGCTTTGGCCCCGTATTCGATCAACGTAATGATCGCGATCGTTTCCTTCGGGTCAACCGTGGGCTTGGCCGTACGAAAAAAGTGTACCATGTTTTGAATAAATGCGGAGAAGAAATCGGATTCCGCCTTCAGCGCCACGAATGCATCCGATTCGTAACCGATGGACAAGCTGAACGGGCTGTTGGCCATATGGCGAACTTCGGCTTGCCGGCCTCCCGAGAACTCGATCAGCAGAGCCGGCGAGTTTTCCGTACCGATGTACATTACTTTCTGCGCCTCGCTCCCCATCAAGGAGACGATCGGTTCGATCTGATGGATCGAGTAATTTTCGTATTTTCCCGGCCCGATGCTGCTGATCCGTTCGATTCCCTGACGGTCCGCCCCAACGTATTCAGCGGCAAAACGGAGCGCCGAAGACGAATAGAGCGGCGTTCCATGCTGCTCCGCCGAGGCGAACATGCGCCTTGCGGCCGCGCGATCGGGAGCGAACGTTTTATCGACGTATGTCGGCTTGCCGGACTGCAGCGGCAGCGCTGCCAATTCCTCATGCTGCTCGGGGTTATCCGGAGACAGGACAACGAGATAATCGCTCTTCGCTACGACCTCTTCAATCGAATCCAGCAGATGAATGCCTTTTTCTCGGCACCAATCGGCGTTCCGCTTGCCGTTCGCTGCGTCGATTTTGCCGTAGGCGTATGCGACTTCCATTTCACCGCCGCTCGCTTGTCGAATCCAATCCGGATATTGCTGTGCGTGCCACTCGTCCAAATAGTAATCAATAAACCCGATTTTTTTCATACAGCCGCCCCCTGCGCTTACGGGAATACGATTTCCGAGCGGGACTCGGACGAATCGTAAATCGCCTGAATGATTTGGGAGGACAAAATGACGGTATCGATGTGAGACGCCAATTTCTCCCCCGTGCGGATGCAAGTCAAGAAGCTGTCAATTTCGTTCTGAAACATATCCACCGCTTTGTAGCGGGCTGCCGTTTCCAGCAACGTGCCGTTCTGGGCGCTGAATATTTTGAAATCGGCGCCATACTGCAAGCGAATGCCCGCCTTATCGCCCAGAAAATCGATATACCCTTCCTCAATGCCGATATTTTGCGCCCATGCGCCGTTAAGCGTAATCGTCGGACCGTCGGTGCGGATCATTCCCGTTACGAAATCGTCTACGTCATAAGTGCCGTCGTACTTCGGCGGTCCCGCCCACATACTCGTATACGTGTAGTTTTTCATATCTGTCCCCAGCTTGGAGTATGCTTGTCCGGATACCGTTTTCGGTTGCGGATCACCCGTGCAATACATGACGATATCGAGATAATGAACGCCCCAATCGATGAGCACGCCGCCGCCTGCGATCGATTTCGTCGTAAATGCGCCGCCGAGCCCCGGAATCGAACGCTGGGAGCGGAAGCTGGCGTATACGTGATAAATTTCGCCCAACTCGCCGTTTTCGATCATTTGCTTGATGATGTTGACGCCTGTGTTGAACCGGTTGACAACGCCGATGTTGAGCACCTTGCCTGTCTCATGCTGCACCTTCTGCATTTCGAGCGCTTCGGCGTACGTTCTGGCTGCCGGTTTCTCGCAAAGCACGTTTTTGCCGGCGCGCAGGCAATCGATTGAAATCGACGCATGCACATGGTTCGGCGTACAAATCGATACCGCTTCCACTTCCGGATCTTCCAAAATAACGCGATAGTCCGCAACGGCCGTGCCGCAGCCGAATTCTTCTACCGCTTTCTCCGCTTTGTCCAGAAGGATATCGCAGAAATACTTGATTTCTGCTTGTTTATTGGCCATATAAGCTTTGATATGCGCGTTGCTCGCGATCGTGCCGCAACCGATAATTGCAACCTTGATTTTCTCCATGATCCGAACCCTCCAAATGATCGTCGTTTCAGCTTTATTGTAGACTTTGCAGCCGAAATCTCAATAGTCAGGTTCGTCTATCCAGTTATCCGAATTTGTGTTTTATCTCCCGACGACCTTCACCTGTTTGCCCGCAAAGGCGATAGCGAGCTTTACAATATCGCGAACGCCGCGGTCGCGCAGTTCCGCCTCGTATCGCTTCTCTTCGAATTGCCTCATTGCGGCGGCAAGCGCTTTCGAAAAAAACATCCCGGCACGTTTAAAACCGCCGTGCTGGCACACTAGCCCTAGCACGGCGGTTCATAGCGATTATTGCTTATTCAAGTAATTATACATAGCCTGCGCTGCTTCGGCGCGAGTAACAGACACTTTCGGCGCAAACTGGTTATTGCTTCTTCCAACCATAATGCCCAGCTCCGCCAAAACTTGAGTGGCCCCTCTTGCCCACGAAGAAATTTGCGCGTCATCTCCATAGCTGTGCGGTAAAGCGGGTTCAAGCGCTTGCTTGGTCTGCCATTCTACAGCTCGCTGCAGCATCACAGCCATTTCCTCGCGCGTAATTGCCGCATTCGGAGCAAAGCGATCTTTGCTTTGCCCATTGATCAATCCCGCTTGTGCAGCAGCATTGACTGCACCTGCGAACCAAGCATCAGCGCTTACGTCCGCAAATGTGCCGCTTCCGTGATCGGCAAGCCCCAGCGTTCTTGCCAATATTACCGCGAACTCAGCGCGCGTGATCTGGCGATCAGGAGCAAAAGTTGTCGTTGTAGCGCCTTTCAGGATCTGTCTGGCAGCAAGTTCGCGGATGGCATCCTGCGCCCATTGAACCTTGGATAGGTCATCGAACTTCTTCACAAATACCAAGCCTGCTACCCGACCTTCCTCCAGCAATTGGACGGTGATCCGCCCGTCGGATACTGCTTCCTTTAAGTAGACAAGCTCTCCGTTCTCTCCAATACGATAAAGATGGTAGCTTGCCGGCTTCTCCGAGACCGGCCAGGAAAGCGTCAACGGCTTGTTGAACGGCTTCGCCACCAGTTCGTTCGCGCCTTGCTTCCATTTTACCGATACTTCCCACACCTGATCCGGCAATGTAATATCGGCGTATTGCTTGCCGGCGACAAGCGAAACAAGACTTTGACCTTCCTGCTTCGTCACGGCTTTCAGTTTAAGCGACAGATTGTCGGAGCCGGCTACCGCGCCAGACTTCAGCAGTTCCTCTATCGATTCCGGGCTCAGCGACAATTGCACTCCGCCCTGCTCAATCGTCAGTGGCTTATGTTGCTGTTGAAGCTGCTTAAGCAGTTCAAGCGAGATCGTTGCTGTCTCTTGTCCCGATGCAAGCGTAATTTGCGGCTTCTTCGATGCAATATCCTGTGCCTTAACCACATACTCGCTAGCCGACGAGCCCGTTTCTTGGCCGCCCCCCGAATTTCCTCCGCCAGGCGAGGAGGTTGGCGGAACTTCCGGATCTACCGGAATCGCCGTCCACTTCGCATGCACCGTCGTATTGCCTGTGATTAAGGTATCGAAGTCGAATGCGGTTGCGTACGTGTTGCTTGTGTACCAGCCACCGAACGTATAGCCCGCTTTTGACGGAGCGGTCGGCTGCGTCGCCTTGCTTCCTTCAACGACAGTTTGATTCGCTATCGCTGTGCCGCCGTAGGTTTGGAAGCTTACCGTGTAGCTGACCGGTTCCGGATCTACCGGAATCGCCGTCCACTTCGCATGCGCCGTCACATTGCCCGTGATCGCTGCATCGAAGTCAAATGCCGTTGCGTACGTGTTGCTTGTGTACCAGCCACCGAACGTATAGCCCGTTTTCGTCGGAGCGGTCGGCTGCGTCGCCTTGCTTCCTTCAACGACAGTTTGATTCGCTATCGCTGTGCCGCCGTAGGTTTGGAAGCTTACCGTGTAGCTGACCGGTTCCGGATCTACCGGCATCGCCGTCCACTTCGCATGCGCCGTCACATTGCCAGTGATCGCGGCATCGAAGTTAAATGCGGTTGTGTACGTATCGTCCGTGTACCAGCCTTGGAACGTATAGCCCGCTTTCGTTGGAATGGCCGGCTGCGTCGCCTTGCTTCCGCCAACGACAGTTTGATTCGCTATCGCCGTGCCGCCGTAGGTTTGGAAGCTTACCGTGTAGCTGTTCACTACCGGCAGCGTACCCAACTCAAAGGCAACATAGTTAGCCGTATTCGCTCCATCGGCAAGGCCATTGTCCGACAAGCTGAGAGCTACTCCGTTCGGATTGTTTGGTTCCACCAAATTAAGGTGCGCCGTAACGCCGATTTTTTTGCCCGCTTCGGCGGTAATACCAATCGTGGTCCACGGAATCGCCATCTCTACCTGATAGCCATCCGCCGTCCGCTTGCTTTTTTGGATGATTCCTTGCGTCTTGCCAGCATTCACAGCACCATCGTAATAGGTTACGGGATCATCGACCCTGATCGTATATTGGTGGGTGCCGGTATCGCGCGTTCCTTGCACAAAGTTGCTGTCCACGAACAACTCGACACTTGTGTCTTCCCATACCGAATTCGTAGTTGTCGTTCTGATGTGCCCATCCTTTACGTCAAAGGCTGCATACAAATAGTCAGGGCTCCACAGCAAGCCCAGTCTGCCGCCGCTGCTTGCATCAAGCAAATTGCCAAAGGCCTTAAAGCCGATATTCCAATTGGTATTCCAGGCTGCTTCATTAACAACGCCATCGATATTCATCGCGTTACTGACAACCTTATCAAGTCTATAGATCGCTTTGGCTTTCGCAAATTTTCTCGGCAGCCAAGCTATCGAGGACTGGGCATCCTGCGAGCTGTTCGCCGTCAGGGCCAGCTTTCCCGCTGCCGCCAAGCCTGCATCGTTGACATCCTTATCGTTCACATGGGCTGTGATACCGATAATGTTGCCTTCTACCGGAGTAATACCTAGCGAACGCCACGGAATAGCGATTTCCATGTTATAGCCTTCTGCTGTAGCAGCGTAGCTATAATTAATCTTTTCATTCACCTTCGGTGTCTCTCGATAAATGTGCACTTGAGGATCATTCACTCTAAATACATACCTGACTGTATGATCATCATATGCGCCCTGCTTGCCCGTTCCATCCACATAGATTTCCAATGAATCGTCATCCCACGGATTGGCCGCGCCGGAGTTCATAACATGATTGTCTTTAACTGTTGCTCCAACAAATAAATACTCATCATTGTAGTTAAATGAGATTGCAGCATCATTATCCGTAACGCCCGTTTGATAGGTTAGCGGCGTACGCGCATTCCACATCGCCTCGTTCAGCTTTCCATCTAAATAAGGAAAAACCTGAGTAAACGAAAGATCATACTGTTTCATTGCCTCCGTATCAATTCCCAATAGATAAAGATCGCTGAAATATAAATCAGCTTCTTCTATGCCTGTGTCTGTTATTGTATAGAGGGTAACTGAAGCTATGTCAGACACATCGTTCTTTAATTCCGAGAGTTCAAACGATACATGATTGTCCCCTGGTACGATAATGCCTATACGATGATCGGAAACACCGCCGTTCTTATCAATAAGCTTAATAAAAATAAATTTTTGCTGATCGGTTGGATTAAAAGTGTCAAATTCAATCGTTTGGGCCCATGTGAAATCTTTCAGTGCTGCGTCTACAGGAATGCGTATACCTGGATAGTTTTCCTGATCGCTTGCAGGCACCTTTACTTTTAGCGCTTTGCCATCCCCTGTCGCATGATCCTCTGTAATGCCTACAATAGTGGATCCATACACAGGGGTGATTCCACTTATCGCCTGTTGGTCTGCGAAGTTGTTAATGACCTTTTTCAGCATAATCGGCTCAAGTCCGCGGGATTTGATCCATACCCGTTTCGTCAGCGTACGCTCGGTGCCGCCTTTCGTCAGCTTTACGGTGACGTCGTTCATGCCCAAATTGAAATCCATGACATAGCGGTACTGATCGCTTACGTTATTGCCGGGAATCGGTTCAGCGTTAACGGTTACGTCATTAATCGAAACTGTCGACCCCTTCTGCGCGTATACGACTACTTCTTTTTTAGTCAACTCATGAGGCTGATCTTTAAATAGAATAAGCGCTTTCGGATCAATTGCCAGCTCTTCGATAAAATCTGCGATTTCGCTTCTTACCTGCTGCAATTCCTGTGGATCTTTGGTAAACGATTTCACGTTTGTAAACAAGCGGTCATAGTAGGGCTGGGTGAGTTCCTTGGCGGATATTTGTACCCCAAGCTGCTGCGCCGCTTGCTTGATCCGATCCTCCAACAGCCACAAATATTCATAGTCTTGGTTGCCGTCGCGAATCGCTTGCAGTCTCAATGTAGCAATCGGGCTGTTCATGCCGTATTTGGCGCCAGGGTACAATAAGAAGCCGTCCCCGTTAGCTCCCGGGAATGCCATCGGATCGTTCCAGATATCGCGTGCGACATACTGACTGCCGGTCCATTTCAGATAAACGTTTACTGACCAATACAAATTCCCTTCTATACCGTAAGATCGCTGCATCCAAGGAACGAGCCTCGCACTGATCAGGTCGTCGTCAATATGGTATGTCGGGTATGGATTCGTAGGTACGACGCAGCCATACCACCACATATTGCCGCCGTTCGCTTGAAAGTTCTTGACCTGCTGCAAGTACTCCTCGCTTTCAAAATCACGGAATAATGGCGCAAACGTATTGACATCCTGGATGAGATCCGGGTGAAGACTGGTCGTTACAATATGTCTTAAATCAGGATCAATAGCTGCGATTTGCTGACTTCGCTGTTTGACCAAATCGAACTTGGCCGGCGTCGGCTCGTCAATTTCTCCGCCCAAATAGTAATAGGCTTTATCTAGCAGGCCTTCATCCTTTAAACTTTGTACGAGCTGTGCAGCTTTGCCGTTTTCCATATCGCCTACCGAGTAAGGAATATTGTAAGCGGATACACGCGGATCTTCGACATAAGGCTTCGCGTTCGCTGCATAAGTCTCGTAATCCCATGGGATAGGCAAGTAGGTTGGCGTCACGTGATAGTTTAATAGAAACTCATAATAATTCCGATAAATCGCCCAATATTCGGGAGAGTCCTCCACCACGCCCGGATAGCCCGCAGGCAGCATCGAGCCCCATATCGCAAAAGCGGTTTGCGCATGATTTTGCACAGGCAGCGCAAAATTTCTTACTTTCACCGTAATCGGCACCTGTGCCACACTGCCGTTTGCCGTGATCGAAATAGTGCCTGTATACACTCCGGCTGGCGTGTCCTCTTCTGTTTTTACCGTAAACCAGATCGCCTGATTATTTCCGCTTTGCACCTGAATCGATCCATGCAAATTCATATAAGGCGTATAAGGAATTAATGCATCCGGATACCAGCCCGGCTCGTATGCGCTATTGGACTTGTTGGTCGTTTTCACATAATGCTGCACAAGAACCTCTACCTGGCTTGCAGGTATTGTTGCACTGCCTGAGGATAAATCCGATATTTCGGCATTCGTTATATTTACATATCCGTCTTTAGCCGTGAGTAGCACCTGTCCGCTTTGATATTCACGTTTGGCCATCTCCAGGTTAACTGCGGTTGAAGCAAGCGGAGCGGCATCCCGTTTCAGGTTCATGATGCTTGGAGCCGTCCACACGCTGTATGTACCTTCTGTTGGCTCGGGCTCTGTGTCTGCGTTTAATTGAACAAAAGATACATCGTCAAAATAGACCCTGCCTGTGCCGCCCTTAATTAACAAGTACGGCATTACTCGTTTTACACCTGTTGTAATACCGGGAAGACGAAGCGGCAACTTGAATACAAGGTGCTGCCATTCCCCCGTAAGCGGCTCGTTCAAGGTCAAGTCAGCATTAACGATCCAGCCGTTGTCGCCATAATAATCCAGGTTCAGCGACGGGAGGCCTGCCTGACCTGCATTTTCCGCCTTGACCCAAACGGAGTACTCATAATCTTTCGACTCGTCAATGGATATATCCGACGCATAGCGCCAGTAATAGAGCCAGTGCTGCGTGTCACCGTTGTTAGGATAATCAAAGTAAACGCTAGAATTGCCGGAATGCTTTTCTACATCGCTAATGCCGAAATTCGCATTTCCTGAATTTATCCAACCAACCGGCTTGCCGCCCGACTGCAGCTCGAAGCCTGCGTTGTCAATCTTATTGCCGGATGTCGCCGCCGCTGCCTTGGGCGCATGTCCTGCACCGGCAAATGCAGGAATAACTAGACATAAGATGATCAAATGCAAAGCCAATCGTTTGCTTATGTTTTTCCATTTTTTCATCAAGATCCACTGCTCCTTTTCTCATAATCACAAGCGATTTTGTACCTGTTCTTAGTGTTAATGTAGAAAAGTCAAGCGATATGTTTCGAACGATGCATGATCGGGCACGCTCTCTCCTTGCAAAATCAGACGAATGCCGCCATCCGGATGCGCAGCGACGATTGCATCGGCTTCCGTCCACAAACCCTCGCGAGAAAGTCGTTCCACCTTCGCAAGCTCCCGACTTGTCGGAATCCAGAGAGAAAGGGACGGGTATGTCTCCATACTGAAGTTAGTCAGTCCGAGCAGCGCCTCCGTATCATCCTCCCACCAGACGGGGTAAATATTGACCCCGAACTCCACCATCGCCGGGTATTCGCCATTCGTGAGATAAGACATGATCTGTTGATAAAGCCATTGCCGGCCTGTCTCCTTGAGCAGGTCGCCCGTATGAGCAACAACCGCCATCGGATAAGGTTCCTTCGTGACAACGACACCTGCAGATTGCCGTTCGCCGAGATTATCGTATATCTCCGACCATACCTCACCCCCTCCAACTGTCGAAATCGTATAGCCTTTATGCACCGGGATATAAAGCCAAGATACGACGTCCTTATTACGCAGCCATTCCGGCGCTTGAGAAGCAACGATACGCTCGACTGTAGTTCGATGCGACATATCCCCCTTCTCCACACGTATCTGGCTATTCGTCAAAATGCCCCGTTCGCATAGATGATAATAGGCTTCGGAAGTGACGATCGCTCCTTTTTCCAGCCAGCCGACGATCGTTGCCTCCGTATAAGCCATTGCTTCTTTCATCGTAATCAGCGTCGGTGTCTGGATGCCGGGCGCAACGGGGATCCCGATGCGAGTAAGCGCATGATTCATCTGCATGGAAGGCTCGTTGCGTAGATCCATGCCAGCTGTCACCTCCGGGTCGCTCGGGAATGGCAATGAAGCGCCTCTTCGCTTCTTGCCGGGCAACGTATCCGTGACAGCCTGCAAATAAGGCTTCAAAGGCCCCAACGTCCTCTGATAACTGCCGGAGTAATCGTGAAAACCGAGAAAGCCATCGTTGATGCTTAATGTTAGCAACGGACTAAAGCTGACAGTGAGCAAATACAATTCCAGGGATAGACCACGTGCGGACTTACCGCCAATTGTCCACGGGAATTGTTCGATTTCGGAACCAACCTGGCACGGCTCTGTGATCATGGCGGTCATCGCATCGAATGTCACGCAGCGGTCGAGAATGCCGGGCAGATGCTCGTCCGTATAACTTGCTCCGCCGATTCTGACATACGGCTGCGGATGATTGATCGTCTTGAGCGCCTTAATCTCTGCGTCCAAATGTCGACCATGGCGCTGCATCATTTCAATCGTATTAGTCATCAGCCCCATGTAGATATTCGGATTGACCGATTCGCAAGCTTCGCGGAGCGAGACAGCCAGCCCGACGAGAACATCCTCCTGGAACGCCCGCCAGTCGCGACGAAGCTGCAGTTCCGCAGCCGAGCAACTTTGCGGATCTTTTAGCAACGCTTCGTTAATCTCTTCTCGGCCGTATACAGTCCCCATTCGTGCGGCAAATGCCTCCATATGCCGATCGCAGAAGCAAAGGAAAGAACTTGTTACAGCGCGTCCAAACAAGCGGAAATCGTCGTCGATCCAAACCGCATCGACATCGAGCGAAGCAAACAGCGCGTACCCGTCTACGATATATTGCTTAAATTCCGGACATAACGGGCATGGGCAACCGCTTTCAATTCTCCCATTTCCATCGACCATGTCTGTAAATGTCTTGGCATGTTCGGCGGGCAACATATTGGCGTGGCCCATCGTCACGTAATAGTTGACCATCGGGCTCATCCCGGCTGCGCGAACTTCGGCGAACCGCTTGGCGAACAAGGGCAGCCGCTCGCGAAGGGTGCTTAAGTCGGGATGATTCGCTTCCAGATGCGTGCTGAATGCCATAACGGCATCTGCGCGAATGTTCTTGGCATAGGTCATGAAGTCATCCCATAACGCATCATCCTGCAAAATCGGAAATAATGGACGCAAAATATACTGTACTTTCTCCGGCTTCATGTTCTTATTACTCATGGTTGCCTTCCTTCCTCATCGTTTTCCTCATTGGGCGTGCACGTCGTCAATATACGCCATAACGGAAGCTTGCGATTTGACGCTGCACGCCCACAGATTTCGTTTATTCCTTAACGCTTCCAAGTACAATGCCCTTAATAAAATACCGCTGTAAAAATGGATAAACCATCAAGATCGGAAGTGCAGCAACGAAGATTTGTGCCGCCCGGCTCGTCCGGTTATTCACAAGCGCATGCAGTTCCGCATCCCTCGGCGTCAGATAGGCAGGATCCAGCTTGATAATAATGGTCTGCAGGAAGCTTTGGAGCGGATACTTGTCGGTGTGATTCGCGAGAATAAGACCATCGAACCAACTGTTCCAATGACCGACGATTGCGAACAGCAGCAACGTAGCGATCGACGGCATGGAGAGTGGTACGAAAATCCGCCACAGCACGGTGAATGGGCCAGCACCGTCCAGCTTGGCAGATTCTTCAAGCTCTTTGGGCAAGCCGCGGAAAAAGTTGAGCAGCACGATCACGTTAAAAATAGGAACGGCCGTTGGAACAACGAGCGCCCAGATCGTATCCAGCAGCCCCGTATCTCTAATCGTCATATACCACGGAATCAATCCGCCACTGAACAGCATCGTGAACACGAAGTACCAGGCATAAAGCGTTCTTCCCGGGAATTGGCTGTTCTCCTTCGATAGCGGGTAGGCAATCAGAATCGTCAACAGCATGTTGAGGGATGCGCCGATCACAACCCGTTGGATGGAAACCCAGAAAGCGACCAAATATTCTTTTTTCCCAAATACATTCTCATATGCGGCTGTTGTCCAATCGACAGGCCAGAATGTCACTTCTCCGGCGGTTACGGCTGAAGCGGAACTGAAGGACAGAGCCAGTATATGAACTAGAGGAAGGACACAAGTAATGCTCACGAGCAACAAAAAGCATGTATTAACAATGGAAAATAAACGGTAACCGCTTGATATTTTCACAGCCACTGCGTTCCCCCCTAACGATGCAGTTCTAGAAGATTCGATAATTCGCAAAACGATAAGCCAAGAAATAAGACAACGATATGAACACTAAGGAAACGACGGACTTAAACAAGCCAATTGCCGTAGCGATGCCGTACTGCGCTTTCTGGATGCCGATCCGGAACACATAGGTGTCTATAATATCACCGGTCTCGTAGACGGGGGTGCTGTACAAATTAAACACCTGATCGAAACCGGCGTTAAGTACGTTGCCAAGACTAAGCGTGCCCAGCAGCACAATGATCGGCAGCATGCCCGGCAATGTGATGTGCCATGTTTGACGCCAACGGTTTGCTCCATCTATCTCTGCGGCCTCGTACAACACCGGATTTATGCTCGTCAACGCAGCTAAATACACGATCGTACTGAAGCCGAATTCCTTCCATGTGTCGGAGAACACTAATGTAAAGCGAAACCAGCGATTATCGCCGAGAAAAAAAATCGGATCGATACCGAATAATCCCAAAAGCTTATTCACGATCCCCTGCGAGGGAGACAAAATATCGATCAAAATGCCACCCAGTATGATCCATGACAAAAAATGAGGCAAATAAACCAGCGTCTGAATCGTTCGTTTGAAAGCCGCTTTCCGAACTTCGTTAAGCAGGAGAGCGATCGTAATCGGCACGATTAATCCGGCCACAATCTTGAATAAGGCAATGATGATTGTATTGCGAATAATTTGCGATGTATCCGGGAGGGACATGACGAAATTGAAATTATCCATCCCGATCCAGGGCGATCCCCATATGCCTTTGGACGGCATGAATTTCTTGAATGCAATGATGAGGCCAGCCATCGGGCCGTAGCTATATACGAGCACTAGCAAAAAACCAGGCAGAATCATCAAATGAAGCGGCCAATATTTCCGTATTGCGGGTATCATTTCTCTGTCTCCTTTCCTCTGCAAGGACTGAAATCAGAAGGGCGAGAAGAATGTCTATCAGCATCTTCTCGCCCATCCCGATTGTCACTCTTTATTTCATTAATTCACTTTTGCATACCATTCGTTTACTTCTTCAGTGATCTTATCCCCGCCAAGCTTCTTCCATTCCGCAACGAACTTATCGAACTCATCGATGGAGGCGCTGCCGAGGACGATTCTCGTAAACGTTTCTTGTTCTTTCGTTTTTAACAGATCTCCCCGTTCGCCCATCGTTGGAGTTGCAGCGCCATAAAACTCGTTGAAGTGATAACGGTTCTGCTCAAAATACTCATTCATTCTAGTGAACGTCCCGTCCTTGCCTGCAATACCCATTTGATACCAGACGGTCGTGTCGCCCGCCTCGAATTGCTTAACTTGGTTATAGCGGTTCAACAGGTCTCCGCTCCATGCGATTTCCGAAGGGTCATTCGTCTGCAACGCTTTCGTGATCTTCTGCCCGCCTTGGAGATAAAGATCCTGAATGAAAACGGTAATAGGATTGACATCCCAAGAAGAAACTTTGCCAACATCCTTCAACGCTTTGCCGTTAGCGTAGACCGCATTCGGTTCTCCCTCTCCGGCTTTCCCACTGGTCAATACATCAACCCACTGATTAAGCAATTTGAAGATGGCATCCGGATTTTTGGCGTTTTTATTAATCACGTAATACTCGTTGACACCTGCCGATATTTGCGTCAGCGCAGGAGAGCCATCAATGGAAGGAATCGTATATACGCCCCAATCCTGCGTTACTTTCCCATCCTTTACGACCGCTTCTTGCAACGCGGCGCTATACCAGAACGCCCCATACAGCATACCCAAGCGATCATTTGCTACTTCCTCCAGCATTTTATCCGTGCGATTGACTGCCGCTTCAGGGTCTAGCTCGCCCGCTTTGTACATATCTTGTAGCTGCTTTAATGCCGTCTTCATTTCAGGTTGTATGCTGCCGTACACCAATTTGCCAGAGCTGTCTTTCACCCATTGGCTAGGATACGCATGGTAACCGTTTAGGAAACCCGAGAAGAATCCTGTCGCATCTTCCATAATGTCCTTCGTAAGTCCTAAACCGAATACTTTCCCTTTACCGCCCGAATCTCTCGTCGCGAACGCCTTGGAAATCGTCAACAAGTCCTGCATCGTCTTTGGCTCGGGCAAGTTCATTTCCTTCAGCCAATCTTTGCGCAACCAGACGAAGCCTGCGCCGTTAAAAGGACTGTTCGTTCTCGGAATGGCCATCAACTTTCCGCCGAAAGTAGCGGACTTCATTTGTTTGCCGCCGTCTGCGTTCAACAATTTTTTCGTCGCTTCGCTTGCATACTTCTCATACGCCTCCGATAAATCCATCACCATATCGGAATCGACCAACTGCGGTAAATCTTCAGCCGCTACCTTGAAGAAATCCGGAAGATCATTGGATGCGATGCTGATTTTAAGCTTGGAGTTGTACTCTTTTGCGTCCACGGCCCAGTTATTTTTGATTTTGATTCCAAAATCCTTCTCATAGGCATCGTATATTGCATTTTTGTCCATCGTTTCATCATCGTAAAGCATACTGGCAGCGTCAAAACCTCTGACTGTCGTTACCGTGACAGGCGGGTCGAATTTGCCGTTCGTATTGCCTGTCTCTTCAGGTGTTGAAGCCGATGCCGTCGATGTCGGTGCCGTTGTTCCTGAGTTCGTCGCCTGCTTGTCCCCATTGTTACTGCATGCCGCCATGACCGGCAGCAAGGCGAGCACGCAAGAAAGCGCGAGTTTCTTCGTTTTGCTGGAAACCATTTTATTTCCCCCTCGTGTCGTTGTTCATTCGCTTGCCTGACTTAACTATACAGTCGCGCCAATCGAGCAACTATAACCATTTCTAAACTTTTATATACGTTTGTATACGACTTCGAAATGATCATGCTTTCGTGTACACGTGATCATGCTATTATAAGTTCTATCCAGCAACGGCAGGAGGCGCCACCATGCGAAAGTCGATTTTCACCAAGCTTATCTTCGCCTTCTTAGGTATTTTGCTGCCATTTTACGCGATGACGCTGTATTTGAACGTAAAAGGCTCGCAAAGTATTCGCCGAGAAATCACGCATACGGTTAACAGTCGAGATGCCTTTTATATGCAAAATCTCGAGCAGGAAGTCAAACGACTATCCCAGCTCATGTACGAGCTTATCGTGGACAAAGATCCGATGCTCATCGGCGTGTCGGAAGATCTTCGGGCGACAGCGCTTCAGGATAAAGTGAAAACGCTACAGAAGCGATTGCAAATGGTTAAAGCATCGAGTATATACGTGAACAATCCGAAGATTTATTTTCCTCTTATGAACAGGACAATTACCCCGAGCGATGTAGCAGGTTATAACAAGGAAAAGGACCCTGATGAAGTAGAGCGGCTGTCCAGAAGCGTTGATCCAAGCCAAATTGTCCAATTGCAGGACGGCCGCTTGTTTTTGAGTTTGCGTTACCCGATAAGCACCGATTTCAAACGCCCTCCTTTGTTTGTTGTCATGCTTGAGCTTTCAGCCGATCAGTTCAAAGCCAGCTTACAAAATATCGTCAGTTCGCAGCAAGGCGATTTCCTGCTTGTCCATACGACAGAGAACTGGACGCTTTCCAATGCGGCCGATGAACAGCATATGGAGCAAATCAAATTATTGTCCGCCAAAAAAAGAAGTGAGAATGCGCTGTCCGAATCCGGCTCCGAGTCCGTCAAGCTAGGGAAAACAACATATTGGGAATCTTATGTCACATCCGCGCAGTTGAAGCTGTCTCTGTTTGTTTATATCCCGGAAGAGAAAGTGCTGGGCGATCTGCAGAGCTATGAGAAGTGGGTATGGGGTATCGTCGTCATGTCGGTTGCCGTCATTATTTTGCTCGCGTTAACGCTGTACAAAATGATGCACGGTCCTCTGCGCAAGCTTGTTTCCGCTTTTCGTAAGGTGGAGCAAGGCCGATTCGCCCCTGTTGCGGTCAAAGCGACGAGAGACGAGTTCAGCTATTTGTTTGCCGGCTTTAACCGCATGGTGTCCCGATTAAACGTCTTGATCCATGAAGTATACGAGAAAGAAATCAGCTCGCAAAGATCGGAGCTCAAACGACTGCAAGCGCAAATTAATCCACACTTCTTGTATAATTGCTTTTTTATAATGGGCGGCTTGATTACCGACAAAGAGTATAGCAAGGCGTACGGATTCGTTCATTACTTGCGCGATTATTACCGGTTCATCACGAAAAACGCTGAAGATTTGATTCCGTTGGCGGACGAAATGAAACATGCGCAGACGTACGTAGATATCCAAACGATTTGTTACGGGGAACGGATCGATGTGGAATGGGAACCGTTTCCCGAGCATTGGGGCAGCGTGCCCGTTCCCCGGCTGATCGTCCAGCCGATCATCGAGAACGCCTATAAATATGCGCTTGTCAATCATGCTGGACAAGCCGAATTATGGATTCACTACCACATCGAGGACGGTTGCTTGACTATTCTCATTGAGGACAACGGTAACGGCGTAGACGATGCGCGCATCGCCGCCTTGTCTGCCCAGCTCGAATCGACTGTGATCGGGCGGGATGAACCGACCGGATTAATTAACGTGCATCGCCGGTTGCAATTGATGTTCGGTCCAGACTCAGGCTTAACATTGTGCAGATCGCATTTGGGCGGTTTGTGCGCGATGATCAAGATCAGACATCAAGAAGATGCGGAGGAAACAGCATGTACCGAATGATTGTAGTGGACGATCTCCCGATTATTGTGAATCGCCTCGTAAGATTATTTGAAGAGCACGAGCATTTGGAGCTTGAATTATACAAAGCATATTCGGCCTATGAAGCAATCGATATTTTGAAGAAAACCAAGATCGATATCGTGCTGACCGATATTAAGATGCCGGGGATGGAAGGCATCGAGCTGCTGCGCGAAATTCGCCAATACTGGCCGAAATGCAAAGTCATTTTCTTGACGAGCCATGACGAATTTCATTATGCCAAAAGCGCCATTTCCGGCGGCGGCTTTGATTTTATTTTGAAGTTCGAGGACGACGATGTCATCATGAACGCCGTCTCCAAAGCCGTCTCGGCACTGGACGACGAGTATGCCGCCATGAAGCAGCTTCATGAAGCGCAAATGCAGAAGAGGCAGGCCATTCCGCTACTGAAAGAGCAGATTCTGCACCATTTGCTGTACGCCAAAGGGGATTCCCGCCACAGCCAGGAGCAGTTCCTTGAGCTAGGTATCCCGCTGCATGTCGGTCTGCCCATTCATCTCCTTATCGGCAGGGTGGACGATTGGGCTGCGATTACGGGGACGACCGACCGCAAGCTGCTGCTATATGCCGCACGGAATGTGACCGAAGAGTTGCTGAACGTATCGGTCGTCATGGCGTCGGTGACGGTGGACGAATCCCGGTTTGTTTGTCTTATCCAGCCGAAAGCGTGCGTAACGGCCAAATCACAGGAGGATTTGCCAGACGACATCTGGGAACGAACCGCTGCCTTCGTATTCGAGTCACTCCCATCGATACAGTCCGCTTGCCGCGACTTGCTTAAGCTGTCGTTTTCTTTTGCGCTTGGCCAAGAACCGGTCATGCTCGGTCAGCTTCCGGAGGCGTTCGAGCGTCTGCGCTCGCTATTCCTCGGGCAGTCCGGCTCCGGCAGAGAGCTTCGGCTATCGGATCGCAACGCAACCAATACAGACAGTCCCGTTGCCGCAGCCCGTCACAAAATGCAAAGCATTACGATTAAAAAAATCGAACTGCTCGGACGTTATTTGGACAATGGAACGAAGGCGGAATTCGATACGCAGTATGAGGAAATTATGGGCGATACTGCCCGGAGAGATGTCTCCAGCTTCTTGAAGCTGGAAGTTTATCATAGCCTTGCTTCCGTATTTTTGTCGCACTTTCGTCTCCATCCCCCGACCCCCGATCTCATGGCGAAGGTGGAACTCGGCAAGCTGACGCAAGCGAACCCCCAAGACTTGTCCTGGGGGGAGATCAAAGCTTTCTTTGCCGTAATGGCCTCGCACATATTCGGACATAAAGGAGAAACGAAAGAGCCGGGCAAAGATAACATTACGCTTTGGCTGAACGACTACATCGAGAATCATATTGCCGATGATTTGTCGCTGGCGCGATTGGCCGAAGTGGTTCATCTGAATCCGGTGTATTTGTCTCGCCTGTACATTCAGGCAACAGGTGTCGGCATCTCCGACTATGTGAACATGTGCCGGCTGGAGAAATCGAAAGATTTGCTCAAAAACACGCACTACAAAATTTATGAAATCGCCGGTATGGTCGGATACGATTCCGTGCTGAGCTTCATTCGTTTTTTCAAAAAACAGATGAACATGACGCCTCAGGAGTATCGCAACGTGTGACCTGAAGCGGCCGGGCTTCGCGGCCCGTCTCGCCGCTGCTGATATGTAGTAACATGATTCCAACTCCCGCTATTATAGAGATTATTCTATCCGTCAGAGCGCTGGCCATGTGCGATCTTCACCTCATGAAAAAAAGCACACCCCCTAGCGCGATTCCGCGCAAACTGGAGTGTGCTTCACTCATGAAATAATAACTTTTTATATTCAACTTCCTAATGACCGTACACTCATAGTAATGCTTATTATCCTAACCGAAAGAATAACTCCGGCTACCTGTGACGCCCGCCTGAGCGACAAACAGGCCGCCGCTATGAGGCTGCTGCTGCAGCGCTTCCCCTTCTATGTCTTGCCGTGCCGTCGTAATGAAGAGGGTGTCGGAATTCTCTCCCGCGAAAGCGCACGAAGTGACGTACTGACTAGGCACTTTAACCGTTGCAAGCTTCTCGCCGCTTGCCGGATTCCAGCGTGTGACGGCCCATCCGCCCCATTCGGCGACCCATAACATGCCTTCGCTGTCGATCGTCATCCCGTCAGGCAATATATCCGTCCCCTTGTAGGAGACCACAGTCCGCGGATTAGCAAGCATACCTGTTCCGAGATCATAATCATAGGAGACGACTTCTTGTGCCATGGAATCGATGTAGTACATGACCGTTCCATCCGCCGACCAGCTTATGCCATTGGAGCATGAAATGCCATCCAGCAGCTTACGCACGTTCAGATCATGATCCAGTACGTACAAAGCCCCCTCCGGCTGCTCGCGCGTGGACAACGTCCCGGCAACAAATCGACCGGCTGGGTCGCACTTGCCGTCGTTAAATCTCGTGTACGGCTGGTCATGCTCAGGGTCCGCGATGGTCGAATAAACATTTTGTTCCACATCCCAAATACCGATCCCTTCGCTACCGGCTACGATCAGGCCGCCCGACTTGCGCCACCCATAGCAACCTATCGTGACTGGCGTCATCATGCGCGTCGAACGGCCATCAACTGGCCAGTATTGATAAAAATGGTTAAGCTCGATGTCTACCCACGAAATGTACTGGCCCTCCTCGTTCCAGACAGGCCCCTCCCCTAACCGACAACTGCTGTCAATTACCAATTCCGCATTTATGATATGAGTCATCTTTCAGCGTTCCCCCTTGACGATATATGCAAAAACGCAGCCCATCCCGAAGCCGACTGCGGTCATGCGCTGCGTTTCTTTTCGTTTTTCGTGCTTCGTCATCAACCTTTACAGGAGACGTTTGATCAGCTTCGCCATGTCTTTCGGTTGTTTAGACGTTTTGCCATTCTCGTCCGGCTCGATATAATCGTTTGCCGAAATATAATCGCGGATATTGCCATCCTTGTCGATCAGTATGATCAAGTTCATGTGGCCGAAGTTGCCTTCGTTATCTTTCTCAACGAGGATATCGTACTTGTCCTTCGCCAATGCCGCCGTCGCTTGCTCATCGCCGCGCAGGAACTTCCACCCTGTCGTATCTGCGCCGAACCGATCCGCGTACTCCTTCAATTTGTCCGTCGTATCTTTCGTCGGATCGATCGTTACGGACAGGAATTCGACTTTGTTGCCGAATACCCCGTCTTCCTTGAGTACGTCCTGCACCTGCGACATAATCGCCGTCGTTGGCGGACATACGTCCGGACATGTTGCAAAGAAAAAGTACATCAGGCGAACTTTGCCGTTCGTGTTAGCCAGCGTTACCGTTTTCCCATCAGTGTCAGGATAGGAAAATTCCGCTGCAGCTTTGTTATATGGGAAATCAGCCGATTCCGGCTTGTTCTGTTGGGCGATGATGTAGTAGCCCATGACAAGACATAAAGCGAGCAACACGAGAGAGAAGCCGTAACGTTGCAACCACGTCTTCTGAGCCTTCACCGGTTCTACGACGACCGTGTCCGCCGAATCGTTGCTTGCAAGCTGTTCCTGTTCGTTACCGTTGTTTTCGCTCATCGATTACACTCCGTTCGTATCCAATATCATCGTCAGAAACATGATCATCAAATAGTTGATCGAGATCATAAAATCTGCTTTCGCCCAGCGATCATCGTCTTTCGCTCTCAGTCCTGTCATGGCGTGAGCGAACCAGACGACCGCTATGCCAACGGACAGGATCAGGAAGTAGATGCCCACGTAATTATACGTATACATCAAAATAGACGCTGGTATGAGCAGCAAAATATAAGGAAGCATTTGCCACTTTGTGCGGGTAACGCCCTTCACGACCGGCAGCAGCGGAAACCCTGCGGCCCGGTACTCTTCTTTGCGCCTGATGGCGAGCGACCAGAAATGCGCCGGCTGCCACAGGAACAACAGCGCAAATAATATCCATGCGCCCATATCCACTTCATTCGACACCGCGCAATATCCAATTACCGGAGGCATCGCCCCGGAAATTCCGCCGATCGATGTGCTCCATGTGGAGCTGCGCTTCAGCCACATCGTATAGATCACGACGTAGACGAACATGCCAAGCAGTCCAAGCCAACCGGACAGCACATTCACGAGAAGGAACAAGACAGCTAGTCCAACGATACCAAGCGTAATGCCGTATCCAAGAACGAACGTCGGCGTCATTCGCTTTTGCGGCAGTGCCCGTTCGCGGGTTCTGGCCATTTTCATATCGAGTTCGCGATCCAAATAATTATTGAAAACGCATGAGGAAGCCATCGTTAAAGCAGAACCGATAAGCATCCACAGCAGGTTCCAGCTCACGATCTGATCCCAATCCCATTTGGAAGCGACCCAATAACCGCCGAAAGCCGCGATGAGGTTCAAGCGTATGATGCGAGGCTTCGTTAAAGCCACCAGATCTTTAAGCACGGGAGTCCTCCTTCAGTTCTGCAGAAAAGGTGAGAAATTGCTCACTTTTGTTCAATGATACCCCATATCTTCAAGCATTGACAACGTTCGCCTTTAGGAGTTCATCAAATCGCCACCTGCTGTGAACAAGGTGCGAACGGGCGAGAGCCCTTCTTTTCGTCGCACATTAGTCACACATTCCATTTCGCCTAAATACACTGTAGTGCGACAAACGCCTACAAATCGTCGTTCGGAGCGGGGCGTCAACAGACCAGAAAGCGCACAATAAGGACTTCGGCTGGCAGCCGACCCCCGAGAACCGCTCGACTGTTTATTAATCTCAAGGAGGACTTCAAATGTACAACAAAATGCCTTGGCCGACCTACCCTCAAAATCAGGTGATGCCGGTACAGCAGCAAAATGCAATGATGCCTACACAATTGCCAGCCCAAATGCCCTCGCAAATGCCAATGCAAAACCCGGGGATGGTGCAAGGTGTCATGACATCTCCACCGCCGTTTGTAACGAACGGCATGCCGATTTCGCCGAGCGGTACGGTCATGCCAGCTCTGCCGACGGAGGAATCGTACGTCGAGAACATTTTGCGGATGAATCTCGGCAAAGTCGCGACGCTGTACATGACATATGAAAACAACTCCGAGTGGAACGCGAAAATTTTCAAAGGAGTGCTCGAAGCCGCCGGCCGCGACCATATTATTATCAGCGATCCGGTCACGGGCAAACGGTATTTGCTCCTCATGCTGAACCTCGACTACATCACGTTCGACGAGCCGCTGAACTACACGCTGCCGTTCGGAACCGGGGGCAGGGGCCGCTAAATAGCTAAAGATCAGCCGGGACGAACAACCAGATCCGAACGCCTTCCCGGTCCCCCTTCGCTAAGTTTTCCATCTCCCGCCAAGAACGCCCTTCCCGGCGTTCTTTTTCCATGTCGGCTGCTTCTGCCCTATCCCCGGGCCTCCTGATCTCAACGAAAACACCCGGTTGTCCGGCGTTTTCCAGCAATTCGACGCCCTCCCATCGCTCAGGCGCGGTTTTCACCCATTCGGCGAATGCCGCTCGATTCGCTTCCGGGATGACATATTCGCAAAATAACAGCAAACGCAGCACATCCTTCCCTTCATATTTAAAGCCGAAGACGACCATACTGAAACCAAATCTAATCTTTTGGCGAAGGAGGCTGCACCAATTGGATACCGGCACGCATTTCGTGTTCGGCTTAGGACTTGGCGGATTGGCCATGGTCGATCCCGTCATTGCGGACCCTACTTACGGTCCGGTCGCCGTGCTCATCGGAACGATCGCGGGCTCCAACGCGCCCGACCTGGACGGTCTGCTCCGATTCAAAAGCAATGCCGATTATATCAAAAATCATCGCGGCCTGTCCCATTCTTTTCCGGCAATCGTCGGTTGGGCCGCCCTCATTACCGCGCTCGTGTCGCTCGCCTTCAGAAGCATCCCCTGGTGGCATATCGGCATGTGGGTACTGCTCGCCGTCGTTGTGCACGTCGTCGTAGACTTGTTTAATTCGTACGGTACGCAAGCGTATCGTCCGGTCAGCAAGCAATGGGTCGCATGGAATATTATTCACATTTTCGACCCTTTTATTTTCGCCGCCCATCTCGTCGCCATTCTGCTCTGGATTTCAGGGTTTGCTGCGCCCCAAGCGATATTTCCCGTACTGTACGGCTTGCTCGCCTTGTATTATGGTTGGCGCACTCTCGTCCATAGACGTCTGTCGGATCGCATCCCTCGTCTAGATCCTGAACGAAAACCGGGCGACCGCTACACGCTTCTCCCGACTCTCTCTCATCATCGCTGGAACGTTGTCCGTACATCGAGCGACTGCACATACGGCATGGGGGAATGGGACAAAGGAAAGCTCAAATGGATCGACGTCATGAAATGCGACGATCATCCGGCCATAGAGGCGTCTAAACAACACAAAGACGTACAGGCTTTCCTCAGCGTTACGCCTTTCCCCTGCGGCCACGTGAAGCAACAGACGTGGGGATACGAAGTTCGCTGGGTCGACGTTCGTTACCGCTATCGCAAACAGTATCCATTCGTCTCTGTCGTACTTATGGATCTGAACATGAACCCGCTGCAATCGTATGTCGGTTGGCTGAGCGAAGATCGGCTGGAAAAAAGGCTTCGCATGAACACGTACTGAGCATATGATGCGATAAAAAGCGGGGAGACCTTCAACAGGGCTCCCCGCTTGACGTATTCGTTGCACACGCGCACAATAAGAAAAGTCCTGGGGCAAGTATGCTTTCTGTTCCTGCAAAGGGAAAAGCCCGAGGCAAGCCTCGGGCTTTCGGTGCGGGACTTAGTCCTTAGCGGCCACCGGAAAGTTGTTGCTCGGCCATTTGGACGAGCTTCTTCGTGATATAGCCACCGAGGGAGCCTGCATCCCGGGATGTTACGTTGCCGTAATATCCGTCAGCCGGGATTTGCACACCTAAAGATTGAGCAGCTTCCATTTTCATGCTTTGCAATGCGGCTTTGGCTTGCGGTACAACGAGTGAATTGCTTGACGCCATGAGTAAATTCTCCCTTCATCTAGATCAGTGGTTTGCAAGCTTGCCAACTTAGTATGCTAGATGTGAAAGAAAATATGCGAGGTGTAATCGATGAGTAAAATTTTGTCGCTCTTTTTTGCGATTTTGTCTATCGCGTTCCTGACAGCCGCTTCATTCTCGATCAGCCACAGCGGCTGGTTAACGTTGTTGTTCGCCGTCTTGTTCGTCGTTACGGCGGGCTCCGGCTTCGTCGTCAAAGCCCGCCTGCGGAGAAAAAACGGTTAACGGGCGCGTGGCAAGAAACCCATCGCTTCCTTCACGCTGCGCAGCGTCTCCTCCGCCACGACATTGGCGCGCTCTGCGCCTTCTTTCAGAATACGGTGAATTTCGCCGGACGATCTGACTTCTTGGTATTTGCGTTGCAGCGGTTCGAGCGCCTGCACAACGACTTCGGCTAAATCTTTCTTGAACGCGCCGTATCCTTGTCCATCATAAGCGGTCTGCACTTGTTCAACCGTCTGCCCCGAACATTGCGCGAAGATCGTCATCAAGTTGCTGACTTCCGGCTTGTTTTGCGGATCGAACTGGATTTCCCGTCCCAAGTCTGTCTTGGCGCGGGATATTTTTTTGCGAATGTCGTCCGGCGTGTCGAGCAACGTAATGAAACTGCCCGCATTCGGACTGCTTTTGCTCATCTTTTTCGTGCCGTCGTCAAGCGCCATAATTCTTGCACCGACTTTCGGGATGAACGGCTCAGGAACGACAAGCGTTTCACCGTACCGATAGTTGAAACGTCCCGCCAAATCGCGCGTCAGCTCCAGATGCTGCTTCTGGTCGTCGCCGACCGGCACCAGATTCGTTTTGTACAACAAGATGTCCGCCGCCATCAATGATGGATATACGAACAAGCCAGCGCCTACCGCTTCCTTCCCTTCCGACTTGTCCTTAAACTGCGTCATGCGCTCTAATTCGCCCATATACGCCATTGTCGTCAACAACCATCCGAGTTCCGCGTGAGCTGGCACATGGGATTGCATAAAGATCGCCGCTTTGGCAGGATCGAGGCCAGCGGCCACGAACAACGCGGCGACCGACTCGCTCTGTTCTCGCAATGCCGCAGGTTCCTGAGGAACCGTGATTGCGTGTAGATCGACTACCATATAGAAACATTCATGCTCATCTTGAAGAGCGACGAAGTTTTTCATAGCGCCGATGTAGTTGCCGAGTGTCAGCTTGCCGCTTGGTTGAATACCGGATAATACGCGTTGCCGTTGGGTCATGGGAATCAAGCTCCTTTTTTGGGGTTTCGAATTGTCGATATTTCAAAATGAACGCAAAAAAAGCCTCTCTCCGCAAGGGACGAGAAAGCCGTGGTGCCACCCTTATTCGCATCGCGTTGCCGCACAATTTCGGACTTATTCTCCGCGATGCCTTTAGTTCCGTTAACGGGGAACGACCGGAGAGCATAGGGCGTGGTGTGCGAAGTATTATCCGCATTCGTGACGCCGTTCCGCGCTCGGCTCAGAGGTCCATTCAGCAAGGCAGGCGTACCGGCTTCCAGCAATCTCCGGCTCTCTGTAAGCGCCCTGTCCCAGCGTACTTGTTCTCTTCATCGCCGATCAGTTTTGATCGAGTTGTTGTTAATCATTATACGCCCCGAGGTGATATTGTCAACATGGTTTCGCCTATGCTGGCATGGCACTCCCCCCTGAGCCCTGTTCGAGCGCGAATTGTTCGATTTTTTCGAGAAACTGCCCACTCCGGGCACCGTCCGAGCATGAACTGTTCGATTTTTTCGAGAAACTGCCCACTCCGGGCACCGTCCGAGCATGAACTGTTCGATTTTTTCGAACAACTGCCCCATCCGAGCACCCAGGAGCGCGAATTGTTCGATTTTTTCGAGCAACTGCCCCCTCCGAGCCCCGTTCGAGCGCGAAATGTTCGATTTTTTCGAACAACTGCCCCATCCGAGCACCGTCCGAGCACCGTTCAAGGTCGTCAATGGAATTGTTCCCACCAAATGCATAGCTCTCCCAAATAAGTCCATACTACGATCAAAGGAGGTGAGCGATAGTGGCATCGCGTTCACGAAGCAGCAATTCCCTCGTCGTTCCTCAAAGCGCTTATGCCTTGGAACAACTGAAGTTCGAAGTCGCGCAGGAACTCGGCATTCAATTGTCAGCTGACGGTTACTACGGCAACTTGTTGACCAAGGAAGCCGGTTCCATTGGGGGCCAGATTACCCGTCGGCTCGTACAAATGGCTGAGCAGCAATTAGCGGGCGAACGATCTTACCGTTAATTTCCCTCGCACTCACGCAGAAACGGCAGGCTCCAGGAGCCTGCCGTTTCTTTATGTACAATTCCGTTATTCGCTTGCCGCTTCCTTGCGATCTCTGATTTTCGGAGCGAGACGAAACATCATGTTCGCCATATTGTAATTCGATTCGAACTGAACGCTCAAAAAGACTTTTCCGTTCTTAAGCGCGAAATCGTAACTAATTTCCCCATGCGTCCAAATTTTCTTATGCTTCAGCGCTTCGACCGCCATCTTCCTAAGACTGAGTACGTGCGAAGAGGTCATGCCGGAATACTCTTGTGCGGAAGGGCCGCAATCGACCGGCAAATGCCTGACGCCGAACTTCCCAACCGTATCCTCGCGAATTTGCAGTACGATCGTACCTGCTGTCATCCCCTGCAACTCCGCTCCCATTTTTTCCAATGCAATATCCACTTGCCGAGCTAAAGAAACTTGAACAGATCCCATCATTCTCCTCCTTTTTACTTATGCCGCACTTCTTTTCAAGTTTTTTCCGTGCGACTTTAGGCTCATTATACTGGAAAATATTTAATATATCAATCATTTTGTCTATTTATGGGATATAAAGCGAAATCATGATGATTTTTGGTGATAAAAAAGCCGCTCACGGACATCCCGTGAGACGGCTTCGATCGTGCTTCGATCGTTTGTTGCTTCAAGATTCGATAAGTTGTGCGAAGGTTTCCGCGTCCGCTACTGCCCGGGCAACGGCATCGCGCCAGAAGGCTGGTTCGTCCAAAGCGACTCCCAAATGCCGCTTCGCCAACTCTTCAACGGTCATCGTGCCGGTATCGCGCAGAAGATTGTCGTAGCGTTCGCTGAACGACGCCCCCTCCCGCTCTGCTACGGCGACAAGACCGGTGCTGAACAAATATCCGAATGTATACGGGAAATTGTAGAACGGCACTTCCGTCAAGTAGAAATGCAGCTTGGCTGCCCAGAAATGGGGATGCCATTCTCCCAGCGCCCCGTCATACGCTTCCTTCTGCGCTACGACCATTAGCTCGTTTAGCCGTTCCGCGTCCAGCATACCGGACGTACGAGCCGCGTAGAACCGCGTCTCGAACAAAAACCGCGCGCGGATGTTCATGCAAAATGCGACCGCCCTCTGCAGCCGTTCATCAAGGAGGGCCAGCTTCTCTTCCTTGCTCTTCGCCCGGCGCAGCAGCGCATCGCTGACAAGCGCTTCGGCGAATGTCGAAGCCGTCTCCGCGACATTCATCGCGTAGTCTTGCGCAAGCGGCGGCATCTCTTTCACCATTGCGTCGTGATACGCGTGACCTAGCTCATGAGCAAGCGTAGAAACGTTGCCCGGCGTACCTGAGTAGGTCATGAAAATCCGGCTCGCCTTGCTGAGAGGGAAATGCGTGCAGAAGCCGCCGGGTCTCTTGCCTGGACGATCCTCGGCTTCGATCCAGTGATCCTCAAACGCAGTGCGTGCAAGATCGACCATATTCGGCGAAAATTGCGAGAACGCGTCCTTGATTACCTCTGCCGCTTCAGCATAAGGAATTTTCGCCTGACTCGTCGCGATCGGAGCATCGATATCGTGCCAGCTCAACTTTTCCTTGCCGAGCAGCTTCGCTTTCAGACTTAAATATTTCTTCAAGGGCTCGATGCCGATATCGACAACAGCGCCCCACATGGCGTCCAGTGTCGCTTGGCTCATCCGGTTCATGCGCAGCGGATCGCGAAGCGGATCATCCCAGCCTCTCATGCCGTACAGTTTTAACCGGAAACCTGCCAGTCTGTTTAAGGAGTCGGAGGCGAGGTCGGCTTGTTCGGCCCAAGCTGCTTCCCACTTGGCGGACATCGCGGATCGAACGTCTGGATTCGGATCATCCAGTTTGTTCGCTGCTTGGCTGACCGACAAGTTTTTCGTTTCCCCGTTTTCTTCCCAAGGAATCGATATTCGGCCGACAACCGTGTTGTAATGTTCTCCCCAGCCATGATAGCCGTCTACCGCAAGCTCACTGGCGACCGCTTCAAGCGCGGGTGGAAGCTTTTCCTTCGCGCCGTTCCGCCTTTCGCTGAGCAAGTACTGCAGTTCCGCCGGCACTTCCTCGCGCGTCCACCGCTCCCATGCTTCGTCGGACACTTCACCGAGCTTGGCATCGTACAAGTCGCCTGCTTGTTTCAGCTTCGCCGACAACGTCTGCACGCGCTCCGACCAAGCGACCGCTTTTTTGTCCGACATGTCCTGAGAAGCGGTGCAAGAGACGAATGCGTCGGCTTCTCTTAACCGTGCCTGCGATAATTGCAGCTTCTCGGTCCATTCCGACAGCTTGGCCCCTTCCGGTGCGCCATCTCCCGCCTCACGCAGATCGGCGAGCAGAGATGCCGCCATCGCGTCAGTCTCATCGACGAATGCCGAGTACTCTGTAGACGAAGAGCCCCCCGGAAACAGCGAATCGAGATTCCATTTTAGCGAATATGTTTCATTCATTCCGTACCACTCCGTTCCATTGCGCTAAAGTCGTGCCTTGATGTATGTTATGTTTATCCGAAAGGGGACATGATTTTGTCTATGCTGCCACTCCGCAACTGCTTGCCGTACGATATCGTCATGAACGATGTCTTCGCGCAAGAATGCCCATTCTGTCAAAGCTCCCACGTGCTGCTACCGTTAAAGCCGGAAGACGTCTCCAGCCTGTCCGGCGGACGTCGCAAAATATTGCTTGTCTTCCCTTGCTGCCATGGCAGCGTACGGGTGATTGACTCCGATAGCGACTACTTGCTGGCAGACCGTCCAGTCAGGGGAAAATAACTCACGCCCCGTCCTGCCGCATTTCTACCGGAAGTTCCATGCCTTGTCCGGTCATTTCTTCGCGAATCGCTTGCCACTGCTCTCTGGAAGCTCGGATCATCGCCGCATCGACGATATTTTTGTCGTGAATAACCCGGCCGAACCAACGTACCGCCTCCGAGAACAATCCAAGCCGCTTATGCAGCTCTCCGATCAAATACATCAATCGAGCATTGCTGATCGCATCCCGCTCCGTCTCGTACACTTTTACGTATGCGTCCTTAGCGAACTCGATAAACCGGATTTCCTGATCGTGCTTGCCTTCGTAACGGTACAGCCAAGCAATATGGTGCAAGAGCGACGCGATGACGCGTTCCCGCTCGCCGATCGCTTGCGCCGTCAGGAGTGCAAACTTGTAGCATTCCAGCGCGGTCCCCAGCGTTCGTTCGCCGCCATAATCGCGGAACTGCCATTGCTTGCCGATTTTCTCGTAGAAGGCCGTCCTCATCTTTTCGTTCAGCCGCACCGCTGAATGTTCGGTTGAAGCAAAGCCGCACGTCGGACACACTCTAACGACGTAAAAGTCCGGATTGATCGACTTGAAATAGGAGCAAAAGTCGGTATCCGTTCGGATCGCTTTTTTCAAGCTTGGCCTAACTCTTGAAGTTTGAAAGCTGCCTTCGCAGCAAATGCAATCGATCTTGATCTGGAACAACGGCTCCACGACAAGCCTCCTATCAGCTAGAAGAGTCAGACTCTGTGTTGACGAAATGAAACGCGGGGCCGGACAATCGCTCGATCGCGAACTTGCGAACGGATTCAGGCGCCGGCGTCTCCGCCAGTGCTCGCGCCATGCAGTCAAGCCAAGCCTCCGCTCTCTCGGGCGTAATCGGGAACGGCATATGGCGCGCCCGCATCATAGGATGTCCGTACTGATCGGAATAGAGCGACGGACCGCCCATGAATTGAGTCAGAAACAAATACTGCTTTTCCATTACAGGCCTAATATCTTCCGGGAATAACGGTGCCAACAGCGGATGCTGCTGCACTTTCGGGTAAAATTTCTCGACCAAATCCCGGATGCCGTCTGCGCCGCCAAGTGCTTCGTAAAGCGTATCGTAGTTAGGCACGTGAACCTCCTAAGGGAAACATATGTAGGTAAATCATCCTGTTTTGCGCCTAAAGGTGAAAAAGGACTATGCCGATTATACCACACGAGCTCCCCTCGAAAATAATAAAACCGAACGAAACGCCCATTTCAGAGCTTAGTTTCGTCCAGTCCTTATTGTTCATCGTCTTTACACACAAAAATCGCCCCGCAGGGCGATTGGAGCGAACTGAGAATTTTACATTTCCTCTTCCGGCGTTGTCAGCGATTCGCGAATGACATATACGAAAGCGCATACAATTAATCCTGCAACGATACCCGCCATCTGTCATCCCTCCAGCCAATCATTTACCTTCTTAGTCTATGCTGTACGATAAGCAACCTTGCTTATCTAGTTCTATTGTAACATAAACTTCCGGCCATATCACTACAATTTTGAAAGCGGTTGCATAAAAATGGGCACATGCGGAGGATGAAAGTTTGTCCCGTTCCGCACATATAGTGGGACATAAGGCATTCAAATGCTAGGGCGTGTCTGCAAACCCACTCAGGGGGCATCTTTCACCGCCTTTTCGCCCCCTGCTTCGTTCCGTTTGCTTGACGTACCTCCGGTACGCCTTCACAAACGCGCCTTGCATGAAACGAAAATTCGGCAACATCTGCTCCCATCGGAGTATGCAGACACGCCCTAGGAGGAAAAACATTGGCGATTACGCAGCCTACCCCACGCTCCAATTCCCGCCGCCGCTCGTTGCTAGCCGGATCGGTCGCGCTTGGCGGTTTCTCTTTGTTTATCGGCGCGCTCGCGCTCGCGTTCCCGCAAATTGCGTTAGACGCATCGCTGCGTGGCGTCGTCGTCTGGTGGGACGTGCTGTTCCCAGCTTTGTTCCCGTTTTTCGTGCTGTCGGAGCTTATGCTCGGCTTCGGCATCGTCCATATGGCGGGCATGCTGCTCGATCCGCTTATGCGCCCGCTCTTCCGACTGCCGGGCGTCGGCGGATTTATCGTCGCTATGGGCTTCGCCTCCGGTTACCCGGTCGGCGCCAAGCTAACCTCGAGACTTATGGAACAGAAACTCGTCAATCGGGACGAAGGAGAACGGCTCGTTGCGATGACGACGACTTCCGACCCCATCTTCCTGATGGGCGCAGTTTGCATCGGTTTCTTCGGTTCGTTGCAGCCTGCGCCGGCGATTGCCGCAGCGCATTACGGAGGTGCCCTGCTGCTCGGTATTCTCGCGCGGTTTCGCCGCTCACGGGGTGCCAACGCGGAAACAACGCCGTTGCAGCCCATAACGGAACAAGGTGGCGTTCCCGAGCCAGTTGCTTCGGCACCGAAAGGGGGGCGTATTCGGGCCGCTATCGCCGCAATGCACGAAGCCCGCCTTGCGGACGGACGGCCTTTCGGCGTATTGCTGCAACAATCACTCGTCTCGTCCCTCGGACTGATGATGATCGTCGGCGGACTGGTCGTATTTTTCTCCGCCGTGCTTGATTTGCTCGTGAACAGCGGGCTTCTTTTGTTGTTACGGGATTCGACAGGGCAATTGCTCAAGCTTGTAGGCCTTTATCCGAATCTGGCTCCCGCCTTCGTAAACGGGCTGTTCGAAGTGACGCTCGGGGCGAAAGCCGCGGCTTCCGATCAGGCCATTCCGCTTGTGCATCGCGCCGCTGTCGCCGCCTTCGTGCTGTCGTGGGCCGGCTTGTCCGTTCACGCCCAAGTGGCTGGCCTCATGAGCCGAACCGGATGGCGTTACGGCTCTTTCGCGCGCACTCGTCTCGCCCATGGCGTTCTCTCCATGCTGCTCGTCTACATCGTGTGGCCGCTCTTTCCTGCGGGATCTGAAGCTTCTACCACCCTCGCCGGGGGCGAAAAAGCTTACGTTGCTGGAGGCGGCATCACCGCATGGCACTCTCCGCTTCTATCGTTAGGCTGGATAGGCGTTACGTTTATCGGAACTCTGATTGTCGTTATCGTCGCAGGAGCCGTGACGTCAGTGGCGGCGGCGCTTCGCCGAACCCGCAAAGATGCCTAAAGTAGGGGGCATTGCGGAAACGAGGATTGAATTCGCCTCCGTTATTGTTTATGATCGTATCATCTACGCTTGTCGGAAGGAGTTTCCGAATTGAAATATGCATTGCTGGACCGGGGGGACCAGTTATCCCACGAATTGGCCGAGCAGTTCCGTTCCCTAGCGTACGCCAAAGGATTAGAGATGGACGAAACGTCGCCGGATATCGTCGTCTCCATCGGTGGGGATGGCACGTTGCTTCAGGCGTTTCATCGGTTCAAGAGCCAAGTGAACCGCGTGTCTTTCATCGGCGTGCATACCGGGCACCTTGGCTTTTATGCGGACTGGCAGAAGGGGGAAATCCCCGAGCTGGTCGAGATGATGGCGAACTCCAAGCCTACCCTGATCGAATACCCGCTCCTGCAAGTCGTCATAACGACGGCTGAAGGTTCGACGGAGTATTTGGCACTCAACGAATTTTCGCTCAAAAGCGTAGACGGCACATTCGTCGCCGCGATTCATATTAACGATGTCCCCTTCGAAACGTTCCGAGGAGACGGCATCGTCATTTCAACACCTTCTGGAAGTACAGGCTACAACAAAAGTCTGGGGGGCGCTGTCATCCATCCTTCCCTGGAAGCCTTGCAGATCGCGGAAATGGCTTCGATCAACAACAGGGTGTATCGGACGCTCGGTTCGCCCGTCATCTTGCCTAAGCACCATCATTGCGACATTCTCCCGGACCCGGAGGACGAGCTGGCCATTGGCATTGACCATCTCGTCATGCAGATGAACGGAGTAACTTCGATCATGTGCAAAGTGGCGGATAACAAAATCTCTTTCGCAAGACACCGCCCGTTCCCGTTCTGGAGTCGCGTGCGTGAAGCGTTCATCGGCTCATCTTGAGTAGAGTAGAGAACTGAAATTTCATTGGGGGGGCGGAAGCCCTCCTTCTACTTTTTCAGCTCCCCCTTCATCAAACCGGACGTGAGGTTTTCCCTCATC